>DASYPT010000074.1:0-61021 GCA_036006355.1 Pyrinomonadaceae bacterium | reverse complement strand
CGTTTCACCAGCACTTCTCGATCTGACGGCGTGCTCACTTCAGCAGGTTTCATTTCTTTCGCTCCTCTTTCTGTGCTTGCTTCAACTCGGCGAGTAACGCGTCGAGTCGCTTGTAGTTGCCTTCCCAAATCTCTTGCACTTTCTCCAGCCAATCCGTGACCGCTTTCAATTGCTCCGTCTCCAGCGAGTAGTAGATCTCTCGTCCCTTTTGTTCCTGTCTTACAAGCTCGCACTCGGTGAGTATTCGCAGGTGTTTCGAGACGGCCTGTCTCGTGGTGTTGAAATGCTTCTCGATGGCGTTTGGTGTCATCGCCTGCAACGCGATCAACGCAATGATCGCCCGCCGCGTCGGGTCGGCTATGGCTTGGAAAATGTCTCTTCTCATATTTGTCGCCCGCTCATGAAACCGATCGGTTGCAAGTTTATGCGCAACTGTTCGGTTTCGCAAGTCCTTTTTTACATTTTTTTCAGGAGTAGAAGTCGTGCTTGCAGGAGACCAAAAAAGGTTTTCAAACCGCTTGTCGACTTGCTGAAATTGAAGGACTGATCTGGAAGGATCTCCGCGCGACTTTCGGCACGCGCCTGGCCGAAGCAGCAGTTCGAGCAAGACATCGGCTTCTACTTTGGCTCCAACACGACCGTTTAATGCTTTCATCGGACCGCCGACTGAGAAGATCTTGTTCGTAACATTGGTGGTCGGCAATACTTATACCGCAACATGGGTAACTTGAATTGTACAGCAGTACTTAGGGGGCACTAGGTATGAGGTTCTCTGTTCTCAGCACGATTGTTTTGGTCGCTCTTGCAGGACCAATTCGAGCCCAACAAACCGTCCCGCTTGACTTTTCAAAATGGGAAATCGACGCATCAGGAAGCCGATTTGAGGAGTACCTCGGTCGCCCAAGTCTCTATTTGAAAGGAGGTTTGGCAATCGTTAAGGGTTCGCAATTCACAGATGGAATTATTGAATTCGACGTAGCGTTTGGAAGAGCCACGAATTTCGTCGGCGCAGTCTTCCGACTCCGGGACTTTAAGAATCACGAGCAGTTCTATCTGCGGCCTCACCGGTCGGGTGAGGTGGATGCTAATCAATACCAGCCTCTTTTCAATGGCATCGACAGTTACCAGTTGTACTCAGGCGAAAGTTACAGCGTACCCACGAAATATGAGTGGGATCAGTGGACTCACATCAAAATCGTCGTCTCGGGCAACAACGCCGACATCTATATAAAGGACATGGCGACGCCGGCCCTTTTTGTAGAACTGAAACGAGAACGTGCGGAAGGTCGAGTAGGTGTCTTCGACGCCACTGAGACGCCCGCACATTTCTCAAACTTCAGCTTCACTGACATGAAGGACGTTAATCTTCGTGGATCGGTCAAGAAGGCAGAGAGCACTGAACCAGGAACTGTCATGCAATGGCACGTGTCGAGTTCCTTCAATGAAAAATTACTTGAAGGCAAATACGTTCTAACCTTGGGTGAGTGGGAGAAATTGACCTGGCAGAACCTGAGTTCTGACAAGAGTGGTGTGGCCAATCTGGCCCGACTCCAAGGATTGGAAAACGGAAACACCGTCTTCACGAGATTTGTCATTACCTCGGATATTGATCAAGTGAAGAGAATGAGGTTTGGTTTCAGCGACAGAGTCAAGGTCTATCTGAATAGCCGCCTTATATACGGTGGCAATAATAACTACGGTTCAAGAGACTACCGGTTCGTGGGAACAATTGGCCTATTTGATGAGCTATACCTACCATTAGTCAAAGGTGATAACGACCTTTGGTTGGCGGTTAGTGAAAACTTCGGTGGGTGGGGTGTGAAGGCGGCATTTGAAAACATGGACCATATAGAGATTCAGAAATAAAGAGGGCTCCTCGCTGTGTTAAGATGACCAGACTGCCTCCGCTTGTTAGTCCCACAAAAACTCGTCTAAAAACAGCGGCAATCCGTGACGATCGCTCTATTCGCGGTTGATTTTCCTTCGTGAAAACGCTCTCCCCACCTTTCCGTTTAATCCTCATCTGTTTTTGCGCCGCGGTAAGTAATCATGAGGACGATGAAAACCGAGGACGTGCCACCAAGAAAATGCGCCTGACCCACGCATGCTGGCGGTCCTGCGCGGCGAGTTTCCCGCTGAATGATCTGTTTGTGGTGGCGTCGTTCAGTACTTGGCTACGCAGTACTTTGAGACTTGCCCAGGCAAAACCACCATCGTGCAATGTAAAGTTGAAATGGGACGATCTTAATGGAACCTCTAATGTCTTTCGCTTCGGCAGATGTCAGCCACCCTATCAGACTTAACGCCTTTGGACGCCTCATCCTAGCAAGACAAAATCAGCGGGCGGTATCTAATCAGCAGAAAGCGCGCTTACCCTAAGTTACCGACCGCGTGTGACGACGGAATCATCGGAGTGCGCATGCGGGAAAGCATCCAAGTTTCCCTCATTAGGAGAAATCAGATTTGTTCGAACCATTTCAACACCGACTGTTCTAACGTTGGAGACCACGGATGAGGGGCTCTTGCGATCGGAAGCCTTTTCGGTGGACCGCCCGTTTACTGCATGGTTCATGCCGGTTACTGAATCTCACTTTGCCACTAAAGGTCAAGTTGTTAATGTGCGCGCCCCAAAATCAATTCCGGAGGTTTCGACGTATGAACAAGATATGTCTCTACTTACTCGCCGCACTGGTTACGCTCGTTCTCCCCAGCATAGCCTTAGCCGGTTCCATCGTCGTGTCGGTCGGCAACACGGCGCCCACGAACCCATTTGCAGGCGGTGCCCCGCTGGTCAGCGGCAACACATACGGCAGCGGTGTAATCAGCAGCAATTTCGTGGCGCCGTTTTTCACGGACTTCTGCGGCTCTGAAGCCGCCGCGCCTCTTAGCAACTGCGACAAGAGTTGGACCTTCGTGTATGTGATTCCGGCAGGAGAAACGATTACATCCGCTTCACTGACAGTGGGACTCTGGGACCTCGATTCGAATCAGGCGGGCAATCAGATCGCGCTGTATCAGATCAATGGGGGCGACGTGCTCACATCTGCGATCAACACGGCTGCCGAGGCGCTGAACGGGGGAACTGGTGCCCCGAACACCGAGTATGACGTGTTCACGTTCTCGCTCACGAATTTTGGAGCGCTGAGCGGAGGTAGTGCGACCATTCATCTTACTTTCCAAGGGCCTGGCGGGGGACTGTTTGGTCCAACAGACACAAATGGTGGCGCGATCTTGTTCTCGACGCTGAACATCACTACACAAAGCCCCAATTCGGTTCCGGAGCCGGGGACTTGGGCACTGTTAGCGTCGGGCATCGGCGTGCTCGCCGGAGGACGGCGCTTTCTCGTTCGCCGCTTCTGATGTACCAGTACACACTCAATTTTGATTCAGGCAGGCGTTCGCTATAGCGTCGGAGTGGCCCATCGATAAAAAAATCGGTGTGCCGGGCTTCTCGGCGAGGAGCATCTGATCGCCGCTGTGAGCACACGCTTCGAACACCGTGTGAACCCAGCAATTAGATACCCTCGACAGGGAGAGCTGTCGCCCCGCTCATCTGCGCTCAGTGGAAAGCTGATGCATATGGGCAGATGTCTGTATGGGATAGCGGCTTGAATTAGGATCGACTGCCGCACGAATGCGCTTCCTCAAGGTCTGCGCCCACTCGAAACATGTGTCCGTCAGGATGACGCAGGTGAAACTCGCGAACGTTCCATGGCTCATCAATCGGTGGCATCGTTACCATCAGCCCATTTCGTATTGCGAGTTGATATGCAGCGTCGACCGCGCCAGTTGATTCCAATTTCCAACTCATCCAGACACCGCCGGCTTCATCATCGCCGAGAAAACTTATCCAGCCCCCGGAAGTCTCGTATGTGGGGATGGGGCCACCGCGTGAACCCTGCCCGTTCTGGCAAAGGAAGATTGCAACGTCCCCGTTGCATACCCCGCCGAAGGTTGGTGGCTCACCCCAATCAAAAACCTTTCGCCAGCCGAGTTTTTCGAACCACTCAAAACTCTCCTGGAGACTCGAGACGTTAAGTATAGGCGTCAGTCGCTGCACTTTCATGGTGACATTCTCCGTCGCGAAAAGCTTTGAGTTACTTGAGACAAGCTTTATCTACACTCCATCATTTCTAGTTTCACAGATAGCTGATCCAGCCCATCTTGTGGCGTTTCTTCACTCCCGCAAACCAACGACATGGAAAATACAGAGCGATCACACATAAGGCGAACACCAGATACAGCAAGCTCAGGCTCCAAGTGTAACCGGGCGGCACCGGAGGAGGAGCCACAGGACGATTGGCAAAAAGCCACGCATCCACACGATGTTCACGAATGAGAGATACAATGCAGGCCGCAACGTGAATCAGGGGAATGTGCAGCAGGTAGTAAAACATTGGCACGCGTCCGAACGTTGCAATTGCCTCCTGCAGCTTGCCCCGCCAGCCCTCAGCGAACGACAACAGCATCAGCATAGGTCCGAGTGTCATAAGCAGAAAGAGCAGCGACGCCGGGTACTTGGTAGTCGCGAGAAATGAGAGGATTCTCGGTAAATGTTGATCACCTCTCCACGGTCGCGGATCGCCATAGATATCCACCGTTCGCAGCAGAATAAAAAGAGCAGTGAGTGCCACGCCGAGTTTAAGAAATAGAACTCGGCGACGTTCCGGCGGCATTTGCACTACTCGCCCAAACGCGAACCCTGCCATCATGACCCCGAGCCATGGCAAGATGACGTAGAGAATAAACAGCGAAGGAGAAGAGCCACCTATTTTCACCTCGCCGCCGAAATAGAGAAGCTTCAGAAACCAATTCGGTCCATTATTTCCGAATGCCTGCTCCAGTCGCTGGGTAAAGAGATCCGTAAGATTGTGCAGCGCAATAATGGCAAGGCCGATCGCTCCCACGACCTTCGACGGCAGGTAATTGGCAGCGGCCATTAAGATCATGCACCAGCCAATCATCCAGATCACGCCGGCCAGAAGGTAATGAGAGAAATCGAAATTGAAGGTCCAGCAGATTCGGATCACCGTCAACTCTAGCAACACCAGCCAAGCTCCTCTAACCAGAAGGAACCGCGACAGCGCGCCTCGACTTGATAACCTGCTTCCATGCAGGTCCGCAGAGGTGCCAGCGAGGAAGACGAAAGTAGGCGCAACGAAGTGTGTGATCCACCGAGTGAAGAAGATTCCGGGCGTCGACCCTCCGGCAGGTACGCCCGAGTACACCCGCACGTGATCAATGGCCATAAGGATCATTGCCACCCCACGCACAAAGTCCACAGATGTGATGCGGGACACGCTTGAGGGCACAGAATCACCCGGTTTAGCCGGCTTGAATGACGAATTATTCATGTTAGTTGTGACGCCGATCTTCGAAGGCCGAGCGCCCGGATCCTACGAGGTAGCTCCCTATTCAAACATCTGCCAATACGTGAACGGCTAATCAGGCGATGCGCAAGGTCAGTGGTCCAACTTCAATGAGTATCTGTTGAATAGATTCAGAGTGACTGAACTCAATCGCCATTGGGAACACTTTGAACCATGAAGGACCTACCGCCTGCTCGTTTAATAAGCAACTCTTACGGCTTCTCTACCAACTCCTTTGCTAACTCTTTCTTACGTTTCAGTTCCTCACTCTTATTCGGTGCAAGCCGCAAGCAGTGATCGAAATCCTTTTCCGCCTCCTGAGTCTTTCCTAGCATCAACAGAGCAAGGCCGCGATTCATGTAAGCGTTAGGTTGATCAGGTTTGAGCTTGAGAGAAGAACTGAAATCTGAAAAAGCCTGGTCAAACCTGTTCAGGCTAATCTCGACAACCGCACGTCCGCTATAGGCTTGCGCAAGTTTCGGATCCAGTTCAATCGCACGATTGAAATCAGCTAATCCTCGGTCGACAAAGCTTTCAGCATTCGAAAAGTAGGGCGAGATCAAGTCATTAACGTTGAGATGCGATTGGTATGCGGCAATCCAAAGATAGCCCCTGTGCACGTAAGGCATCGCCGCAGTCGATTCGAGAGTGGTGGCTTGATTCAGATCCGCCAAAGCACCAGTGAGATCGCCTAACTCAAGCTTAACCCCACCTCGGTTTGTATAGGCGTTTGTTGAACCGGGATCGAGCTTGAGTGCACGATTCCAATCGCTAACTGCACTCTCTTTGTTTCCCGATAAATAGTGACCAACTGCACGATTGTTGTAGGCCGAAGCTGACTGAGGGTTTATATAAATTGCCCGATCCCAATCTGAGATTGCCCCAGTGAAATCTCTCTTGCGAAGACGTCCAAGAGCTCTGGTCGAGTAGAGTTCGGCGATGAACGGATCAATAACAGTGAGGCTCATGAGCCCGCTGTTAGTACCAACATCTCCGATACTCAGCTGTTGCTTGTCAGCAGAGACCATTTTTCTCGTGAAACCCGAAGTTATCAGAATAGCGTCCGTTAACTCGCTGATTGCACCATCCAAATCTGATTGTTTCAGTTTTCTCAAACCGCGCTCATAGGCGCGCACTCCGTCCCGTGGTATTTGGGATTGAATTTGATTTCCCCAAAGAAGGACCAACGCCACAAGAAATAACAGGCGAAGACTAACCATCTCACACCTTCTTTCGATTTGCAGAAGTTTGTGGCTCTTTTTCACACGAATGATGAAAGAGTCTGGGGTACAGCGAGGTTAAGTTAAGAGCAAAGGAGGAAAGCGCCTTTGAGCGGCATGATCAGTTCGAAACGCCATAGTCGAATAAAGAGTTGTATCGACTTCAAGCAGCCGCAAGCCTTTACCTTTATCTGAAGTACTCGTGCGCCAAGTCTTTTTTTGCCGATTCGACTTCACTCATCACCACATAACCCGCTGAGTAACGCTAGCAATCTCAGACGCTTTCAGACAACGAAGAATCAGCAATAGGTAGGTAATTGACAGCAAACGGCATTCGAATACGTGAATAACAAAATACAGTGGTGTTACAGGTTAATTTCAGGATAAAGGTTTGTCAGCACAATGACAGCGTCAGGGGTCAGAGTTTCGACAGAGAGAGATGTGTGGTTTGCGCGAACTTGTGCCCGATGGACCTTGCGAATCAAGCGGCGGAAGTCTCCCACAACTTCCGCCGTAGGGGCCACGTGCCTTCATTCCCAACGCGACCACTTCGCTCGCCACGTAGGCAAACGCATGCTGGATTATAGACATTTGGTCTGTCTGAGGTCCTCCTTCGCACAAAATGATTCAGCCAACGGTAGGAAACATGCTGCTACCGGCAAAGAAGCATGTGGTCATCCACCACCATTTCCAAATGACAGCATTTGGTTGATTGTCTTTGCTTGTCATGCCTGGCTTTGAATCGAATTTTTCCTGACACCCATGATGCAGGTCAATTCCTTCCAAACATCACCGGGTCCCTCTCGCGATCGGCTCTATTCGCATTACGCCTCCCTTGACAGAGGAGCTAGTTTCACTCGTCCTGGACGCGCTCTGCCTCGGCGTGCGGCACGTCGCAAGTGGACATGATTTCGGCGCTCGTAATCCCCACTTACGAAGATCGAGGTTCAGTAGTCGCGAGTAAGGTGACTCAGCAGGGCAATAGCCCCTTTGATCACATAATAGGAATCGATCTGAAATGATTCTAGGGACACCGTTTTCCTTGACACCGCTTGCAGCATGTTCCCGACCACTGACTGAATCATGCTTGTGCGCAGCCTTCTGACGGGATCAAATGCCTATAGTCAGCGGGTGTTAGCCTGGAGTGCGAATGAATCGGGCGCGTGAGGAGCAAAGGTAATGGCCTAAGCGAAAGCTGTCGGAGTGCTCCTGGCCCATTAGTCCCAAAGATTGGACGGATGATTGCGCAATGTGTTCACAGCGTCGATTAAGCTCAGTTCCTCGCCGGGTCCCGTCGGGGAATGAACCCGATATTTCGAGACCGCGTGATCTCGCTTTCAACCGCGACCTCACCAAGTTAAGAGATATTGCGCTGTTGGTTCTGACCGGACTCAAATCATTTGAACGAGCGGCGGACCAGGGTCACACCAAGCTTAACTTTAAGGAACAAGTATCGGAATTTGAACGCAGCCTGATTCGCAGTGCGCTTATAAGAGCAGGTGGCAACCAACGCCGCGCCGCACTCGCACTAGGCGTCAAAATTTCAACGCTTAACGCCAAGATCAAACGTTACGGAATTGAGGTAACCAGTCTTCGTGAGGCACTGCAGGTTGAAGATTGCCCAAATCGATAAGGTTAGCCAACAATCTAACGTTCATTTGAAGGGTACATGACAGTAAGGGCAGCGCTGGTACGCAGGCCAGCTAAACAAATGTCTGAGCAGCGTTACGGATTGGAGAGCGACTGAATCTATAAAATGAAGTCTGCCAAACGACAATGCCCACAACGAATGCTAAAAATGCGATTACAAAGAGGATCCCGGGCGCGCCCACCAAAGCAATGATAGAGATCAGTGCAAAAGCTATTAGCACAAAAAAGAAACCGCACAGGGATTAGTTTCCGTCTGTGCTCAATCTCGCGGTGTATTTTGTTGGAGGGGTCACGTTGTCGCTTGTGACTTAAGCGGACATTGCATCGGGCCAACTCCGGATCACTCATTCTCGATCCGTTGCAGGATTTGTCGTGTTACTTGCCTTCGGCGGCGGCTTACCGGGATACGAACACCACCGCGTAAGACAAGAAGAGTCTCTGAACCCTCATGGCGAACCTCGGTCACACGGTCAAGGTTAACGACTGCCGCCCGGTGCACACGCACAAAGCCAGCAGGGTCAAGTCGTTCTGTTAGAGATGCGAGAGATTCTCGCACCAGGTGACGTCCATTGCGGGCGTGAATCGCAGCATAATACCCGTCAGCTTCGATCCAATCGATTTCGTCTGAGTTGATTATTAAGTCTCCCGTTGAAGTTGGCACGATCACCTTTCGGTCATGACGTTCCTTTTCCCGCTCTTCCAACAAAGCGGATAACTTTCGGGTTAGGTCGGATACAGCTGCGGAGCGGTGTTGTTCGCGCACCCGTTCAAGCGCCCGCGCAAATCGGGCCTTCTTTAGGGGTTTGACCAGGTAATCAAGCGCGTGCGCATCGAAAGCACGCACGGCAAACTCATCATGTGCCGTTACAAATATGACTGAAGGTATCTGCTTAACACCTATTATTCGAAGAACCCCAAAGCCATCCAGCAAAGGCATTTGAATATCAAGGAATACTAAATCTGGTTTCAGCTCTCGTAAGGCAAGCACCGTTTCGCGACCATTCCTAGCCTCGCCGACAATCTCAATGTCGTCGTGCGGTTCGAGCAATTGTCTTATGCCGCGACGTGCGAGTGGCTCATCGTCGGCTATGAGTGCCCGAATCTTATTCATCATTATTCCTCTTTATCGGAAAGCTCACTGTCGCGATCACACCGCCGCCTTCGGCTGGCATCAATTCCAGGTGCCCGGAGTTTCCATACAATGTTGAAAGCCGTTCTCGTGTGTTAGCTAAGCCAAGACCTTCCTCCGAAGGTGCTTGATATCCGGGGCCATTGTCGCGCACACTAAGAACGATCTCATCATTCGATTCTCTGGCTATTATTTCGATTACGCCACCTTGAGCCCGATGACTAATGCCGTGACGGATAGCGTTCTCCACCAGTGGCTGGAGAATCAGTTCGGGTACCAGAATATTCTGCGCTGTGCGGTCTATAGACCACCGGATATCAAGACGATCTGAAAAGCGAACATGTTCGATGGTCAGATATTTTTCAATAAATGCCAGCTCTTCATGCAGAGTCGTTTCGGCATGTTTCCTGGAATGCAAGACCTCTCGTAACACATCGCTCAGCAGTTCGAGCATTTGGGAGGCATCTTCGGTTTTTTGGTCCCTCACCAAAACGGTAATAGCGTTAAGGCTATTAAAAAGAAAGTGAGGGTTAAGTTGCATCCGCAGAGCACTCAGCCGAGCTTCGGCCAATTGCGTAGCGAGCCGCGCTTGCTGGGACTCCCGTTCGCTCGCTTCATCATAGTACATAAACGCATACATACAGCCGAGCATTAATACGTATAGCAGTAGTGACAACGGCAGCTTGACTAGCATCCACGCCACGCTTATCTTGAGCGGACCTCCAGGCCAGTTAAAATAGTGCAACGGCCAGCCCACCAGCAGGCCCAGTGAAGCCCAAAAAATGCATAGCGTAAGCGCGCCAAGCAAGTGAGCCAGGAGCGCGCGCAAGACTCTCGGTTTCT
Organism: Pyrinomonadaceae bacterium; assembly: GCA_036006355.1. Classification (GTDB taxonomy): domain Bacteria; phylum Acidobacteriota; class Blastocatellia; order Pyrinomonadales; family Pyrinomonadaceae; genus PSRF01. The sequence continues at coordinate 50,810 of DASYPT010000074.1, read as the reverse complement.
TTACGCGGTAACGATGCGCGAGAACATAGATCACTGGGGTAAACGCAGCAACCAACATCCAATCGACGAACGTAAAGATTATTTGCTGCCAGTCTGGCTTCTTGGCGTATGGATCCACATACGTTCTGGCCGCGCTGATTGAGCCGTTAAGGACCGGTACCAGGGCAATTAGCAGCCAATATGGTGGCCGTTTTTTGAAGCGGTCAATGTGCATCTCCATCGATAAGCAAGCCGGCGATCCGAGACATGAACAGACCTTCACTCTCGGTTCACTATTTAGAATGAATTTTAGTACTTCGTGGAAGAAACTGCTCTTAAGAACCCATCAAAATCAGACGCGCTTTCTGCTGCAAAAACCATGAATTATGAAACTTTGAATCATACTGGGCCATCTTAAACGTTCATTACTCAACTTTTTCGTTGTGTCCATTTATCGCCCATCGCGTTAAGGCTCAATTCGCGCTCGGTCTCCTGTCTCACATTGAGTATTTCCCAGCGCTCTCTTTTTCTTAGATTCGTCAGCGCACCAGGCAGAGCTCGCAATTTCATTGCGTTGAGTCGGGTCTTCAGAAGCTAAATTGAGCGTTGATAAATATGCGACGATTTCCCGCGTCGGCGCTGCCACCGCCGATACCACCAAAGCCAGTCAGGCCCTGAGCTTGCCCGAATAACGGAGAGGATAAGTTGCCGACCGGCACGGCTAAATTGACTTTATTGAGCAGGTTTTGAATAGCTGTAGAGATAGTCAAACTGTACTTCTTTTCCGATGCTGCTTTGGCTGATGCTTTGCTAACGTTGCCAAAGCCAAAGGAACGACTTACCCGTAGATTAAGAAGGAAAACCGCCGGCCCTCGGCCGAAATTTCGCGGAATAATCTTCTCTCCAGGGTTCGGAATCAGATTGAAGTTGCCATAACGTGTGCACCGGATCACCGGCGACGCGCAGTTGGCGTTAGGGCCGGCAAAGCTCGGTCGATCTGTAAATTGATGATCGAGATTTGAGTCAATTCCAGTAGTGATATTGAAGGGATATCCCGATCTCGCAACTATGAACGGTGCGAAATTAAGTTTCCACAGTTTCGGATTAGAGTAAGTTCCAAAAAGCGAGAAGTATTGCCGGACATCATACGCTGCGACGCCCCAATCAGTCTGCACGTCGTAGGAACTATGCGGAAACCGGGGAACACCGGGAATGTCGCCGCCATCCTGCCCATCAGTGTCACTCATTGCTTTATTGACTGAGTAGCTACCATCAAGAGAGAAATGCGCATTGAGCCTACTCTTGAAACTTACTACGAACTGTTCGACGTGGAAGCGTCCCGCGCCTTCGAATTGATTAATCTCTCCTACGGCGGCGTTTGGTCGAGTACCGCTGGGATTTTCCTCAGTAATTGTTCCCGGAATCGGAGCGTTAATATCCCGAATGCGAATTGCATGAACTACCCGACGCGCATTTGCGCCGAGTACCACAGTAAAGTTATGAGGTAACTGTCGCTCAACCTGGGTTCCGAAAAGATATATAGCCGGCACACGCAGGCCGGGAGCTACTCGCCAAACCGTTTGTGTAACCGGCTTAGCGCCGACCAATGACGGCAGGCTGGTTATGCAGTCCGGGGTGGTCGATCCATCAACGCAGCGAAACGAATTCAAAACACCAAGCGTGAATGGGTCGGTGGGGATCGCCGAATTTGTCGATTCGGAAAAAATGAACTGCTGCACATTCGAGCCGTTGAAGTGATTGACGTTCAGAGTCGAAATCTCTCCGAAGCGTCGATAGAAGATGCCGGCACCGGCTCGAATGACAGTCCTTGGCGCGTGGCTGTTCGTCACCGTTCCTGGCGACCAGGCGATTGCGAGTCTCGGCGCGAACCCCATCAGGCTGCTGGCGTGGTTTTGGATTTCGTAGCGCAAGCCATAGCTCACTGTTAGATTCGGCCGCGCGCGCCAATCGTCCTGGGCAAATGGTTCCAAGTCGAATTGTCTGACAGTAGCTAGCGGGTTACCTATTGAAATGCTGAATTGCGCCACACCGCCACCTGCAGCGCGAATTTGTTCTGGAGTCAGATTCAGCTCTTGTAACTGCAGTGTCCTTCGATAGCGCTCAAGACTTGTTAGTCCGCCGCTTCCACCCGCGAACGTCCACTGGCCGTTGAAATTTGCAGGATTTATGTCCTTTATCGTAACGATGCGGAAGCGTCCTCCGAACTTAACACTATGATTACCCCTTAGAATCTGTGTGATGTTTTGGAGTTCCCAGCGATTGGTAGTGCTGAGTTGGTGGCCAACTGACGATCCCCCACCGACAAAAGAACCATCGACATTTAGCGTTGGATTTGACGAGGCGGCGGACGCCTCAACTTGATTATGTAAGTACTGGAGCCACGTTTCGTTTACCAGGTTGGTGTTCAGCACAGCTGTGTCAGTGAGCTGAAACAGATGAGTGCTAGAGATTTGACGAATGCTTCTCTCTGGAAGTGAAAAGCCGCCGATACCTGTGGTCGGCGAGAAGTCTCGGTTGTAGCTGTAACGTTCGACCAAATTGTCTTTGGTGTTGATGGCATAGTCCACGCGCTGACTAAAAACAGTGATTCTTCGAGGAGTGAAAGTAAGCTGACTGAGTGAGAGAGGATTTAACGACGAATCCAGAACGGTCGCGCGAACCAGTTCGTTATCATCGGTTTCGTTACGGCTGAAATCGAGATAGAACGAAGCCTTCTTATTTTTCAGAGGGCCATTGAGGTTTCCACCTAATCGGCGTACCTGGAATGGGGCGCGTTTAGACGAGTCCGTTTGAAGCGGATTCCGTGAATTCAGACTCTCATCATTGAAATTCGATGAGACGCTGCCATGAAATTTATCGGCTCCCGCTCTCGTTTGAATCTCTATGGACCCGCTTGCTGTGTCCCTTTCTGCGGCAAATGGATTCTGATTTATTCGAATCTCGCGAATTGCATCACGAGGAGGCATAATTCCGCTGGAAAAGCCATCGATAACAACTTGTCCGCCGTCTGGACCTATTGAAGGTCCCGCAAGGGCCTGTAAAGCTGCAGCCAGATCACCCGGATCGTCTGGCAAGGCTTCGAGATCCCGTCCAATAACTAACCTTTGGTCTGCATTTGCTGCCGGCTCGGTGCTTACGTCACCGTCGCCGCCCACCATAACTTCTGACTGAATCGACGCCACTTTTAATGTCACATTGAGTATGTTGCGTCGCTTGGTTACGACATCGACTTCAAGTTCTCCTGATGTCGCAAAGCCTTTTGCTGATACACTCACCTTATATTCTCCGGCCGCCAAACCACTAAAGTAATATGTTCCGTCAGCCCCCGAACTCGTGGCGCTCTGTGTACCCACCGCGCTCGTCACCGTGATCGTCGCACCGACAATCGATGCACCAAACTCATCGTTGACTGCACCCGTGAGACTCGCTCGATCCTGACCAAGAACAGGACCTGAATATGTGATGACTAGCGTGAACAGTAAAATCCATTTAGGTAGCTTCCGAATCGTCATATACCTCAAAGTTCCAAATATAGAATTGGTTCCCTCCTTACCCTGCTCGCAGCTTATCGGAAACGACATTCGGACATTTTGATCTCCGTTCACAGACGCGGCAGTAGCTTCTCCGACAGACTATGCAGCTAATAGTTCTCGGACAATGGCTAAGAAGCGAGCGGTATTTCACGCGACGCAAACGGTCAGTGCGCTATCGACTAACTAGATGGTAGGCCGCCCGGCGTACGAGTGGTTTTTATCGTCGCGGTAGGGCGATGGCGTAGTAGACATCACTTAACTGCAAAAAGTTTGGCTTTTGTGAAGTACATTTGGATAGGCAAAAAACACCGTGTGAGAGCACGGTGGTTCAGGGGTGGCGTCATCAGGGACGTTGCATCTTACCGTCTAACAACGCACTCCGGGGTACTGTTCCCAACACGGTAGAGATCTCGATTCCGGAGCCTCAACTTACGTTTATCGTTCACGATCTATTTATTAAGGACTGCGGATGCAACCACTCTGACTCAGGTCGCAAAGCCTTGGCGCAGAAATCGGCAATTTGGGAATGGCAAAAACTTAGAGTTTGCCAAGTTGGCGAGTCACAACCCCCAAGGTCGGCGCGTACATAACGGCAATGCGATTGCTTTCCTGACGTGGAGTCTCAGAACCTACTCCGCATTCCCTGCCCTACTTCTCTCGAGATCTCACGACCACCACAGCAGCTGCTGCCTGGCGCAGCTTTGAGGTCTCAATTCCCACACCGCGAGTGAGGCTGGTTCCATCCACAGTGGTCTGGGCCTTCGGTATCGAAGTTAATTCGCATAATCGCGTATCTGTGGGGAATGTGGCGATGGCCTTTGGCGACTCGAGTCCTTTATCTGTCATAGCCGCAGGCGAGCAGGAGCCCGCATCACTCGTATCGCAGAGCCTCAATCGGATCGATTCGCGTCGCTCGCCGCGCCGGGATATAACTCGCCGCCAGCGCTACAGCCGCGAGCAACATTGGCACCGCCGCGAACGTGAGCGGATCTAACGGAGCGGTGCCAAAAAGCAACTTCGCGATCAATCGCACCAGCAGGGCTGACCCTGCGAGTCCCAAACACGTACCCGCCCCGATCAATAGCGCTGCTCGACGAAGTACCAGGCGCAGCACATCGGATGGAGTTGCTCCCAGGCTCAACCGGATACCGAACTCGCGCGTCCTCTGAATCACCAGGTGGTTCATAACCCCGTAAATTCCAATTGACGCCATCACGAGTGCCAGCAGCGAAAAAGCCGTGAGGATCATGGTACGGAAGCGCGGCTGCGCTACCGAGCCCGAAACTAGTTGCTGCATCGTCTCGATTCGGTCCACTGGTACGGTGCGATCAATCGCGGAAACCACTGCACGTAACTCCGCCGCCGCGGAGCCTGGGTCGAGTGCTGTGCGCACCACAATGATCGGGTTACTCTCTATTCTCGGCGCCTGCTCGACCGGCACATACATCTCGGCCTTCGCTGCACCGTCCAGCCCCTCGTGCAGCACATCGCCGACCACTCCGATCACCGTCCGCCCTGACCCGCCAAATTGTACCCGCTGGCCGATGGGGTTCTCGGATGGCCAATACTCGCGCGCCATTGAATCATTGATCATCACCACCCACGGCGACTCTGCCGTATCCGCCACCGTGAACGATCGCCCGCGCAGCAATGGAATGCCAATCGTCTCGAAATAGCCCGCACTCACCGGGCGGTACTTCGCCACGTTGTAAGTCCCGATTGGCAATGGCGGGCGACCTTCGACGAGGAATCCCAATACGTGGTCCAAACCGCTCAGCGGCAAGTACGTTGCAAACCCTACGGATTGAATGCCGGATCGGCCGTTCAAGCTCTCGCGAAGCGCTCGTTCGAATGCAGCGATCTTCCGACTATCGGCATAGCGAGATGTAGGAAGCAGCAAGCGCGCCGTCAGGATGCTGTCCGAACGAAACCCCGGCGCCACGTGCACCAACGCCCAAAAACTCTTGACCATCAGGCCGGCGCCGATCAGAAGAGTGATCGCGATCGCGATCTGTGCCACCGCCAACCCGCTCCGCAAGCGGGTTTGAATTCCAGTGGAAGTTCGATTGTTCTGCTTGAGCGCTTCCACTGCGCTTTCGCGCCACGATCCGAACAAGGGACCAAGTCCGAAGAGAATTCCGGTCACCAGCGCAATCACGGCAGTAAAAATCAGCAATCGCGTGTCTATCGCAATCCCCGCAGCACGCGATAGGTCGGCAGGTAACTGCGGTGTTAATGCCGCAATAGCAGCAACTGCCAAGACGAAGCCAGCAAGACCGCCCAGGCTCGCCAGTAACAGGCTCTCTGTCAGAAGCTGCTGTGCCAGCCGACCGCGGCTTGCGCCCAGCGCAATCCGCACGGCCATTTCTTTTTGGCGCCCTGCGGCTCGGTTTAGCAGCAGGTTGGCTACATTGGCGCAGGCAATCAGCAGCACCAGTCCAACGGCGCCAAGCAGGGTCTCAAGTGCCCCGCGAACGCTCCCCGTCACCTTATCTGCCAGCGGCACTGCGACGATCCCGGTGTCCTTGTTTTGCTCCGGATACTGTTGCGCGAGGTTCGCTGCCAGGACGTCCAACTCAGCCTGCGCCTGCGCCAGTTTCACGTCCTGCTTCAGCCTCGCAATCACGAGCAGCGGATGGGAACCTCGCTGCAGTTTCTGAGGATCGAGTGCCATCGGAACCCAAATCTCAACCTGGCTGCGCTCCTGGAAATCCGCCGCCGAATTCGCGAACTCAAAACTCGCCGGCAACACACCCACCACGGTGTAGCTCGCGTCGTCCAGCGTGATGGACTTGCCCAAGATGTCGGGGTCCGCGCCGAACCGTGCGCTCCATGCCGCATAGCTCAGAATGGCGACGCGATTCTGGCCAGGCCGCTCTTCCTCGGGAAGAAAATTGCGGCCCAGCATGAACGGGACGCTTAACACGGAAAAGAAACTCGATGAAACCATCTGTCCAGTCAACCGCGACGCCTCGCTCTGTCCGCCAAGAATGAAGCTGGGCGCAAAACTGGGCGCCCTCATCGCTGCCATCCCACTGAACGATCGGCTCGCGTCACGCCAATCCACAAAATTCGCTGGCGCTACGTTGCTAAGGACACCGTCGCGGCGTCGTTCCGAAAGCATTACGATGCGGTCCGGTTCCGCATAAGGCAGCGGCTTAAAAAGCACGGCATTGCATAGACTGAAAATGGCGGTATTCGCCCCAATACCCAGTGCCAGAGTTATCACCGCCGCCGCCGCGAATCCCGGATTCTTCCGCAGCATGCGGGCGGCGTAAGTCAGATCGGCCCGCAACGCCTCGACAACAGTTATTATCTGCATAGCCCGTAGGTCCTCCTTTAACAGAGTTGGGTTTCCAAACTGCTGCCGCGCTGCGAACACAGCGGCTTCCTCTGTCATGCCTTGCCGTCGATACCGTTCGACAAGCAAGCTGAGGTGTTCTTCGATTTCCGTTTGGAACTCTAAGTCGTGAGGCTCATTGCGAACCGTGTCTCGCATTCTTCGCCATAGCTTACGGAGCCTTTGAACGCTCATTATCTCTGGCCCTCCAGTCGCAGCAGGCGATCGATCACTCCGGAAATCCGCTCCCAGTCTTCCGTCTCTCTCGCTAGTTGCTTCAGGCCTCTCTTTGTAATCGAATAGAATTTCGCTTTCCGGTTATTCTCAGAAGCGCCCCACTCCGCAGCGATCCATCCGTCCTGCTGCAACCGCAAAAGGGATGTGTAAACGGTTCCTTCATTCAAGCAAAGCAATTCTTCGCTCAACTGCTCCAACCGGCGCGCGATCCCGAATCCGTGCAGCGGACCAATCGACTGCGGCGTTTTCAAGATCATCAAGTCGAGCGTGCCCTGAGGACCTCTGATTTCTTGTTGATCTCACCCTTTCCTTTGGTCATTGCAAATAAGATAACAAGCCTCCTTTGGAATGTCCATAGGTAGGAGTCAGTCACCTGAACCAATCATGATCAATATAGTGATTGTGCTGACTAGTAAATATGTTCCGAAAATTATGACAGCCGGATCTTTGAGATTCTCAATTGTTATCGACATTGAGAGGGACTTGGCGGAAGCACGCGCCCAATGGAACGTCGATTGGTTTCGACGACTTATGCGGGCGCTACCAAAAGCTGTTATACGGCTCAAAAGACGTTGGGAAGCTGAATCCGTGCCCGACTGTTCCTTTAGGGGAATTTCTGCGCGCTATCATGCCAATATTGGCTCCCTGCATCTGACAATCGACCTTCTCACAACCACATAGAAAACGAACGACGATGTTCTCGTCACAGGGTGCAGGCGGCCTATAAGAAAAAGCGCAGCCCATTGTTCGCATTACGACCGATTGGTTCACGGATGCGAAAAGGTCATCTCTCTATTTCAACTTGGGAATTTCAAAGAGCCTGGGGAAAAAATCACCGAACTCATTCGCAAAGCCGCCGAGTCCTCCACTAAGTTTCGGCGCAGCACGAGTTGGATTGTGCTGGGAAGGGCGATTACCTCTTGCTTACCGAGAGGAACAGTGTATACTTATCTCGGTAACCGAGAGAGAACATGAGCAAGCCGACAGACCTCGTCCAGGGAACCCTGGACCTTCTGATATTGAAGATCCTCGCCCTGGAGCCGCTACACGGTTGGGCAATCGGTCAACGCCTCAAACAAGTTTCTGGCGACACATTGCAGGTCAGCGACGGCTCGCTCTACCCGGCGCTGCACAAACTTGAACAAGAGGGCTGGATTAAAGCCGAGTGGAAGCCCAGCGAAAACAATCGACGCGCGAAGTTCTATACGTTGACGCGCCCAGGCCGGAAGGAACTCGAGCGCGAGGCTGCCAACTGGAATCGTTTATCAACCGCCATCTCGCTGGTCGTGCAGTTAAAAGAGACTTAAGTCATGCGTTTGGAACACTGGTTTTACACGGTGCCGTTGCGTCTTCGCTCACTGTTTTGGCGTGCTCAGGTCGAAGCCGAGCTCGACGAGGAGCTGCGCTACCACCTTGAGCGACAGATCGAAGTAAATATAGCGGCAGGCATGTCAGCCGAAGAGGCGCGCTACGCTGCGTTGCGCGCAATGCATGGTTTGGACCAACGGAAGGAAGAGTGTAGAGATATGCGGAGACTCAACTTTGTCGACAACCTGTGGCGGGATTCCCGGTATGCGATCCGTCAGCTTGGAAAAAATCCTGGATTTGCCTGCACGGCGATATTTGTTTTGACCTTGGGTACTTCTGCCGCAATAGTCATCCTGGGCTTCGCAGACGCAGCCCTGCTCAAGCCTCTGCCTTATCGCGATCAGTCCCGCTTGGTAGCAGTCTTCGAATCCTCGCCTCGCAATGCGAGATCCATCGTCTCGTACCTTGATTTTACCGACTGGAAAAACCTGAACAACGTCTTTAGTTCTATCGATGCCTTTGCCTTGAACGGCGGCTTCACACTAATGACAAGCACCGGCGCCGAGAGCGTGCCGGGCACACGCGTAAGCGCCGGCTTCTTTCATACCCTCGGCGTCACTCCATTACTAGGACGAGATTTCAAACCAGATGAAGATTCTCCCGGCGCCACCCGCACCATCATCATCAGCTACGCCGCCTGGCAAAGACGATTCAGTGCCCGGGAAGATGCTCTCGGTCAAACTGTGACGCTCAATGGAACTTCCAGCACCATTATCGGCGTCTTGCCACCCGATTTTCACTTTGCTCCTTTCGGCGGCGCCGAATTTTGGACAACTCTCCGCAGCACTGACCCTTGTGAGAAACAACGAGGCTGCCACAATCTGATGACGATCGGGAGGCTTAAGGATGAAGTCTCGATCCAAAATGCCGCGGCGGATATGCAACTGATTGCTCAGCAATTGAGCAAGGACTATCCAGACTCCAATCGCGATTTCGGAGCCGCCACCCTGGTGCCGCTCCGCGACGTAATCGTCGGTGACGTTCGTCCCGTACTACTGATATTGCTTAGTGGGGCTGGTTTGCTGCTATTGATCGCTTACGTAAACGTGACCACGTTACTTTTGTTGCGTTCGGACAAGCGCGGCCGCGAAATCGCAGTGCGCGGAGCCGTTGGGGCGTCGACCGCTCGCTTGTTCCAGCAGTTTGCAATTGAGGGACTCGTACTAGCAGCCGTGGGCGGGCTCTTCGGATTGGTGTTTGCCGAATGGGGCATGCGCTTTCTCGCCCGCCTAATTCCAGGAGACAAGCTGGCTAGCATGCCCTATTTTCGCGACCTCGGATTGAACATCTCTACCATAGGATTCTCGTGCTTTATCTCCGTGCTCGGAGGTCTGCTATTTGCCATCATCCCGATCGCGCGCACTTCTCTCTCGCAGATCAGAACGGGCCTTAAGGAAGGCTCTCGTGGCAACGCCGGAATTACGTGGCGCCGGCTCGGATCCAAGCTCGTGGTTCTCGAAGTAGCTGTTGCCATAGTGCTAATGGTAGGAGCCGGGTTGCTCGGAAAGAGTCTTTATCAGTTGCTCCATGTCGATACCGGATTCAGGACGGACCATCTTGCATTACTGTCACTCACCTGGCCTCCTGCAAGCTACGGTAAAGATCAACAGAAAATCGTATTGGAGCGGGAGGTTATGAGCAGGATCTCATCATTGCCGGGCGTAGAGTCCGTTGCCGTGTCTCTCACCAGTCCGGTAGGTCCGGCCTGGGGCAGCTCCAATTTGCACGTGGTGGGCCAACCCATTCAGGGTGAGCATAACGAGGTACTCCATCGGCAAGTGAGCTCCGCGTATTTCACAACCCTCCAGGCACGACTATTGAGCGGCCGCTACTTTGCAGATAATGAGGATGCCTCAAAGCCGCTCGTCGCCATCGTCAATCGGACTCTCGCTAAGAAGTACTTTTCCGGCGCAGACGCGCTTGGAAAGCAAATCTATTATGATTGGCAGCCACAGCTGCCGATACAAATCGTCGGAGTGGTTGATGACCTCAAAGAAGGTCCACTGGAAGGCGAAGCCTTGCCTGTTCTTTACGTACCTTTTGAGCAAAAACCAGTTGCCGGGTTTGCAGTCCTGGTCCGGACTTCGCAAGCAGAAGCTTTGCTGTTACCGAATATGATCTCCACCATTCACGCAATCGATCCGCTCATCTCCATCTCCAATAGTCAAACCATGACGGAGCGAATCAACCAATCGCCCTCCGCCTATCTCCATCGGTCGGCCGCTTGGGTGGTCGGAGCTTTTGCTGCTGCAGCGTTCTTGTTGAGCATCGTCGGACTGTATGGAGTCGTCGCTTATTCGACGAGCCAGAGAACGCAGGAGATCGGAGTTCGCATGGCCCTTGGGGCGCAGCGCCGCAATGTATATCAGCTCATTCTGAGCGAGGCCGGACGGTTGACGGCCATGGGAGTAGTCTTAGGCCTTGGTTGCTCTTTGGCGGCGGCAAGATTACTGCGAACGATGCTCTTTGGCGTCAGTACCTGGGACGCTCCAACCTTGCTCGCTGTTCCTGTCGTGCTCGTCATCTCAGCACTCCTCGCCAGTTGCATCCCCGCCCGTCGTGCGGGTTCCGTGAACCCCGTGGAAGCACTTCGTTCTGAATAAGGAACGATGCTCACCGAGAGTCTCATGAAGGCGGCCCAGCTGGAATCTATCCCTACTGAATCAGCATTTAAGCTTCATGACTCGGATCCTTTGGACTGGAGCATCGGCACAACTGGTCCAACGCCAGCGTGCGGTTGAATGAAGAATGGTCAACTTGAGTCGTTGCCGGCCGACGCGGTTTGTCCGCGTGAGAGAGCGCGCCGCTCTCGCGCGAGGGACGCTTACTCCGCCTTTCATCATACTCCATCGGCAACCAAATTCTCGCGATGGTCCAATGCCAAATGCGCGGACTTGAACCCAGACCGATCAATACCTTTCCTGGTTGGCAGGCGCTAGGACGCAACCTCAAACGCGGCGAGCGATCTTTGATCCTTTGCTCAGTTCATTGCTGGCACCTTCACCACAATAAAGGCATGTGCAGACACACCATTGCCTCCTTACGACACGTCGGCCGCAGTCGCTCGACTTCATTGAGGTGCTAGGCCTTCTTGGACGAACTAGGCTTGCGCTTCTCAACGCGACGTTGGCGGCCTGCCCTCTCACAATCAGCAATCAACTTTGCTTCCTTCACGAGCGCTTCTCGAAATCCGTTCAGCACCTTTAGTAGCAAGTCTATCTTCGTCAGACTCTCCCGGCGATACATTGCATTACCGAGGAAGAACTCAAACTGAACGGACCGATGACAATCGGCAAGTGTAAGCATGTAATGCCCGCCATCGTATTCTCCGTTGCAACTTGATTCAACTTCAGCCAATACATGAGAAGTGAAACCGGTAGATATAGGGGCCAGAAACAGTCGTCGTCGATACGTAAACGTACTCATAGCTAAAACAACCATCGTAGACGAAATGTTAGGTTTGCGAGCGGGATTGCTCTGCCCAGGCTAAAACGAATCGTGCGTCCAGTGAACTGTTGGTGGACAGCTCGTCAAAATGAAAGCGCCTTGATCGGTTCAACACAATGGGATGAGGTCAAAACTAAATTCATTGGGAGTGAACTCAATTCTTTTCCATTGAATTGATTTTCAGTTGGCGTATAATACTCCCGCCTCATCATCCTGTCAACGATAAAGTTAGAATCTCATCCTGCATGCGGAAGGGCAGAAATGATTGTCGGTGAACACATAGGACATCGCATTAGGGACCTGCGCACACATTACAACAATGGTGAAGGTATTTCTCAGGACGCTCTGGCGAGCGAACTCAACGTTGCGGCTAACACCATTTCGCGTTGGGAAACCGGAGTGTACACTCCAAGTATTGAAGACCTGGCAAAGGTTGCTCGTTTCTTCGCCGTTTCAATCAAGAGTTTCTTCCCTCCTGATGGAACGGAATCCGTGGATGACGATTTATTAAGTTTGCTACGCGCCGCCAAACACCTCAATCCCGACGACCTCGAAGAACTCATTAAATATGCAGAATTCAGGCGAGCTCGTCAGATTTACAAAGGAAGGAGCCGGCCAAAAGCGGGCCGTAAGTCGCGGAAAAAATGAACCTCTCAACTGATCATTATGAACTTAAAGCGCTCGCCAGACGCATAAGAGCGGAAAACAGTCTCACCTCAGCGCGAGTTCTTCAGACCGACCTGCGGCGAATCTATTTTAGGTACGGCATAGAAATAGACTATTGGCCCTACCCTTTCAAAACCATTCGTGGTGCGTTCATGTGTGATGATATTGGAACAACGGTGATGCTTGCTCAAAATCTGCCAAATGATCCGATGGTATTCACCATGGCTCATGAGCTGAAGCACTATCTTACCGACCGGCACCTCAAGCTTTCTTACTGCGAGCAGTCAAATATTACCAGGGCAATTGAAATAGGAGCGGAAGTGTTCGCGTCAGAGCTGCTCTTTCCGGACCACCTTTTCGTCGACTACATGAATCGAATGAATGTCAAACGTCATCAATGCAGTCAGCAAGCGCTGGTTGAATTGAAACTGACAACAAGAACAACTCTGAGCTATGCGGGGCTGGCGATTAAAGCTGAACGCCTCAATTACGCGCGACCTTGTTCACTCACAAAATCAAAAGGTTGGAGAAACCTGGAGAGACTCTATTCAAAGAAGCACTGAGCATCGCTACTTTTTCGCATGGGTCTTCGGGATTTTGGCGCCGTAATCATGCCGGATCGTGCTTGATAGGTCTTGCGGTAGATCCAACTCATCATCAACTAGTACTTCAAGGCAAATACCTGCGAGACGAGCATAACGTAAAAGCACTAGCAACGAGGGGACACGTCTCTTTCGCTCAAAATTTGACACGCTGGTTCTTTTGAGTTTCCCCTCCAACCCCATCCGCTCGATGATTCCATCCTGTGAAAGTTCGAGCATGAGCCGAATCTGACGCAGCTTTTTTCCAATTCTGCGCGGCTTCTTAGCTGCCACCCTGCCCATCAGGTTCGACCTCCTGACGAGCGGTCGCTAAAAACTTCTAACTTGTTCCTAGCTACAATTGAAGCTAAACTAGATTTGCCGAACTTGATCGACGGGAGCGTGGGGTTTGCGGTGTGCTCCGAATCGATGGCCATCAACAGCGTTGCGGCGTGGCCATTCTCATAAGCCTGTTCCGGATCAAGTTCTCAGAGGAGCGTCTGATCCATGAGTTGGATCCGATAGGAGTCTACCACATCGGACTTCAGAGACGTTCCAGCCGAAAGCGTAAAACTCAGATCGATCCTCGCAGTCGATTCATGAGAGTTCAGGGCGCACACTCTGCGGAACCGAAATGCTTAATGAACGCAACATAGGTTCACTCGAAGATCTTCGGGAATCGTTATTCCTGGAACGTTACCAGCGGCTTCTATCTTGGGCCATGCGCTTAACTAACCGTGATCGTTGGGTAGCCGAGGATCTCGTGCAAGAGGCCTTCATCCAGTTCATCCGTGGTCGAACCAGCGTAGACGCAATCGCCAATGTAGATGGCTACCTTTGGAGAATGTTGCAGTACCTTAACCTCGCAAGAGTGGCACGTCAGACCGAACAAATGCAGAGACAGGCACTCTCTATCGCGGACTACGACTCTCTGAGTATGGGTTTGCACGCTTTTGATATTGACAGACAGCTGCAAGTAAAAGAGCAGTTAATAGACATTTGTCGGTATGCATGTATCAGGAAGGAAACGTCAAGATCTGGTAGTGTCTTGATTCTACGGTTCTTTCATGAATACTCACCGAGCGAAATTGGCAAACTATTATGCCGGCCACGCCATACCGTGGATGAGTGGCAACGCGTTGCTCGCGCAGAAATGAAGAGTTATTTGGACAATCCGAGGCAGCTCAGTTTCGTTCGTTCAAAGTCGGGGCCGAAGGTCACAATTCCTGACACCTTCATCGCTCGAACAGATCTAAGCTCTGCGCTGCGGCAGATGATATTTAACTCCAGATTGGGTGAATGCCTTACAGTCGACAAACTTAAGGACATTTATGTGTCTGAGATTCTCGAGAACCTGACGCCTGACAAGCTAGGCCACATCGTGAGTTGTCGCAAATGTCTTGACGACGCCAACCAGTTGCTTGGTTTACCCTCATTATCCGAAAGATTCGACGTTGACGAAAATGATCATTTCGAGCCGCCGAGTACAGGTAATGGATCGGGCAGATCCAGAAGCAACCTCAGACGACGCCTCAAAAAACATTTACGCGAGGTCGTCGAACACAAACCTCAGCAACTGCGCGTCAGAGTGGACGGAGTTCTAATCAGTTCGTACAGTGTTGACTCTGGCGGCGGCGAATTTCAGCTGAACCTCAATCCAACGAGAAAGCTCTCATTTATCGATGTATCAAGTGAGCAAGGCGTACCACTGCTTTTGTTTGAAGCTAGCCCGCAAAACGAGTCTTGGGGTCAAATAGATTTGAACGAGGGCCGCTTACTTGAAGCAAGTCTATGTGAAAACACTTTAAGTATCACTTACCACGCTGCCGAACTAGATCAAGTTAGGAGGCCGGATCCACTTAGATTGTTAGTATCGGAGACTGACGAAACCCCAGTTCTCATTGAAGACACGTTATGGGAACGACTGAAAACCGCACTTAAAGCACAATTGCTCCTGACCGCATGGTTGAATCCAGCGCGTGTCACGATATTGGTCGCGACCATTCTATTACTGGCAACATCATTTAGACCGCATATATCGTCAGCTCTCACGCCTGTCAGCGTTTTGCAACGAGCACTCGTCGCAGAACAACAGCGGAACAGCATTCCAGGACACATCACCCGTCGCGTGATTACGTTCGAGGAACGTCAGCAACAAGGAACTGTAGTATCCCGCCGAAGGATTGAGATGTGGGAAGACGCGACAAACGGCGCACGTGCAGATCGCATCTTCGACGATCACAATCATCTACTCGCAGAACGGTTGCAGAACAAGAACGGCGGAGCGGCAGTCTTTCATCACAGCAAGACAGTATCTATGAAGATAAGCGCCGAGGACATCTTCCAACTTCAACCAACTGCCCGCACGTTTGAAGCGCTGGTCGGTGCGAATCCAATCCTGGTAATGGAACAACGTCCCGGTTTGTATGTAATCACTTACTCAGGCAAGAGCGACACGGCTATTGGCAAACTGCTGAAAGCAACGCTCACGTTGAGCGCTTTCGATCTTCATCCGATTGAACAGTCGTTGGTGATAGAACGTGACGGCCAGGTTCGAGAGTACCGATTTATAGAGGTCCGTTTCGAACAGGTCGCGCATCAGGAAGTAGATTCCGCGGTCTTTCAGCCCTCAGCCGACGCCAACCCATCAATCGGCGGTTCGAGTGTGACCGTTGACCGCTATTCATTAGCTTCTCTGGTACGAACAACACCAGCGTCCGCGGAGTTGGAGATTGAAGTCGCGTACCTTCTGGACAAAGCAAAAGCCGACCGCAACGAACAAATAACACTCTCCAGAGATAAGAACGGCTTAATACGGATTGAAGGAGTCGTTGAAACCAGCACACGGAAGAATGAGTTGCTACAGGCGTTCAGGCCTGTCATTGATAATCCGTCTGTCTCTATCAACATACAAACAGAAGAAGCCGTCTCTGACAAAGACGTTGCGAAAAACCTGGAGTGGTCGACGATACAATTGAGCAATAGCAACGCTGACCGAATCGCCGTTGATCGAGAGCTTCGCGAATATCTTTCTAAACACAAATCTGGTTCTTCTTATGGAAATGATCCTGATCGCGATGTGAACGCCTTTGCGTCTCAAACGGTTAATCGATCGTACAGGGCCGTATTTCATGCCGTTGAATTGAAGCAATTGGCAGATCGCTTCTCCAATACAAATATCCGAAGCATTAGCGCAATGGCCCGCGATAAATGGCATGAAATGATCAGAACTCATGCGGAAGGCTTGAGGCGCGAATATGCAATTCTAAGAAAAGAGCTTGAGCCCATCTTTCACGCTCAAGGTTCTGCGGAATGTGAGCAGGAACCAATTACCAGCGACGAGCAATTGATTGCTGCAATTCAGAAGTTATATCGATTAGCTCGAGCTAACGATGAGACCATCCGGGCGGGATTCACGGTCTCACAACAGGGCTCGCGCGTACCGCTCAACTCGGAACAATTTTGGAAGGATTTGATTGACGCCCAGCAAACAGCAGCAAGTATTGAGAGATTTTAATCGTAATTTCCTGAGTGCTTGCGCACGTTAGCGAAGCGATCTTGTCTCAGACTTTTGCAGCCAATAATAATCTACTATCTCCTGGTTCTCGTTTGACTCTTCTTGTTGTGTTTGGCGGCTGCCGCCCTCACGGCTTTAGGTAGTTCACGCTTGTCGTCAAGCAGCACGTCTACGTTAACGCCAACAGCCTTTGCATAGGCTAATACCAGTTCCGAGGGAGCTTCGCGCTTATCTGTCTCAAAATTAGAAAGATTGTTTCGGTACTCTTTCGCAAATCCAAGCTTAACAAGCATCAAGCCTTGCGAAAGCCCAAATGAGTCACGGATCTCACGTAGTTTTCTGCCCAAATGATCCGGTCTCTTTCGAGCCTTCTTGCCCATTAGGAGATACCTCCCAACAGGCAAGGCTTCTTATCTTTCCTAATGGTAGCTACAAATGTAGCTAAACTACAATCACGTGTTAGGGGCGCCGGGAGTCGATAGAAGGAGTGCTCCCGAGCGACGCTCATCACCCGCGATGTGAAGGTGCTTTGCCCATATGCCGATTTGAATTATTGAGTAGAAAGAGCAATGCGCCAGCTGAACCAAAAAGCTTAGCGCGGCTTGCTTAGTCTAACACAGGAGATTCGGCTCGAAACTGTGTTTCGAATTTTTGCATCTGACATTCGACCTTCTCACAACCACATAGAAAACGAACGACGATGTTCTCGTCGCGTGGGTGCAGGGCAGCTTACAAGAACATCTAACCTCGCGTTCGACTGAATGATTTCGGAGCTGTTCCTGGTGGTCCAGTGGTTCTGCCCGGGCTGGGGGAGGGGGGCCCTCAATCTCATACAAAGGGCAGAACCGATGCAATCCGCCTTATCAAGTTTGGAACCGACAATCTACTCAGTTCGTCCTGAAACTAAACTTCTAAACATCAGGGATCCTAAATGTCATCACGCAAGAGATTCAGACGGCGCACGATCGTTCTTCTTTGCGTCTTGGCTGTTTTGGCACGAGGGCAGGCTCGGACGACTGGCGTCCCAGCGCTGATCGTAAGAGCACCGTCGTTCGAAGTGACGGGTTTCAGAGAACAGCCATTATCACCTGAGGACGTCGAATCAGTTTTGTCGTTTCCGCCGCCGGCAACGCTGTCCGTATCGCCGGACGGTCAATTTGTTGCTTATGCACTTAATGATCCACGAAGGCGCGGCGAGTTCATTGGCCAGAGTCTCTTTACTACCACCGGCATTTCGCTTTTTGGCACCGGGTGTGATGTATGGCTTACCAATACGACAACCGGGCGATCGGAAAATATTACAAACGGTCAGGGCAGTAGCTGGTCACCCGTTTGGTCACCGAATGGAAACTACTTAGCATTCTATTCTGATCGAGGAGGTAACGCTCAACTATGGGTGCGAGAGAAATCTGGAGCAATTCGACGAGTCTCCGATGCTATAGTTCGGGCGATATCCAGTTGGCAGAAACCTCTCTGGACAAACGACAGCAAAAATGTCATTGCCAGAGTCTTGCCAGCGGCAATGTCTGTGGAAGAGGCCAATGCTCTTATAGGTGCGCCTCCTACGGCAAACAAACCTGACGTCCTTGTTTATACCTCGCCAGCGACTACGGTACCCCAGGCATGGCAAACCAGCGGGCATTTATCTGATCTCGCAATGATCGATGTCACTCATGGAACCATCCGACGGCTCGCATTGGGAGTAAAGTCATCCTGGCAAAGCGTCGCACCAAATGGTAATGAACTAGCATTCACAACTATTACCCGGTTCCAATCAGCAAAATCTCAACAACTCTTGTATGACTTGGTTGTAGTAAATCTCAACGATTATCAATCAAGAACAATAGCTTCGGATTTAAACCTCTCTGAGCCTGGACGTGCAATAAGTTGGTCACCCGATTCAAAACAATTGAGCTATGTCGAAGGTGGACCACAAGCCAAGGCCCACTGCTATTTAATCTCAATAATGGGAGGAAGCCCGAGGGAAGCGATAAAAGGATCATCGTTGGAAATTGATCGTACTCAGTTTCCACCACCCGCTCCAGTCTGGGACTCTGATGGTCAGCACTTGTATGTCATAAGTTCGACAAAAGAATTGTGGGAAATCGAGTTAATGTCCGGCAATACCCGGAAGGTCGCGGTGGTTACAAACCGGACCATAGTAGAGATTGCCGAATGTGATACGACTCGACAGGCAACTCAAGGCTGTAGAAGCGGGAGGTGTTTGACTCTAGTCACACGAGACGTGCAATCAAAACAGATGGGTCTGTTTCTGGTTGATCTGAAGGAGGGCGAAGTCCAACAACTTCTTGAAGAAAACAAGTACTACAGTGCCGCTTTGACAAATGGAAATAACATTTTCTTTATTGCTGAAGATGTAGAACGGCCACCGGATGTCTGGCGGTTTGATTTGAAATCACTTCAGGCAAGACAACTAACCAACACTAATCCCAAATTGAATTCCATGACACTGGGAGCAAGTAAGCTTGTTAAGTGGATGACTAATGACGGCAAGAAAGTAAATGGGGCCCTTCTGCTACCCTCGAACTATCAAAAAGATAAAACATATCCGCTCATTACCTATGTAAGGGGTGGACTGCTCGGTTCAGATTCCGTTAACCGTTTCGGATTTCGACACCAACAGGGAGAAAATCTTCAGTTATTTGCGACTCGTGGCTATGCAGTCCTTTACCCTGATATTCCGATGAAAACAGGAACACCAATGCGGGATATCGCGGATGCGGTACTGCCTGGGGTAAGCAAAGTGATCGAGTTGGGCATTGCTGATCCAGATCAGCTTGGCATAATGGGTCACAGCTACGGAGGTTACAGTACACTCTCGATAATTGTTCAAACCATACGATTCAAAGCTGCGGTCTGTTCGGCAGGACCTGCAAATCTTTTCAGCTTGTATGGTCAATTTGGTGAGGATGGAATGACCAGGGGAGTGGGTGCCTCGGAGGATGGCGAAGGACGATTAGCTGGTTCGCCTTGGGAGTTTCGGGAACGATACATTGAAAACTCCCCGTACTTTTATTTGGACAGGGTAAGAACACCGCTGCTCATCATTCAAGGGACCAAAGACACCGCTGTCTCACCATTCATTTCCGATGAACTATTCGTTGCCCTGAGGCGATTAGGAAAGAACGCCGTCTATCTCAAATATGTGGGCGAGGATCACGGTGCCTGGTCTCCCAAGAATCAAATCGATCGCCTACATAGAATCATCCAATGGTTTGATGAACATTTGAAATCCCAGAACATCGAAACGTCTAAGGGAAAGCAATAAGGCGCAGAAATCCACATCGCTTTACGAAAAATAATCCCCATTAACTTCCCAAACAAACACCAAAAGAAATTTTGCGTCTGACAACCGACCTTCTCACAACCACATAGAAAACGAACAATGATGTTCTCGTCACGTGGGTGCAGGGCAACTTACAAGAACATCTGACTAGGCCTCGCGCTTTTTTGCCCTGGAAGCTGCGCTATAACACTCAGAAACGGAGAGCTTTCGAATGCCCAGTTCCCAAAAGAGCAGGACCAAGGTGTGTCTTTTTTCAAATCCGCCACGAACCTCGATTCTTAATCGATTCCATTTCGCAACGTCTCACTCAAAGGTCAGTCATGGCACCGTGTCCGCGAAGATCTTTAACCATACGGATCGTCGTCTTCTCATCCTGATAATCATCGTCATGGTCGGTTGGGGACATGGTGTTTCCGCTCAAAATCCAACTGCCACTCTGAGTGGGGTTATTACAGATCAGCAGGGCTCAGTTGTACCGGCCGTAAACGTCGCAGTGATAAATCTGGAACAAGGTTTTCAGCGCCAAGTCACATCTGATGAGTCTGGCAGTTTTGTAGTCGCATTCCTGCCCCCAGGAAAATACACCATCAAAGCAATTCACGATGGATTTGCTCCGACTGAAGTCAGAGACGTAATACTCAACGTCAATGATCGCGTAAGGCTAAACATTCAGCTCAACGTCCCTAGTATTGGTCAGAAAATAGATGTAATTCTGAACCCCACTTTGATGGATGAGGGCTCGTCAGTCGGCACAGTAGTGGATCGACAGTTTGTGGGGAATCTACCTCTTAACGGACGAAGCTTTCAATCATTGATCACACGGACGCCCGGTGTTGTCTTAACTAAAACTGACAGTGCGAATCAGGGACAGTTCAGTGTAAATGGCCAGCGGGCCGATGCAAACTACCTTACGGTCGATGGCGCAAGCGCAAACGTAGGTATCAGCACTCAGGGTGGGTTCAGCCAAGCGGAGGCGGGGGCATTACCAGCGCTAACATCGTTGGGGGGAACTAATAATCTTGTGTCGATTGACGCGTTAGAGGAGTTTAAGATTCAGACCTCAACGTACGCGCCAGAGTTCGGACGTACTCCTGGTGCACAAGTACAGATACTTACAAGATCCGGAACCAATGAATTCCACGGCAGCATCTTCGATTACTTTCGGAACGACGTCCTGGATGCGAACGATTGGTTCGCCAACAGCCGTCGATTGAGGAGGCCCGCTGAACGACAGAATGATTTCGGGGCAGTTCTGGGTGGGCCGGTAATCTTACCAAGGTTTGGTGAAGGTGGTCCTTTACTCTCCTACAATGGAAAGAATCGAACGTTTTTCTTTTTCTCGTATGAAGGATTACGTTTACGACAACCTCAAACCGCCATTACCCATGTTCCGTCTCTGAGTGCGCGAGCGGTCGCTCTGACACAAATGCAACCGTTTTTGAACGCCTTCCCACTTCCAAATGGGGCGACACTGGCCAACGGCTTTTCTGAATTCGCGGCTAGCTACTCCGATCCCTCCACTCTGAATGCCACCAGCATTCGTCTGGACCACACAATCGGCACCAAGCTCATCTTGTTCGGCAGATATAACTATGCTCCATCTGAAAGTGTACAGCGCGGAGTTAATCGGAGCTTGAACACCCTAACGCTAAGCCGCTATAAGACAATCACGATAACCCTCGGCGCAACTTTTCTTTTTAGTCCGAAGCTCAATAATGAGTTTCGAGCGAATTACAGCCGCAATTCCGGCGAGGTATTGAATGTGATGGACAACTTCGGGGGAGGCGTCCCGCCATCCAGATCCGTTCTGTTCCCCTCGTTTGCACCGGTGGAAAGTCGCTCAGTTTTTGCGATTCTTGGTGGAACTAACTCGAGTTATGCCTTCGGCAACACAGCTGATAACCTACAGAGTCAAGTGAATCTGCTCGATACCCTCTCCTGGATCACCGATTCACACGAACTGAAGTTTGGTGTTGACTATCGCCGGCTGACGCCACGGTTTCACGCTTCTGACTATTCCTTAAATCCAGTATTCACCAATATAGGTGGCGCGGTCTTGGGCCGCGCTCAGCAGGTCAGCATGTTGACCTTTCCCAGCCCGACGGTGCCAGTGTTTGTGGACCTTTCCCTGTTTGCACAAGACACATGGAGACCAAAGTCTGGAGTCGCCATCACCTATGGCATCAGGTGGGAATCAAATAAGCCGCCGTTTGAAATGGATGGTAATAATCCTTTCGCTATTACAGGCCTCGATCAGCCGTCAACAGTGGCGTTAGTAGCTCGCGGCACACCACTCTACAAAACAACCTACAATAACTTTGCGCCGCGAATCGGGATTTCGTATCAGTTGTCCCAAAAGAAAGGCCTCGAAAACGTGATTCGCGGAGGATTCGGCGTCTTTTACAATCTCGCATCCGGTGTAGTCGCAAATTCGTTTGCAAACTCATTTCCCTTCCGCATCGTCAAGTTACTGACCAATGTTCCCTTTCCACTAGATCCGGTTCAGGCTGCCATTCCATCCGTCAATCTGAATCCTCCGTTTGATACTATTGACGCAGTCGACCCACACCTCAGACTACCCTACACGTATCAGTGGAACTTTGCCGCGGAGCAGTCGCTTGGATCAAACCAGACGATTTCGCTTTCCTACATTGGTGCAATTGGGCGACGGTTAATACGACATGAGCGGTTAGGGAGTCCGAATCCAAATTTCACCGCACTGTTTGTCTCTCGAAATAGTTCAACTTCCGATTATCACGCCCTGCAGTTCCAGTTTCAGCGTCGCCTGTCTCGAGGCCTTCAAGGTCTTGCTTCATATACCTGGTCACACTCAATCGACTCGGCCTCGAGTGACGCCACATCAAGTACTCCCGGCGCTCTTGTCGATCCAAATCAGGATCGAGCTTCGTCAGACTTCGACGTTCGCCACGTCGTGAACGCCGCGATTACCTACGACCTACCTGCGCTTATCCGGAACGGCTTCGGGAATAAACTCCTGAAAGACTTTTCAGTGGATTCAAATTTCACAGCGAGGTCAGCCACTCCCGTGAATGTGGTTACTGGCACCGGCCTTTTTGGCGTATTTAATGTGTTTCGCCCTGATTTGAATCAAGGCGTTCCCTTATATCTGTTCGATCCAACTTTACCTGGAGGAAAACGGATTAACCGGGCAGCCTTCCTGATTCCTTCTACAATTCGTCAAGGAAATCTTGGACGGAACGCGTTGAGAGGATTCCCGATGTGGCAGTTGGACTTCGCAATCCGCCGCCAGTTTTACCTTAACGAGAGGATCTATCTCCAGTTCAGGTCAGAGTTTTTTAATATATTCAACCATCCAAACTTTGGAGATCCCGGTGCTTCTTCAGCAACAAATGCACTGAATAACGCACAGTTTGGACAATCAACTTTTATGTTGAGTAAGAGCCTCGGAACGGGCGGTCAGGTCGGAGGATTTAACCCGCTGTATCAGGTTGGGGGCCCACGATCCATCCAATTCGCGTTGAAACTAAACTTTTGATTCGAAGTCATGACGCAACGACATTAAGTCGCAAACGCCTACTGCCGTCTATGTGTTTGCTTTGAATATGACTACACCGGCAGTCACACGATGACCTCCGATAATAGAGGGCAGAAGCCTGAGAAACTCTCAGGCCTCTGCCCGGGTTAGGTGGATTCATGTGCTTGAGAAGACCGGACGAATCCGGATCCTCCTCGGCAAGTTAATTAGTCAAGATCCACACCAAGGGTTTCGTTGAAATCTTCATCGACGTCGCGGCCGATTTTTCCCTGGATCATCTCTTCGGCTTCGCCGATTTCAATGACCTCGGCGACTGTATACTGCTTTTCCATGGTAGTGCCTCCTTTCCTGAAGATTGATTGTCATCGCCAGCAATGATCTTTATTCGCTTTCGCGGAGAAACCACTCAAGCAGAGGCTGTCAACACACTTAGTGAGTTATGTTCAGATTGATGTTTAAAGCCATCTCTTGAGCTACGTTTCTCGAGGGCTCGCAGCCAAAACTCAAGTGAAAAAGTTTGTATCAACGCAAACGGAAAATCCTGACAGCCGTGTCTTGCGCGTTCCAGAGCAAGCAGCAGCTCCTTCTTCTTCATGTAGCCGTGCGAACAGACTCTTGGGTGGTCAAACAGCGGACGCAACCGTTCCCAGTCTCTCGTAATGCTTCGCTGAAGCGCTTCCCCAGGACCACGTTTGGTCTTTCGCTCAGTTGTCTCTTCGGGTAACAGATTACGTAACGATCGGCGTTGCAGCGATCGTGATTCACCGGGACGTACTCTTTGCTGGAGCGGCACTGCCTGCAGGAATTCAACTAAAGGTCTATGAAGATAAGGAAGACTTACTTCGATCGATCCACGGATACGATATGAAGCTCGCGATACAACTCTAACTGCTGAAAGAAAACTGCGCGCTTGTTCTCGACCACTCGGAAGCGCGAAACCAAAGGTGTCTACTGGCCCTAGACGACGTGCAAACAGGTTCATCTTTCTGGCGAAATGATCATCGAACCAGGGTGCGAACTTAAGTTCATCCCTGAAAGAGAACCTTGACCTGATCGCGATTGGGAGTAGTGGTAGAAATCCGTCACGCAACAATAAGTGCGAATATGGTGTTCCGACGTATTCATTCCATTTACGCAGAGAACGATAGAAGCCAATCAAGTCATGCTGAGCCAGATGATCACTTAAATCGGGAGCGGGAGTTTCTCGACTGCAGAGTATTTCGTCACCGCCGTGTCCCGTGAGGAGTACGCGGGCACCGGCGGCACGCATCTGAGTACACATTGCGTTGTGTCGATCTACGAAACAATCGAGAAAATCAGGAAAGGTAAGCTCAGATTCTTCAGGAGATGACGAGAGTGGCGGATAATCGGTCTCCCATATGTAATGCCCGACTTGTTGTCTGCGCTCTTCAACGTGTCGGATAAAATTTCGCTCGTCCGATGTAAACGACTCATCATACACATAAGAAACAGTGTTCAATTCGGGTGCTTCGGCGTCACCATCCGAGATGATCTGATCGGCCATGCAGACAATCGATGATGAATCTAAACCTCCGCTCAGTTGTGCCCATACGGGCTTATCTGTACGTAAGCGACAACGAACTGCTTCGCGAAAAATCTCTCGAAAGTGTTCTTCATATTCCTCGTCTGTCTTGTACCGAATTTCCAAGTTTGGATCTAATTTCCAAAACCGCGTTGCCTGAAGTGTTTCATTGCCGATCAACAGAACGGTACCTGGACCTACGGCAGATATGCCTTTGTACGGTGTCAACGCAGGTTCCGCATAGCCAGTTAAGTAGCCGGCCACATATTCATCGTCAATCTCGAGGCTCTCGCTGCAATCAAGAAGAGTGGATAATTCTGACGACCAGACAATGCGGCTGGAACTTAATTGATAAAACAGCGGACGGGGTCCAGCAGGATCTCGCGCCAGAAGCAAAATGCGATTTTCTGCATCCCACAATGCCAGAGCAAAGTCGCCCAGAAGATGCTTCACGAAATTCTGTCCCCATTTTTGAAATGCCTTCATTACGAGTTCCACATCAGTCGGCGCTCGATCAAAGTGGTCGGCCGTTTCTCTAATTAGTTGTTCACGGTTATCGAGCCGGCCATCCCAAGAGAGGACATGACCTTCGTTTGAAATAAGCGGCTGGATCTCCAGGCGCGATTCTCTTGTCGTATGGAATGCTCGATACACCATGCCGACTGAACCTGAGCAAACTTCACTTCCACCATCCGGACCTCGCTCGACCAAAGACTGAGCGATTTCGTCGAGATCTCGCCATTCCACCGGAAGGCCGTCAAAGTTGTAGATACCACCCAGTGTGCTCATCTCTTCTCCGTTCAATTAAAAACACCCGTATGCTGCAGACTCTCGCGGACTAAAATACGACGCCTGTTTTCTGTTAGTGGTCCGGGACTCTTCGCACGTCGCGCCTCAAAAGCACGCAACCAGTATTCGAGAGGCATCAAAAACACGATCACCAAAGACCGCAAGTCCGCACCATCTTTCGCTCGCTCCATTGCGCTCTTTAATGCGGCATCATTTACAAAGCCGTATTCGCAGAGTCGGGCATTTTTCAGTAATCCATCAAAGCGGTCCCACTCCCTGACAAGACCGCAGCTCAATGCGTTGACCGTCAACCTTTTACCTTTTCGATTTGCCGTTTCGAATGGCAACAACCCACTCAATGACCGCCGAACCAGAGATCTCGATTGGTAAGGCCGCACGCGCTGTTCAAACGGAATCGCTTGAATGAACTCCACGAGCGGCAAATGCGTAAACGGGAAGCTCAGATCTGCATTACACAGTCTGCGCAAACAACCGGACGAGAGCTCTCTGACGACGTAGGCGAATGAGATCGACTGATACTTCGACACCGCATCCAGACATCCATAAACATCAGCTGGACCCAATCGACGTTCATGAAGATTCATGCGCTTTGCGAACTTTGGATCGAACATGTCGGCTATCGGCGAGCCAGGGCCACATTTCGATTGAATTCGTCTCGGTAAACATTGCCAAATTGCGTCGCGCCAGAGGAGTGATAAATAAGGCGAGTTCAGCGCTTCTGCCCAGATTCGAAGTCGATGATGTAATCCGAGCAATCGACCTTTACGAAGCAGATCAGTTAATTCGGGCGCGGGGTCGCGTGTGCTGTTAAGAATCTGATCTCCTCCCTTTCCTGAAAGCAAAACCCGACCATTCCGAGCTCGCATCGTCTCGTTAAGTCCCCGCCAATACTCTGCGGAATTCGCACAGGGGTTCGGAATCACACTTGAGTACTCTGCACCGGAGGACACCAACATCCGATACTCGTCTTCACGTAAGTGAGTGCCCCGTTTTCCCAGCTTCTTTTCTACATGACTGATGTATTCACGCTCATCAGATTTCGACGCTTCATCGAAAACCAATGACACCGTTTGCAGATCTGCAGCCTCAACTTCTCCCTTCCGGATCAAATCATCAGCCATACAAACGATCGACGAAGAGTCGAGGCCACCACTTAATTCGGACCAGACAGTTCCCTTCACTCTCAATCGACAGCGAACTGCTTCTCGAAAAAGATGACGAAAATGCTCTTCATATTCTGCGTCGGTCTTATACCTAATGGTCCTGCTTGGATTGAGACTCCAGAAGCGTCGGTTCGTCTTTAATCGTGTGCGTATCGTCAACACATGACCAGGTAGAACCGCATGGACATTCTTATAAGGAGTCTGATCTGGTTCGGGCATTCGCGTTAAGAAATCTGCAACGTATCCCTCATTGATCGTTAGTTGGATTCCTGTCGCGTCGAGTAAGGCCTCGAGTTCCGATGACCAAATGATTCCTTCATCATTGCTTAAGTAGTAAAGCGTCCGGGGACCGATTGGATCTCGAGCCAAATACAGTTGCCTGCTGTGCGGGTCCCAAAGCGACAAAGCAAAATCACCAATGAGCTTCGCGAAACAATCCGTACCCCATTTCAGAAATGCCGCCATGACAATGGCAACATCCGTACGATCATCCCGAACATCATGTGCGAGCGCGCTCAGCAGATCGTGTCTGTTATCCAGCCGGCCGTCCCACGCAAGCACTTGTCGGGTTGGAGATACAAGCGGTTGAGTTTCGTGAACTGAGTCCTGATTAGTATGGAACGCCATGTAGACCATGCCGATCGATTTGCACAGCACATGGAAAGCACCATCCTCCCCATGATGTGCCAGCCGCTCACTCAAACCGAGCAGCGATCGTTCATCAACGGCTGCTTCGTTGAACCTCAAAATGCCGGCTATCGCACTCATCTCTAAACACCCTCGCTAACATCGCGTAAGGACGCTGTTGTAGAAAGTTTGAACTTTAGGATTCTCATTGATAACTTCTCCCGCAACTTCGACCCAGGCATGTCCCCTAAAAGGAACCTTCCTACACGCGATTACAGTTTCTGCCGGCACACCGAAACTGCGTAACAGACAGGTAAGTGCTGCTGACCGCTGCACACACAAAACAGTTTTCGGGTAATGCCTGGCCGCGTGATTTAAGGCTGCACTTAGTTTCAGTATTGCATCGGGCCTTTGCTTCTTGCTGACAGGCCACTGCTTGACCGTTTCGTGTACAAATCGAAATCCGCCGAGCGCTTGAGTCAGATCAAACAAGAAAAGTTGGAACAAAGCCGCGAGCCCAAACAGTCGTACTGTCAAAAGAGTGCCAACGAAGACCCGACTGATCGCGTGCGGAGGGTTGAGTGCGCGTGCTTCACGGTGATTTGTCCATCTGGCTTCGATGATCAGTTCCTTTTTGCTCAGCTGCTCGAGAACGCTCCGAACATCACGCTCAATTTGGTCCTTCGCGATGTGGGGATAATTGACGCTGATGTCCGCACGCAGTTCGTCAAAATCCAGACCGTCGGGATGAGTTATCAACTTCGTCCACAGATCGGATGCAAGCCCAATCGCACTAAAGAGTATTCCTTTGCGAACATGAAGAATCGTGCTCCCGTCTGCATCGGAAGCTGAACAGACATCTGCAGAGATGACGAATCGAGCGGACATCGATTTAGTGCAATAGCGAGGACTACTGATCTTGTCGGAGCGCGGATTTTATGACGCTTCAGTGAGAGGGTAGGAAAAAGATCTATTTCTGCTTTGCATCAAGAGCAGATTGATTTTTTCCACACATAATCGAAGCTTGATATGGCGCTGCTCGCCGTGGCTCTGCTTGGGATCCTAAGCAAACCTCAGAATTGATGCCTTGCTGAATCGGATAGGTAAAAGGTAATTGCGCCGTAAACCTCTTCAAGAGTTAGGAGAGGGAAAGAACGTTTTATGGATTCGGGCGGCGCTCCGCGATTAAAGGCATGAACATAGAGTCGAGTGAAATGCGCGTGCCTTTGATCCAATAACCGCCGTCACGTTGTTCGATATAACCGCTTTCCATTTCGGAGCCTCGGAGATGAAACCTGCACCCTGTATAGCATGGCGAAGCGCACTTTTGGCGCACCAGCTTTTCGGCTGTCACTTATTATTTGCCAGAGATCTGCACAGACGACACCTATTAGAACAGATCAGAAATTGATGTGAATTGATTTGTGCAATCCGAGTTCAACTGTAGCCCTTTTCATTTCCGGAATGTCGCAACGGTATGTCCATCACCAAACAGTTGATACTTGTACGTGGTGAGCCCTTCGAGCCCAACCGGTCCGCGTGCGTGCAGCTTTGACGTGCTAATTCCTATTTCCGCGCCAAGCCCATATCGATACCCATCAGCGAAGCGCGTTGACGCGTTGTGAAACACGCCGGCAGCGTCCACTTCCTGCATAAAACGCTTTGCCGCTTCTTCATCTTCCGTGACTATCGACTCTGTATGTTTTGAACCATACTGATTGATGTGGGCGATCGCATCGTTTAACGATTGGACGATTTTGACAGAAATACGAAGGTCTGAATATTCCGTCGCCCAGTCTTCTTCGCAAGCTCGTAGAACGTTCGCATTCCCAGCCGCAAGAGCGATCGTGTTGCGACAACCAAAAATAATCACACCTGCCTCGGTGAAGGCGGCGAGCAACTCCGGCAAGAGCAGCGGTGCAATCTCTGCATGAATCAACAGAGTCTCAGCCGCATTGCACGCCGCTGCATATTGCACTTTTGAATCCAGCGCAATATCCAAAGCCTTTTTCAAAGCGGCCGCCGCATCGACATATACATGACAAATGCCTTCACCATGCCCAAGCACTGGCACCTTACTATGCGATGCAACATATTGCACAAACTCTTTCGAACCGCGTGGAACTATTAAGTCTATCTCATTCTCGAGCGCCAACATTTCCGCTACGTCTTCGCGTGTGTGGAGCAAATTAAGGGTGTCATAGGGAATTAGCGGCAACTCGGCAAGAGCGTGTCGAAGAACTGAAACCAGAGTTTCATTAGTATGGAGCGCCTCAACACCACCTTTTAATAAAACAGCATTGCCAGATCTCAACGTAAGCGACACCACTTGCGGTATTACGTCCGGTCGAGACTCAAAGACGATTCCAATCACACCAAGCGGACAAGACACCTTTTCCAGTCTCAGACCCTTATCTAACTCAGTCGTGGTAAGAATGCGATTGATTGGATCCGGAAGCTGCGCCACTTCGCGCATCCTGGAAGCCATTTCCGAAATACCGCGCTCGCTCGTTTGCAAACGAGCAAAGAGCGAGGTCGACATTAAGCCTCTGTCCATTTGAACCCGTGCAGACTCACAATCTCGCTGGTTAGCTGCCAGTATTTCCGCCTTTTGCTCAACAAGCGCATAGGCTACTTTGACTAATGCGTCTCGCCGCACCTCATCGGGCAATGTTGCCAGCACTCGAGATGCTTCGCGCGCCCGCCGTGCGAGTGTTGCAACACTGACGTCTTTTGATTCAAATGGTCCAGTCATAGCGTTGATCCAACCCTAGTCATTCAGCACAATATTATTCCTCGTCACCAACACCCTCGCTTTTACTTTGGCTGAGGATGAAGCAGCCGTCGCAATCATCGTCTCCGCCTCATCACTCGGAAAATTCGCAATGCCCCTCGCAAACTCGCGCCCTTCATGATCAACGATGCTCACTACGTCCATGGCTCTAAACTTCTCCTGCACGCTGATCACGCCCGACGATAACAGACTCGCCTTCCTCTCCAGTATCGCCTTACGTGCACCAGGATTTATTACTAGCCGGCCGCGCACACCCGCCGCATATTTAATCCAACGTCGTTTTCCTCCCAGGCGGGTATCAGAGAAGAACGTTGTACCCATCTGCTCGCCCGCAAAGATCCGGTCAAGTATTCTCGGCGTTCCACCATTCGCGATTACAGCCAGAGCTCCAGCACGCATGGCGATTTCCGCCGCTTCCAGCTTGGTCACCATTCCACCCCGTCCACTTACAGACGTCCCAGACGCCAATGACTTCAAATCCTGGTTCAGTTCAGTAACAAACGGAATTACCGAGCCTTCCTGATTTAAAACGCCATCTACGTTCGTCAAGATTATGAGCGCATCCGCTTCAAGCTTACTCATGATCAAAGCGGCCAGACGATCGTTGTCACTAAAGATTCGACCATTGCTGCTATCAAACAATTCGATTTCGGCCGTTGATACCGTATCATTCTCATTAACAATCGGGATCACGCGAAGTTTCAACAGCCGCTCAATTGTATGGCGCAGATTCGAGTATCGCGTGCGATCAGTGAAGTCATCTTCAGTCAATAGAACCTGTGCAATTTTAACGTCACTTGCAGTGAAAGCGGTCTCGTATAGGTTCATGAGCAGACTCTGACCAACAGCAGCACAAGCCTGACGCAACACGAGATCACTTAACCGGAAGTGATTCACACCCAATCTAGCGCGACCCAGGCCAACGGCTCCGGAAGAAACGAGAACGATCTGCCGTCCCTCAGCCCTCAGCGAAGCGAGTGAGGAAACTATAGACTTCAGCTGCTGGTTGCGCGCGCTACCTTCATCCGTCGTGACGGTACTCGTGCCGACCTTGACGACTATTCTCCGCGCGTTCTGTAATTTCTTTGCCGATCTTTTCGGAATATCTGTTTCCATACTTACTTAAGTAAGCTGCGTGATAGAGAAATCTGCGATCAGATCCTTTCTTCCACAGATTACGCGGATTACGCTGATTTCCAAACACATTGTGAGGATTCTGCGTAATCAGAGTAGTTTGCGGATCAAGGTTTAGATTGCAGCAACGGCGTCGAGTTCGGGTCTATCGCGTGACCTACATCTGATCCTGTGTAGATCTGTGGTGAATGGTTACATTGACGGAAAGAAATCACCAGAAAACTTGGCTCGTCTCTTTTCAGAAGAAGGTAATGCTTCCGTAGTCTGGTCACGAAACAGCCTGGCGTCCCAGGGATTGAACTACCTCCTCAATCTGATCCAAGGCCCAGTGCGTTTCTTCTTCACTAATGACATACGGTGGCATGAAGTACAAAACGTTGCCCAGCGGCCTAAGCAACAAGTTGCGTCCGATGAATTTCTTGTAGAGCTCAACGCCAACTAAATCGAAATAACCTCCCGCGGCCTTCGACTCTTTGTCAGCCACGAGTTCAATAATACCAACTCCACCAATCACGCGAACGTCTCCGACGAATGGTGAAGAACTCCAAGTTGAAAAACGACCCTTCATCTGTTGTTCCAGCGACTGAACTCGTTTCAACACTTCGTATTCGGAAAACAAGTCCAAACTCGCCAATGCAACTGCACATGCCAGCGGATTCCTGATTCATCCTGTATTTGACTTCGGGGTGGCTCGACAGGCGCTGATAGTCGTTTGATGAAAGGTCAACACCTTGGGCCGCGAACAGATGTCTTCGCAATCCAGCTACTTCAATTTTACGAAGGTGTTCCTTGATTCGAGGTTCAAGCCGTCCTTGCATCATTTCCTCTGAATCTTGTAATCCTGTCCAATGTCCTAATCCGGCGCTTCCCTATGAAAATATGTATGCAATGAGTCAAGCCAATCATTCGTAACTGGCCTCCTCCCTTCAACCTCACTGCGCTCTTCCTTTCTTACTTCTTGTGAATCCTTCAACCTTTGAAGTCTCATTCCCAGCTTCGACAATAACGACAAGTCCTCTCTCACTTCCCGATTGGGAGTAGTCAGCAACTGTTCCCCGAAGAAGATCGAGTTAGCTCCCACAACAAAACAGAGCGCCTGCGCTTCGTCAGAAAGTTCTAAACGTCCCGCGCTCAATCGAATCATCGAGCGCGGCATCAGCACTCGAGCCGTGGCAATTGTTCGTGCTACCTCAAACGGATCCAAAGGTTGAGCCTCCGCTAACGGAGTACCTTTTACGCGAACCAGTAAGTTGATCGGCACACTCTCCGGATGTGGTCGCAAGCTCGATAGTTGCTGGAGCAGACTGTATCGATCTTTCCGACTCTCACCCATGCCAATAATTCCACCACAGCACACGGTTATGCCGGCACGGCTGACCCTGTCTAATGTTTCCAATCGTTCATCGTAAGTCCGGGTTGTGATGATCTTTTTATAGAGCTGAGGCGAGGTGTCCAGGTTGTGGTTGTAAGCAGTGAGACCAGCTTCTGACAGAGCCTCAGCCTGCTCCTTTGTAAGCATTCCCAGAGTGGAGCATGCCTCCAGACCCAGTGAACGAACACCAGTCACTATCCGCAGAACTTGTTCGAAGCTTTTTGCATCAGGCAAGTCCCGCCAGGCCGCACCCATGCAGAATCGAGTCGCGCCCGCTGCTTTTGCATTACGTGCGCGCTCAAGTGTCTCTTCAACAGACGTCAAAGCCGTCGCTTTCACCCCTGTGTCGTAGTGCGCTGACTGCGGACAGTAACCACAATCCTCCGGGCAGCCTCCGGTCTTTATACTCAATAACGCACATGCCTGGACCTCATCGTTGCGGTGATGTGCACGATGAATCGATTGTGCTCGAAAGATCAGCTCTGGGAATGAGAGGGTGTATAAAGACTCAATTTCGCTAACGCCCCAATCGTACTTCAGCTGTGATTGCGATTGATTTTTCCCTAAGGTGTGAGGAACTACTTCATTCATTGGGCGATGTCCGATATCTTCCGTCTTGTCGTTACTTCAGAAAAAGTAGGCCACTGATTGCACAGATAAAAACAGATAAAGCTGCCCTATACCCAATCGTCTACCGATACCGTTTGTGCCAGAACCACAACGAGGTAGAGATCGCAAAGACGGCACAAAGAAATCCGCTTATTCTGATCGCTTCCCAATCCAATCTGATTTTTCCTTTACAATCCGATAACACTCACAAGCAACATGCTCTAATGCTTTGCGTTCGATAATCCTGATGTTGCCACGTCCACATTCGATCAATCCCGCGCGCTCCAATTCTCCGGTTACAACTCCCACCCGATTGCGATGCTTTCCTAAAGCATTCGACAGTTGTTCATGGGTCACGCTGAAAGTGTCTACCTCCAGCGAGTCAGTGATGTGCAACAGCCATCGCGCCACGCGCTGCTTGAGATCATGTGCCACTCTGCAAATTACAGCCTGAATAATCTGCGTCTCTAAGAGGTCCGCATAGTGAAGAAGCAAGCTCTGCAACTTCTCCGATCGATTGCACAGCTCACGCAAAAGGAACGTGTCAATCTTCACGGCTTCAATTCGGGTTTGCGCCACAACCCGATAACAAGCTTTATCAACCCTTAAGATCAGGGCGACACCAATAAACCCGCGATTGCTAACCGTGGCGACCTCAATCCTCTGACCATCATCAGAGATCGCCTGCACCGATGCGATTCCACTATTCACGAAGATGGCGTGGGGCATGACCTCACCAGCTTCGTAAAGAATTTCATTTTTCGGGAACCTCACAGGTTGCAGACTCGGCGCAAGCTGCTGATACTCATTGTTCGGCAACGAAGCCAGCAATCGATTTGTGGGCGTCAGTGGTGCCCGTTCAACTGGCGAAGCGAGAGATCGTCGCTTGCCGGCGATCTTCCGATCAGGCGACGGTTGCCGAAGAAACCGGAAGACACTGTTCGCGCTCTCCGCCTGTCGCATACTGCTCATATCTATTAGTGACAGGCAGCATCGTTATCTGAAATGGACCGATCGCTTGACTTAATTGCAGAGGCGAACAAAAGGTTTGATTTGATGGCGAGCAGCAAGGATGAAATGGTTTGTTATTGCCGCACGGTGGGAACTGACATCCACTCTAACTACCCTTCGTTATTCACTATTCTCTGTAATCCAAGAACGTGGAGTGTTCCTCAATCTCTGTCGCACAAAAAAATAACCTCGCGCCCTAAGAGTGCGCGAGGTCCCTTCGCGTTTAAGGAAGTTCCGTGCAGCTCTTTAGCAGTTTTTTACGTGGAGCAAGTCGCTCTAAATCGCCACGAACTACATGTCAAAGAAAGCAGGCGTCCTCTATACCACCGTCAGTTCAGCGAAACAAGAGGCATGTATCTCCGTATGCACCAGAGAGTGCGTTACGGTGGCTATTTTGAACAAATTCCTTGAAATTCTCGACTCGCATGCGTACTCTTGCTCTCGGCTAAATTCTTTTAAGCCATTTCTATATGATGTTTAATCTGTCGAACTCAGCTTTTATCCGTAACGATCGTTGGACGGTCGTATGCATGACTATCGCCATTATCGCGGTATGCGTGTGTATGCGAACCGGATGACGACAATACTCAAACTTAGCTCCAGCTAAAGGTCGTCATCGAAAAGCAAAACCGATGACGACCTTTTAGTTTTGGACCACATCCCTTCAGAGGTCACCATGGAATTTCAACAACTCGAAATGTTCGCGGCAATAGTCGAAGAGGGTAGTATGCGCCGGGCCTCAGAACGCGTTTTCCGCACTGGACCAGCTGTCAGCATTGCATTGAAAAAGCTGGAAGAAGAGGTCGGCTCTCCCCTCTTCAACAAATCCGATAGGAGGAACTTTCAACTCACTTCCGCGGGCAGTCTGTTGTATTCATACGCTACTCGCATTCTTAACCTGCGAGGCGAAGCAGTGTCGGGACTACGTAATCTAGCGAGTTGCAAGACAGGTTACGTCAGAATCGGCACCAACGAAAGCACCAGTCTCTACCTGTTGCCAAAACTCACGCATGCTTTTTATGAACAGCATCCGGGCCTAAAGATCGAAGCCACCTGCGACAACTCCGAAACTGTTATTGCTGCCTTGAAAGATTGCCGCCTCGACCTGGCGCTTGTGGCCCTCTCAGCAAATGAACCCACACTTAAGAAACATGTAATCATGCGCGACGAAATCGTCTTGATTGCTAATCCGGACCACAGACTCGCACAAATGGCTTACGTTACAATCAAAGATCTACAAGACGAGGTGCTGATTGCTGAAGGCCCTAAATCATCAATTCATGAAGAAGTGGTTCAGGCATTTCGGCAAACTGGCGCACAGTTTGATCCAGGCGTGACGAACGTGACGATTGAGGCAATCAAGCGGATGGTTACAGAGGGGGTCGGCGTTGGCTTCGTTCCTTCAGTGTGCATTCATGACGAAGAGATCAGACGCGAGCTCGCTGTAATCCGAGTTCAAGGCGTCAGCCATCAACGCGAACTGCGCCTCGTTCATCACAAACACGAAGCGCTTTCTCCGGCTGCGCACGCCTTCGTGAAAGTAAGTCTGCGCTTAGCTCGCGAATGGGCCAGGCACCCAACGGACAAATCGCAGACTCAAAGTCTTAACAACAACGCTTCGCGAAGATCGTCATCAGCACCGATCACAGTGACCCGCTCTCATTGTTGATCTTTGGAGCGCGGTGACCTACCTGGCGGACCTTTGCATTTTTGTAGAGCTTCGAATCTAAAACCGCGAGCGAACTAAGGCTCGTGTCAAATCAAAGCGCCACGCTTGGTTACCTTTTGGTTTCTTATAAAAGCGAAAGCGGCGAGATTCTTGGTGAACCCGCCGCTATCGTTCTCACAATCAATTAAGACCGTGAATTGTGATCACCGTCCTCACCCCGGCAATCACTTGGTAAGCTACATTTAGCAGCTCAGCCGATTGGCGAAGATGTTACGCTCCGATTTAGCACACAGCAAACGGGCGGCGCGGTCTCACGGAAGAAGCGCCGGCCAAATGGGTTCGTTTGATTCACCCACACGCAAGCTCGTAGCAACAATGTAGTCAATCTTTGAGTCGAGTCGAGATCCCTAACCCCCTTCTCCGAACGCACTGTTCGGTGCATTCGCAACACAAACTTAACCTGAATCCGCGACAGAACACCTGCTCGCGGTGTCTGACAAATTAGCAGGTGTAACTTTTTTTCCTGTGAGGCGTTTCTCATATCAAGCAACGTTGCACGCAACTCACGAATGTTTTTTGGGATTCACGTTCAAAAGTTCAAACGTTCTCGATTGAGTATGGAGGTGAGCAATGAGCCGTCATTCCTATTTTCTCTTTATGCTTCTCACAATCATCACAGTACGGTCTCTTACCTATGCACAAACACCTGAGGCAGCGCGTAACGCCTTTAGAGAAGGAATGAAGACTTACGAACAAGGGGATCTCAACAGTGCACTACGATTATTCACGCGAGCTATTGAGCTGAGCTCTCATCCTAATCTCAGTAAAGCTGAGTTGAGGACTTCATGGACCAATTCTCTTGAGTCCGGCCGAGACACTAGCGTCATCACTATCGTCGATCCTTTTGTCGCCGATGCCTATCTCTGGCGCGGCGTCATCTACTATCGAAAACGAGAGCTGAATGAGGCCTCAGCAGATTTCAACCAGGCGTTACGGATCAGTCCGCGCCTTGCTCCGGCATATCTGAACAGGGGCTCTGCCAAGTACGCGTTCGGTGACGTCACAGGCGCCCTTGCGGATTGGGATCGCGCGATAAAACTCGATGGCGGTTTACAGGAAGCATATTGTAATCGCGGTGGGGCAAGGGTTGAGATCGAGGATCTTGAGGGAGGCGTCGCGGATCTCAATAAAGCCCTTGAACTGAATCCGCAAGATGCCACCGCCTACTGTCATCGAGGCTATGCCTGGTTGAAGAAAAAGGCTCTGAGTCGTGCTTACACGGATTTCAATCGAGCACTGGAACTAAATCCCGAGATGGCCCAAGCCTATCAAGGACGTGGAGCCGTTCGTTTGGGTCGAGGTGAACCTGAAACAGCGGTGCTAGATCTCAATCGCGCATTAGAACTCAACGACGGGCTGATGCTTGCCTACATGAATCGCGGACTCGCATTCCTACTATTACATAAGGACGATGAAGCCGAACAAGACTTTGCGCGGGTCACCAATCCCACACTGCAGGACGAGTTACGACAACGTATCCAACTCGCAAAAGAACTGCGGAAACAATCTGCACCGCGCGCGAACTAGAAGGGCGAAAGTGCCGCAACCGTCATTGGGCCTAGGCTTGGCCGTGTTGTCATGACGTCAACACAATCTCATATGGCCACTCAAACCTCAGACTTGATTTGAGGCAGGGGGCTCCACAGATTAACGGACCTCAATTGTTAATCCCCGAGCATCAGCGGCATAATTCATTTAATGAAAACTAGTTGGAATCGTTTCACGTGGAGGCTTGCCGGTCCTGATGTCGGTTTCATCGCAGTCGTCGGCGTTGCTTACCTCTCCGCCCTATTGAGAGCGCGATATGGTGTCCGGCTCCCACACTCACGGGCCGAACTATTCCTTCTTGTTGCCTCGAGTCTCCTCTACTTGATCGTCGGTACCTATGGTTTCGCGCTTTGCAGACGAAAGACTTCCCACTGGATTGGCAGCTTGTATCTGGCGGTTCAAGTGATTTTGGCCGGGGTCATCATTTACTCATTGCCGAACCCAGGCAGCTTCCTAATCATACTTCCCCTCGCCGGGCAAAGCTTCATTCTGCTCCCGCGGATTGTGGCGGCCGTCTTCTGCTTGTTTCTCATAGCAATGCTGGCAGTGCCGGTCGGATGGAGAAACGGTTTTCCCACGGCCTTAGTGGTGGGTGCATTTGTCCTGGCCGGCATGGTATTCGTGATTGCTTTTACTCTCATGGCAGTCAACGAAGCAAACTCTCGTCGCCAGGTTGAGACCTTAGCCGCGGAACTGAGTGAAGCAAACCAAAAACTTCGAGAGTTCGCGTCACAAATTGGGGAATTAGCGACGCTCCGTGAGCGCAGTCGGCTCGCTCGCGAAATCCACGATAGTCTTGGTCATTACCTCACGGTTGTAAACGTGTTACTAGAGGCAGCTCGTGCGGTCCTCGGTAGCGAGCCTCAGCGCGCTGACGAGATCATGCGCCAAGCCCAGATGCTGACGCGTGATGGTCTGACCGAGGTCAGGCGGTCCGTCAGCGAGTTGCGGAATGCAGCGATAGACGTCAAGCCGCTGTCAGAGACTTTGGAGTCGCTTGTTGCCGAATGCCGCGTGACAGGGATCGATGCGAAGCTAGTGGTCAGCGGAGAGCCTTCGCCACTTTCCCCTGAAGCCAGGCTGACACTCTACCGTGTGGCCCAGGAAGGCCTTACCAATGTCCGCCGACACGCTCATGCCTCATGTGTTGATTTGAAGCTCGACTTTTCGGATGCTGCAAAAGTTCGGCTGCGGATCGAAGATGACGGAGTAGGCGGCTCCGATACCAAGCGAGGGTTTGGCCTGGTTGGCATTCGCGAGCGAGCTCAGATGTTGGGCGGCGAGGTTTCTGTGTGGGGCGAACCTGGCGGCGGTTTTTCGCTTGAAGTGGAGTTGCCCAGATGAAGGTAATTCGAATCCTGCTTTGCGATGATCAACCTTTGTTCCGCAAGGGTTTGCGCATTTTGCTTTCCCTCCAGCCTGACTTTGAAGTAGTCGACGAAGCAGCCAACGGTGTGGAAGCAATCGAACTTGCAAAGAAGCACCGACCAGCCGTCGTACTGATGGACTTGCAGATGCCGGGACTTGACGGCATTGCCGCGACACGTCGGGTTCGCGCGGAACTTCCGGCTTGTCAAGTGATCGCGCTTACAACGTTTGACGACGACGAGAACGTTTTTGAGGGATTGCGCGCGGGCGCGATAGGTTACTTGCTGAAGGATGTTCCTCCCGAGAAGCTTTTCGAGGCGATTCGCCTCTCAGCGCGCGGCGAATCTTTTATTCAACCATCGGTCGCCCGTAAAGTCGTCGTTGAGTTCGCGCGCCTCTCTGAGAAGACGCCGGAGGCCCGAAAGCTTGAACTTGAATTGCTTTCCGAACGGGAACGAGAAGTCTTACAACTTGTCACAAACGGCGCCAGCAACAAAGAAATCGCCACTAAACTCTTCATCGCGCCCGGCACAGTCAAGAACCACATGACCAACATCCTCACCAAGCTTGGAGTTCGCGATCGTACCCAAGCAGCTTTGAAAGGCCGCGATCTCGATCTCGTCTGACGTCTCACCGCCGGGTCACATTCAATCTGTGACCTTAAACAGTGACCATCGGCACATCCAATTTTCTTCGCGGTGATCTATTCTGCCGCTCATCATTTCACCAGTTCACCGGTACCGATCGAGAATGAGGCGGTCTCTAAAGAGAGGAAGCTCCATGACGCAAGGACGGAGGATTCAGATTAGAGTTGCCACGATGCTGGCATTAGCGTTGATCGTTGCTGTGATAATCGGCCTCAACGAAATTCCGCGGAGCGTTGCTCAAAACAACACGCCGATTACTCAGCAAGAAAAGCCGTTTGACCAAGGCCAAAAACTCGCTGACTTAATGAAGCAGATTGCTGGTAAAGAAAACCAACCCGCAGAGCAGGTTTTCAAGAACATTCAGATGTTCAAAGGCGTGCCTGCTGCTCGTTTGTTGCGCATTATGGAGCTGGGGTACAGCCGCTCACTCGGTGTTAACTGTACACATTGCCATGTCGTCGATCAGTGGGACAATGACGACAAACCAACAAAACCGATTACGCGTGAGATGGCGAAAATGGTTCTGACCATCAACAACGATCTATTGAAGAATATCAAGAACTTGAAAGGTCCCAATCCTATCGTCAACTGCACCACCTGCCATCGAGGCCAGACAAAACCGGCTCTCAATTTGCCGGAGGCCCAGCCGAAACAATAGATGTGCGTGAGTAAGCGAACGGAGAGCCAGGGGACATGGATCATGGAAAAGCAAAAAACGTATTCGCCTGGGTTTTGAGTATCCTTCTGGCTCTCGCCTTTCTGCTGGCTGGAGTCCCAAAGCTATTGACCATTACTTCATGGATTAAGAAATTCACTCATTGGGGTTATCCAAGGTGGTCCCTGGCTTTGATAGGACTGCTGGAAGTGGGCGGGGCGATTCTGCTCTTGGTTCCTCGATTTGCTGTCTACGGCGTGGGTGTACTAATCGCTATCATGTTAGGTGCCGCATACACCCACGTTGCGAATAGAGAAGGCATTTCAGTCGTGCGTCCCTTAATCTTTCTTTGTTTTCTCATCATAGTCGGTTGGCTTAGACGATCTCAGGCCAGAACATAGCTCGTTTACGGGAACAACAGTCGGGAAACGAATTGGGGTGGCGAGAACCCACGCCTATTTATCAATGAGAATGGGATTAGTTTCGCTGGTCAGCTCTGACTCCAGCCCTGACATTATCAGCATTCACGTTGATCGTTTCACAAAGGGTACGCGTCTAGTCGAAATTGTCGAGGGCGAAACCGGCGCCACATTCGTAAGATGGAAGCATTTGCTCGACTCTGTGATCTCGCGCGATGTTCGTAGCCCGCTTTCCTTAGATATCTCCTCTGTCATTTCAGATAACGCGCTGCCCGGACCACTATTAGACGGGAATCGGCACGCAAATTTCTACTGGGTTCAGAATCCTTCACCAGGATGTTTTACCAACCTAAACTCTCGAACAAATGTGGGCCACAAGGAATTCGTGTTGGTTCGTCTTGTGCATTCACCTCAGTCTCTCCAAACAGAAGCACCATTCCTAAGCGTTCAGGCGACTCAGTCAATGAATAAGATTCGAGTGGTCATTGCTGATGATGAACCACTCGCACGCAGGCGTATGCGGGAGCTGATCACTAAACATCAGGATTTTGTAGTGATAGGTGAAGCCCGGAATGGGACGGAGACGCTAAGGATCTTGCTCGAGCTCAAGCCCGACATCGTATTTCTAAACGTGCAGATGCCTGAATTCGATGGCTTCGAAGTGTTGCGCGAGATCGGCGCTGAGAACATGCCGTTTGTGATTTTCGTGAGCGCTCATGACGAGTTTGCTGTGCGCGCCTTCGAGACTCCAGCACTAGACTATTTGGTTAAACCTCTGGAGGAGACTCGGTTTGCTCAGGCGCTGGAACGCGTGCGCAAATGGTTAATGTCGGAAAAAGCCGTCGACTTGTCGCTCCAACTCACTGCAATTCTGGCAGCACGAAAACAAGAGCAGCCCACACAGCGAGTGTTCGTGCCGAGGCGTTCAGGCGATGATCTCGTTTTGGACCCTGAGGAGATCCATTGGATCGAAGCCGATGACTACTATGCAGCAATTCATGCTCGCGGAGGTCGCCATTTGGTTCGCGAATCGCTTGCATCCTTGGAGCAACGACTGGATCACACTCGATTCGTACGCGTTCATCGTTGCGCGATAGTAAACATTGACTGCATACGAAAAGTCCGAAAAAAAGCACGAGGATTAATTCTCGTTTTAACCGACGGCGCAAATGTGTCGGTTAGTCGGCGTCGAAGCCCGCAGGTATTGCGGCTATTAAGGCCACGGAAACGCTAATTGTTTTGCGGTTACTCATGTTGGGCCACCCAGGAATGTCCAATACGACGGGATTTGGATGGTGGAGTAAGATTGTGGACTCGATTTGGTGGCCCCTCGAATAAAGATGTGACCTTCAATGTTGCCTCCCCCTTCATCTCACCATTGCTTAAACCAACGGTCACATAGGCCGAGACTTAATTTAGGAACAAGTCTGCCCGCTCTCAACGGCTTCTTCCTATTAACTAATTGAATGGTTTTCAGGATTCTCGTTTGTTCTCCGGGTCACGTTCATCAATTTAGGCCTTAAACGTAACGGACGCTGACTAATTAACTAAGGTGCGTCTGGTTACGTGAGCGGTACTTTATATTCTGGGTGAACGACTTTTTCGTAAGTAGAAAAGAGTTTACGGCAGTATTGAGCGGTGCTGAACTCAATCAGGTTGCCGCATTACGCTTGATCTGATGACAGCCCCGAGTAGTTCCATTGCGCT
Organism: Pyrinomonadaceae bacterium; assembly: GCA_036006355.1. GTDB lineage: Bacteria > Acidobacteriota > Blastocatellia > Pyrinomonadales > Pyrinomonadaceae > PSRF01. The sequence goes on along the minus strand of DASYPT010000074.1, from coordinate 8,161 downwards.
TGAACTACTCATACTAAGGTAGCGTTGCCGACCGTCCGTTCAAGCTTGCGACATTAACAGTTTAGCGGTTAATCACTACTCAACACAGTCATTCAGGAAACGGTCGTCTGAAAGCAGTGAATGGTTTCATCAGTCTTAGTATCTTGTGTAAAGGTGATGGAGGACCGTGTACCATTCGGCGAGCTCAAACAAAATCAGTCTTCAGTACAAGCAACACGAAAGAGATCACCTTATGAAAGAACCTGAGCGATTGTCGCAAAGAGCAATCATTCTTTTTCTCCTGGCGTGTGCTTCCTTGTTCGCATCGGAGCCCGGGAAGTCAGGGACATCGAGAAAAGGTGATGAGACGGTCATCATCACGGGTGGAACCTTGATTGATGTGCGTACCGGCGAGCTGCTCAAGGACGCGGTAGTTGTTGTTCAGGGCAACCGTATCAAGGAAGTGGGAAAGCCGGATGAAGTCAGAGTCCCCTCAGAAGCGAAACATATCGACGCAAAAGGAAAATGGATAATTCCCGGTTTGACTGACATGCACGTGCATATCACGGTGCCGGACGCTCCGCTCTGGCTTTATCTCGCTAATGGTGTAACGACAATTCGCGACGCCGGTGGGAACGTGAACATACTGAGGTTGAGACGTGACAATCTTGATGCCGGCACGTTGGTTGGTCCACGCCTCTTCTTTGCAGGAATGATACTAGATGACAAGCCCGTATCTGCTCCAACGATCTCGCTGATCGTCGATACCCCTGAAAGAGCGGAGGAGGTTGTAGCGTTTCTTGCCGGCCAGGGTGCAAGCTTCATAAAGGTTTACAATTCTCTAAAAGAGGACCAGTTGAAAGCAGTCATCAAAGCCGCCCATGCCCGCGGCCTGCCTGTAGCCGGACACATTCCTCGTCTGATAACGATGACCCGTGCTGTGGAATTAGGTATGGACTGCCTGGAACACATACTGGTGACAGGAAGGGATTTGTTGTCGTCGGAAGAAGCCAACAAGATAGAGTTCTTACCTGTTGGTAAGCGCGAAGCTCTTCTCTGGCAACGTTACGATCTCAACAGCGAGAACCTGAGGTCGCTGGTGTCATTGCTGGCGGAGAGAAAGGTGTTTCTTGATCCGACCCTGACGATCGATGAAGCCGTAGCTGTAGGCGACCATACGATGGCTCTTCGGGACCCGAATAACCGGTTCTTGTCCAAAGCCTTGTTCGATCGGCTTTCAATTCAGCCGGATGCCTTTAAAATCCCTGTTGAGCTGAAGGAAGTGGCGGCGAGCTCGTTCATCAAGCGCGAGAAATTCGTGAAGAAACTCAACGATGCCGGGGTCAGGCTACTGGCTGGTACTGATGGTCCGGGGCTTGGGACGTTAGTGCCCGGTTTTGGTCTTCACCACGAACTCAAGCTACTTGTAGAGTCAGGCCTCACACCGCTGCAAGCTATTCAAACAACAACCATAAATGCGGCCTCCGCCCTCAGGAAGGATACGGAGTTGGGAGCGGTTGAACCTGGCAAACTGGCAGACCTGGTGATACTCGATGCGAATCCGCTCCAAGACATAAACAATATCTCCAGGATTCAACTCGTAATGAAGGATGGCCGTATTTATTATCCGGCTCTTCTGTTTCCAGCCAAAACCAATTGAACTCCAAAAACCTACTCTCGCTACAACTCAAGTTCAGAATGTGTTGCTCACGACACGGTCAGGTAATCTGGGACACGCAATCTGGAAGTCTGTCATTTGAGTGTCAGCAAATTCTCCTGATAATGAAATTCTATAAAGCTTAATCTCAATGAACATGATTGGCGACAAATATAAAAATGGCGAAAAACCGAAGTGAAGACCTGCGAACCCCCTCTACCATAACCATCTTAACGGCTCTGACGTGTTTGATGAGCTCGAACAAGAAAATAAATGCTTCGCGGTATTGATCACATTGTTATAGCGGCGGCGAACCTCAACGACGCGGTCAGGAACTATAATGAGGCCGGCTTCCACGTTGTAGCGGGAGGGCGTCATCCCATCGGAACGCACAATGCCCTCATTGCTCTTGCTGATGGAGCATACATCGAATTGATCTCGCCGATGCAAGACAATATAAAAACTCGCTGGGGAAAGCTGCTTCAAGACGGGAGCGGCTTGGTTGACTTTTGCCTGCAGAGTGACAATTTAGTTGATGAAATTGATAGGTTCCGACATGCAGGAATTAGAATGAGCGATCGTCAGCTGCTTAGTCGCGTGCGACCCGATGGTTACCAGCTTCGTTGGGCGTTTTCAACGCCTGATGACGTGTCTCCTGGACTGATTCCTTTCCTTATTCAAGATGAAACACCACGTCAAGAGAGGGTTCCGAAGGAAACGACACATCCCAATAAAGTCAGTGGCATTGTTGCACTCACGATTGCAATCAATGATTTGCCAACGATTAGCCGTTCATATGCCGCCATTTTGAAGACCGATGGTACAGGGATCGTGAGGGACGATTTAAATGCAATCGGCGTCCGTTTCACGATGGGGCACCGTAAGCTCGATCTCCTCATATCAAAAGGAGGAAACGGACGGCTGAGTAAGTGGCTCAGAGAACGAGGACCATCACTCTACTCCGTCACGCTAAAAACCAAAGGCGGCCGTGTTGAGTTGATGGATGACGGAAAAACGAGGCGTCTTCTACCCGTGATAGGTCGTTAGAATCGCATGCTCCTTTCTAGGTGCAGTGTCAAAGATCCCTCAGATTGAACGCGTGACAATCCCTAGCGCGCGACTGCTTATGCTTGAGGAGAAGCCGAAGGAAGTAGACGAGGCAATAGCGAACTTCGTCCAACGAGTTGGCAAACACCCGAGCACACGTCGACAAAATAATTAGGACAAAGGATCTTTTTTAACTACGATTACTCTTGATTCACCTCGGGTCTTCGTAACGAGCGCCTCCGATTCACCGTTGCCAAAACGCGTTCCTATTCTGCACCTTTGGACATTCCAAAGGAGGCTTGCTATCTTATTTGCAATGAGCAAAGGAAAGGGTGACATCAACAAGAAATCAGAGGTCCTGCAGGGCACGCTCGACTTGATGATCTTGAAAACGCTGCAGGCGATGGGTCCGTTGCACGGATTCGGGATCGCGCGCCGGTTGGAGCAGTTGAGCGAAGAGGTGCTCTGCCTGAACGAAGGCACTGTTTACACTTCTCTTTTGCGGTTGCAGCAGGAAGGGTGGATCGCCACGGAGTGGGGTGTTTCTGAAAATAATCGTAAGGCGAAATTCTATTCGATTACAAAGAGGGGACTGAAGCAACTGGCAAGAGAGACGGAAGACTGGGAGCGGATTTCCGGAGTCATAGATCGCCTGCTGCGACTGGAGGGCCAGAGATAATGAGCGTTCAAAAGCTTCGTAAGCTATGGCGAAGAATGCGAGATACGGTTCGCAATGAGCCTCGCGATCTAGAGTTTCAAACGGAGATGGAGGAACACGTCCGATTGCTGGCCGAGCGGTATCGCGGGCAAGGCATGACAGCGGAAGCCGCGATGCTGACTGCGCGGCGGCAGTTTGGAAATCCAACTTTGTTGCATGAGGACCTGAGGGCCATCCAGATAATACCCGCACTCGAGGCGTTGCGAGGCGATCTGACTTACGCCGCCCGAATGCTCCGCAAGAATTCGGGATTTGCTGCGGCGGCGGTGATAACTCTGGCACTGGGTATTGGGGCCAATACCGCCATTTTCAGCGTGTGCAATGCCGTGCTTTTCAAGCCCCTACCGTATGCGGAACCGGACCGCATCGTAATGCTATCGGAACGACAGCGCGATGGTGCCCTGGGCAACGTAGCGCCGGCGAATTTTGTGGACTGGCGTGATGCCAGCCGATCGTTCAGCGGGATGGCGGCGGTGAGGGCGTCCAGTTTTGCGCCGAACTTCATTCTTGGCGGACAGAGCGAGGCGTCGCGGTTGACGGGAGGAAACGTTTCGTCGAGCTTCTTTTCCGTATTAGGCGTCCAGTTTATGCTGGGCCGCAATTTTCTTCTGGAGGAAGAGCAGCCTGGCCAGAATCGCGTCGCCATTCTGAGCTATGCGGCATGGAGCGAGCGGTTCGGCGCGGACCGCGACATCGCAGGCAAGGCGATCACGCTGAACGACGAAAGCTACACGGTCGTCGGTGTGCTGCCGGCGGGTTTTCAGTTTGGCACGACGGCGGAAGATTTCCAGGCGCACAGCCAAGCCGATATTTGGGTTCCGATGGCGCTCGATTCTCAGAGACTGCAGCGTGGCTCACATACTCTGTGCGTCATAGGAAGGCTCAAGCTCGGGGTGAAACTGGCCCAGGCGCAGGCTGAGTTGGACGTCCTGGCGGCAAACCTCGCACAGGAGTACCCGGAGCACAACAAGGGCATAGGGATCGCCGCCGTGCCGCTGACAGATCAGGTGACGGGAAGTGTTCGCGTGGCACTCGAGGCACTGCTTGGCGCAGTTGGACTGCTGCTGTTGATCGCCTGCGCCAACGTAGGCAACCTGCTGCTGAATCGGGCCGTTGCGCGCCAGAAAGAAATGGCCGTGCGGATTGCGTTGGGCGCAAGCCGCAGGCGGCTCGCACAGCAGCTTCTGACAGAGAGCCTGTTACTGGCGAGCCTCGGCGGCATTGCGGGTTTCGTTTTTGCGCTTGCTGTTATTGCAGCCTTAACTCCACAGTTACCTGCTGACCTGTCACGCGCCGCGGGGATTGCCGTAGATACGCGATTGCTGATTTTTACCGCCGTGATTTCACTAGTGACCGGAATTCTCTTCGGACTCGGTCCCTTGTTCGGAGCGTGGCACGAGAGCGCAGGGGAATCGCTGAAGCAGAACAATCGAACTTCCACTGGAATTCAAACCCGCTTGCGGAGCGGGCTAGCGGTGGCACAGATCGCGATCGCGATCACTCTTCTGATCGGCGCCGGCCTGATGGTCAAGAGTTTTTGGGCGTTGGTGCACGTGGCGCCGGGGTTTCGTTCGGACAGCATCCTGACGGCGCGCCTGTTGATTCCTACATCCCGCTATACCGATAACGGGAAGATCGCTGCGTTTGAACGAGCGCTTCGCGAGAGCTTGCGCGGGCGACCGGGCATTCAGTCCGCAGGCTTTGCGACGTACGTGCCGCTAAGAGGTTTGGACAACGGATGGAATTTCCTTATCGAAGGTCGTCCGCCGTTGCCGGTTGGGACTTACAACATGGCGAAGTACCGTCCGGTGAGTGCGGGCTATTTCGAGACGATTGGCATTCCATTGCTGCTCGGGCGATCGTTTACGCTGACGGATACGGCAGAGTCGCCGTGGGTGGTGATGATCAACGATTCGATGGCGCGCGAGTATTGGCGATCCGAGAACCCCATCGGCCAGCGGGTACAATTTGCCGGGTCAGGGCGGACTGTTATCGGAGTGGTCGGCGATGTGCTGCACGAGGGGCTGGACGGTACAGCGAAGGCCGAGATGTATGTGCCGGTCGAGCAGGCGCCGAGGATAGAGAGCGAACCGACCATTGTGGTGCGCACAGCACTCGAGTCAGGCGCCGCAGCGGCGGAGTTACGTGCAGTGGTTTCCGCTATCGATCCCACCGTCCCAGTCGATAGGATCGAGACAATGCATCAACTAATGTCGGGATCGGTGGCGCAGCCGCGCTTCCGTACCATGATCCTCACGGCTTTTTCGCTGCTGGCACTCGTGATGGCGTCAATTGGAATTTACGGGGTTATGAACCACCTGGTGATTCAGAGGACGCGCGAGTTCGGGATTCGGCTGAGCCTGGGAGCAACTCCATCCGATGTGCTGCGCCTGGTACTTCGTCGAGCAGCGCTATTGATCGGGGCAGGTACTTGTTTGGGACTAGCAGGGTCAGCCCTGCTGGTGCGATTGATCGCGAAGTTGCTTTTTGGCACCGCTCCGCTAGATCCGCTTACATTCACGGCGGTGCCAATGTTGCTCGCGGCTGTAGCGGTGGCGGCGAGTTATATCCCGGCGCGGCGAGCGACGCGAATCGATCCAATTGAGGCTCTGCGATACGAGTGATGTGGGCGCCCCTCGCCTGCGGCTATGACAGACGATGTTGGAGAGGCGTGCTTTGCATCACGATCCGGCCACGATTCAGCGCGCTATCAGGGCGCTAGGAGTCTCTCCCCTAATGTTATGAGAAGAACGGGTGGGTAAGTAGGGCACCGTGATTGCAAAAATTGGCAAAGCAGATCGTAAACGAAGAGTTGTCAGCTCGGCGATGCCAACAACTGGGCTCTGCACTTTTGTGCTTATTCGAAGATCTCAAAGGTCTTCAACGCATCGGCGGTACGTTCGTTTTGCTGGACTGATTGGCAAACCCTGATCCTCCAACGTCAATTGGTATCAGTCCTTGTAGCGCTCTATTTTGTGCAGCCTCTGTATATGGTCAAGTAGACGAGAGCGTGTCTCTTCCTCTTCAGACGGAATACGATCTGTCGACGGATGGACGGGTGCCAACAAGTATTCAGGTCCGTCCGCGGCATCCAGCGAAAAGGTTTCTGATGTTGCTGGGAAAGGGCCGAAACTTCGTCGTGACACTATCTATCACCTACTATTTCAGTCCGCGTAAAAAGGAGCGCATTTCACGCAGCGTTTCAACCTCATTTGATAGGAATATGAAGTGCGCACCTCGTAATCTGACCACATGCGCAGTGGGTACGCCACGTTCAAGCGCCTTCGCTTGTCTCTCCTTCGCATCATTAAGCGCCGTGAGATACGTATTAGCCGCTTCCCGTACTGCGGGATCGTTGCTCTTCAAGTTCCCAAGAACGTGGGGAATTGCAAAGATGACCAGCGCAGGCACAGGAATCCTTGTGTACGCTGTCTTGCTCGTCAGAATTGGCGCAAACAATTGCGAGCCGGGAAAGCTGCGTTCTTTCGTAGGCCGGCCTAACAAATCTGATTCCCATAGCTGGCGGAACTCAGCCTCGGGAATCCAGAATCCATTCGCCTCCGCATACCACTTACGCAGTGCGCTGAAGGTGGCCAAGTCAGACTCACTCCGCTTCAGCCCTGGAGGGCCACTAATCTCAAATTCTTTCATGCTTGGACCCTCACCGTTGTCGAATGCGTATGGATACGCAGCTTCAAGGTAAACCAGCCCGGCGACTCGATCGGGATAAGAGTTTGCCACCGCACTCATTTCGGCGCCTGCAAAGGAGTGGCCTACTAACACCGGCTTTTTAAGTTCGAGCTTATCTATAACCGCCAGCACATCATCACGAAGGCGATCAGCTGGATTCTCTGGCTTTGAGAAACCAGACGCACCGAACCCGCGCCGCGTGATGCCGTAAACATGGCAATGGCACTTCGCTCTGAGCTTCGGTGCGAATTCGTCGAACTCGTGGGCCGTGTACGCGCCGCCAGCCAAGAGGACTATGGACTTCCCGGTACCACCCCAGTCAAGCACCTCCAGTCGGACGTTCTGATCTACAGTTACGAAGAGGACAGTGTGGGGTGATGGGTCCCGCCATGAGTCAGACCGTTGTGAATAGAGCGGCGCAAGGGGGAGAGCCAGTAGTACCAGCGTCAAGAGCAGTAATTTACATCGCATAACATGCCCATCAGTCTTTTAGCTCGAACCGGATAAGAAAGATACTTACTCCTTCATATTCGGAGACGTGTCCGCAACAATGAAGCAGCCAACTAGCTCAGTAGAACGATTCGCAGATCAAATTCATTACTGTGGCGGCTTTGCTTTTATGCCAATGAGGTTTGCATCTCGGGAATTGGCCGTAGTGCAATCCGGCCCCCATCGCTTGGAAAGGAATATGAATCGTCACACTCCCTCCGTCGCCGGCGCGACTTGGATTACTTGGGCGGGTGCCGTAACAACGACAATAAAAGCCGCAACGAGTGCCGCCATAGCGCAGTGTTTCATACGATTCTTAGCGCGGGCTCGCCCTCGATTGCCGGCTCACGAACGTTCCAGCAACCATTACAATCAAGAATCACAAAAATTTTCGAAGCGCTTCTCGTCAATGACAGGACTTTGATTATTAGTGAGTAACGAATGGAGCGGCGTCCACTATTCTTCCCCGATAAATTTGTGCATAGAGTTCTTGAGCAGCGCCTACATCCAGGTTCTTCAATACTTGATACTGCTGGATTGCGGAAGATCTATCGTTCGTAACCAGGTAGAGAAATCCCAGA
>DASYPT010000073.1:0-26554 GCA_036006355.1 Pyrinomonadaceae bacterium | reverse complement strand
GAAGTCGTGCAGGAGGTTGATGGTTGGTGGGAATTCAAGTGAGGACACTAGGTCTATTGTCATTGGTAATTTACACGAGTCGACGCCGTTTCGGTGCTCCAAAGAGGCAGCAGGTTGCCGTTTCGACATCTGCATGGCGCTCTTTCAGCTTCTGGTCTTTGTTTAGAAAACAGCGCTTGCCCCGTAAGGACGTAGGGCCACGAGTTGACTGCCTGACCTTATAAGCAGTTCGCGAGCGTCGCGCCTCGATGAATTGCGGTTGCTTGGCGAAGAATTCACATCAAGCAACCAGGTGCGGGAGCTTGCAATGAGACGGTTCAAGTTGTCAGGCCACGCGCAGCGTTTTCTCTCGGTCTTCGGAGTCATTTCGTCACACTTCCGCGTGGGAAACATCTGCATACGGCCAGTGGTTTACTGAGAAGTGATGAAATCGAGATTCGAATTAGGGGATGAAGCCATTTGCTAATTTGGTTTCTTCTTGAGTTAAGTTGACATACCGTTCGGATTGCTCAGAAAAATGGTGCCCCCGGCGCGATTCCAACGCGCGACCTCTCGCTTAGGAGGCGAGCGCTCTATGCAGCTGAGCTACGGGAGCACGAATGCTCGGTTAGTAGCTCCCGATTCCGCTTAGGAGGCGGACGCTCTATGCAGCTGAGCTACGGGAGCACAAGGCGTTAATAGTAAATCGTGAATCGGGAATCGTCCAAAGTCCAAAGTCGAAAGTCCAAAGACCCAAGGAGAAAGACCGAAGACCTAAGACCTATTCCTGATACTTAATCAGCGAGCGCACGTCGTAGCCGGCTAGTTTTTCCCGTCCGGGCAGAAACTCAAGCTCAACCACAAACACTAATCCAACGACCGTGCCGCCGAGTTGTTCCACGAGATCGACAACGGCGCGGGCGGTGCCGCCCGTGGCGAGGAGGTCGTCTGCAATGATCACTCGGTGACCATCACCCACTGCGTCGCGATGAATCTGGAGTGTGTCTTGTCCGTACTCCAAGTCGTAAGAGATGGAGACACATTCGGCTGGAAGCTTTTTCGGCTTGCGCACGGGAACAAAACCGGCGCCGAGGTGATAAGCAAGCGCAGGTGCGAAGATGAATCCACGAGCTTCGACACCAATCACCGAATCGATCTTCTGGCCTTCAAATTCAGCTGCAAGTGCGTCAACAGTATCTCGCAAGCCTTCGGGATGTTTTAGCAGCGTCGTGATGTCGTAAAAGTTGATGCCGGGTTTGGGGAAGTCAGGAACTTCGCGGATTAATCTTTTTAGGTTGTCCATTCTGTTTGGTTTTTGGTCTTTGGACTACGGCGTTACGAGTCTTCGCATTTGAGCAAAGGCCAAAGACCTAAGCCCAAAGGCCTATCTTTCAATTCTAAACGTTGAATACCGTCCAGTTGGTTCGAGATTGATTTCTTCGAGGTGCGCTACCACGGCCCACTGCGGTCCGGTTGCGAGATCATGTTTGAAAGCTTCGACGTTGTTCGCAGGTCCTTCTGCGAGCGCTTCGACCGTTCCATCATCACAGTTGCGAACGTAGCCAACAACCTGATGACGTGCTGCGGCGCGCTGCGCAAAGAATCGATAGCCAACGCCCTGAACATCTCCTCTTATCAAAAACTTTCGCGCTACACCCGGCATGATCGTTACCTCGAACTAGTCTCTCTACGCTTTCTCTGCGTATGGACCACAGCGCCTTCTTGCTTATTGGACATTAGTTCAAGATCTGTCAGCCTTTAAGAACCGCAGAGATTTTTCTTATCTGCACTTGCGAATGTGTCCGTCTTTACCTCGAGTCAGCACAAACGTGTCCACCGGATCTTTCTCATTCTCCAGTCGCAGAGTTAACTTCATCGTCTGCTCATTGATTGATCCCGAATAGACTGCCGGCTGACCAGAGTTTTCATCGTTGCTGGTAACCGGACCGCCGCGCTCGCGAGCGAATGTTCCCTTCCAGCTGAATTCGCCGTTCGTTTCGATGGTAAATGGCCCTTCTATCGTTCCATGCGCACAATCAAACTCAATCTTCGCCGAGTTTGAGTTCACGTCGAGATGAACGTGTTCCCCACCCCAGACTCCGGGAGTTATATGGTTATTTTGCGGACGAGCGAATCCTGCCATTAGCGCAATACCTGCAATCACGAAGAGACAAATAAAACTTTTCGAATCTGTTGCCATCTCAGCGTACCCATTGTGCCATGTTTCTATAAGATTTCAGAATTAACGGTCGTGCCCTAATTGGAAATGGGGCATGAATTAGAACGGCGAGCGAAGCGACCGATTGACCTATGTATTCGTACGATTTCAGGTTGGGTGAGGTCAATCGGTCGCTTCGCTCGTCGTTCTAATTCTGCTGGGCCGATTCCAAATTAGGGCACCACCGAATTAACGCTGAGGTTGGCCTGTGGACTTTGGCCTTGCTGAGCGCCATCTTCAAACCGAAGACAAAGACCAAAAGCCAAAGCCCAATCTGCAATCGGCAATCGGAAATCTGAAATTACTTAGGAAGGTGTATCGTGAAGCTTGTGCCCTTGCCCAACTCAGAGGTAACCGTGACTTCGCCGCCATGCAACAAGGCAAGATGTTTTACTAGCGCGAGACCCAATCCCGTGCCACCCATATCGCGCGACCGCGCACGATCGACTCGATAGAATCGCTCAAACACACGCTCAAGATGTTGTGAGGGAATTCCTTCACCATTGTCTTCGACGATGATCTTGTCACGTGAATCTGATTCATACCTGATCTTAACCGTCGCATCATCTCCACCAAACTTGATTCCATTATCAACCAGGTTAGTCAGCATTCTCTCGAGACGACGAGCATCAACCTTTACTACAACGCTTGAATCCACTTCATTAACAAGTATGACGTGATGCTCGGCGGCCTTATCACTCAGTGACGAGATTACCTCAGCAACCAAATCCCTCAACTTCACAGCACTCCGACGCAGTTGAACATTTCCACCTTCGATTGCGGTCAACTCCAGAATGTCATCGATCAGACCATGCATTCGCGATGCGTTTTTGCCGATGATGGAGAGGAAGCGCTGACTACTCTCGACGTCCTCCAAAGCTCCATTTTGTAGCGTCTCAACAAATGCAAGGATTGCTGTCAGCGGGGTGCGTAACTCGTGCGAAACGTTCGAGAGAAACTCCTGCCGGACGATCTCGAGTCGTTCTGTCCGCGTGATATCGAAGAATACACCGAGGGCACCCGCAGCGCCGTTGCCATTAGTCATCAGCGGGACCACGCGCAAATCGAATACCTGTCGTTCGGGGCCATGTGTCTCGACTTTAACATCGCTGCGTTCCTGACCCTTTAATGCATCGAGAAACGCTCCATAGATCGCGGGGTTGCGCGTAAGTTCTGTCAGGCGTTGAGACTCAATTTTGGGAACCGTGGGATTGAAGAGTTTGTAAGCAGCCGGATTCGAGGCAACAACGCGCATGTCTTTGTTCACGACAAGCAGACCTTCACGCATGCCGTGCATCGTGGCTTCAAAGAGTTGGCCCACCGCGAAGACTTCGGGAGATTCGGTTACATCGCGATTCGTCGCTCGGCTCAGATTCTGGCTATCGGTGGTGGACGTGAACAATGTTTTGATTAGCCAGGCGCCAACGATTACGAGCATCGTTACGGAAACGATTACTCTCACTAAAACAGATGCTGTTGTCAGGACAAGAGCTGTGAGGATTAAAGCAGCGGCGAGTAAAAGAATTTGACGCTTCGACACTTACTTACCTTCAAACAGTTCTGGAACTTGATCGCCGTCGCACTCCGGAGGAGTGGAATGTTTATAGTAAGCGGCCACCGGCGATGTTTTCGCTCCAGCGGAGCGACATGTTCGAGCTTGAAAGGTTGTTTCCGTCGCTGGCCCAATTCGGCAAAACATGTCGCTCCTCGGGAGCGAGCAAACATTCTCTGGCCCAACGCTATAAACATTCCACTCCTCCGGCGTGAAACCATCTACGACGGGCTCGTCCCCGTACATCCAACAAAACGATAGCCCACGCCAACTACTGTTTCAATGCAATCGCCACACTTATCAAGTTTTTGACGCAGCCGACGAATATGAACGTCCAATGTCCGCGCATCCCCATAATAGCTGTAACCCCAAACACTATCTAGCAGTTGTTGACGAGTCACAACACGATCGGCGCTGCGTGCCAAAACAGAGAGCAGCGTGAACTCCTTGTTCGTCAGCTTAACTTTGGTCCCATCACAAACGACGCGGATGTCGTCGAAGTCGATCACCAGATGATCGTCTTCGTAGGTCTTTCCCATCGTCTCATCCGCGCGGCGCATAACAGCCCTGACACGCGCGAGCAGTTCGCGCACCGAAAATGGCTTGGTAATGTAATCGTCCGCGCCAAGATCCAAACCAGCGACGCGGTCTGACTCCGAGGCCTTCGCCGTCAACATTATGATGGGAGTTCTTCTCGTCGCCGGTTCCCTCCGTAAACGCCGACACAACTCTATTCCACTCATCCCCGGCAACATCAAATCCAAAATAATCAGTCGTGGAGGATCGCGCTCGTTTAGAGCGGCGGTCAACCCGGCCTCACCCGTCGGCGCGGTGACTGCGGCCAGACCTTCACGTTCGAAGTTATATTTCAAACTCTCGGAGATGTCGGCATCATCCTCAATTATCAATACCGGACGTGTCATGATTAGTTGGTGTGCTTGATGAAGGCGGCTTCAGCCATATAGACGGTAAGCTCACAGATGTCCGTTACGTAATCGCCTATGCGTTCGAGATGCTTGGCGACAAACAAGAGTCGCGCGTCCCGGGTTGCAGTTGTGGGTTCAGTTACCATCATCTCAATCAGTCGATGAAAAGTGTGGTTGTAGAGATCGTTGATCTTGCTGTCGCTCTTAATGATCTCTCGCGCAGCAAGTGCGTCACCCGACGTAAAAGAGTCAAGCGCCGCACGGAGCATTTCAAGCGCGTGATCAGCCATGCGACGAAGATCGAGAACCGACTTGAGTTCAGGCTCGTTGTTTAGATCGATTGCCGTGCGCGCTATGTTGCAGGCGTGATCCGCAATTCGCTCAAGGACGGGAGCCATCTTTGCTACTGAAATCACGAAGCGGAGATCACGCGCAGCCGGTTGTCGCAGCGCAATGATATCGATGCACTGACGATCTATCTCAACCTCGAGATGGTCGACCTGGTCGTCGTTGTCGAGCACATCACGTGCAACTTCGCTGTCGCGCTCACTTAGCGAGTACATGGCACGTTCGAGTGCTCGCTCAGCTTCACCTCCGAGCAGCAATACTCGATCACGCAGTGAACTTAGTTCGTCGTCAAGATGACGGTGGGATTCCATAAAATTGCAGATTTAAGATTTCAAATTTTCAATTTGGTCTTTGGCTTTTGTTTGGTCTTAGACTAGTAACCACCGAACGTCTAAGGACCCAGGCAAAGACCAAAGGCCAAAAACCAAAGGCCAGGTTTCACCCAAATCGCCCCGTAATGTAGTCCTCAGTCAACTTCTCATTCGGCGCCGTGAACATCTTCTCCGTTGAATTGACCTCTATTAACTTGCCCAGCAAAAAGAACGCAGTGGTATCAGAAACTCGAGCTGCTTGTTGCATGTTATGAGTAACAATCACGATGGTGTATTGCTTCTTCAAATCAAACACCAACTCTTCAATCTTCGAGGTGGCGATCGGATCCAAAGCAGATGCTGGTTCGTCCATCAATAGTACCTCAGGACGAATCGCCAAGGCTCGCGCGATACACAAACGTTGCTGCTGACCCCCCGAGAGACTCAACGCGGAGGTCTTCAACCGATCCTTTACTTCATTCCAAAGCGCCGCATCTCTCAATGCTTCTTCAACCCGCTCTTCCAGCTGACTGTAGCTTTTAGTCAAACGGTTGATTCTTAAACCGTACGCAACATTTTCAAAGATCGATTTTGGAAAAGGATTGGACTTCTGGAACACCATTCCAACTTTGCGGCGCAATTCCACGACGTCAGTGCCAGTGGCATAGACGTTGTGATCGTCAATTAAGACCTCCCCTTCGACACGAGTCGCCGGAATGACGTCGTTCATCCGGTTGAGCGTGCGGAGGAAGGTCGATTTCCCACAGCCTGATGGCCCGATGAACGCCATAACAATGCGTTCAGGAATCTCGATGGAGATGTTATGAAGCGCCTGTGATCTTCCATAGAAAAAATCGAGGTTGCGCACCGCGACTTTGACCTTGCCTGTCTCCTTCTGGGCCGGCGGCTCATGTCGTTCGCGAACTTCAATCTTGGGCGGCGCTACTTTTTGCGCGGGCATTTTCGTCATCACTACCCCAGACATACCTAAAACCTCTTACGCGTTAGGAATCGAACCATGATGTTGATTCCAAGTATCAAGGTCATCAACACAAGCGTCGCGGCCCATGCCTGGGCGTGCCATTCGTCATACGGCGAGATAGCGTAGTTGTAGATCTGCACAGTTAGCGACGAGATTGGACGATCAAGGTAGTAACTAAAGAAACGACTACCGAATGCAGTAAACAAGAGCGGGGCTGTTTCACCCGAAACTCGAGCGATTGCAAGCATTGCTCCGGTCGCAATCCCCGAGGCCGCAGCGGGCAGAACCACACCCAGAGTGACACGCCATTGCGGAGCGCCTAATGCCAATGCTCCTTCTCTCAAGCTGTGTGGCACGAGTTTGAGCATTTCTTCTGTTGTGCGAGCAACGATCGGAATCATGATAAACGCCAGCGCGACACCGCCGGCAAAAGCAGAGTAATGCTTCATTGGTAAAACGAGAATTGCGTAGACGAATACGCCCGTAACAATCGAGGGTATTCCCGTCAGCGTATCGGCAATGAAGCGGACTGCGCTGGCAAGCTTTCCCTTTCCAACTTCAGAAAGATAAATCCCAACTGAGATTCCCAACGGCAGCCCGAAGGCAGAAGATAACGCGAGCAACACGAGTGAGCCGAGAATCGCGTTTCCGATTCCTCCGCCTTCGCCAACGGGGCGAGGACTATCCACCAGAAATTGAAAACTCAACGAACCTATTCCGCGATACGCAATATACGTGAGAATTATCAGTAAAATGCCGACCGCGAGCAGAGTGCACAGTCCTGTTAACGTTGTCATAATCGCGCTGGTGGCGCGACGCATTCGATCAACTGGTCTGGTTGCTCCCATCACGCCGCTCTCCCAACGCCTCCCGTTTTTCTCGTGACGTTCCAGACAAGCAGACGCGCGATTGCGTTTACGATGAAAGTAACAAGAAACAGGATTAGTCCCAGTTCAACTAATGCACTTACATATAAATCATTTGTTGCTTCTGTGAACTCATTTGCAATTGCGGACGCGATTGTGTACGACGGAGCAAACAACGATGCACTGACTTCAGGTCGATTGCCGATCACCATTGTCACGGCCATCGTCTCTCCAAGTGCTCGACCCAAACCAAGAATCACCGCGCCAGCAATACCTGGCGCCCCGTTCACCAACACGACGCGAATCATTTCCCATTTTGTTGCACCCAACGCGAGTGCCGCTTCACGTTGTGAACCGGGCACGGCTGCGAGAACATCTCGTACAACGGCCGAAATGATGGGAGTGATCATTATTGCGAGAATGATTCCACCTGTGAGTAATCCGATTCCTGTGATTGGTCCCTGAAATAATGGAAGCCATCCAAATGCCTTTGCTAATGGTGGCTCGACATAGCTTCGCAGAAACGGAGCCAAGACAAAGATTCCCCACAAACCGTAGACGACTGACGGTATCGCAGCCAGGAGTTCCACAAAGAATCCAATCGGACGCGCGATGTAGTGAGGTGCTTGTTCAACGAGGAACACTGCTATGCCCAATGAGAACGGGACGCTGATAATGAGTGCTATCAAAGAAGAGACAATCGTTCCGTAGATGAATGGTAGCGCACCAAATTCACCTTTTATCGGATTCCACTGCCGACTTATGAGAAAGTTGAAGCCAAATTCTCTGACCGATAGCATCGAGTCCGAAGCGAGCGCAATGACCATCGCAATTACGATCGACACCACGAACAGTCCGACCAGTAACATGAGAACACGAAAAATCGCATCACCCGTGTTCCCTGTGGGCGAAAGCACTCGGCGCCAGTCCGAGTGCTTTGGAGGAATTACAATTCTGTCCGGGCTTGTCGCGCTCATAAGTTGAGCCTAGCGAAGCTTCGCGCCAGCGGCCGTGATCGAGTCAATTTTCGCCTCAGCTCGTTTTACTATGTCAGCAGGCAATGTGGCGTATTGCAGGGGCTTCGCAAAACTTTGACCGTCGTGTATTCCCCACCACAAGAAATCAACCACCGCCTTTCCTTTGGTAGCGTCTTTCTGATTCTTATAAATGAGAATGTAGGTATAACTGGATATCGGATAGACGGCGGCGCCCGCAGCATTGGTGATCGACACTCGCAAGTCTTCCGGTGTATTTCCAGCGGACGCTGCCGCAGCGGCTGTCACGGAGTCGATCGAAGGTTCAACGAAGGCTCCATTCGCATTCTTAACCAACGCCACCGGAAGGTTGTTCTGCACAGCGTAAGCCAGCTCAACATAACCGATCGTGTTAGGGGTGTTCTTCACTTGACCCGTAACACCTTCGTTGCCTTTGCCTCCGATTCCAACCGGCCAACTCGGTGATGGCCCCGCGCCAACTTTTTCTTTCCATTCCGGGCTCACCTTCGAAAGGTAGTCAGTGAAGACAGCTGATGTTCCGCTGCCTTCGGACCGGTGAACTACAGTGATGTCCGAAGCGGGAAGTTTCGCTCCGGCATTGTCAGCAGCAATTCTTGGGTCGTTCCACTTCTTGATCTTTCCGAGAAAGATGTCGGCTATAACGTCAGGTGCGAAGTGAAGTTTCTGCGTGATGCCTGCGAGGTTGTACGTGATTACGACTGCACCCAATACAGTTGGAATGTGCAGAATCTCAGCGGGGGCTGACTTCAGATCCTCGTCTTTCATTGGCGCGTCTGAAGCACCAAAATCGACCGTCTGCTCTTTGATCCCCTTGATGCCCGCGCCAGACCCCTGGGACTGATAGTCGATCTTGATGTTCGTATGAAGCTTGCCATATTCGCTGACCCACTTCTGATAAAGCGGATTTGGAAAGGTTGCACCCATTCCCTGCAGCTGTATTGGGCCCGATTCTGTTCCAGACCCTTTGGGACTACATGCGACCATTAACAGCAGTGCACTTGCCAAACCGAGCGACAGGGCGATTCGAAAGCTTTTATTCCAAACAGACATTGAGCGTCTCCTATGTTGAGGGACTCGTAAGAGCGAATTTTTTTTAGACTTCAAATCTAGGTTTTGCGTGTTACATCGAACTGAACTTCACCTGAACTCTTGGTTAACAGGGGCGGTTCAGTGCTGGGGCGAGGTCAGAAGTCTATATCCCACGTTGACCATTGTTTCGATCTGTAAGCCGAAGACGTGGAGTTTCGCGCGCAGGCGATAGATGTAAACGTGGAGGCTCTCTGTGTTCAGCGGTTTGTCGCCTCCCCAAACTGATTCCCAAAGGTCTCCTGCCGTGACAATTCGATCGGGAGTGCGTGACAGACGCGAGAAAATCAAGAATTCAGTTCGGGGCAACTTCAGCGGGGTTCCTGCACAAGCAACGTAGTAATTCTTGTGCTCGACTCGGAGGTATCCGTCGTCGTAAACATCATCGCCGGTGCCGTTCGGGGTTTTCTGCTCAGTTAGTGACATTTCTCTTAATGACATATGAATATTCCAGAAGCTGAAATGGAGGCCAGTGAAAATCAACCGACCTCCATGTCTGATTGGCCGTTAGAAGTTTAGTCGCAATGCGAATTGAATCTGACGACTGGTGCCCAAACCGACGTCGCGAACCACAGTCTGCCGGAGCAACCCGAACGTTCCGCCAGCTGCACCGGCCGTATACGGCTGACCTGGTTGGTTCACATTCGACGTGCTGAATGCGCCGTTACTAAACGTTGGAAGCGCCAGATTCAATCGCGAACCTGGGATGTCGAAGTTAGCGCGATTGAATACGTTGAAGATTTCCGTTCGGAATTCAACATTGGTGGTTTCCGAGAATTTGAAACGCTTATTGAAAATCAAATCGAACTGCTGGAAATTCGGGCCACGCAGGAAATTTCTCGGCACGTTACCAAACGTTCCCGGTTGCGGTGTTGTAAATGCAGCTGGATTTAGAATTAGGCGATCGTTGTCGAGATAAGGATTAACACCGGCAATCAAATCGGGACGACGAACGTTTCGCGACGCACCACCGCCTGGAGTATTGACAACTGCAACGAAGCCGGATGGCAGCGGTGAAGCAGCGCTGATCGTTCCAGGCAACTGGGCCACGAATCCGTTCGGGACACCGCCGGCACAACCAGCCGGGTTTTGGCATTGCATCACAACATCGGGTCGCACGATGGCGATTTCCAGAGGTAGTGCTGAGCGAGCATTGGCAATAGCACCAACTTCCCAGTCACCAAGCAAAGCATTTCCAACTGACCCCCAGTCATATTTCTTTCCTTTACCAACTGGAAGATCATAGAGCGCGCTAAAGTTGAATGTGTGACGAACGTCGAAGTTGTTATAGCCCTCATCGTAATCAAATTCATTCAATGCCCGAGCGTTATTCGCAGCGGTGCGGGCCTCATTCGATCCTGAAGTATTACCAAACGATCTCGACAGGGTGTATTGAGAATTCAATGTCAAGCCCGTGTTGAAACGGCGGACAAGTGACAACTGTAAAGCCCGGTAGCTATCGTGACCACCACTGGTCTTATCGTCTATCTCGGCGAACGGATTCAGAGGAGCGCCCGTTCCGTTGATTATCGAGAATTCCCGCACCGTTCGAACTGCCACGACTTTTCCTGCAGCGTCGGTGAGGTTCACAACACCGAACCCTGACGGCAACGACGTTGCAGTTGGTCCAATCGTTGTCTGACCTGGCAAGATGCGATTTGCAATACTCCTCAGGAATAAGTTTCTACCTGTAGCGCCTACGAAAGCACCCGTAAACGCCAGGTTATAGGGTAATGCTTGTTGAACCGAGAAGCTGTACTGATAGACCTTCTCCGGAATGGTGTACTCGGGTGCATAAGCACGTGGCTGATATTGTCTATTGTTCGGATTGGTCAAGAAGGCGGCGGCAATCACATTTGGATCCTGAGGGAAAGTGCCTCCTGAAAGAGTCGAGCTAATCCGGTTCGACTCTATTGGCTGGATCTGATCTTCAGTCTGTCCTGGGCCATAATAGATGCCAAAACCGCCACGCAGGACAGTATTGCCTCCGCCGAAGAAACCCGAACCGGTCGAGTTTGGCGACCAGGTCAGCGCAACACGCGGTCCCCAGTTGTTCTTCGATGCATGAAAAGGATCTTGACTGGAATCTCTCAGGGTGCCAGTGATGATATCGAACAAAATCTGGCGATTGTTTGCTTCTCTCAACGGTGTGTAATACTCGTACCGCAATCCATAATTAAGCGTCAGGTTTTGCCGGATTTTCCACTCATCTTGGACGTAGGTGATGTAATACTCCTGCTTGGCCTTCGCCTGTCCAGTGCTGTTGTTAAAGAACGGCGACGGAGCGGACAGATCTCCGAGGAATTGCGTTGATTGTAAAGAGTTAGCCAGGAAGTTTTGGATACTCGAAAAAGTGTAAGTAATACCTCCCAACCGATCAGTGTAGAGTCGAATCGCGCGAACTTCGCCGCCTACCTTCACAACGTGATTGCCACGAGTCCAATTGGCGCTATCCATGAATGACAGCGAATAGGGAGTGTACGGTTGTCCTCGACCGTTCTGAGCACTGTTTGCGCGGATTAGACCACCGGGAACAGCCACACCTGCGTTTGCGCCCTGACCCGGCAAAGCAAAGCCAGCAACACTGCCGCCGATGTTGAACGACAGATTCGACATATCGATCCCGTTTACGCTTGGAGCGTTGGCAGTTATGCGTGAGTAAGCGCCGTTATATCCAAACTTGAATTCGTTTAGAAGGTTTGGAGTCAGAAGCGACTGGAACGCCACAACACCGTTTTGAGGTACTTGACGAATCTCTAGACGGCGACCAGTTACTCCATCCGGCTGACTATTCGATGCCTGATCCCTGAAAAATCGGAAGTACGCTGAGTGTTTCGGATTGAACCTGTAGTCCACCCGCAACGCTACGGAGTTTTCGTCAACGATATTGTTAGCCTGGAGCTGAACAGTGTCGAAGAGATCTGGGCCAGTCCGTAAAGTCACCGCACCGGTTCCTCGGAATGCCGGGATCAACGCAGCGGTAGCAGCGTTGCAGGCAGCAGTTCCGGAACCAAGTGGAGCAGCGCAAATGCGTGACGCCTGGCCAGGGACGGCCTCGATCGCATTTATTCCGCCGCGTAGTCGATAACCCTCATAAGAGAAAAAGAAGAACGCCTTGTTCTCCTTTATTGGTCCACCTATTGAACCGCCAAACTGATTCAACCTGAGCTTGCTCTTCTGTCCGATGAGATTGTCGAAAAAGTTCGCTGCATCGAGTGCGTCATTCCGTAGGTATTCAAAGGCCGCGCCGTGGAACTTGTTGCTGCCCGATTTCGTGACAACGCTAATCTGACCGCCTGTACCTGTCCCGAGCTCTGCAGGGAAGTTGCTTGAGTCAACTCGGAATTCCTGCACGTTTTCGAGTGAAGACTGCAAACGAAACGGTGTGGGAATTTCACCATTCAAATTTCCTGGTGAAGAATCAATGATTGCGGTTCCTTCGATACCGTCGTAGCGAATCGTGTTTTGTTCGACCGCGCGGCCACTGAAGCGAATATCACCGTACGTTCCCGAACCGCTATTCACTGAGCCGGGAGCTTGCAGATAGAGTTGCGAAAGTTGTCGTCCGTTTAAGGGAAGCGCTTCTACCTCCCGCGGGTTGACGTTCACGCCCATCGCTGCGGAGCCGGTGTCAATTGCTGTGTCGGCAGCTGCTCGAACATCTACCTTTGCCTCAACACCTGTGGCCTGTAACGAAAGCGGCAGGTTCAACTCTTGTCCTACAAGCAACTGCACGTTGCTGAGTCGGACCGTGAGATTCTGAGCATTAGCCGTCACCGTATAGAGCGACGGTTTGAGTGCAGAGACAACGTAGTAACCCGATTCATTTGTGGTGGCTGTGCGTTCTTCACCGGTGCGATCGTTTTTGATAACGACTGTCGCACCAGGAACGATACCACCGTTGGCATCGGTAACTGTGCCAACAATTCTTCCCTGATCGGCTTGAGCAAACGCAATCGTAGGCAACACAGAAATCACGGCAAACGCTAATACCAAAAGAAGCGTGTGACTGAGCCGAAGGGGGTTCGTGAAGTACATAGAAATTCTCCTGTCTTGTTTTGAGCGGTTTCAGTTGACGATCTGTAACTCTGGGTGAGCTCCGGCGTTGAAGTGCACGGCCCAGAGCGCAGCATGGTCATGTCCGATTCAGACTTTGTTTCTTCAAGTCGAAACCATATGCGTCCACAGTTAAAGTGCTGTGAATTGCGCCTTAAATGTTTGTTAATGACAGGTGGATGGAGATTTGAATTGGTGGTGGTCTTAGATCTTTGGTCTTTGGTCTCTGATCTTTGGTTGCTTACTAGTCCCTAAGGGTTGTTATCCGTGCAGCAACACACTCACTCGAATTAGCAAAGGCCAAAGGCCGAAGACCTAAGACCAAATCCCAACAGTTAACATCAAATTAACATCAACGTAACACGAAGACTCTAAGATGTGCTCTCTTCAAACAAATCCTTCGGGTTCGGTTCAAGCAACTCCTGAATCATGGCCATTTCTAACGAGCTAAGTAGCGAAATCGCTGCCGCCATTTTGGCAAACGAAAGTTCACCACACGATCTCCAGAGACTGAAAGCAGTAATTCTGGAGATCCATTCCACGCTGCAAAAGATGTCAGAAGAGGAACATCTCAGTCGTTTACGTGCGATGGCCACGGCGGCGTCACCGACTGATAGGGGTTCGCACTAACCATCCGACACCACCAGGCTTTAACCGGTGGTACCTCAATTTCAAAACGTGCCCTCGGAAAACTTCCTGGACACCACCAGGCTTTAGCCGGTGGTAGTTCAATTTCCAACAAAGCCGACACGAAAGATGTTGTCAGTCCGCCGCAGTAGTTGTGAAGTTGAAGGACCACCGGCTAAAGCCTGGTGGTGTCTGAGAAGGTTTCTTAAGGGACGTTCTGTAGCTGAGAGGTTGAAGGACCACCGGCTAAAGCCTGGTGGTGTCCAGGAAGTTTTTCTACAGCACGTTTTGTAGCTGTGAAGTTGAAGCACCACCGGCTAAAGCCTGGTGGTGTCCTTCTAATTACGGCGTGCGTGAACAGCCTGGACAGCTGCGGTTTGATTGGTAGTAGTCAGGCCACCAACAACCTTGGAATCCCAAACGATCCAATAGCGTCGCATGCGTAGTTTGTTGGAGTCGTACTGTTCGAAGGAAAGTCGAACGAGCTTAGTATTGAAATTAGGATCGGCTTTCAAAGCTGACTCGATATAGAAGTAAGCCGCTCTAACTGGCAATCCGATCTCTCGCCGCATCGCGTTGAGATGCGTCTCACATTCGCCGAGCAGTCCTTGATCGTCGGAATCCGTTGAGTCAGAAACGACATGATCCAGTTCGTGCAAGACACCCCAGCCAACGTTGAAAGCCGCTCGAGCTTCCTTGTCGCCAATTATCTCGTGAAAGTCAGCAAAGTCTATCAACACGACAAACGCAGGCAGCCTGGTCCCCGTATTCGTTAACCAGCGGGCTTCAACCACTCGACAGAAGGCGACATCGAGTCGCGAACTTGCGTCTTCCAAAACAATTACCTTATCGCCGTCAACTGCGCGCCCGAGAAGACTACGAGCGGTTGCAGAACCATTGGCAGCCGGTTCCCTCGCCACCTGCAAAACACCCTGCTGATCAAACCGCAAGTTGGACCAACCCGTTATGCTCTTGAGTGAGGCGATCAATTCCTGGCGTTGAGTTGCGGAAACGTTTTCACGAACGACCACTTTTCCGGAGTTCGAGGCAAGCGCTGTGGACCCACCGGCAATCAGCCAGATGGACAGCAAACAGACGTCGAGCATCTTTGAAGAAAAAGAGTTCCTGCAGGTTCTGGGTCTCACTCTCAACTCCTCCCAGATTTACCGGCGTAGTCGTTTGCTGGCGTGCGTCGGCTTGGACTGTTCATGCGACAAGGGGAGTCGCGTTGGCGGTCGATGTTACCAAAATGTTAACAACGAGCACAGTGAAAAGTTTTATTTCGCCACCAAACTGAAGCCCGTCTAATTATCATCTGAATTTTGGCGGATCGGTCAGGCGCTCTGTGATACGGACATTTAACTTGACGTCTCTAGCGCCGTAACGCTGATGGTTTAATTTTCGCTGGTGATTGATGAGTTTCAAGGCCAATGGCAGTTGGCAAATGAAGCGGAAGCGATTAATTCGAACAAGGAGGAAACAGTGAGTAGAAAACTCAAACACAGACATTTATTCCATGTCGTGTGCATCTGGTGTGGAGTAAAAATTCGAGACGACAAGGAGCACGACACAACAGGCGTCTGTCTCAAATGCTTCTATCGGATTTTAAGCAACCACCTCCAGTCGCAGAAAAAAGTCGCATACAGTGAGTTTGTGAGCGACCGTTAATCTTCACTCGTAGGAGTCTAATGTTTATGGATCGCCAGCAATGAGAGTCTCCAGCACTCCGTCAGGAGTGCGATTCTCCGGCGAGGAACTACCTCCACGCAGCCCCTCCACGCCCTCAAATTCAAAACTCGTGACGTCCACAACTAACTTGGCACTCTAAAAGGAGTGCGCAAGTTTAGAACTGTCGAAAACTATAAAACATCTCACTCCTGCGGAGTGGAGAGCGCCTTTGAACTTGCTTTGGTATCTCGTAAGAGATACAAAGTCCCTAATCAATTCAGAGGTTTATGACGAGGATTCACATTGCTGTAACATGTGTGACCTAGTCTCTGGCGCGCCAATGATTACATATGGCAGACATCAATTTCCCGGCAAACTCTTCGTAGTGGAAGGCACAGATGGAAGTGGCAAATCCACTCAGTTGGCTCTTCTCCATCAATGGCTCAAAGCTGAAGGCTACCCGGTCTTTTTCTCGGAATGGAATTCCTCACCGCTGGTAAAGGATACGACGAAACGCGCTAAGAAACGGCACCTCTTTACTCCGGCTAGCTTTTCTCTTCTCCACGCAACCGACTTCGCGGATCGAACTGAACGAGACATCATTCCACCTCTAAAGGCCGGGGCCATCGTGCTCGCAGATCGTTACATCTACACCGCGTTCGCTCGCGATGTAGCGCGTGGTTGCAATCGTGATTGGGTGCGCGCGGTCTATTCGTTTGCGGTAAAACCAACGATGGCATTTTTCTTCAGGGCGCCACTCGACATTGCAATTGATCGGATCGTTTCGGGTAGACCGAATTTAAAGTACTACGAAGCCGGAATGGATCTTGGTTTCGCTGACGATCCGGAGGAAAGCTTCACGATATTCCAGGGCAAGATCCTGGAGGAATACGATCGGATGGTGTCTGAGTTTGGATTAACAGTAATCGACGCAAGTCGATCGATTGAAAGGCAACAGCGCGAGATGCGCTTGATGATCAGTCAACATCTAAACAGAAGGCGGTCGAAGTCCCATTAGGAAACATCATTTTTATGGTGCGCCACTTCCCAGAGTGGAGCAGGAAGAGTACAGCGGAAAACTGATAGTCATCGAAGGCACTGACGGTGTCGGCAGATCGACGCACATCGCAATGCTTCGCACATGGCTCGAGTCGCGCGGTCACGCCGTGCTTGACACGGGTATGACGAGATCAGTTCTCGCCGGTCGAGGGCTGAAGGAGGCAAAGACCGGGCATACGTTAGGTCGACTTACAATGCAGCTGTTCTATGCAACCGACTTCATCGATCGGCTCGAGAATGAAATGTTGCCTGCTCTGCGGTCCGGCTTTGTGGTACTAACCGACCGGTACATCTACTCGGCGCTGGCCCGAGCTGAAGTACGTGGAATTGATTCAGCATGGATTAGATCCATATACGGAATGGCACTCGTTCCGGACGTCGTTTTTTATTTGCGCATCCAATCACCGCAGCAACTCGTGGAACGTGTGCTGGCTTCCGGCAGGGGATTTGACTACTGGGAGTCGGGCATGGACCTGGGTCTCGGTGAAGACTTCTACGACAGCTTCATCGCTTATCAAACGAGAATGCTCAGAGTGTTTGACAGGATGAGCGCGGAATTCGGGTTCCACGTCTTGAACGCTTCACGTTCTGTGCGCAGCGTTGCCTCAGATCTGAGGAGATCGGTTGCGAAGATTGTTGATGAAACTTCTACGTCCGATGAAACTTCACATCCACCTGACAAGGTTGCTCCGATAAATATCAAAGACGTCCCAAAGAAGGCGTTGGGGTAAACCAACACTACTGTCGTTTTGGAAGTGACCTCTGCGCCTCCTCTGCGTCCTCTGCGTCTCTGCGGTATGGAAAGAGCTGCCCCACGTTAACCGCAGAGACGCAGAGGACGCTGAGGAGGCGCAGAGAAAATCCATTGGCACGGGCCTTCAAAAAAGAAGGTCGCGATTACCTATAAAGGCACCACGACCCTCAACCCAGCTATGGGCAACCTTCTTGATTAGTTCTAACGATATCTTTAGCGGGCTAAAATGAAGTTACCGGTTCGTTAAGTTCTCATGAACCGATCGATGCGGCTATCCATCGCCAGCCACTCTCGGGATAAAAACGCAAGAGCTAATGACGCGTCTTTCCAGCCAACAAGTCGACAACGTGAGGCAATACCGGACGGATGACAGCAAAACTTTCGACGACCGCTTTCGGTGAGCCAGGCAAATTCACAATCAAACATCCTGAACGAACGCCACAAACCCCGCGAGAGATCATTCCCATTGGTGTGTGCTTCAGAGACTCCGCTCGCATTGCTTCTGATAATCCCGGCGCTTCACGTTCGATGATCCTCTTTGTCGCTTCCGGTGTGTTATCACGCGGACCAAAACCAGTTCCACCAGTTGTAACAATCAAATTAACGTCATCATTCTCAGAGTGCTTTTTCAAGAGTTCAACAAGCGGAAGCAAATCATCTGAGACCACTTCGCGAGAGACGATTTGCGCTCCGATGTCAGTCAATAGCTCCACTAGTTTGTCACCTGACTCATCATGCCGTTCTCCGCGCGCACATGCATCGCTGACAGTGATCACAACAGCGCTTATTGGAGTAGACATTCTATTTTCGATTCAGTCTGAGGTGCTCTTTTAACCAGCACCGGTCCATCACTACCATCAGGCCGGCGTCGAGTGCTCGCTGTGCTGCAGCATTATCAATAACGCCTTCCTGCAACCAGACAGCTTTCGCGCCCGCTGCGATGGCGTCATCGACCGCACTACCCGCTTCATCTGATCGTCGGAAAATATCTACGAGATCGACCTTCTCACTTACCTGAGAGAGATGCGCGTATGCCCGATCTCCAAACACTTCAGTCTCATTGGGGTTAACGGCAATCACTCGATATCCGCTACGGCGCATGTACCCTGCGACGCTATTGGACGGACGCCATGGATCGGATGAGAGACCAATCACGGCGATGATCCGGCACTCAGTCATGATCCTCTTGATTGTGTCTTCGGAATTTATTCCCACTTTTCACTTGTACGACAGGCTGACAGCCTGTCGTACACTCATGTAGATGTCACTGCATCCATGGAACTGGTCATTGCATGTAGTTCCTGTATCGAATGGACATTGGGGACAGAGCGTGCGCTTAGATCTGCGATCGCTTCGACAAGAGCCTGCGCGCCCGTCATCGTTGTCACACAGGGTACGTTGAATTGAAGAGCAGCACGCCGAATGGCCTGTTCATCGTAGTGGGAGACACGACCTAGCGGTGTGTTTATAACAAGTGAGATGTCACCACTTCTTATGAGGTCTGCGATATTAGGTCGCCCTTCGTTGACCTTAAAAACATTCTCTACGGGCAAACCAACTTCACGAAGCCTCGCCGCCGTTCCGAACGTCGCAATTAGATCAAACCCAAGCCGGTTTAACTTGCGGGCAAGCAGAACAGCAGCGCCTTTGTCGTTCTCGCTGACACTTAGAAAGGCTTTGCCCCTCGAAGGCAGCGTCAATCCTGCTCCCATCATCGCCTTTCCATAAGCTTCGCCGAATGTATCTCCGATGCCCATTACTTCGCCTGTCGAATGCATTTCCGGACTCAGGATCGGATCGACACCTGGAAATTTTGCGAATGGAAACACGGGCGATTTTATGAAGAACTTCTTCACCGTCAGTTCGTCAGGCAATCCAAAATCGCTGAGCTTAGTACCTGCCATCACCAACGCCGCTATGCGCGCAATTGGAACTCCCGTCGCTTTCGATACGAATGGAACCGTTCGCGACGCACGCGGATTAACCTCCAGCACATAGACTCGATCGTTCTTGATTGCGAATTGAATATTCATCAAGCCGCGAACATGCAACGCACCGGCAAGTTTTCGCGTGTAGTGACGCATCGTCTCTAAATGCTCAGGGTCGATTCGAACGGGCGGCAGTACGCAGGAGGAATCGCCGGAATGAATACCAGCTTCCTCGATGTGCTCCTGTATCCCGGCGATTACGCAAGTGGTTTCGTCGGCGAGCGCGTCAACGTCAAACTCAGCAGCCTGTTCGAGAAACTTGTCAATTAACACCGGACGATCTGGAGTGAAACCAACAGCGTTGCGAACGTAATTCTCAAGAGCATCGGCGTCGTAAACGATTGCCATCGCGCGTCCACCAAGCACGTAACTCGGACGGACCAAAACCGGGTAACCAATTCGCTCCGCTACTTCTCTTGCCTCCTCAACTGAAGCAGCCATGCCATTCTCGGGCTGCGGAATTCCCAAATCGCGAAGCAATGATCCGAATCGCTTGCGATCTTCCGCAAGGTCGATTGAATCGGGCGAAGTACCAATCACTTTGACTCCGGCTTCTTGCAGTCGCATCGCAAGATTCAAAGGCGTCTGCCCTCCAAACTGAACAATTACTCCATCCGGCTTTTCAAGGTCGACAATGTTCATTACGTCTTCAAAAGTGAGCGGCTCGAAATAAAGACGATCGGAAGTGTCGTAGTCCGTTGAAACAGTTTCCGGGTTGCAGTTCACCATTATCGTTTCGACACCGGCTTCGTGAAGCGCAAACGAAGCGTGACAACAGCAATAGTCAAACTCGATGCCCTGACCTATTCGATTTGGGCCGGAACCAAGGATCATTATCTTCCGTCGATCGGTCGGATTCGCCTCATCCTCAGTTTCATATGTTGAGTAAAGATATGGAGTGTGAGATTCAAACTCAGCACCACAAGTATCGACGCGTTTATAGACAGGTATGATGCCGAGCTTTTTTCTAAAGACACGAACCTCATCTTCCGAAACCTCGGTAAGGTAAGCCAGTCGCCGATCCGAAAGCGCGACCTCTTTGAATTCACGCAAAACGTCAGGTGAAATCTCTTCGAGTTTTAAGCCTTCGATATTGTGCTGTATCTCCATCACCTGTTGCAGCTGATCGAGAAACCAGGGATCAATTTTCGAAAGGCGATAGATCTCCTGAATCGGCCAATCGTGTTGCAACGCATAAGTGATGTAGGAAAAACGTTGCGAGTTTGGACGAGCCAGCTTGCGCTGAAGTTCGTCATCCGAGATGTCTTCCAGGCGCAGAGGCTTCACGGCCTCGAGAGAACGAAGGCCCTTGAACAATGCTTCTTTGAAAGTCCGTCCAATAGCCATCACCTCACCGACGGATTTCATCTGCGTACCTAAGACATCTTCGGCTTCGCGAAATTTTTCAAAGTCCCACTTAGGAATTTTCGCAACAACGTAATCAATAGTTGGTTCAAAAGATGCCGGAGTCTTTCGAGTTATATCGTTTGGGATCTCGTCAAGCGTGTAGCCAACAGCAAGTTTCGCTGCAATTTTTGCGATCGGAAAACCCGTTGCCTTGGATGCCAGCGCGGACGATCGTGAGACGCGCGGATTCATTTCAATCACGCGAATGTCACCGTTCTCGGGATTTACGCCAAACTGAATATTCGATCCGCCGGTTTCGACGCCGACCTTGCGAATTATCTTGATGGCCATGTCGCGCATCAGTTGATATTCGCGATCAGTTAATGTTTGCGCGGGAGCAACTGTGATCGAATCACCTGTGTGCACTCCCATCGGATCGAAATTCTCGATGGAGCAAATGATCACTACGTTGTCCGCGAGATCACGCATCACCTCGAGTTCAAATTCCTTCCAGCCAAGTATCGACTCTTCGATCAGGACTTCATGAATCGGAGACGCAGCAAGTCCACCACGAACAATCTCTTCAAATTCTTCCGGGTTATATGCTGTGCCGCCACCAGTGCCACCTAACGTGAACGATGGCCTGATGATGGCCGGGTATCCGGTGTTTGCAACTAGTTCGCGCGCTTCGTCCCAGGATTTAGCGAACCCGCCACGCGGCATTTGGAGACCTGCTTCGTCCATCGCCTGTTTGAACAACAATCGATTCTCAGCAACCTTGATGGCTTCGCGATTCGCGCCGATCATCTCAACGTCAAATTGCTCCAACACTCCAGCGTCTGAAAGTGCTATTGCCAGATTAAGCGCAGTTTGACCTCCGACAGTCGGCAACAACGCATCTGGTCGTTCGCGTCGAATGATCTCAGTCAATGAAGAAACGGTCAGGGGCTCGATGTACGTCACATCTGCCGTTTCAGGGTCGGTCATGATCGTTGCAGGGTTTGAATTGACGAGGACGATGCTGTATCCCTCTTGACGAAGCGCCTTGCAAGCTTGTGTGCCGGAGTAGTCAAACTCGCAAGCCTGACCGATTACGATGGGTCCCGAGCCTATAATCAGTATTTTCTGAATGTCTGTGCGTTTGGGCATCAGCGTTTATGCTCGAATTGTGAACTTGAAAGTCGAAGCATTTTACATAACTATGACGACGGACACGAACGCCGCATAAAAGGTGGCGGCGTAATTTGAAATCTCTGCATCTCGGCGCTGCCTTCGTCCGTTTGGGTGTGATTCGTGATATTTCGTGGATCGTATTTCGAGACTTGGACAAAACGATCCACGAATTAACACGAAACACACGAAATCACCGTTGAGACGCAGGAGCTTTTCACACGGAGTTTAGTTCGATGAATCGCTACATTTTTTTGCTTATCGTTTCCGTAATCTCACTAGTTTCGGGCTTCCACCAAACCCCGAAATCAGCGGAGGACTTCAACAACCGTGGTGTTACCAGACGTAGTCAGGGTGATGTCGAGGGAGCGATTGAAGACTTCACAAAAGCGATCTCGTTGAAAGGCCTGCCAATCATTATCGCCGCGGCTTATAACAATCGAGCAAACGCACTGCTCAGCAAGAATGATGTGGAAGGAGCTCTGGCAGATTACACGAAAGCAATCGAGCTAGCCCCCACAGATCATGAAAACTACTATAACCGCGGAGTCGTCCTGCTAAACAAAAACAGTCTCGACCTGGCGATTGCTGACTTTACAAAAGTCATCGAGCTGCAACCACAGTTTTCACTCGCCTATAACAATCGAGGTAATGCGTACAGCGCAAAAGGCGACAATGATGCCGCAATCGCAGATTACTCGAATGCGATTAAATTCAACCCCAAATCGTCCGATGCTTTTTACAACCGCGGTATCGCCTTACAGGCGAAGAAGGATCTGGACGGCGCGTTCTCAGACTATTCTCGAGCAATCATATTGAGCCCTGAGTTCTTCTTGGCTTATGTCAACCGAGCAGTGGTTCGGCAGGCAAAAGCGGATCTCGCCGGCGCAATTGCAGACTACTCGAAAGCGTTGGAGATTAAATCGGATGATGCGGGAATCTACTATGGTCGCGGACTCGTGCGGCAGGAGAGCAAAGATTTTGACGGAGCTTTAGCTGATTATTCGAAGGCGATTGAGATCGATCCATCTCTCGCTCAAACGTATGCGAACCGAGCGGTAATTGAAACACTACAAAACAAGAAACCGGAGGCTGCCAAAGACTTCGATAAAGCATTCAAGTTGCAACCATCTTTGAAGGCTCAGTATCGGGAGTTCATTGAAAAGCGACATCTGCCCTAACCTCGGGCTATATCAAATCGACGCCGTCCCATGTGAGTTCGATAATCTTCGCCGTTCATTGGCACTTTCGTGCACATTTCGTGCAGTCTGCTTCGCAGGCGCGGTCCTATCCGATCTTCGAGCGTAGTTAGGTCTTTAACGCTGTCGAGGCCTTTCCGAAATGCTCCTGTCGACTGGGTCAAGCGGGCTTCATCTTCGTAGTTTGTCGTGAAGACTGTAAGCTTGTTGTCGTTGTATCGCTTGTTAATAATTTGATACATCGTGTCGCGAACCCAATCCGTGGGAACAGTTGCGCCTAATTCATCCAAGACCAAAACGTCCGCCTGGTAAATTGGCGCGAGCACTTTCAGTTCCGATGTTCTTGAAATCGGATTGTAGGAATCCTGGATTTCCTTCAACAGCGATCCAAACTCAGAAAAAATGCAGGCGAACCCTTTGTCGACCAGTCCTTTAATTATCGAAACCGCCAGATGCGTCTTACCAACCCCTGCGGGTCCAATAAACAACAATCCACGATCGACCGCCGGATAATCGACTACGAGCGTGCGTGCAAAGAGTAGCGCGTGATCCTGAAGCGTGCCGGGTTCTGTTTTGAACGTATCAAAGGAGCACTGCGCGTATCGAGCAGGAATGCGAGCGTTTGTGAGCAGCTTTTTGGAGCGGTCCCCTCGTTGGCATGGACACACCATGGCGCCTCTTACCGGATCTACCTTCGTTCCAGTACCAAAACAGTCCTTACAGACTTCGGTCTCCGGTGTATTGTTGTTTGGTAATGATTCGGGATTTTCGATCATCGATTCACTTGTGCGCGATTATAGCATTCGGGTTTTGAAACTAGCTGCGAACAGAGTTGTGCTGCTTGTTATATCTCAACT
This sequence comes from Pyrinomonadaceae bacterium, assembly GCA_036006355.1. Lineage (GTDB taxonomy): Bacteria > Acidobacteriota > Blastocatellia > Pyrinomonadales > Pyrinomonadaceae > PSRF01. The sequence continues at coordinate 2,545 of DASYPT010000073.1, read as the reverse complement.
CCGCACATGTCCTCACTCCGGAGTAGTGAGCATCGCTTCAAAAATCGCATGTTACCCTACTGGGTAACGATCGCATCCATGCTATAGTCGAATGACTCCAAACAAAAAGGAACAGTCGGCGAACAAAAGCCTCAACCCATGACCCTGTTGCGCTCACTTCTGACTAAACTCGGACTGACCTCAATAAAAGCAGAGCGTCATCCGATCCGAGTGTTCTTACTTGATGATGATGAACGCCGGCACAAGTGGTTTCGCACGCGATTCAAAGGAGACTTTCTCGACATCGCCGACAATGTGCTCGCAGCGCAAGAAAGACTTGCAGCAACTGCATACGATGCGATTTTCCTTGACCACGATCTTCATCCCGAACACTACCATTCCGACTCCACGGACGACGAACGCACCGGTTACGCGGTCGCTCTTTGGCTCAGTGCGAATCCAGAAATTCAAAAGGCCTCGACGATCATGGTACACACTCGAAATGCTGATGGCGCGATGAGGATGGTGGAGGAGTTACGCAAGGCAGGACGCACCGCAGAATACGTGCCCTTTCCCATGCTTGCTGAACGTATCAAACGTTACTGGCAACGTTAGCAAAAGAGCGTTGTTACCTTGATTACTCGCTTAACAGAATAACGTCCTGCGCAGTAGTGCCGCGCTCGCAGACGAGGGTTTTGCCGTCGGGAGAGATGTCGAACGAGAAAATGAGGTCGTTTTGGAATTGAGTAACGGGAACAGGTTTGCCACCATCCATCGGTTGTCGCCAGATGTTACTCACGCCGTCAGCGGTTACGATGTAGAGTAATCCAAGGCCATCTGCGCTCCAACGAATAGGGCCTGTCGGCCAGTTCGCGGAAAAGGTCGCGGAAAAAGTCCTAACCGGCTTACCGCCGGTGTTGAGTGGGATCAACGCAAGCTTCCACTGATCTGCATACATTTCTGCATGCCATACCGCAACAAACTTTCCGTCGGGTGAGATGGCTGGTGATCCATTCCACCTATCGTTAAGCAATACAGGTGTGCCACCCTCCGATGAAACTTTTTTGAGTGGCTGCGAACCCTGGAGGTAGTTTTGAAACACGACAACCTTACCGTCACGTGAACACGCCGCCGCTGCTTCTTCCTCGTTATCATTAGTCAACTTGTAAGCGCCGGTGCCGTCTGCAAGACTGCGATATATGGAATATGTCTTTCCGCGGCTTGAGGTGAAGAATATAAAACGTCCGTCAGGCGAAGAGACGGGACTGTAGTTACCACCCGCGTTGGTCGTTAATTCGATATGGTTTCGATCATCCGCATCCATCATCCAGAGATCCCCGAGACCTTTGGCTCGTGAGGAGTAAAGCAGTTTGCCGTGCGGTGTAAACGCAACATCGATATAACTGCCCGAGCCGGACGTGATCTGTTTGAAATTCGCGGAACCCGTTAGCGGAACTGACCACAGCTGCGTCAATGTGACGTTCTGAATTGTCGCCGACGTTTGTCCATCGCTAGCGAGGCTAATGCCGTGGTAAGAACTTAGATCCTTGGTTAACTTTTGCGGAATTTGTTTTGAGAGATCGATCTGCCAGAGTTCATAATTATCATCGTCTTGATGTTGAGCGGAAACGAACAGACCATCGGTGGTCCAGTCCAAACCGTCCACAATCTTCCATTCGTTATTCGAGAGATTCGTCACGCTGCCGTCTCTTAGATTGACAGCAATAAATTTGTTCAGAACCTCGCGGGTGTCCGTTTTTACGGTCGCAATCTGGCTGTCGTCGGGCGACCAGGCTGGTGGCGTAAAAAGCGACAAGCCAGCTGGCTCCTTCTCCTCATAAATCTCATGCTCGTTGAGACCGTCAGCGGAACCAACCATCAACCGGATTATTCCTTCGTTCTCAGCGTGGCAGACCGTAAAAGCTATTTGAGTGCCGTCATGAGAGAGCCCAATTGGTCCACCGATATTTTCAAAAAGCTTTCGCGTCGGGCCGCCCAGGACGGGAACCGAATACAACGTGCCTTCGAATTTTTGAGGCTCTGACGTTATGTAATAAATCGTGTCGCCGTCGCGCGAAAACCTCACTCCCATAAAATCGACGCTGTGCGGTGGAACGATTCGAACGGAGCTTTCCACCGTCGTCCGCCGTAGCCAAAGGCTCTGTCCGTCCTTTTCTTCAAGAACATACGCGACCTGTTTTCCGTCGGGCGAAATCGCAGTGTGCAAGGCTTTCCCGCTTGTCAGCCGTGTCATTTGCGCATTCTGGAACCTAATCCGCGAATGTTGTTGATTCTTGCTGCTTCGCCATGGGTAAAAGGCAAGCCCCCCAACAACCAGAGTAATAAAGACGCCGCAGAGAAAAACGAGACGAAATGTTTGTGCGGGAACTTGTTTTCGGGGCTGGCTCGCAGCCTCGGTCGGGAACCGCTTGCCGTTTTCGATGCCGACTATTCGCTTCTCGACGCTATTGGTCTGGTAGCGAGCTTGTTCATTAGAGATTTCGCTGACTTGGGCGATGAAGCGATAGCCACGGCGCGCAACTGTCTCAATAAAGGAGGGCTCGCG
>DASYPT010000072.1:0-5210 GCA_036006355.1 Pyrinomonadaceae bacterium | reverse complement strand
AAGTGCAAGAGATTTGGGAAGGCAACTACAAGCGACTCGACGCGTTACTCGCCGAGTTGAAGCAAGCACAGAAAGAGGAGCGAAAGAAATGAAACCTGCTGAAGTGAGCACGCCGTCAGATCGAGAAGTGCTGGTGAAACGGAGCTTTGATGCGCCGGTCAATCTGGTGTGGCAGGCGTATACGGATCCCGCGTTGATGCGTCGTTGGCTAACGGCCATGCCCGGATGGTCGATGCCGGTGTGCGAGATGGCTACTCATGTGGGTGGGAAGTATCGCTGGCGCTGGCGAGACAACGAGAACGGCCAGGAGTTTGGGTTCACTGGAGAGATGCTGGAGGTCGTGTTGCATTCGAAGATCGCGCATACGCAAATCTACGACCCGGGCGACTGCGACTTTGGATCGATGGGAGGTGAGCCGTCGATTATCACCGTGACCTTCAACGAGACCAACGGGATCACGAACGTGACGACCTCGATCAAGTATGCATCGAAGGCCGATCGCGATGCGGCGATGTCAACCGGTATGACGGACGGAATGGAGATGAGCTACAAGCAGCTCGACGGAGTACTGGCGGGTTAGGTCGCGTTGCATTGCTCACGCACCTTCGCTCGCTTTCGACAGAAAGGCCAACACTATAGCCGTCGATTGCGAGGAGCGTCATTCGACTTACTTGAGCGGACACTTGCCCATGCGAGGAATGAAACATGAAGACAACAGCTTTTCTCCTGTCGATGTTCCTGATGATGCTCCTGTCGGGGGTCGTATCGGCGCAGCAAAAACCAACTACGGGCTATGCGCCGGTTAACGGGCTCAAAATGTATTACGAGATCCACGGGAGCGGCGAGCCTGTAGTGTTGCTCCACGGTGCGTTCATGACGATCACCAGCAACTGGACGGCTCCAGGGGGCAATGGAACGACGGACTGGATCGCCGAACTTTCAAAAACGCGGAAAGTGATCGCGGTCGAAATGCAGGGCCACGGGCGCACCGCGGACATCGATCGTGACATCAGTCCTGAAAACCTCGCCGACGATGTTTCCGCGTTGCTCGATCATCTCAAGATCCCGAGTGCGGACATCATCGGTTACAGCCTCGGCGGCGGCGCGGCAATGCAGTGTGCGATCCGGCATCCGGAAAAAGTACGTAAGCTCGTCATCATTTCTTTCGCCTTTCGCAGCGACGGTTGGGTCAAGGAAAAGAACGACGCAATGCCCAAGATCACCGCGGAAGCTTTCAAAGGGTCGCCCATCGAAACCGAGTACAAAAAACTGAGCCCGACGCCCGACAAATTCGCCGATTTTGTAAATCACCTGAAGGCATCAGCCGTGAAACCGTACGACTTCGGCGCCGACAAGTTCAAGGCCACCAAAGCGCCGATGTTCTTCATCCACGGCGACGCCGACGGCGTACGGCTCGAACACATGTCGGAAATGTTCCGCCTCAAAGGGGGCGACGTCTCCGGCGACCTGGGGCCGCGCTCAGAATCGAGACTTGCCATTCTGCCTGGAACGACTCATGTTGCGCTGATGAACCGCATGTCAACGATCGTCCCGATGGTGAACGACTTTCTCGATGCCAAGCCCCAGAAGCAGTAGTGAACAGCAATGGCTTTGCGAACTTGAAGGATTGTCCAGGGTGGAGGCCAACGAAAGATAGGTACAAGGTAAGACCACAGGATGCGCCGTTCCGGCAGGAGTTGCCTCCGGAGTTTCGAGAGGTCATCGTACCACACAGGGTTGGAAGGGTTGTCATACAAACAAATTGCGACCGTAGCGGAGATCCCTGTGGGTACGGTGATGTCCCGACTCGCGCGTGCCCTAACCGTCTCCAGCAGAAGCTCGGTAGTCACGGGAAAGAGGAAAGCACCACTCTCACTATTGTTGTTGCACCAAACGAGCAAACTCATGCAACTCGACGTTGTTGAGATCGGATATTGCCCAATAGTTCATGCCTGAACTGGTCCAATGGATCAGGTTATATCCCTGGCGTTGGAATGTGATTTCCTCTGTCGAGCCACGTTGTTCAGTCGGCCAGATATACAGATTGATGTAGTGCGAGCGGCGCTGGTAAATGAGTGTCGCCACGCTTCTGTTATTCAAATACTCCAACCGACCACCGTAGAGACTAAAATCCTGACTGGCAAAGTCTTTAACCGGGGGAGCGAAATCCACCTTGCCGTCAAACCAGGGCTTGACGGTGTGCTGATCGGAAGACAGCACATCGGTGAGATGACTCCCACTGAGCAACAGCGAACGGACGTGATTCGAGACGAGCTCCTGGGCCAGTAGCTCATCGCTGGAAGGACCACTAACTCCCGGCAAGACCCTCCACAGCATCACTCCGATCAAAAGCATAAAGGCCAGGGACGCTCCAACCGCGACCCAGCGCCAGCCTAAGGAGCGCGGAGACCTTTCGGACTTGGCCTCCTTTCTCACCACCGACTGAATGCGTTTCTTCAGCTTTTCAGATGCAGGGTAGTAGAGTGATTTATCCCTCAGAGAAGAACGCAATGCTGTTTGGCTACGATAGGTGCTCGCACAAACCTGGCAGTCCTGTATATGGCGCCCAGTCTCCAAATTGTTGACTGGATCCAGCTCACCATCAATGTAGCCGTGTATTAGTTCCTGTGCTCTTTGGCAACTCACTTAAAACCTCCGTCTGCCTGTGTTTCGTAAGAGCTTTCTGTAACCGCTTGCGTCCGCGGGCCAGACGGGACATAACCGTACCCACGGGCAAGTCGGCAATTCCAGCGATTTCCTTGTACGACATTTCTTCCAACTCACGTAGTACCAGCACCTCGCGATATTCAACCGGTAACTCTTGCAGGGCTCGTCTCACGATCTCTGTGTCCTGGCTCTGCTGCAGAAGCTCTTCAGGATCCAAATCCTCGCTCTCAATGTCCTCCAGCTCGTCGTCTAGCGGAGCGCTGAATTGAGGCGAGCGATTATGTTGCATCCAGGTGTAGCAGGTATTCCTCACGATCGCCAACACCCAGGACCGTCCGTCCGTGCCATGGAAACCTCCGAAGAACTTGAATGCCCGTAGATAAGCCTCCTGAACGACGTCGTCCGCATCGGAGTCGCTGCGCGTCAGCCAGCGCGCCAGGTTATGAGCTGCGTCAAGGTGCGGTAGGACCGCGTCCTCAAAACTGGCGAGTTTTTCGTGTTGCAATCGCTTTTCCTGTTTGCCCTACTACGCCATCACCCATTAAGACCAGTCTTTGACGGCATTAATTCCCGCCTCAACCTCAGTCTCTTGGCAGAGAACATTGACCGGGGAAATTCGGAACCGGCCCCAAGCTCACGCGTTCGCTGGGGCCCGAATGCCTACTCTTTAAATAAAGCTTGAAACGTAGTCTTCGGATGCTGCCGACACCTCCCTTTAAACTCCGCGACCCATCTGGAGACGGTACACCTCAGCTGGTTCATCGGATCTTCCAAGAGTTTTTTTGCTGATAGAGACGCATCCTGTAATTCAGTGACATCGTTTAACGTTGATAGTTTGATCACTCTTATCTGTTTCTTTCTCGCTGTTGTCATGTCCTCAGCCTCAGTCACTTCGTTTGAATTCCTTCTTCTGTATCTACCGCGTTTTGTGACCAAAAATTCCCGGGGTCCGGGGACATTCGTCGAACGCATGATTCCCGGATCTAAGGGCATAACCTCGTATCTTCAATATCGCGGTCCGATTGATTTGAATACCTCGAGAATTTTCGGAAGCCAACTTGGGGTGAACAAACAGCGGTATTTAAAAAACTCAGCAGTGTCTCCCGAGAATTAATGAGCAATCACGATTCTTTGATCAATCGGGAGTATCTAAGTCATTCCTTCTTTGTGAGCCATCAATTCCTCGTGGAACCATAGCCACTGATCTGTGTGGAATAAATTAGTGGAGAGGCAGGTCTTGTTCATAGACGTCGAATTCAGCATACCACGAAGGTGGGAAGTGCCGGCCGCAGGTTCTGGGAGAGGTGACAGTTGAGACAGATTATCATTCGCGTATTCGTTTCTCTTACGTTGTGTGGGTTCACGAGCGTTGTCCGAATTAGCAGCGTAATCGTGGCGCCACAAATCAGCACCCCGTCCGTGTGGATTCTCAGACTTATCCTGGCTTCCATGCTTTCCCCCATCTTGTACGGTTTCCTCGATCGACGCACGTCAAATTGGACCATACAAGCTAAACGTCAAGGACGCTTCGGAGAATCGATTGAGCAAAATCGATTGGGCACTCAAGTGCATACCAGGCGATTCCTCGGCGACCGCACAACAACTTGGAGTCCCATTGGGAAGTCAAAAAATGCGTAACATCCTATTAAGCGTAGTCCTAACCTTGGCGTTGGTGTCGATGGCAATTCTCGCGCTAACCATGCTCGGACTTATGCCGGTGAGCGCCGACGGGCAGCATTCAAGGCTAGAGGCGAAGATCATGCCGGTTGTGCTCCACGCTTCCATTGCTCGTCGCGCCCCTAACGAAAAAAATCCCGTTTCACTGGATGAAGATGATCTTAAAACAGGAGTCGATGTCTATAAGGCAATGTGCGCTAGATGCCATAGCACTCCTGATGGCGGCCCGAGTGTGTACGGGCAGTCGTTCTATCCACCAGCACCGCAGTTACAAGGGGGATTACCGGGATACACCGATTTCCAACTCTTCTGGATTATCAAGCATGGAATAAGGAACACCGGGATGCCGGCATGGGGAAGTATGCTTTCGGACGAAGAGATCTGGCAGATTGTTACCCTCTTAAAGAACTCGCAAGATCTACCTCCATCCGTTGAAAGCGAATGGGACCGGGCAAAGAGCAAACCGCACGATAAGTAACTCTTCGGGTGAGAGCATGACCAGTGTATGCCACGTACAACTCAACATGACCTTCGGAGATTTTTGTGAGCATAGTCGTTAGCGTGATTCTGGCCGGCCTCTTTGTATTCCTTGCTGGTTTCAATGTGTGGAACATGTTGACCAATCCCGGCATGTCCACACGGAGAAGCAGTTTGTGGATTCAAATTCATCGAGTGCGCCTCACCAGTTCTTTTCTGACGATGAAGTCCTGGCGGCTGCCGCCGGAGCCAATCCCGAAATTACTCTCGTCGATACGGGCGAAGTCTATCGTTGTTCGGTTGTTGGCTCGAAGTAGAAGGCTGTGGCTTACAGCGACGACAGACTAAGGGAGCGAAAAAGGGCGACTCTTCAGAGTCGCCCTTTTTTG
>DASYPT010000071.1:0-87755 GCA_036006355.1 Pyrinomonadaceae bacterium | reverse complement strand
CTATGACACGACACAATTGGACGCTTCTTAGCACCACACTAGCGATACTGTTTATCCTGCTTGTCAAAACAAATTACGTCACCGCCCAGGCCGAATGGACCGAACCCTTCCCCGCTTTTCGAATTGTTGGAAATCTCTACTATGTCGGAAGCAAGGGTTTGGCAAATTATCTGATTACCACTCCTAAAGGACACATTCTCATCAATAGCGATCTGGAAGCGAATGTTCCCTTAATTCGATCAAGTATCGAATCACTGGGATTCAAATTCACCGACGTAAAGATCCTGTTGATTAGTCATGCACATTGGGATCATTGTGCCGGCAGTGCCAAAATCAAAGAACTCACTGGTGCGAAGTACATGGTCATGGATGCAGATGTCCCTGTTGTCGAATCTGGTGGTAAAACTGATTTTCAGTATGCCAACGATCCATCGACTCTTTATCCGCCAACCAAAGTCGATCGAGTTTTACATGATGGCGATGAAGTCAAACTCGGAGGCGTCACCCTCGTTGCCCATCTGACACCTGGCCACACAAAGGGGTGCACCACCTGGTCCATGAAAGCTAAAGACGGTTCTAAAACACGCAATGTCGTCATCGTTGGTAGTCCCAATGTGAATCCCGGATACAAGCTCGTCAGCAACCCCCTTTACCCGGGAATCGCGGACGACTATGCACGCGGATTCAGAGTGCTGAAGTCATTATCGTGTGACATTTTTCTCGGCGCGCATGGTAGTTACTATGGAATGGAGGCGAAATTTCAAAAGCTAAAGGCAGGTGATTCGAGTGCCTTCATCGACCCGGATGGTTACAGAGCCTACCTAACTGAAAGGGAGCAGACATTCCTAAAGGAACTTGAGAAGCAACGGTCAACACCATAGTCAATGGTCAGTAGTCTATAGGTCATATAGGTCCTATACCACTGACTACTTACAAACCCCGCGCTTTAAATCACGGTGTGACCTGGATGATGGAAGGAACGAGCTGGAAATCCGACGGTACAAATTCAATTGACTTCAACGTGCCGTCAACTTTCAATCGCCGATCGTTCGTGGGTAGATAGCAAACAACAACCGCATTGACGGGTTTTCTGACGCCGCAGGTAATTGTCCCCTTCACATCAGCAGTAAAGGTCGTGCGTTTGACTTGCTGAAATGTGTCTGTTTTCAGGCGCAAAATTCGGTCGGTTGTCTTAACAACAAAGACCAGTCCGCCTGGGTCACAATCAATACTCACTAAAGTTCCCTGAACTTGACTCTCGCCCGCGTCGGGCAGGCGCAGTGCCTCTCGGAGCGCAATGGAAGGATCGGTCGATATTTGATTTGCCGCTTCTTCAGACTCGGGCGTCAATCCACGGGTAAGTCGCGCCGCTTGTTCCTTAGTCTCTTGTTCTTCAATCAAGTTCATCGTCGAAAGAAGCTTTTGCGCATGCTCGCGGATCTGAATTTCAGCGGGACCGGCGACCACCTGATTGAGCAGCGGCCGGGCCTGCTTGTAATCATCTTTGTGCACGTACAGCTGACCCAGCATGTAGATAAAGTCGATGTGATTTGGTGAACGCGCAAGCGCCGCTTTCAGTAGAAGGATCGTCTCGTCAATATCTGTATTGGTTACCAGGTTGACATAAGCGAGCAGGTTGTAGGAATCGGCAAAGTCGGGGCGCAAAGCGATTGCCTTTTTCAGTTCTGATCGCGTTTTTACGGCGTCGTCCGGAGAATAACCAATTGTCGGGTTCGCATCGCGTTCCGTTGGACGACTTAACGCTGAGGCGTAGTAATAGTGGACCAGCGCGTTCTTCGAATCTGCCGCAGCGGCGCGTTCGAGGTGAGTTAGCGCCTCGGCCATCCTTCCCTGACGAAAACGAAGTATCCCAAGCGAAGCGTGGGCGAAGGTTAGTTGAGGATCCAGCTGCAATGCTTTCTGCAAATAGATCTCAGCATCCGCGCGATTACTGTGTACCAATAAGTCTCCGAGATAAGCCTGCAATTCAGCCTCGCTGACTGGCGCAGAGCTCATCTGCAAATCCGGCTTGCTTTTGGAAGCGAAGACGTTTTGAACGAGGCGATAGCGATCTTGTTGAATGTAGCCTCGCAACTCGCCCTCCAGATTCTCGAGGGTTGTTGAGAATGCTTTCTGGACAGCCTTTTCAAGAGGCTCCTGGGATCGCAGTAATTCCAGAAGAGTGATTGTTTGTCGGGCCCGCTCACCATTGCGGTTGAGCATTAAGTCATGCACCAACGCCCACGACTCTGCGTAGAAAATGCTTTGCTTGTGACTCTCGTTGTAATAGGGCGATTTGTAATCCACCTCAAACAACAATCGCAGTGGCAGCAGCGCATTCTCTTTTAGTGAGGCAATGTGGCGGTGAATCGGCCGGCCCAACACTACACCATTATTGGTGATAGCAACTGTGCTGTAGAGTTCAGCCAAACCTTCGTTGAACCATGCAGGCGAAGGACCGATCGAATTGTTTGTGATGAGGTGGGTGTATTCGTGAAAAATGATATTGAAATAATCCTGCTCGCCGCGCGTCTCGGCGCTCAGGGTGATGTAGTTTACGTCCTGACCAGGTTGAAAGTAGCCGGCATTGTTTTGATTCGTTTTGAAGGGTGTGTATGAAGCGTCGTCTTTGAAAACAATAACGGTAGTTGGAACAGAGGAGTCTGAGCCTGGACGTGCGAAGAGTTGCATCACGACTTCGCGGAATTGCTCAAGCCGTATGGCCATCAAACGAATATCTTTTTCGGAACCGTTGCCGATGACCAGCAGGTGCTTGGATCGAACACCGACCCAATTATCACGCGCCAGGACAATCGGCCTGAAGCAAAAGAGGAAAAGAATGAACAGCGGTAATAAGGACAGACGCTTCGACACGACTGTATGGTTGAGCTAAGGGAAAGACTGCTGGAGGAGACCGAGAGGATTATACCCGAGGATGTTCCAGAATGGCTCGATTAAGATGGTGGGCACTGATTCAGATCAACCAGAATCGAAGAAGTGAGGAAGGGCGGTTTACCCCCGCTTGTGCCGGATCTCAATTGTTTGGAAGAGCGGGGGTAAACCGCCCTTCCTCACTTCTTCGATTCTGGTTGATCTACTTGTTCGATCCTGGCAAAGCCGAATTCTCTTGAACAACTATCTCACTAAGGTCCATAGATCGACGACTTCGCCAGGTTGAACCCATATTCGATAGTCGCCCACTGAGGAACTCTTTGGCCGTTGATTAGAGCAGGCTTGAATTTGATTTCGCAGGCCGCGCGAATTGCGCTTTCAGTTAAGCCGTAAGGCAAACGACGCTGCACTCGAATGCGATCAACTTTGTTCTCAGCCGACAGCAGTACTTTCAAAATCACTATTCCCTGAACTCCTGCACGACGTGCTGTCTCAGTGTATTTAGGGTCAGGGCGCGCAGTGATCTCCGCACGAACATCGACTTCCTTTGGTAGAAAAGCTTTCACTGAATCCGGATCGTCTATTAAATGAGCAAGAGTTCCATCATCGGAGCAGCTGTAGTCTTGATTCTTTTCGGCAGTAACCTGTAGTGGTTTTGGTTCGGAAGCTTTAGGAGACTCGCTTGGTGTGGGCAACGGTGTCGCGTCGGGCACAACGGTCGGAGGTTTGCGTCGTCCCGATTGGCCGAAAGTGCTGGTAGTGAAGGTTAGAACCGCGGCAAGGATAATAAACGCGCGAATCATCAGCAGTCCTCGATTCGGGCGAGAGTTTACTCAGCGACTTGGAGAGTTACAAATAGCTTTGTTCTTTGTGCTTGGTTAGTGGTCAGTAAAGTTAATAGGTCCTATAGGTCATATTGGTCCTATACGTTTTCAAGCTTTCGTAATTGTTATTCTTCGGGACCAGTGCAAGTAGGACCGTGAAGCGCGGGAATCTTTTGACTGATTATTGGGAACTTGGGAGCTTCATCAATATTAATCTGAGTCCAGTGTGCGTATTGTTCGGGGACGTTAGTATCGGCGAAGATCGCTTCAACAGGGCACTCCGGAACGCACGCGTCACAATCGATGCAAGTATCGGCATTGATATATAAGCGATCAGGCAATTCATGAAAAGCTTCTACGGGACAAACAGCAGCACAGTCGGTGTATTTGCAATCAACGCATAACTCGACAACAACATAGGTCATTGGGGAAGTAAGCTCCTTTCGATGTTGGGCAAATAGTTATTCAGCACTGTGGAGCTTGTCAACAGGAAAAATTCTGCGGTGAGGAGCTTTGTGCTTTGTTCTTTGTGCTTTGTTAGTGGTCAGTAGTCAGTAGTTAGTGGTCAGTAGTAAAGGACCAATGTGACCTATAGGAGCTATCCAACTACTGACTACTGACCACTGACAAAGCACTAAGTTCTAAGCACAGCTTCCGCCATTTTAATTACCCACGCACCCTCACTAGCTCGCTTCTGAACCTTTCCCGGACCGTGAATAGTTTTGTTGATTGTAGGATCGCCTTCATACGTCACTGTCGAAGGCCCGGAGATATTTACGTCTAACTCGTCGGCGACATCAACATCCACGCGCGCCACGCCTTTGCTTTCTACAGTTCCCTTTGAAGCGTGAAGACTATGAGTGTCGATCTTACCGGCGCCGTTTGCATTGATATGGACTTCTTTCGCCGAGCCCGACACTTTGATTTGTGGTGCACCGTTCGCGTCGATGACGAACCTCTCACCTTTCAATCCTGTGACCTCAATACTCCCCGCACCTGAAACTGACAAGGCATCGAGATTGGGCAGCGAGATACGCAACTCAATAGGTTCAGCGACGGAGTAGTTTTGAATGCTCTTTAAGTGAAGGACATTGTTAGATACGTCAGTAGAAATCAAAGGCAGGATGTTGTCGTCACCTTCGATCTCGAGACTCTGTCCCTTTTGGCAAACAACGTTGATGTTATAAGCCCCTTCCGTTGAAATGGACGTGAATGGTTGAATATCTCGCTTTTGAACGGCGCGCTTGCCTGAGCCTTTAAATCCAGCCATTCTCCCGTGACAACCGAAGCCGGCAAACGCGACAAGAACGATGATTATCAAGAGCTGTTTCATTTTTCCACTCCTTTGCGTCAGCGATCGCGACGTGCGTACTCGAGTGTACGTGTTGTGTTGTCCGTCACACTTCCTATCGGCTCAACAAAGTCAGTAGTTGTCGGCGGCCGCAATTCAAGTGGCGGTTGTGTTGCTGTTGGTAAGTACTGCGTGCGCTCGGCAGAACCCATCAACTTCGACAAGTTTCGCACCAGCATGATTTCAATCAACGCCACGATCACAAATGTAAACAACATGAAGAAGCCCACGAGTTCGACCGGCAAACCGGCTTCCTTGCGCAAGACTAAAGAGCCGCCGAGCATGATTCCTAAACCAACGATGCCAATGGACGTAATGGCTGTTAGAAAGGCCGTGATGGCATAGGTGCTCTTGGATTCAGTTCGTTCTCGCAGGCCCTTTCCACAACGATTGCAGAAGCTCACTCCATTTGTGACGGGCGTACCGCAGTTTGAGCAATACATTTTTGGGGCTCCTTCTAATGTCCGATATGCTTTAGCTTGTCGTGACGAAACCAACCAAGACCTCAGTTTCTCGGGGGCTTTGAATCTGAGGGTTTGGTTGGTTGCGTCACGACAAGCTAAAGCATATCGGACATTAACTAGAAAACGGCAAGCCGCTTTTCAAGGTTCCAGTTATCTCTTCGGAACGTATGTAAGCCAAAAATAGATGGCCTGGCCTACTCCAATGAAGAATCCGATTATCGCCCCAAAAAGCTCAATTGTCTTCAAGTGATGCTGAGCAACTGAGAGTACTAATTCCTCAAGTTTCTCAATTGGGTAATCCGACACCTTCTTGCGGACGAGTCCACCCACATCAAATTCCGCGATTGCCATCGGTAGACGTTCGCGGGCGACGAGAGTAATTCGCTCAACCAGAGCCGAGCTTGCTTTCTGCAGCGAGTTTTGTGAGACATGATCGCCAAGCCGACCGATAGGTGCAATAAGAAGCCGTTCAACTTGTGAGGACAGCACGGCGTTTACAGTGCGAGCCGTATCTTCGCGCGCAAGTAGATTGAGTAAACCACGATTCAGAAGAGCTTTTGCCTGTTCGATTGTTCTCGGATCGATCTGGTTCATTACCTCGCCAACAGTTTGTGGCGCCAGGCGATCCAGGGCATCGCTGAAATACATCGACACTGATGTAGACAAACCTTCGCTTCTTAGGAACACGAGCAAACGTCTCGTGATCTGATCTTTAAGGTCCTCGAATCTGATTGGCTCAAATTGTCCTATCAATTCGTTGAGTGGTCGCGCCAGGACATTATCGATCGTGGCATTCAGAAATGCTTCTGCCTCTTGTTCGAAAGCAGGCCCACGCAAGTACTCCTCTACTCGTTTCGGCAACGTCTTGTTGACCAGCTCATCGACCTCTCGGTGGATACGTTCACGCGAGATGAAGATCTTCTTGATCAATGAGAGTTGCTCGTAATACTGGTCGACCTCCAACTTGATAAGAGATCCGATTTGTTTGCGTGTTGATTGGCTGGTTGCAATGTCTGCCAGGTGATGGACGATTGGCGGTACTTGTTGGTCGATTCGATCCTTGATGAAGGCAATTGTTTCAGGCGTGAATGTCTCGGCAAGCGTGGCGTTACTGTTTGCGAGATCGTCGAGACGACCCGAAACAAAGTCACGAACTTTCCGTTCAAAACTCTCTTCGTTGATCAAACGCTGCACGCGTTCCTCAACAGCTTCCATCACTTTGTCCAGGGACTTTGTGCTTACCAGGTCACCGAACCGTCGTTCAGAAAAATCGTCCACTTGTTTGTCAATGAAACGTTCGATTGCTGCGGCCGTCTCTTCGCTTTTAAGCATTGAGGCGATGTACTCGGCGAGGCGGTACTGGAGCGCGGAGATGGTGTCGAGTATTGGAGCACGAGCCTGCGAAGGTAGAGCATCCAGAAATGAGGGATAGACTTTTCCGAGTAGATCATTCGTATACGAGTTGACGAAGGCTTCAACCTTGTCTTGAAAGAAACTTGTTTCAAACAAAGCGTCGAAAACTGTCTGCTGAGAAACGAGTTCGTTTCCTACTGCATTGCCAATGGACTGTGCAAGACGTTCACGATGCCGCGGGATCATTCCCTGCGGCCAGATTGTAAGTCCGAAAAGTTTTACTGAGTGGTAGGGGTGGAAGAGCATCCAGATTGCGAGCCAGGCCGCGCCGAAGCCGTGGACAGCGGCAATGACGATGATGGCAATCGCGATCAGCAGTTTGAAGGTAAACGGATCTATGACGTTACCTCAGCTCAAAAAAATGCAGGTCAGTAGTACCAATAGGACCTATACGACTTATAAGACCTATTCCGATCTACTGACCATAAACCGCGCTTACGAAGATTTGGTGGGGGAGGTTTCCACCGGATACCCGGCATTCACCCAAGCGCTCGTGCCGCCCATTACGTTAATCAAATTAGTGTAGCCGTGCTTCTGTAACAAACTCGCGGCCGCACTCGAACGATAACCGCCAGCACAAATCACGGCAGTCTCAGCGTCTTTGGTAAGAGGAAGATCTGTAATTCGGCCTTCGAGTCCAGACAGCGGTGAAGTTAAAGCACCAGGGACATGTCCGGTTGAATACTCCGCAGGCCGTCGCACGTCGATTACTTGCAACTGGCCATTCGCAAGTCGTTCGCTTAGCTGGCTCACGTTAATCTGGTCGATTTTTTCAACCTTCAAACCTTCGCGACTCCACTCGTCATCTTCACCAGTCAAATAACCCTTTACGTTCTCGATGCCAACGCGTGCTAATCGCACAACTGCTTCGTCAACCTGAGCATTCGTCTCCGCGACAATGACAATTTCCGCGTTCATCGGAATCAAACTTCCGGCCCACATAGCAAACTGTCCACCAAGGCCGATGTTGATCGATCCCGCAATATGGCCCTCCCCGAAAGCCTGTGCGTTCCGAACGTCAAGAATGATGTGTCCGGCAGAGCGTGCTGACTCCAGTTCCTGTACAGTCACTTGTCTTGGCGGGGCGAGTTCTGAAAGACCACGGGCGCCCGAGCGGTTAATCTCAGCGTCCTTAGGAAAGTATGCGGGCGCCTCGGCGAGATCGGCCGTCATCATTAATACAAACTGGTCTTTGCTCATCGGCTTCAACGCATAATTGAATTTGCGCTGCTCCCCGATTGTTGACGAAGTTTCCTTCGACATGTTCTTACCGCACATCGAACCCGCGCCATGAGCGGGATAGACCTCAGTTTCGTCAGGAAGCTTCATTAACTTTCCATGCAGACTGTCGTACATCAGCTCAGCCATTTGTTGTGGAGTGAATCCTTTGCCACCGGCGAGATCAGGACGACCAACGTCACCGATAAAGAGCGTATCGCCGGTCAATACTTTTTGAGGTTGTGGAGAAACGGAAGGGTCGACGACAAGAATACAGACGCCCTCCGGAGTATGACCAGGAGTTTCCATGAACCGCAGCACAAGACCGCCCAACGGCAGTTCATCCCCGTCCTTCACTGGTTTGTGCGCGAACGCCGCATTTGCCTGAGCGCCAAAAACAATCGACGCTCCTGTTCTCGCGGCAAGTTCCTGATGACCGCTGACGAAGTCGGCGTGGAGATGAGTCTCGATAATGTATTTGATTTTGAACCCGTGATCTTCGGCCTCAGTGATGTACTCATCAACGTCGCGCTGCGGATCGACAACCGCAGCCTCACCGTCGGAGCCGATCAGGTACGAAGCATGGGCCAGACAACCTAGATAGAATTGTTTGAAGTACATAATTTGTCAGTGGTCAGTGGTCAGTGGTCAATGGTCAGTGGTCTTTGGCTTTTGGTCTTTGGTCTTGGATTTTTGGTCTTTGAACTCTAAGGGAAATCACGGTCAAAGACCAAAAGCCAAAGACCAAAAACAACTGACCACTGACTACTGACCACTGACTATTCCGGAAGTTTGTAATATTCCCGCGCAGGCTTCAAGGGACGCAGCATCCAATAAGGCCGGCGGGTTCGATCCGGAGAGTATTTGTCGGCTGGCCGCGTTAACGCCAACCACTTTTTGAAAACCTCTCGTGACTTTGCGGTGTCCACAAAAATATCACCTGTGGTGTCGGTTGGTTCAGCACGACGAACACGAACCGCTTGATGCCAGCAGTGCATGCCGGAGATCGGATCGGGGTGAACCGGGAACGTCATGTTTTGATGAACGCCCGCATCTTTCCACCAGATCCTCTGCGTATCAGCATCAGTTGATTCGTAAGGCTCGATTCCTCGTTGACGTTTCAATCCCCACTGAGTTCCGTTGCGATCGAGTTTTACCGTAGCCATCAATTGACGCTGTCCCTCATCAGTGAGTTTCCAACGGCCCATGTGATGGCTGCAAGCAACGATGCCGGGCCGAATGCCCTCAGTTACCCATGCCGGCACAACGTAATAACCGATTTCCGTCTCAACGCGAAGAAGATCGCCTGTAATCACGTTAAGTTTGTCTGCATGACTAGTGTGTATCCACAGAGGATTCGTGTGCGCAATCTCATCCAGCCACTTCGAATTCGCACTGCGCGTGTGAATCTGAACGGCCAGGCGAAAAGTTGATATCAGAATTGTTTGATCCGGTTCGAGATTGTCAGGGTGAACATGACTCTTGAAATAACTTGGAATAGCGTATTCAGGCCAGCCCCAATCGTTCAAAGTTTTTGAGAAGAACTCGAGCCTACCACTCGGCGTTGGAAAACCGCGCTTGATCGTATCGCCGAATTTAATACCAACCAGTCTCCGCCCCTCGTCATCGCCATCCGGCAACGGCAGCGGGACTATGTTTGGTCCAGCCGGCTTTGCAGCGCGGGTGAAAACCCGACCAAACTCATCGACCCGCGCGTCTTCCAGCTCTTCCCGCCCAACTACCTCTTCATAGATTTTTCCGATTTTGTTTTTAACTTCAAAGGCGCCATAGCGTCGCATGAATTGCAACGGTGTGAGGTTTTCCTTTGCAGCTTTTTCCGGCAGTCCTGGAACAGAGTTGTCAAAGATCCATTCGTAATATTCATCGACGCCAAGACGCGTACCCGGATTCTTCTTTGACTCCGCGAATTGCCGGATACCGAGGCTGCCGTCCGGATCGATTCGCCACGTTAGTTCAAGCCAGAATTCGTTCTCCTCCCAAACTTCGCCGGGGTTTACTTCGCGAGTGTCGTTGATGTTTGCGCCCTCGCGTTGCTTGAGTGTTTTGAGCACCGGCTGTCGAAAACCGAGCCATTGCGAATCGTGAGTTTCATATGAATGAATGTCGTGGCGCTCTGAACCCACTCCCATCGGTAACACATAATCTGCGTAATAAGCAGTTTCATTCCAGGTGGGTGTCAGTGCTATGTAACAACCGACCAAATCCGGATCCGTCAGCATCTCAATCCAGGAGAATCCATCCGGATTTGTCCAGACAGGGTTGTAGACACGTGTGAAATACGTATCGAGCTTTGCCCGTCCATCCTTCAAGAGGTGCGGCAAGAGAAACGACATTTCGTTCATTGACAACGGATACTCTCGAGGCCACGTTGTTTCGTTCCACATCTTCGGATGAGGCGGCGTATAGATTGGCCTGGGCACAAACTTGTTCCAGGCATTCGGGAACACGCCTCCTTCAGTCGCCACAGCACCCAGCAACGCATTGATGAAAAACAAACAACGGGCAACTGACCAACCGCCGCTTACGCCTGATGAAACACTTCGCCAATTGTGACTTGAGAATCGAGTGCCTGCAGTCGCGACAACCTCAGCGATCTGTTCGATGGTTTTCGCGTCAACTCCCGATTCTTTACTGGCGAACTCGAACGTGTACTCGCTGTAGAGTTCCTTCAGGATGTCTTCAAAATCGGAAAAGCTTGGTGGCTCCTCTTTAAAATCGAGAGTGAATGTTGAGGGTTGTGCCACGTACTCGCGCCAGTTCCACCACGTCTCGACGAATTCGCGGTTGTAAAGATTGTTCCGGATCAGATAGTTAGCGATGGCCAACAAGATCGCCGCTTCAGAACCTGGATAAGGAGCAATCCAATAATCCGCGTGCGTGGCAGTTGATGAAAGGCGCGTGTCAAACACGATTAGCTTCGCACCGTTAGCTTTGCCATCGATAACGCGTTGCGCGTGCGGATTGAAGTAGTGACCCGATTCGAGGTGCGCACTGATTAGTAGAATTACCTTCGCGTTTGCATGATCGGGGCTTGGGCGATCGAGACCCATCCAGAGTTGATAACCCTCGCGACTTCCTGATGAACAGATATTTGTGTGCGAGTTGTGGCCATCAATTCCCCACGCGGCAAGTATTCGCTCAGTGAAACCGTCTTCACCGGGACGACCAACGTGGTACATGACTTCATCGCGTCGTTCTTCGACAATTGCTTTGCGAATGCGTGCAGCGATTGTATTCAGTGCTTCATCCCAAGAGGTCCGTTGCCATTTTCCTTCACCACGCTTGCCCAGGCGTTTTAGGGGATAAAGAATACGATCTGGATCGGTGACTTGATTGAGTGTCGCCGGGCCTTTAGCGCAGTTTCTACCGCGGGATCCTGGATGTTCGGGATTGCCTTCGAACTTCTGTACTTCGCCAGTGACTTTGTCGATGTAAGCGAGCAAACCACACGCTGATTCACAATTGAAGCAAGTGGTAGGAACGAGCGAGTAGTGACGTTCTTTACGCTGTGGCCACGCCCGCGAATCGAGTTCGGTCCAGTCGTCCCAACGCTCTTTGGGAGGAAAGGCGGCGAGATGAATGCGTGACGGACCGGGATAGAAAGTTTCGTTGTCGCTCATATTCTAATCCGTATCATCTGTGTCCATCTGTGGCTAATGTTGGTTACGTCACGACAAGCTGAAGCATATCGGACATTACGCCAGCGGCACTGATTGTCCGGCCTGCACATAAGCATTCTCGTAAAGCATCAAACCAATTAACGCGAGTGGTGCGCCGGCGACACCTAATGTCGACGGAATCAGATGCAACAAGCCGAGCCACGGCAGTAATCCCCCTAATACAGTCAAAGCGATTCCCATCCGGAAATCACTTCGATAACGACCGTGCACCATTTCCCAAACAGCCAGACGAGCGTGTGCCGTCGGATGTGTTAATGAAACTTCACCCCAAATCATTAACAGGTGAATGAGACTTGTTATCGCCAGCAACCACGTTAGTTGTTCATCGAGTGGCGCCGCTCGGCCGTTAATTGTGGAAACATAAATCTCGAGTGGCAGCAGAACGGCCGAACCAAGCAAGAGCGCTTGAACGAAGAGATGCGGAGGTAATAGCGGGTTCTGCCACATGTCGCGCGCTTTCGCCTGTGCGAACAAATAGGCGGTGTAGATCGCCGAAAGAATAGACAACGGAATTCCCGCAACGATCAAATACTTCGGCAAAGAAGTCCAACCAGCGACACTACTCAGGAAATGAAGCGCAAGAACAAGCGTGTATCCGGCGATGATGAAGGCGCCTTTCACCAGCCAGCTTCGCCACTGTGGTCGAGTGAAGATCAAATAGAAACGCTTCGGATGTTCCAGGTCCCAAATCAGCAGACCACCAGTGATTGCAAGGAATCCTCCGGAAAAGATTGGCGTGATCCAGAGCCATACGGGATTCTGCGGCTGCAGATAACCAAAGACTACGAGCAGCGCAGCAACCAGATAAACTCCCGAAGCAATTCCTTTTGTCCACGTGTACAAACTGACGCGCCAGTCCCATGGAATGGAATGTGCGATGTCGTACGAGAGGAGAGCAGCAGCGGATGAGTTCTTGTATTGTGGGTTACCTGAGACGACCGTATCGGACGTTTCCAGTTGTTCGCTCCACATAAACAGGCCGCCCTCAGGTCTGCGTGCAGCCAAAGGATCGAGAGTCGCCTGGTGCGCGCCCTTGTAAAAGAGTTTCGGCAGCGTTTCCTTTTCCGGCCGGCGTACAGCTACTGCTTCTCGTCCGATGATTTGCGCTACGTATGAACTGTCGTCGTTCATATCGCCGACGAGTATCGCTTGAGTTGGGCAAACAACAACGCAGGCAGGCTCGAGTCCTACATCGATGCGATGTGCGCAGAAGTTACACTTTTCGGCCGAATGATCTTCCGGGTTGATGAAGATGGCGTCGTAAGGACACGCGGCCATGCAGGCCTTGCAACCAATGCAGATCGACTTGTCGAAATCGACGATGCCGTCCGGGCGTTTGAACATCGCTGTGGTAGGACATGCAGTGACGCACGGAGCATGAGCACACTGATTGCAACGTGTCACCTGATGAGCGCGACGCGCCTGGGGAAAAACTCCAACTTCAACGTGCTTTACGTAGGTTCGCGTGACCGAGACGGGAACAACGTTTTCTGACTTGCACGCAGTCGTACACGCGTGACAACCAATGCAGCGAGTGTGGTCGATTACCTTGGCCCATTGAACTGGGTTGGGTGTTTCCATGATGCGGGAAGCTCCGGGACGGGAAACTATAACATTGATTTTTATAGGACCTATATGACCTACAGGACTTATTAAAAACTCACACAAAATGATATAAAGAGCATCGCTCGCCACCGAAACCCGCAATCTTTCAAAGTCATTCGAGGGGGAATATGAAACTCCTGCTGATTATTCTGAGCGTATTGATGCTCAGCTTATTACCGGCTCAACCAAACGTCACACCCGCCGACATCGTTTTCAAAAACGGCAACTTCTACACCGCCAATGATCGCGCTCCGAAAGCACAGGCTGTCGCAGTTAAAGCCGACCGGATTGTTTTTGTAGGAACAAATGCCGGCGCTCAAAAATATGTTGGCCAGAACACTCGTGTCGTCGATCTCCATGGCAACACCGTTTTGCCCGGTCTCGCTGATGCCCATCAACATTTGTCCGGTGTTGGTTTTCGGGAGATGACTCTCAATCTCGAAGGCACAACAAGCCTTGAGGACCTTCTGGCAAAACTAAAAGCCCGCGTCGATCAGGCAAAGCCCGGCGAATGGGTCACAGGCCGTGGATGGATTGAGACGCACTGGCAACCTCCGGTATTTCCGACGAGATGGGACCTCGACAAGGTTTCTCCTAACAATCCAGTGATTCTCGGCCGCGCTGATGGTCATGGCGCAGTTGCAAACAGTGCAGCATTCAAGATTGCCGGGATTGATAAGAGCACTCCGAATCCGTTTGGTGGCGAGATCTCGAAAGACAAACAGTCAGGTGAACCAAACGGAATGTTGCTCGACGCGGCTCAGGGGCTTGTCAGACGCAAAGTACCGCCAACCACACGCGAAGAAGCTGAACGTGCTGTTGTGTTAGGCGTCAAACGTGACATCGAACTCGGTTGGACGCAAATTCAGGATGCAGGCGGCAGTTATGAAGACATCGACATCTTCAAAAAGCTTTATGCTTCAGGCGCTATCAAACTTCGGATTTACAAAGCGGTTTACGGTCCAGGGCCGAATGCAAATCGCTTGCTTAGTGAAGGTCCGATCGTTGGTGAGTTTCAGAATCGGTTGACGGTCAGGACGATCAAAGTTGTTTCGGATGGAGCCCTGGGATCAAAAGGTGCGGCATTACTCGCGCCATACTCAGATGCTCCCGATACCTCGGGATTCTTGACTGTCAAAGCCGAAGAGTTGCGTCCCATGCTGATCGATGCTCTCCGCAAGGGAATTCAGGTTGAGACACATGCAATCGGCGACAAAGCAAATAGATTCATTCTTGATGAGTACGAAACCGCGTTGAAAGCAGTCCCGGCCAGTGAACGAAAGGTTGCAGATCCACGCTGGCGAGTTGAGCACGCGCAGATCGTCAACCCCACCGATATTCCTCGTTTCGCGAAACTTGGCATTATTCCATCGATGCAGCCGTCGCATGCGATTGGTGACTTGTTCTTTGCGCCGAGTCGACTGGGTCTGGATCGACTGAAAGGTGCTTATGCGTGGGAAAGTTTCATCAAGTCAGGTGTTGTTGTACCCGGCGGTTCAGATGCGCCGGTTGAACGTGGCGAACCGATGATTGAGTTTTACGCAGCAGTCGCTCGGAAGGATCAGAAGGGATTCTCGACTACCGGTTGGCATCCGGAAGAAGCGGTGACACGATCACAGGCTTTGAAAATGTTTACGATGTGGCCGGCGTACGCAGCGTTTGAAGAGAAGCTGCGAGGATCAATTGAAGTTGGAAAGCTGGCAGACTTGACGATCCTATCAGCAGACATCATGACGATTCCGGAGTTGGAGATCTTGAAGACGCGATGCGTGATGACGGTGATTAATGGGGAAGTTGTTTTTGAAGGATCTTAAAAAACAGATAGGACTTATACGACCTATAGGACCGATGACTGTCTACGCGAGCAAGATTTTATGACGCGAATAGGATCTTCCGGAAGATCTCAGTCCAAACTCCACTCGTTGAAAGAGAGGCCCAGCTGTGAACCCAGGAACTTCTCGTCGCAACTTTCTGACGCTTGCCGGCAAAGGCCTTGGCCTGGCTGCATTAACAATTCCTTCCATCGCGGCGCTCCTGAAAGAGGTTGAAGCAGCTTCGCGAAACGTCTCGCATTTGACCTTGGAGCAAATTGCTGCGGACGAAGACTACTGGTCTGTTATTCAGAACTCATTCACGGTTACCCGTGGCATTGTCAATCTGAACAACGGTGGCGTCTCACCGAGTCCGCGCATCGTCACCGAAGCCCTTGTTCGCTACATCTGGCAGCAGGAAGACGCGACGGCGTACACGATGTGGCAAATACTCGAGCCGCAGTCGGAAACAATTCGGACTGGCCTGGCCGAAATTTTTGGATGTGATCGTGAGGAGATTGCCATCACTCGCAATGCTTCCGAATCACTCGAGATTCTGCTGATGGGTCTCGACTTCAAACCTGGCGATGAGATTCTAACGACCACACAGGATTATGGTCGGATGCTGACAACGCTCAGACAGCGTGAACGACGTGAAGGGCTGGTCCTTAAACTCGTGCAGATTCCAATTCCGCCAAAGAATCTAAATGAGATTACGGCAGCGTTTGAAAGAGGCATTACTCCCAAAACCAGGCTGATTCTCATTTCGCATCAGATTAACCTTACTGGCCAGATCACACCTGTCAAAGCTGTTTGTGAGATTGCCCGGGCCAAAGGGATCGAAACGATCGTTGATGGCGCACATTCATTCGCGCAGTTTGATTTCAAACAGAAGGACCTGGGTTGTGACTACTTTGGGACTAGTCTTCACAAGTGGCTCTATTCGCCCAAGGGAACAGGTTTGTTGTACGTGAAGCGCGACAAGATTGCGAAGCTCTGGCCTTTGATGGCCGCGGAATCAGCTCAAGCGGCTGACATTCGAAAGTTTGAAGAGATAGGAACGCACTCGGCCGCGCCACGACTTGCGATTGGTGAATCGATGCTGTTTCACAACGCGATCGGAGGCAAACGCAAAGAGGCGCGTCTGAGATATCTGTCACGCTATTGGATGAACAGATTAAAAGACGTTCCGAAAATTGGCTTCAACACGTCATTCGATCCGAATCAATCCTGTGCGATAGCAAACGTTAAAGTCGAAGGTGTTGAGCCAACGGCGATCGGAAACTACCTGTTCAACAAGCATCGAATCTTTACTACCCCGATAGTTCACGAAGAGTTCAAAGGCATACGCATCACACCTAACGTGTACACCACTCTGAATGAATTGGATCGTTTCGGTGACCTGATGGAGCAGATAGCCCGGAAGGGACTGCCCAGCTGAGAGTGGGGGAGTGGGCGAGGAGGCGAGTCGGCGGGTGGGCCGAGAATCTTCACCCTTTCGCCCCCTCGCCCCTTCTCCCCCTCGCTTTCGTTCCCCGGAACTCTACGCGTGGTGCCTGCGTACAAACTTGGTGCTAGAATCAATTCGCCGCACGGCTATGTTTTTCGGAGGCGGTTGAGTGGAGGTTGAGTTTATGGAAGACGCTCGGGACCCCATCAAAGACTGCGCAACAGCGGTTCGCGATGGTTTGCGCCAAATCGGCGATTTCTCCTATGCAATCCTGCCGAAGGATATCGCGCATGCGCTCGGCGACCTGAAAAAGTCGTTTCTAGGCGAGGTGCGGAACTTCCTCGATTGGGAAATTGGGTGGATTGATGAAAGGGTTGCCGGGGGCGACAGACTCCGCGAAGAGTGGAGAGATAAATGCCGGAAAGAAACTGCCGATGACGTGCCACCGGCGGCAGTCTAAATCAACCGAACAGGAAACTGCACACTAATGGAAGTTCTGCTTGCGGATGAATATGGGTTCTGCTTCGGCGTCGAGCGCGCCGTCGAAATGGTCGAGGAAGCCGTCCAGGAAGGAGCTCGCCCGATTCGATCGCTCGGCCCGCTGATTCACAATGCGCAGGAGATGGAGCGACTCGGCGCGCAGGGAGTGTCAACCATAGATTCGCCGGACGAAGCTGACGCAGACACCATTGCGGTCATTCGCGCTCATGGCGTGACTCCGCAGGTGCAACATGATCTGGAGCATCGTGCAGCTAAAGTTATCGATGCCACTTGTCCCTTTGTAACTCGCGTCCAGCATCTGGCCGAACGTGCCGCACGTGAAGGTCGCGACGTGGTCGTTGCCGGTAATCCGGATCATCCGGAAATGATCGGCGTTGTTGGTTATGCTCCAAACAATACCTATGTCGTCCGTGACGCTGGCGAAGTTGCTTCACTTCCGCATCTCAGATCGCCACTCGTTGTTTCGCAAACAACAATCAAGCTACAAACATTTCTTGAAGTTGCAGAGGCAGTGCGAGCGAAGGCCGACACCGAACCCCAGGTAGTCAACACGATTTGTTCGGCCACTCGAGATCGCCAGGACGCTGCACGCGCGCTCGCCGGTCAGGTTGATGCTTTTTACGTGATTGGTGGCCGGCACTCCTCAAACAGCGTGAAGTTGTTGGCGGTTTGTCAGGAGCAGTGTACGAAAAGCTTTTTGATCGAGACTCCAGCTGAAATCAATCCCGCTGATTTAGCGAACGTGAAGAAGGTCGGTGTGACTGCCGGTGCTTCGACGCCGAACTGGCTAATTGATCAGGTTATTCAGAAGCTGCATGAGATAAGGTAGCCGCCAGTTGTATAGGACTTATTGACTACTGACAAAGCACCAAGCTCAAATCTCTTCTCCCTGATCCAAAAAACTCAAAATCCGTCTCGCTTCCTCGTTACCATATTCAACCACCTGGCGGCGTAATGCTCCGCGAGCGATGTCCGAGTCAACCGGATCACCTAATAAAGCGGTGAGCACTGGAAGCGGGCACCGCGCAAGGGCTTCATTAGCCAACTCTCTAACAATCGTGTCTTCAGAACGAGCAAGCTCGCAAATCTCGCTGGGAGGAAACCGAGAGTTCAATGCATCAGCCAGTCTGTCGATGCGTTTGTAGTCCCGTTGCTGACTTGCACGGCGAACGAGCTGAGTAAAAACTTCCGCAGATTCAGTTTTCTCCAACAAGACAGCCGCACAAGTGTCGGCAACCGATCGCACTTTGCTCGTAGTTTCGGCGTCGAGGCCGTCGCGCCTTTCAGCAACTCTTTCATCAAGCACCGTGAGGAATTTGCTTAACTCCAAATCGGCACGCGCGTCGTATTGAAAATTCCTGGTTGGAGCCGATCCAGCTTGACTTGCTTGTACAGCACGTTCAACCAAACCACGTGTTGCTGGCCTCAGTTCAGACCAAACGCTTGCAATACGCGTCCCAAAATCCTCGATCTGTAAGAACGATGCCAATTGCTGACCTCCGAAACGGATCCGTTAAAACTAAAACGGCGTACTATACGCGGGAAGGTCCGAAGAGTAAACAGGGTGTTTTTGGTCTTTGTTTTAGGTCTTTGGTTCGGCTACGAAGTTAAGTCACGACTTCGTTTTTACTCGCATCTTCATAGTCAAAAACCAAAGGCCTCAGACTCCCCGGTGATTATGATCTCTTATTTCGGCAATCTGTGGGAAGGGGATCTTGATGATGTTGCCATCAGGACATTCCATTTTGACACTTGGGGTGGTAAGTGCCTGTGTAGTTTTCAGACTGTGAACGATTCCGCGCACTCGTCGTCCGTCTGTGGTGAGAATCTCGATGTTTGGCTTGCCGTAAAGCGGCTGAAGTGCCGCCAAGGCTTTCGTCACTTCCAAGGTTTTTATCCTTCCTGCCAGTTTCAATTAACCACACTTGAAGTCATTGCATCAATCGTGCCAACAACTGCCGGCTTTATTGTGAGCGTCCAAATCTTTCGGGCGCGTGAACCGCCGCCGGGCATTTGGCGTATAGAAAATGTCGTGTATTCTTCCGACAACCCCAAGTTGGTGGTTCTTCTATGTCTCAAAATACTGAAAATCAAACACCAATAAGCTCGGCGCCGACGCTCACAACCTGTTCAAATTGCCATTCAGCGATGCCGGCAGAACTGCGTTTTTGTCGGAATTGCGGTTTCAGGCTCGGCGAAGGCGTCGCGGAATATAACGAAACCGTACGCTTCGATGGCGCACATCCAACAGTAGTTGCAGCGGGTGTTCCAGTTCCGGGCAAAAGGAAGCGTCGTCGCTTGAGCGGTATGGCCTGGGTGTTCGTTGCCCTGTTGGTGTTTTTCGTCGGAGCTGCAGCCTTCACTGCCCTCGTGTCACCGATTAGTCACAATGTACGAAGTGGAGGTTTCATTGTGCCGGTGAAAGTTAAGTCTTATGTGGGCGTGAACGGGTTCGACACGGCCGATAACGGCCTCGGAGTCACGTTCGATTCCGTGGACGCACCTGACGGTCCTGCGGACAAAGCGGGTCTAATTGGTGGGGACATTATCACCAGCTTCGACGGACATGCAGTGCATGAAGAAGATGAAATGTCTGACCTGATGGTAAACACCCCGATCGGCAAGACTGTCGATGTTGAGTACCTGAGAGACGGGCAGAAGAAGACGACGAAATTAACCACGGTCTCTAAGGAAGAATTCGACCGATTGAACTCTTTGTTTAATAAGCGGCCCGAAGGGCGCGGCCAGTTTGGCTATGACGATGGCGATACCAAGCGAGTGAAAGTTCCTGGCATGAACATCTACGGAGTTCAGTTGGGCAATCTTCTGCAAAGCCGTCCTGCCGACCTCGCGGGAATCAAAGAAGGCGATATCGTCATTCAGTTTGGCGATACTCCGATCAGAACGGAAGAAGAGTTTCGAATGCGTGTGCGGCGAGCGTTGCCTTATAGCACTGTGAATGTAACTGTGATGCGGGGTGAAGCCAATAAGGAAGACGACTCCGCCAAAGAAGGCGATCAAGAAGGTCCGAAACAACCTCCAAAACTTGAGAAGATTGAGATCCCGGTGAAGATGGGTAAACAGTAGTCATTGGTCGAAAACCTTATAGGACCTATATGACCTATAGGACCTATTCACTTGTTCACCAAATAATTAATGTCCTCTCTCGCCCGTACCTCCGGACAGGTAGTCACGCATTCGCGCCTCCATTTCTTGCTTCATCTCGTCGCGTTGTTCCTCAGTCTCATCGGGTTCAAAGCTTTCAAACAACGCATACTGAGTCTCTGCCAACAAGCGTAGCTCCCAGGCCTCCCGGCTTTGATGCGATGGTCGTGAGAACCATAGGGCATCAAATGAAGAATCCTTAACCGGTACCGCGGCAAGGTTCGATTCCCGTCCGCTCAGCTCCGCTTGCGTGGTTGGTGTTAGCAGTACACCTTTCAATTCCCAGCCATACTTGCGGTAGGTTGCGACTAGCTCCTGAAACAAATGAAGTCTGGTCATGTGAAGAGATTAGCAGGCCGGGACACGAATTCAAGTGCCTACTGAAAACTGAGTACGACGGGTTGCCGTCGCTTTGTCACAGGAGGCCTCTCGCGTAGTAAGTAAGGTGTAACCAAAGCGACGGCAGGCCGTCGCACTCCAAAGATCCGGTTGACCGCTTAGATTTGCCGCAACTATCATCGAACCCGTCAGGCTCAGTTATTTTGAGTCCTTTCTAAAGCGGCTTCATAAAGGTCGAGAGGTTCTATCGTCAAGACAGGCAAACCAACATTAATCATCTCCCGACCCATCGCTCGTTGCGTTACCCAGCTAAGTTTGATATTGGCAATCGTGGTTTTCACGTTGTTCTGCAGTTCTGTTCAAGTGAGGACGCTTGCACGTGAGACATATGCTCAACAAATGACCGTTACGACCCGAGTCGAAAAGAACAATTCGAAGTCCCGTCCTTTCTACGACGCACTCGCCCACGCGCTCAAGAAACGTAAGATCAAGCTCGATAATATTTGTCCGCCCAGCGATCCCGTCGCCCGGAGAATTCTCGAGGAGTACGGAGCTGTTTTTGTTGCAACTAAAAAAGTGCTGCCCCCTCCCGTTTGTATTTTCACTACCGAGGATCAGGTCACGAGATTCCAGGACGAAGCTGGATTCGATGAAGAGCAGATTGGGTTCGACCTTATTGAGCTCCAACCAGAAGCCTTGAAGCAGCTAAGAAAGGCACGCGAGCAGGCACAAAAGGAAGGACTTGATATTACCCCACGCGATGGTGCTGAAGCTGCTCGGCGGAATTATGGTGACAG
Source organism: Pyrinomonadaceae bacterium (assembly GCA_036006355.1). Taxonomy (GTDB): domain Bacteria; phylum Acidobacteriota; class Blastocatellia; order Pyrinomonadales; family Pyrinomonadaceae; genus PSRF01. The sequence continues at coordinate 66,224 of DASYPT010000071.1, read as the reverse complement.
TGTTCGTCTTTGGAATTCTCGCTTCCTTCCGGCACTCGACTATTGGCTCTCGCAAGGCCGACTAACGGCGGATCAGGTTGCCCGTCTCAAGACTTTGTCATTGTCGCAACAGATCGCCGAGGTTCTGGAACTGGAGAAAGTTGGAATTTACTTCAGCAAGGATCTATCGAAGTCGATCCTATATTCAATCGCCGCTCCTGGCACTTCACAACACATTCATATGCTCGCGTTCGATGTAAACGAATTCGAGAATCCCCGTGTACGAGAAATCATGGCCGAACACGGATGGTTTCAAACCGTGTTGAGTGATTTGCCGCACTTCACATTCCTTGGTTTGAAAGAAAAGGATCTGCCAAAGAATGGTCTACGAAGCCTTGAAGTGAATGGGCAGGTGTTCTGGATTCCGAATGTTGAGGCGGTGCACCCGGGAGTGGACAAGTGATTTCATAATAGGCCTTATAAGTTTACCCAAACTCTTTCCTTCCTCGCCGCTTCCAGTGCTAAACTAGGCGCCATCGAAACGGCATTTTCGACTTTCCCCTAAGTCGCTAACAGAATAATTGCCCTAGGCTGATTTACCGCACGGGCGTAGGCTTCTCCTCATTTCAGTTTGCACGCACCGGCGACCTTTTAACCCGAAAGAAGGTCAGTTATGGATGTCCCTCAACTTATCGCCGGCAGATTCAGAATCGAACGCGAGATCGGAACGGGCGGCATGGGAACCGTCTATCTCGCCACACATCTCGGACTTGAACGTCCGGTCGCAGTCAAAATTATCAAGCGCGAGTTTGCAGGTGACCACGACGTCGCTGAGCGCTTTCTCCGCGAGGCGAGAACGATGGCCAGGCTGCGGCATCCGAACGCGGCAATGATCTTTGACGCAGGAAGACTTCCTGATGGACGCCACTTCATCATTATGGAGTTCATTGAGGGAGAGACTCTTTCACAAGTACTTACACGTGAAGGTCGTTTCACTGCAGCGCGCGCTGTGAAGATCGCAACGCAGATTTGCGATGTATTGGAAGAAGCACATCGGCTCGGCATAGTTCATCGCGATCTCAAACCATCAAATATCATTCTTTGTGGACGTGGAGTTTGTGTTCTCGATTTCGGTGTTGCCAAAGTTCTGGCCTCAACAGCAGAGTCAACCGCAACGCACGCGAGTACCGGCTCCGGCCAACTAGTCGGCACTCCGCGATACATGTCACCCGAGCAATGTTTAGGTCAGCGTGTAGGGGCCCGAAGCGATCTTTACAGCCTGGGCGTTCTCCTCTACGAGATGCTTGCCGGTCGTCCACCATTCGTCGATCCGCTGCAGTCCGCTTTGTTGGTCAAACAAGCTACCGTGGCTCCGCCCCCATTGCCGAGGCTGTGTTCAGACGTTCAGCGGCCACTCGCACTGGCTGTGCATTCATTGTTGGCAAAACGACCAGATGATCGACCACGAACAGCTGGAGCAGCAAAGCAGATGCTCGAGCGCAGTCTTGTTCAGAATGATCGAACCCTGCCGGACATCGAACCGATGTCGTCCATGGTTGCCGCCGCGAATCCGGCGCGAAGCATTCTTTTTCGCATTGGTGCTCCATTGATCCTCGTTACGATGTTCGGAGCGTTATTGGCCTGGGGCTATACCGGCGAAACTGCTCCCCAGACGGGTGCGGCAGCATTCACATCGCCAATCGCTAACAATCAACCTCAGATCGCTCCGGTGTCATACCGAAATGAACGCCTTGGGCCTTTTCCAAAACCTGAGCACGCTTTACTGAGTGCGGATGAACTGACGATGGATCAAGCACGTCGAATGGCAGCCAGATTTGCGCGAGGTGTACTTGGTCCGGTCGAAATCGTTGACACGGATGGCGGACAGGCAATCGTCGCCGTCAGCATCAAACGAAAGGTTGGCAAGACCAGTTTCTTTGTTCTCGAAAAGCGCCACGACAAATATCAGGTAATCGCGCAAGGTGCTTTGGACGCCCATGGGTTCAGTCATGCAAATTGGTCTACGGAACAAGTCGATGCTGATGAAGACGGTTATCCAGAAGTAATTTTTAGTGGTAAAGACTCGGAAGAGAGTTTGGTTCAGCGCCGATTGATGCTTTACGTTCCAAACGACAATCGCATCTATTCGATGTTGATGAATGGTGATACGACACCTCGCGGCACACCCCGCATCACCTGGTTTTCGAATGCGGCGGGAACAAATGCGGCGGCGTATCGAACAGCGCTGCGACAGAAGGCGAAAGCGATCGTGGCGAGGAGATAAGAAGTTTGAGTGTAGCCGATTTCCGATTGCCAATTGCCGATTTGATCTTTGGTTTTTGGTATTTGCAGTTGTCTTACCGTTTCACTCCTTTCACAGATTGATGTTGCTTCGAAGACCGAAGACCAAAAGCCAAAGACCAAATCGGCAATTGGCAATCGGAAATCGGCAATGACAACCACCCTCCTACCATGCCAAGATAGTCCAGACTTATTTGATTCCATTGCAATTCTTCCCCAATGACTCATCGCCGCTTTGATGATGCAGCCTGTGAATCACTCGCGGGTTGTATTAAGGAAATAGAACGCAATACCGACGCTGAACTAGTGATTGTTGTTCGCGCCCGCTCCGGGAATTACGCTCACGCAGACTACCTCTTCGGCTTTGTCGTTGCCTTCCTGATTCTAAACGTTCTGATTTTTGTGCCATTCCCATTTCCCGAATATCTCGTACCGGTAGACATTGCCGTGGCATTCGTGCTTGGCGCGATTATTTCGTGGCGAAGCAACTCAATTCGGCGACTGTTTTCACGAGAGAATTATCGTAAGCAAGCAGTCCGCAGGGCAGCGGCCGCGATGTTTTATGAAGCCGGCATCGCTAACACGAATGCAGAGATGGGTGTACTCGTCTATTTGTCGCTCATGGAACGCCGGCTTGAACTGATTGCTGATCGCGGAGTGCTCAAAAGAGTCCCGGCCCAGGATTGGAATCACGAAACCTTCGAGCTGCGGGCTATCGGGAAGAACCCGGACCCAAACGCATTTCAAAAAGCAATCGAACAGTTTGGTAAGGTGTTGGCCACTCACATTCCAGCGACTGGCGAGAATCCGAACGAACTACCTGACATGCCCCGCTTCGAACTCAAATGAAACGCTGGCTGACTCCCCGGAACATTCATCGCGCCGTGATTATCACCACGGTTTGCATTGTTTCGACTCTGCTGACTGTGGATGTGTTTGGTCGCGTGGGAGGCGGCCATTCTTATAGCGGTGGTAGTCGAAGCGGCGGCGGTGGAGGGGGCAGTGGCGGAGGAAGCGGTGATGGCGGTGCAATCATATGGTTAATTTTTCAGGTGATTCGCGTTCTCATCTATCTGACCATTGAATACCCTTTGATTGGTATTCCGCTCGATATCGTCATAATTGGCGGCATCATTTATTTTCTACGGCAACGTGGGAAACGGATGACTTCTGGTTTCTCGTCAATGGCCGCGGCAGTTCAACAAGCTGCTGCAAGCTCGCCCGAAATGGCGTCGCGTAGTTTTGAGCGACTGAAGAAGTTTGATCCAAACTTCTCAGAAATCGTTTTCACAGATTTCTGTTATGCACTTTACGGCAAAGCAAACGATGCGCGGGCGGGCGGTTCGGCGAAATTGGATCTCTTCTCGCCATATTTGAGCGAGTCGGCACGCAACGCTCTGTTGCAAAGGAACCCTCCCGGTTTGCAGGAAGTAAAAGGAATTATCGTTGGAGCGATGCGCGTCGACAATGTCAACGGACTCGACACACCTTTAGTTCGAGTCCAACTCAACTTCGAAAGTAATTACACCGAAGTAACGAAACGCGACAGCCAACCTCCCGCGGAAATGACTTACTACGTCACCGAAGAATGGGAGCTCGAGCGCAAACGAGACGTCCTCTCTCCACCACCGGCACAGGCGACCGCGCTTCATTGTCCACGCTGCGGCGCACCGTTGCAGCGGGATACGGTCGGTGCGTGTGCGTTCTGTGGAACAAAGATCGATAGCGGTGAATTTCAATGGTACGTACAAACCCTTCGATTGATTGACAAAGAAGCGCGAGGTCCAATGTTGACCTCTGATGTTGAGGAAGTCGGTACTGATTACCCAAGCGTTATTCAACCGAACTTCGCAGCCATTCGAGCAGAGTTTGAAAGGAACAATCCCCACTTCTCCTGGGAACAGTTTCAAGAACGTGCCCGCTTGATTTTCAACGAGCTGCAAGCTGCCTGGTCTTCCATGAACTGGGAACGAGCGCGGCCCCACGAAACCGACAACATCTTCCAGATGCATCAATACTGGATCGATGCTTACCAGAAGCAAAAATTGCGGAATGTTGTCGATAATGCTGCGGTAACCGCGATCGAGCCAGTGAAGATTTTGGAAGACGCTTTCTACCAGGGAATCACTCTTCGGATCTGGGCCCAGGGTTTTGATTACACGATCGATGAAGCTGGCAGAATTGTCTCAGGGTCCAACAAGAATCTCAGGCAATGGAGTGAATACTGGACATTCATTCGTAACAAACAAGCGAAATCAGCGGAGACGCATACCGATTTAAATTGTCCGAACTGCGGTTCACCGTTGCGGGTCAATGCGAGTGGGATTTGTGAATTTTGTGGTGGCAAGATAACCTCGGGTGAGTTCGATTGGGTGCTTTCGAAGATTGAACAGGATGAATCGTATTCAGGCTGAGGCAGGAGCGGTAAGTGATTTCAGATTTCAGATTTAAGATTTCAAATTGCAGATTTAGCCGGACTAAGACAAATTCTTAAATTTGAAATCTTAAATCTGAAATCACTTAACGGCATCTATTTCGATGCGTAACGAATCGAAGCCCTGTGCCTTCAAAATGGTGAGTTCATAAAAATGGAGTTTTCAGTGAAACGTCGACTTTTGATCTTCTTACTTCTCTTGTCTTTACTCGCTCCCGCTAGTGTTTTGGCTTCCTTGCCGTCTCAGCAGAGGGCAACCAGACCAGGTCCGGCCAAACCGGCCGATACGGTTAAGCCAAGCGCCCGCCTTCCTGAAGCGAACCTGATCAGCCAGGTACTGCCTAACGGGCTGGAAATCATCGTTCTCGAGGATCATTCAATTCCACTGGTGACGATCGAGTTGGCAGTAAAGAACGGTTCCTATACCGAACCACCTGAACTCAACGGGCTTTCGCACTTATACGAGCACATGTTTTTCAAGCAGAACCGGGCCATCGCGAACGCTGAGGAGTATCTACGCAGGATCGGTCAAATGGGGATCGCTTACAACGGAACCACCCGCGAAGAAGTCGTTGACTACTACTTTACGACGACAAGTCCTAACATTCGAACTGCAATGCAGTTCATGAAAGACGCCACGCGATATCCGTTGTTTGATGAGCGTGAGTTCAGCAGGGAGAAGCAGGTAGTTATTGGCGAAATCGACCGGAATGAATCAAACCCGTTCTTCTATTTAAGCCAGGAGATGAATGACCGGCTCTTCTTTAAATACCCTAGCCGTAAGAACCCGCTTGGCAACCGAGAAACGGTTTCCGGATCAACCACCGACATGATGCGCTTGATTCAGCAGCGCTACTACGTTCCGAACAATTCAGCGCTTGTGTTGACTGGTGATGTCAATCCAACGGAAGTCATGAAGATGGCCCAGGACCTCTATGGCGACTGGCCGCGACGGGAGAAGGATCCATTTGTTGAGTTTCCGTTGGTAGAACATCCGCCGCTGCCTAAGAGCGCAGGCGCGGTTATATCGCAACCGGTTCAAAACGTCATTATTAACATCGGTTGGCAAGGGCCCTCGATTGGCAAGGATAATCCTGCGACTTATGCAGCAGACGTCTTCTCTTTCATCCTGCGGCAACCAAATTCTCGCTTCCAGAGAAACCTCGTCGATACAGGTTTGGTTACGGGCGTTGACCTGGGCTACTACACTCAACGCAACGTTGGGCCAATCGCGTTGATAGCGCAAACAACTCCAGACAAAGCGCGCGCGGCGATCAAGGCGATGTACGACGAAGTCTCCCACTTCAACGATAAGGATTATTACACCGACGAGCAGCTCGAAAGTGCGAAGGCCTTGCTCGAATCTGATGATCTCTATTCACGTGAAAAGCTGAGTGACTACACGCACACGCTGAGCTTCTGGTGGGCGTCGACGGGGCTCGAGTATTTCCGTGGTTATCTCCCGAGGCTGCGTTCCACGTCACGCGCGGACATCAGCCGCTACGTCACGACCTACATTCAAGGCAAGCCCCATATTGGCCTCGCTCTGATGTCCAACGAAGCTCAGGCGAAGGTCAAAATTCAACCAGACGAATTGATCGGACAGTGAATCAGCCATGATCGTGAACCAATTATTCAACTACTCAAAAACTATTTCCTATACCGCCAAATCCTTTCACCGCATTACGGTCAGCGCCCTGTTAATGGCCACGCTGATGATTGCGGGCACGGGCACTTCCAAAGCTTCCCAGGAAGGAAAAGCCCAGGCGCAACAGACCGTTCAGAGCGTCGTGGCAAAACAAGCGTCGTTAGTGACTGAGTTTGACGTCAATGGCTTGAAGGTCCTTCTGAAGCGACGTGAAGGAAGCCTGACAGTAGCAGCGGGACTTTTCTTTCGCGGCGGCGCATCCAACATCAACGCAGAAAATGCCGGGATTGAAACGTTAATGCTCAGCGTCGCGACGGAAGCAAGCACAAACTTTCCACGCGAACGCATGCGTAGTGAACTCTCACGCATGGGCACCGTGATTGGCAGCAGTTCGAACAACGACTACTCGGTGCTCTCGCTTGCGACCACGCGTTTACACTTCAATCGCTCCTGGGAAATGTTTACTGATGTCGCGCTAAGACCATCGTTTACTAAGGACGACGTGGCATTGGTTCAGCAACGTACCGTCGTATCGCTTAGCGACGATACAGACAGCCCTGATGTTTACTTGCAAAAACTACAGGAACGTGTCGCTTACGCTGGACATCCGTATTTAAACAACACGAACGGCACGCCGGAAACCGTAGCCAAGCTGACTGCCGCAGATCTGCAGGCTTATCATACGAAGCTAATGCAGACGTCGCGATTGCTTCTCGTGATCGTTGGAGATTTGAATCCTGAGGAAGTGCGTAATTTGGTTACCGCAAGCTTCGGCAAACTGCCAAGAGGTAATTACAAGCAGGAAACAGTTCCGCCGTTAGTGTTTGATAAGTCTTCAGTTGAAGTTACGCCTCGTGACTTGCCGACAAACTACATCCAGGGATTGTTTACAGCACCTTCGCTTACGTCACCTGACATCTACGCAATGCGCATTGCGAGTTCGCTATTGCGCGACCGTGTGTTCGAGGAAGTTCGCGTCAAGCGAAATCTTTCATACGCGCCGGATGCGTTTTTGCGAACTCAGGCAGCAAATGTTGGTGGTCTCTACGTAACTGCCGTTGATGCGAATCAATCCATTCGCGTGATGTTGAGCGAAATTACTCGTCTACAAAACGAGGCTGTTAGCAACGATGATATTCGTGCAGTGATTGCGCAGTACTTAACCACCTACTATCTCGGACAAGAGACCAACGCGGCGCAGGCTGGTGAGTTGGCGCAGTACGAGTTGATTGGTGGTGGATGGCGGACTTCTGTTGATTTCCTGGAGAAGCTCGAGGCCGTTACTCCCGCTGACATTCAACGCGTGTCACAGAAGTACATGCGAAATATCCGATTCGTAGTGTTGGGCAATCCGAAGAGTGTTGATACGGGGGCGTTTTTGGGGCAGGCGGAACAGTGAAGTTATTTCAGATTTAAGATTTAAGATTTCAGATTGTGATTTGGCCCTCGGTTTTTGGTCTTTGCACTCTGGGACCTGCCGAAGGAATTAAGACCAAAGACCGAAGACCAAAAACCGAAGGCCAAATCACAATCTTCAATCTGAAATCTTAAATCTCAAATTCGTCACGGCCTTCCATTGGCCGTCTCATTCAAATACTTGTCATATAACTTTCGGTCGAGGTTCTTTAGGATATTTGCATGCGTCGTAGCCATATCCTGATTGCCGCCTTCCTCGTAGGCGACAGCGAGGTTGTAATGCGTTTCCGCATCGTCGGGACGTAGACGAGCAGCTTCGGTGTACGATTCGATCGCTTCACGCAAACGACCCGCGTAGTAGTAGGCATCGCCGAGCTTATTGTGAATCTCTGGATCGTCCGGTTTCAGCTGCAGCGCCTGTTGATAAGCGCGAATCGCCTCCGCATTTTTCCCTTGCTTCACTTTGCAGTAACCAACCTGTACCCATGCTTCAGCGCGTTTGGGATTTTTGTTGACGGCGGTCTCGAAATACCCCACGGCATTGTCGTAGTTTCCTAACCACAGCGAATCCAGGCCCGTCCGATAGAGCGACTCTGCCAACTCCGTCTTGCTCTTCGCTGAGATCTCAGTCAGGGGCCGTAGTTTTTCGGCCTTCAGCTGGGCTATGCGCGCTGCTGCGATTGCCAGATTGATGTTCTGTCCGTTTGTTACTTTGATCGTTACTACGCCAAGTACCTGACCATGTAGATTGAAAACAGGACTGCCGCTGTTGCCGTGTGAAATTGGCGCCGTGATCTGAATAATTCGTCCCAGACTTGGTACTTCCCGAACGGCTGAAACAATTCCATCACTGACGGAGCCCTCGAGCTTCAGTGGATTACCAATCACAAAGATCTGTTCACCTTCATCCGGCAGAGAGGTTGCCAACTCGGAAACGCGCCCTCGCTCAACAGGCATATCTACTCCCAGGAGCGCGAGGTCGCCCTCCTCGTCGATTGAGAGCGCGCCTGTCACTGGATAGATACGTCCTTTACCGTCAAGCGTCTTGATCTCGGCGCGAATGGCGCCGCGCACGACGTGAAGATTTGTCACAACCCTTCCAGAGCTGACAAAAAATCCACTGCCGGTCATCAGCGCCTCGCCATTAGCATCGTAGGTGGTGATTGCGACTACGGTGGGTTTTACACGTCGGACGAGCTCCGGAAGAGTCTCCTGTGAATAGACGATTGAGGAAAGGAAAAATACGACGAGAAAAAGGATAAGTACGTGGGGGTAAGCTCTGTGCGTCATGTCGTTAATGCTCGGCAAATGGAGATTCAGACCGCGGGGGCTGGCGGTCGGGGAAATCTCACAGCAGCTAAACGAGATTCGGATTCGAAATTCAATCCATCTGGCGAACTGGGGAGTCGCTCATTGCAACTTCAGCGCGCGATATTTTAGCGCAAGAAAGGACGAGAGCGGAAGGATTTTTGTGAGATTGAATACGAGTCAGTGGTTAGTGGTCCGTAGTCAGTAGGCTTCGGTTTGGTCTTCGGTCTTGGTTGAAGTCTTATTAGAACCAAAACCGAAGACCAAAAGCCTAAGTCCAAATCCTAAGACCACTGACTACCGACCACTGGCCACTGACTGCTCAGGGTCGGGCCTCTGCGGTAGCTTTCCTTTCGAGTTTCCCCCATCCAACCACCGGGCCACGAACCGCCATGGCTACCGATTTGATCATGACGTAATACATCACTTGCCGATAACAGAATCGCTGAAGGAACAGCCACCAAAGCAACCGCCACCGCTCTTTCCGCTCGAGGGCGAAAGCAAAACATGCTGAGATCCAATCAATCGCGAGAAACAAGGCGTAATAGAAAAGGACCTGCTGCAGGTTAGTGGACGAATATCCTGTCGGTTGTTGCCAGCGGTCCAAAGCGGTGGATACAAGTGTGTAGAGCAACATCAGATCCATCACAGGCGAGATCAACGGAAATAGAATTTGAAAGATCCATACGTTTGGCATCGCGATGAAACCGAGGGTGCCGTAGCGTGGACGAAACAGAGCGTCTCTGTGTTTCCACATGCACTGAAGTGTTCCGTAAGCCCAACGAAAACGTTGTCGCGCCAGAGTCTTCAACTTATCAGGTGCCTCAGTCCAGGCGACGGCAAGTTCTTCGTAACCGATTTCATAACCAAGTTGACGAATTTGTAGCGTCAAGTCCTGATCTTCAGCGAGCGTATCTGAAGGAAAGCCTCCAACCTGCTCGAGAAGATCTCTTCGCCATGCACCCACTGCGCCGGGAACCACGGTGATGCAGTTGAGACTGGCGAATGCACGACGATCCATGTTTTGCGATGTTATGTACTCCAGGGCTTGCCATCGGGTCACGATGTTGACTCGATTACCGACCTTGGCATTGCCGGCGATCGCACCAAGCTTCGGATTATGGAACCGATGCGCCAAAACTCCGATCGTCTGCGGTCCGAAGAGCGTGTCAGCATCAAGCGCAACAACGACCGAGCCCTTTGCATGACTCAGTCCCGTATTGAGAGCGGAGGCTTTTCCTGCGTTTGCGAGGGTCAGTAACTTCACTCGCGCGTCTTTCCCGAAGTTCTCTTCAACAACGCGACTCGTTGCGTCTTCTGATCCATCGTCAACCACAATAATTTCATAGTTTCTATAGTCAGAACTGAGCAGGCTTCGAATTGTGTTGGCGACGACCAGTTGTTCGTTGTAAGCAGGAACAATCACCGATACGAACGGTTCATAATCACTGCCTGCGTGAACCCGTTCTCGCCGCCTGGAGCGAAGCCACTGCGCGAAGGCCAACGATCCCACGAAGAAGAGGCGTCCCAATCCAAGAAGGATCCCGATCAGGAAAACCCATTGCAGCGTCCATCCTCCGGTTGAGAGGAAGAAGAACGCTACAGCGTCAGCGCGAGTAAAAACACGTTGATTAGCCGGAATCACCGGCATCACCTGGTCTCTCGAGAGTCCTGCTAAGTCCGACACTGGAACAAACCGAAATCCTCGAGCGCGCAATTCGTGAATCAGTCGCGGCAATGCTTCAACGGTCGCCGATCGATCGCCACCCGAATCATGAAGCAGGACAACCTGCCCGCGTGTCTCGGGGTTTGTATCCATCGCGCGATCGATGGTGCGATTTACAACGTCCTCAGCTTTCACTGGCAGCTGCCAATCATCGGGATCGATGCGAACACCGACCATGATGTAGCCCAGTTTCTGCGCGAGGATTGCCGGCTCAACCTCCTGCGGTTTATCGGCCTCTGCGTCTCCAAAGTAAGGTGGACGAAACAAAACTGTGGAGCGGCCAACAATCGATTCGATCAATCGCTGAGTTGCATTCAACTCGAGTTCGGTGACTCGCAGAGGTATTTCACCGAGGTTCGGATGCGTAAAAGTGTGATTTCCGAGTTCGTGCCCCTCATTGACGATGCGGCGCACAAGATCCGGATAAGCTTGTCCATTCTTGCCGATAATGAAGAAAGTGGCGGGAACGTTTTCCTGCTTGAGTATGTCGAGAATGGCGGGTGTCCATCGCGGATCCGGTCCATCGTCGAACGTCAGGGCAAGCAGTCCCGGTTTGTCTCCCGTTCGTGCTACCACGTACGACGAAGGCATCGCCGTTATTTGTTCTGATTTAATAAAACCGCTGGCGGGATCCACCTCGATTGTACGCGTGCCACTTTGAGGACGCGACATCACGTCAAGCAGTTCACCGTTGCCCTGAAAATCAACAATGTAACCGTAATTGATCTGACGCAGACCGTCAGGCGAGTTATTCTGATCAGTTCCAAGAACTGACCAGATCGATGGGTCTTCGGCCCCGAGACGCCACAAAGCAAAACCTGCCGGACGGTAACCGCTTGCAGCTCGCATCTGATTAAAAGCACTTACGGCGTCGAGAAACCAAACTTTGTGGTGTGATCCATCGTCTTCGTCGTACTCAAAAAACAAGTTACCGCTAGCAGTGTCAAAAGACGGCATTGCTCCTTCCTCAAGCGACTCGCGAGCAGTTATTAGTGCTTCCTGGAAAGTAACGGTTTTGCCGTCAGACTCCTGGTCACTCCAATCGTAGCCGTAATTACCGAGCGCAATTATTGTCTTTGAGGGATCGAGCACTTTCATTCGCTCGAAGAGAGTCTGTTGGAACCACGACTGTGCTGCCACCGGACCCGGATCGCCTCTTGACCAATGCTGATCATAGGCCATCAAACAAAGGTAATCGGAAGCTGACGCATACGCTTTGTAATTCCAATCTCCATCATCGAATGGAACGTTTTGCATGACCAGCAGTCCCTTGGCACTGAACGTGCTGTGCAGTTCCTGCATGAACGTTAGCAGGTTGGACTGTGCTGCTGCCGGTGGTTCTTCGAAATCGACTGAAACACCCGAGAACTTGTTTTCCTGAACGAATGTGAGCAGTGAATTGATTAAACTCTGCCTGTGTTGTTCATCTGACACCGCCTGAGCGAGCAAAGCGCTGTCAAACTTTTCATCGCGAACGTTTTGCACCATCGGCAGTATCCGAACCTGTGGGCGTGTTTCACGAATCCAGTTCAACGCAGCAACGTCCACATCTATGTCGATGGGATCAGGAGTGTTCGCGTTGGTGGGTTGAAGTTGGGCCCATCCGGGAACCACCCAATCGATATGATCGAGGTTCCTTTTCAGCGATTCGTAACTCGACTCGTCCCAGTTGATATAGAAACCGATCGACAGGGGCCGTGAAGCTGGAGTTATGGGAGCAGGCAAAGTAGGAGGAGGTGGAACGACTGCGAGATGCGTTCGCCGTTTTCCCGGAACGATGTTTTTAACTGTAGCAAGCGCTCGCTGTAGTTCAGCCTGTGCCTTTTTTGCCTTCTGTTCACTTGGATTAGCCGGAATATTTGGCGCTTTTGGTTTGATGTCTGCTGTACGTGGCAGGCCATTTAGTTGTCGCAAATTGAAATTGGGCAGTACCGGATTCGCTAACACGCTCATTATGAAGACAACTGCTACACCGGTGACTACGACTGCGAGAAAGAGATAAGTTCGCTTGACACGCCGCCAGCGACGCCCATGCGGATCATGAAAAACGGGGGAATCTGTTGCCATTTCAGATTGAAGCTTTCAGATTGAACATTGGATCACTGCCGATTTCCAATCCCGACCCGTCGGGATTGCCGATTTGTATATTGGGTGGGAAGCTCAGTGCGATACTAGCGTTGACGCAATCAAATTGGCAATCGGGCAATCCGAATTTGGCGCGGTTTTCAATCGTAAATAGATAAAGCCGCCCACGATTGCTCGTGGGCGGCCGGTAGACTGTTGGGATTGGCCTGAGCTGACTGTGTGCCTTCCAGAAAGGAGGAGCACTATGCAGTGAGACTACTGAACCAAGATCCTAACGAGTTAGCTGGTTCAGAGGTCAGGCCGCAGCCACCTCACTGTGATTAGAACTCATAAATTTTTGAATCACCTCCTTTCCAGTGTTGCCACGGATCATAAGGTACATAAAGGTGAGCGTCAACCGGTTTTTTTTCTGCAACAGATCAACAAAAAATATAGGACCTATACGACCTATAGGACCTATTCCCTTGACTCACGAACACACCAATCTCCCACTCGCGTAAACTTGCCACGTGTGTTCGACACCAAAGAAATAACTCAACTCACGGTAGTCGTCGCAATCGTATATCGCTAAGTCGGCGATCTTTTTCTGTTCGAGTGAACCAATCTGGTGACCACGACTTAAGCTGTACGCGGCATTGATTGTCGATGCAGTGATCGCTTCAGCCGGACTCATCTTCATGTGCGTTACTGCCAACGAGTGAATCATGGTCATTGAAGGCGATGGAGAAGATCCCGGATTGAAGTCTGTTGCGAGAACGACAGCAAGGCCGGCGTCGATCATTTCGCGTGCGGCAGGATAATGCGAGGAACCAAGCGCATAAACAGAACCCGGCAACAAAACTGGTTGCACGCCGGCAGACTTCAACGCGGTGATTCCTTCTGTATTCGTGTGTTCAAGATGATCTGCGGTAACTGTGCCAAGTTCTGCCGCCAACTTCGCGCCTCCGGAGAGCGACAGTTGATCGGCATGCATTCGTAGACCCAATCCGTGACAACGTGCGGCCGAGAGAATCTTCCATGACTCGTCTGTGGAGAAAACATTCTCTTCGCAAAACACGTCGCAGTATTCGACAAGCTTTTCGGCAGCGACTCGAGGCAGCATCTCGTCGATAATCAGCGAAACGTAATCGTCGCGCCGCGATTTATATTCAGTTGGAATACTATGCGCGCCGAGAAATGTTGGCACATAGCGCAATGGAGTCTGCTCATCCAACCTCCTGATTGTCTTAAGAATCTTGATTTCATCCTCGACACTCAGGCCGTAGCCCGATTTGGCCTCGACGGTTGTTGTTCCACCTCGCAGAAACCAATCGGCATATCTTCTGCCTGTTTCAAAGAGTTCGTCGATACTTGCCGCACGAGTTTTGTTGACAGTTGATTGAATACCACCGCCCCGAGCAGCAATCTGCTGATACGTCGCGCCTCGCGAACGTTCCTCGAATTCATCTACTCGCGTGCCGGCGAAGACCGGGTGTGTGTGTGCGTCGATAAAGCCGGGTAGTATTACCCGTCCGCCAACATCTACAACGCTACAGTTTTCGTCCGCTTGTGATTCGACGGATTTGCTGGCGCCGACGTATTGGATGAGCGAGTCACGAATCAGCAGTCCGCCATCAGCAACGATAGCGAGTTCACTCATTTCAGCGCCCGTTCGTGGTCGTGCTGCTCCAGCCAGAGTAACAATCTGCGCTGCGTTGATGAGTGCGAGCGAATTGGACAACGGAATCAGCTTTCTCTGTAGAGCCACGCCCCGGCCAGAGCGCCCAGAGTGTATTCAGCAGCTCCCCAGACCAATCCGATGGCCATGAGACTTGGTTCAACACCGAAGAGAGAGCTGTTAAGAATGCCGGCATACACGTAGATCGCAAACCAAAATGTAAGGCCGGCACAGATTGCGGTCTTTGGTCCAGGGCCTGAATGGCTGCGGATCATCGCGTACGTGATAACAATGACAATCCCCAAAATAAACGTCAAAAGAACCGCGGTTGCGATAAACGCAACCCCGGGCGTTGGCATGTTGTGTTGTCTAACCATCTCTTCGATTTGCTTTTTGAACAGTACCTCGTTCAAAACAAACTCTCCGACATTGATGATTAACCCGGCCAGCAGGCCACCAAGGATCGCTCGTCCGTAATTTATTCTATTCATAACAACCTCCTTCTTTTTCCCCAATTAGAACCGTGAGCCTGTTGGCATCGTGTGATTCGTGTATTTCGTGGATCGTTCATTCTTCGCTGCCACAAACGATCCACGAAATACACGAATCACACGAAGGCGGGTCACCGCTAAGTGCGGGTTGTGTTTCAGGACGACGTCGAACTCCGCTGCTTCCCAAGCTTGTACAAGCCTATTCCCACGATGTTCGCGAGCAGAACTGTGCTTATGATCTTTGCGGCGAATGTTATTCGGCTACCTACTTCGATGATTGGTACGACAGTGAATCCAATGTAGATGACTGTAACGATGAATCCTGAGGCGCAGGCGATTTTTAGCCACATCGGAGTGCGCACTCCGAACGCTTTCATCCCGAACAACGGAACAGCAAATAAAACAAGATAGGTTATTGCATAGAAGACACCACCTGCATTGTCCAGGAGTTGAAATGCTTCCTGGGCGCCGACACCCAACAAACTTAGCAAGCCCATCACGAGTGTTACTGCGCCAACAAATAGAATCGAGTTGACAGGAGTTTTGTACGTGGGATGTAAACGAGTGAACCAGTGAGGCAATAAACTGTCCCATCCGGCGACCATCGGCAAACGCGTGTTGCCCGCAAAATAGATACTCATGAGCGCGATTTGTCGCATGACAACACCAAGGATCGTAAACGTTACCAGTTTTCCGACCCAGCCCGACGAGCCAAAGCCTGCTGTCAGTACCTGCGGGATCGGACTGATCAAATCGACGTTGGCGGGGGATACAAACGCCAATACTGAGCTGGTGCCGAGGATGAACATCACAGCAATGATCGGCGCCGAAATAAGTACTGAGCGCCCGATGTTATTGGCCGGCGCCTTTGTTTCTCCGGCAAGAATGGCGATGTATTCAAAACCTGTCAGTGCTCCTAATGCGAGTTTGCTAAAGACATTGATGTTGTATGCGGAAAGCGTCGGCACTTGCATTGCGAAGGGATGATATTCGGTTATCGAGCCCTGCATGAGTGCAATGAATGGCATGAGGATCAATGCTGTGAAGGTAATCATCAGCATCAGTCCGCCTGCGTTGTGGACCCATTTGCCCAGGCTCAGTCCACGCACGGCTGCCAAAATCATCGCAACAACTAAAACGAAGCTCACGGCAAAGATGAGCTTTTGAGTTTCCCTCATCCAGGCCGCGTCAGAACCGATCGCGTAGGAGATGTTTGTAGTGACGACCAGTCCGATACCGGCCAGAATCGAAATGGCGAACACCCACAGATTCCAGGCCACCATGAAAGCGACGAAATCATTAAAGGCAAACTTGGCCCATTGATAAAGACCGCCTTCGAGAGGCATCAGTCGATTGAGAAAGATAACGGCGCCTGCAAGCGGAAGGTAGAAAGTAATGATTGCAAGAATCCAAAAAACATTCTGTTCGTTGCCAAGTTTCGCCGCATGCCCAACCCAGATTGTGCCAACCACGAAAACAACCTGGGTCAGTACCAGGTCAAACAGTCCGAGCTCTTTTTTGAAAACAGCACTTCGTTCTTCGACGTCGCGTTCGAGACGCTCCACTGTGGCAGTTGATTGGGGGAGGTCGGCCATCGAGTTTTATGCTGATGATGTATGGTCGTGAATTATTCGCCAGCCGGATTTTGTCTTCTTGAAGATCAGGGTGAAGCGGCCGTGAGGTTCATCTCCGCTGCGTTTAAGGAGCCAACGACCAAGTACGACCGCACTCTCTTCGCTGAGCAGAGTGATCTCGAGGTCCGAGAACTCCAGTTGACCCATCTTCTCTCGCGAGTCGTAACTCTTCTTATAACGCTCGAGCACAGTCTTCCAGCCGCGCGTCACGTTATCGCCTGAAACAAATACCGTGTTGTCTGATTTGTCGTAACCCTCCATGTAACCTTCGATGTCACCACGGTTCCAGGCGTCACGCTGCGCATTGATGACTGCCTTGATGGCGTCGACGGATTTCTGATCTGTTTGGGCGTTTGCAAGGTTGTACGTGGGGAATAACAGAAGAATTAAGGCTAGCAAGTGGATTGCAGGTCGTCGCGTCATAGCAATACTCGCAGATCTCGAATGACTCGAGTTGGGATGGTTCTTGTTTGTACTGAATAACGACTGGAGCCGGAAGTCGCCGCATGTATACCACGCGTGGCGTAAATGGCGCCAGGAGAACTCGCTTGGTCATGGTCAGTGGTATAGGACCTATTCGACCTATAGGACTTAGTTAACTAATTGTGCTCGATTAACCACTGCTTCACATCGGTGCGCATCTCTTCGACTATTTCATGAGCTGAGTCATAGCTCTTAAACGTTACTGAGCGGGCGCGGGTTGCTAATTGCTTTTCATAATCCCTGACGCGTTCCGGCGTGTAGAATTCATCACGCGTGCCCGCGAGATGAAATAGGTCCGCAGGCGTCTGTTGATAGTTCTCGTTTGTCTCCCAATCGCCCGGAGTCCCGCCGCAAATCCCGATCACACCCCGCAAACGTTCCGGATTCGTAAAGGCAAATCGATAATTGAGGGCACACGACTGGGAGAAACCAAGGAGGAACACCCGGTTTGGTTCAGCAATCCCATCGTTAGCCAGAGCCTCCATCAGATCGATCAGAGCCTTATGATGAATCGCATGTGACTCTTCGGGTCGAAAGTTAGTCAACCATCCGAACCCAAATCTTAGAGGCCCACCCTGCTGCTTTGGTTCCCGAATATGTTGATATGGACCCTGCAAGGACACGATCGCGAAGGCGTCCGGTGCGATCAGTTTTGCTTGTCGCATCATCTGACGCTTGTTTGCGCCGTACCCGTGTAACGCAATCAGAACGGGCGCGGGAGTGCGCTCGGGAAGGTAAAGATCGTAGTAGAGATTGAATTGCGCTCTCAGCGAACAGTCTTCCTGCGTTGGCAAAGCTCGGTCGATGGGGCCAACAGTTTTGGTCTGGAGGGTCATGGTGGATGGTTTATATCACGTGTGATTGCTTCGCGTTGCATTCACGTTTAATGAAAGCTACGATGAGTTTCTCTTTGCGCGACAAATCAAATTGAGCGAGAGGTATTCGACATGAAATTCCCGGGTGGATTCAACATTCAGCAGATGATGAAGCAGGCGCAGGTGATGCAGGAAAAAATGCAAAAAGAGATGGAGGAACTCCGCGTTGATGCTTCTGCCGGTGGTGGTGTCGTGACTGTCCAGATGAAAGGCAACCACGAAATAACCGCACTCAAAATAGATCCCGAAGCTTTGAAAGACGAAGACGCCGAAATGCTTCAAGACATGATCGTCGCGGCGGTCAATGAGGCTAACCGCAAAGTTGATGAAGCAATGAAGGGAAAACTGGGCGGTATGTTGCCTCCTGGATTAGGCGGTTTGTTGTGATAAATGAGATGGTCTTAGGTTTTAGGTCTTTGGTCTTTGAGAATCCTTTGAAGCAAAGACCAAAGTCCAAAGACCAGAAACCAAAGTCCAATGCTCGAATACGCTGAACCAGTCACCAAACTAATCGACGAACTAAAACGGTTGCCCAGCATCGGGCAGAAGTCGGCGCAGCGTCTCGCCTTTCATCTGATGCGCGCTCCGGAAGCAGATCTGGAACGATTGATCACTGCACTTCGAGAAGTTAAGCAACGAATTATTCTTTGCTCGGTTTGTAATAACCTCACCGAAGTAGATCCATGTCGCTTCTGCTCTTCACCCACTCGCGATCATTCCGTTATTTGCGTAGTTGAGGAGCCTCACAGCTTGGTGGCTGTTGAGAAGACGCGAAGCTTCAAAGGCCTCTACCACGTTCTTCATGGCAGTTTGTCGCCAATTAGACATATTGGTCCAAGCGAGTTGCATCTTGCTAACTTGCTGCCCCGTCTCAAGCCTGAGAACAACGACGGTGTGGTTGTGAGTGAAGTGATCCTGGCAACTAACCCGACAACTGAAGGTGAAGCGACTGCAAATTACATAAGTCGTCTACTAAAACCTCTGGGCCTTAAGGTCACCAGAATAGCCATGGGCATGCCTGTCGGTAGTGATCTGGAGTACGTCGATGAGGTGACTATGGATAAAGCATTAGCTAATAGGCATGAAATCTAACGGAAAATGATTGTCTTAAAACCGGACCTGCTCCTCGTGCGCTCCCGTTTTACAATCCCTGCATTCATCTCCCGAGTCGTACATTCGGGCGTCGAAGTTGACCAGTGATTTGATTGGCACGCCTTCCACTTCATCAGGCGCAGAGTGGAATTTAACGATCGCGCCGCAGCCGATAATTCTTGCGCCGAGTGACTTCACGAGATCCACAGTCTCTTCAATCGCATTCCCACTGCGGATGATGTCGTCAACAATGATGCAAGGATTTACCTCACCTTGATTCACGTATTGCCGGAACATTCTTTCACCGTGCTCTTGTTCGGCCCAGTAGATCTGTTCGGCATTCAACGCGTCGCGTACGCCGAAAGCGACTGGGATGCCTCCCGAGCTCGGACTGATAACTGAAACTTTAGGGAGTTGACTTGAGATGTCCTTTTCCAAACGGAACTTCCGGCTGAGAGCTACGGCGAGAACCCGAGCAGTGTCGTAGTAACGGAAGGCCAGCGGCATTTGAAAATAGTGCGGTGAATGCTTGCCGTTGGGATAAACAAAGTGGCCTTCACGAAATGCACCCGTGCGTTGCAGTATCTGCATTACGTTATCTTGAGAGGGAATGAGCTCGACCATAGGACTCTCCAGAAAAGTGTTTTAATAGGACCTATACGACCTATACGACCTACACTGAGTCTCGTGCGCCCAGCATACATCATCCTCCACGTTTTTCTACAGCGCGTTCGACGAGTACCTTCTGATCTTTTGGTAGACCCGCGGGTAATTGATCCGTCGAGAACCAGGCTGCGCGTTCAACTTCAATGCTTCGAGGCTCGCCCCGACCCGCGGCTTTGGCGCGATACAGTACTTCAATCTGTCGCGGTCGTTTGAATGATCTTGCCAAAAAAATTTCTACATCGTGAATTTCCAATCCAATCTCTTCGTTCAACTCACGCCGCAAAGCGTCGAGAGGTTGTTCACCTGGTTTAAGAAAGCCACCAGGCAGGCCCCAGCCACTGCCTGCTCGAAAAAAGTGTTTGAGCAGCAGTACTTCGCCAGCTTCATTAAAAATGATTGCGCCCGCAGTGACTGTAAAACGTGTGTTAGTAGATCGTATGAACCAGCGACGCATCCGTGCCGGTACTTTCTGCCAGAACTTACTCAGTAAACGCTCGAACATTGATGTTTGTTAGTTTGTAGCATTGACGGCGCTTCTAACCAATCGCTAAGATTTCGCCAACGCAA
This sequence comes from Pyrinomonadaceae bacterium, assembly GCA_036006355.1. Classification (GTDB taxonomy): domain Bacteria; phylum Acidobacteriota; class Blastocatellia; order Pyrinomonadales; family Pyrinomonadaceae; genus PSRF01. The sequence continues at coordinate 45,862 of DASYPT010000071.1, read as the reverse complement.
TCGCGATCCAAAATCAGAACGCTAACCCAAGCATGGCTACTACGGATACGAACACAGCAAACACGCCTGCGAGCGCAACAGCAGCTCCCGTTCCCAAGCGAATTGTGAATGCCCAGACTGTTTGCAATGAGAAAAACGAAAAGGGAAAACTCTGCAATGGCCATTTGAAACAGCTGCGCACGGCAGGTGAGCCTTCGGAGATTCACCTGCGCGGGGACGACGTGTTGTTCAAGTGCCAGACGTGCGGCACGCTCTACATGGGGCCGCCGCTAGGTCATGTTCGTGATCCCTACAAGCAGACGAGATTCGTAGAAAACGAGTTGTCGGCATTGTTGCAAGCGGCAGGCGGGACGCTTCCCGTAGTTAAAAAGGATGATCGCGGGGTCTTCATTATGGTTGAAACTGCGCCGGCTGATCATGGTCATGCGAAGCCTGCGGCAGCGAAACCGGCAGCGCCGGCCGCACCCAAAGCCGCCGCACCCGCGACCGCGAAACCCACAACTTCCGCTGCGGCGAAGCCAGCTGGGGAACATAAAGCCGGTGCGCAACCCAATCGCCAGTTGTTCAAGCGATCAACTTATGCAGGCTTCAAAGATAGCGGGCCGGTGCCCGGTGAAACTTTTGAGCAGAAGGTTGCAAGGTTGAAAGACTTGTCCGCGGCTGCGAAGAAGCGTGCCGAAGAAGGTGGTGGCGAGGAAGCGGAAGTCGCAGTGCCTGCGGTCGAAGCGGCGCCCGCCTCTGCGTCGGAACCAGCCGAAGCACCCGCACCCTCAGCTTCTACCGCAGCACCTGCAGCATCTGCACCAGCTCACAAACCAACAGGTAATGCCGACCGCACATTGATGAAGCGTGGAACCTATGGTGGGGTTGTTGACAGTGGACCCGTGGCTGGTGAGACATTTGAACAAAAGGTCGCGCGATTAACCGCCCTTTCAGCCGCCGCGAAGCAAAGAGCCGAAGGCGGGTGAAATAAGCCACTGACGAACACAGATGGCGCGGATTCGAATTCCAAGAGGCATCTATGTTATCCGCGTTCACCTGTGCCTTTACTCGTAGCTTTCCTTAATCACTAATCCCTCTGTCGCAACCTTCCAATCCAGAACTTCAACACCTTCCTCGCTTGCCAGAGCTCGCTCGACATCTGCACGTCTGCCCGGTGTACAGAGAAATGCGATGCAACCACCGCCGCCGGCGCCGCAAACCTTCGCGGCTTCAGCCCCGTTTTTCAATGCCTTCTCCACCAGTTGATCCATTTGAGGTGTCGTGATTGTCGCCGCCAAACGTTTGCGGTTCGGATAGGCATTTCGCATCGTGTTCGCTACTTGTGTCCAATCGTTTGCCAGCAATGCCTCGCGAACATTGCGAGCCGAATCGCGGATTGCGTCAAACAATTCAAAGATCTCGGTGTCTCCGTCGATGTGACGTTTGAAGATGTCCCAATTATTAATGCCGGAAAGTCGTGGCTCGCCTGTGTAGCAGATCGCGATGCGTCGCTCAAGCTCGTCGATATCAACATCCAAAGCTTCCCGTTGTAATCCATCTGGTCGCAAGTGGATTGCTGACACCGAACCGTAAAGAGGTGGATAGTAATCCTGAAAACCGGCAGGCACGCGTATCACTGTCGACTCAACATTCGAAGCGATTTCTACAAACTTCGATTCGTCGTAACGATTCCCAACCATTCGGTTCAAAGCACCAATGCACGCAATAGCAAGAGCCGAAGAACCGCCCAGTCCGGCGCCCGCTGGAGCCTCGCTCTCCGCAATCAAATGAAAACCAGTTGTTGGTTTGAAAAAGTGAACGAGCTTCGAGATTAGCTCGAGACGTTCTTCCTGCAGCAAGTCTTCGAGTGCTGACAGGTTTGTTTCGAAGGAAACTTTTCGGTCGCGCGACTCCAGCACGATTCGCCCATCGTCGCGAGTTTCGATGCGACAGCGAGCATGCAACGAGATGGCGAAGTTGACCGTGATTGCGCCAGGATGAAAGAGATAGAGCGGCCAGATATCAATGGTGCCGCCAGCCAGGTCGACACGCGGGGGTGCTGAAGACTCAATAATCATTTCCGATTTCCGATTTCCAATTGCCGATTTTTTCGGTGTGAACTATGACAAAAACGCTACGCAAAGTACCAATTTTGTTTGGGTCCGTGCAAATCGGCAATCGGCAATTGAAAATCGACAGTAACTTCAATCCCCGTCCGTTTCTCGCTTCCCACCCCGACGTTGCTGTTTGAAAGGGATGTGCTCCTGAAACTCCTGGCGCAGGTCCTGCAGTTTCTCTGTCGCAGCGTGTTCGAATTCCTGCAAACGCTCCGGATTCACCTGTTCCACTTTCTTGGATAACCAGAAACGTTCCGTCAAATAAAAGGCGACAATTCCGACGATCACGATGACCAGCAAAACCTTACCCAGACGCTGAAAGTCTCCAATAAGTCCCATCACGGCGCCGCTGAAAAAATAACCCGCGCCCGCCAGAACAAAGACCCAAAGGAAACAACTCGCCAACGAGACAACCAGAAACCTGACAAAGGGCATGCGGCCCACGCCATAAAAGACGCACGACGCCCAGCGCAACCCGTAGATATATTTGGAAAGAAAGATCGAGAGTGGTCCGAATTTGTTCGTTAGTCTTTCGAGACGGGGTTGTGCGGCACGATAGAATCGAAACTCCCGGACAGTTTCACAAAAACCTCGACCGGCAAAATATGCAACGTGGTCGCTTGCACACCCACCCAGTGTTCCCCAAATTAGTACGCGCGCAAAACTGTAGGTATCGAAGAAGTTGCTATGCGCCAAAACGCCCGCCAGGAGAAGGGTGATATCGCCTTCCACCATGACGAGAATAAATACTGCGTACAACCCGTATTGCCGAATCAGTTCGTAAAGAAAATCAAGACTATGCATTAAGAGACTCTATTGAGTGCTCAGTCATTACCGATATGGTGTTGGTCTTTGGCTTCGGCCTTTGAATTTGACGCAATTCTCTTCCAAGGCCGAAGACCCAGGGCCAAAGTCCATGTGGGCAAGACAGAATAAACTGGAGGGCTGTCGGTTGACTACTGCTCAGTTTCTTCTTGAGGGGGTTTTACTACGAGGACCGGGCAGTGCGCATGACGCACAACAGCTTCAGCGGTCGAACCAAATAAGATCCGGCCGAGTCCCGTTCGACCGTGGGAGGCGATCACAATTAGATCCACGTTGCGGTCCTTAGCGACTCGTACGATTTCGGCAGCGGCCTCGCCGTGAACGACCATCTCCTCGACCTCTATGCCTGCGAATTCATCACATTCAGCGAGTTTTGGTAACTCACGTTCCGCGGAATCTTCGAGTTGTTCAGCTATATCAGCGATCGGCAGAGGCTCAGTCATTCCCGAATAACCTACCGTAGGTACAATCGGTTCAATCACGTTCAGGCAAATGATCGACGCTTTGAACGTACGGGCGAGCGACGCCGCGTGCGAGAGCGCAAAGTTCCCACACTCACTGAAGTCAGTCGGAAACAAGATTGATCGGATCAACATTATTAAGCCCGGGTCTTTGGTTTTTGAAGCTGGTTTTTCAGAGACCCAAAACCAAAGTCCAAAGTCCACTGTTCGCCCAAATTTTACTCTCAGAAACTGCAGTTTGACAGCCCCAGAACCCTCGTCTATGCTTCGAGCAAGTATTTGCTTACCGGGTGAAAATTAACGACTCTCATGTCAAAGTCATCCCTCCTAATCGGAATGCACTTTTCGGGGCCCAGGCTGCAGGCCGCGCTCATCAACGACGCTGGTCAGGTATTGGAGAGACGCGAAGCGACAATCTCTCCCAAGACGATGATTCAGCAAGTAGCCTCGATTGCTAGAGAACTCGGTTCACAAGGCGGCGATGTTTCTGCTCTCGGTTTCGGCATTCCTGGTTTAGTCAATCGCCAAACGGATGTTGTGATCGTGTCTCCGGATCTACCGACAGGCATTCGCGAGAATCTTCATAAAGAGCTCACCGAGGCAACCGGTCTCCGCGTGGAACTCGAAAACGATGCCAATGCAGCTGCCTACGGAGAATTCAAGGTCGGTGCAGGAGTTGGCAGTCACAACATCTTTTACATGATGATTGGAAACGGCATTGGTGGCGCGATCATCCTCGACGGGAAACTTTGGACAGGTACTTCCGGATTTGCTGGCGAGGTCGGCCACATCACCATCGACACCGAAGGCATCCAATGCGTTTGCGGCAACACAGGATGTCTCGAAACGGTGGCATCCGCTCCGAGCATAGTGCGCCGCGCGCGAGAACGACTTCACAGGGATTCAACTTCATCGTTGTCCCGACTTGGACTGAATAAAGATTTCACAGCTGACGACGTCGCTCACGAAGCGAAAGAGGGTGACGACTTCGCCTTGATGATGATCGAAAGAACGGGAAAGTACATCGGGACAGGCGTTGCGAGCGTAATAAACCTGCTCAATATCGAAAAGATAATTCTCGGCGGTGGCGTAATGGACGCAGGCTCGCTGATTCTGAATCCGATTATTCAGGAAGCGAGGCGTCGCGCATTTCAACCTTGCTTTGAAGCGACACAAATAGTTGCCGGCACTCTTGGTCGCGACGCGATCACCGTCGGTGCAGCGATGCTGGCTCGAGATGCAGCTTAGCTTTGGAGTGCGACGGCCTGCCGTCGCTTTGTTACAGCGCTACTCGACCTCACAAAATCTCTTCTAACACACATCTTCTTTTCCAGGTTCGCTGACGTTCTTTCCGGGTTCTGCTGTACCAAAGCGACGGCAGGCCGCCGCGCTCCGAAGCTTGTGAATAGTTGTGCAATTTGAAAATTGTCCCGTATTTGGTAAAGTACATCCACTTTGCAACAAGACAGATCGACTTAGACTTTTTTGCGGGCTGTTGTGTCTGCGAATCACGGTGAGGATTACGAACCCGAAGAGATCGAAGTTTGTGTGCTGCCCTAATAGTAGTTTAACTCGCTCGTAGTACTAGAGCTCACGATTTAATCTGCGGCGATGCCCCAGATATTTCATCATAGTACAAACGCACTAGCGAAAATCTCGATCTATGGCGCCGTCTTTGTCGTTGTTGCTGCACTGTGGGCCACAGTTGAGTTGAATCGATCCGCATGGAACACGGGCCAATGGTTAGAACGTCAACAGCCTGTTCAGTTCAGTCATAAACATCATGTCGGCGACGATGGTATAGATTGTCGCTACTGTCATACGTCTGTTGAGACATCAGCCTCGGCTGGACTGCCATCAACCACGACGTGCATGAATTGTCACAAACAGATTTGGGCTGACAGTCCTTATCTCGAGCCAGTTCGCGCCAGCTTCCGAACGGGTAAACCAATCGAGTGGATACGCGTACACGACCTCCCGGATTTCGCCTACTTCAATCACAGCATTCACGTTAACAAAGGAGTTGGATGTTCAACTTGTCACGGACAAGTCGATCAGATGCCGATCGCATTTCAGGTCGCTTCTTTACAGATGGAGTGGTGCCTCGAGTGTCATCGTGCGCCCGAAAGATTTGTGCGTCCGAAGGAAGAAGTTTTCAACATGTCGTACCCGCACCCGGAAAACAAGAGTGCTAAAGAAATCGAGGACGCGCGAGGGCTCGTTGCAAAATACAAGATTCAGGGTCCCGAAATTTTAACCAGTTGTTCAACCTGTCACCGTTAGAAATAGACCTTTGTCAAATGGCTGATAGCGATCGACATATTAACTTCAAACTGATGCGTGACCACATCCTTGCCATGCAAGACGGCAAGGACACTCGGTCAGGCAAACAGTATTGGCGCAGTCTCGAAGAGCTGGCTGACAGTCCGGTGTTCAAAGAGTTCGTTGCGCGAGAGTATCCGCAACACGCCGAAGAATGGAACGATCCGATCGAGCGTCGCACGTTTATTAAATTGATGGGCGCATCGATGGCGCTGGCAGGACTCAGTGGATGCGTTTTCCAGCCACCTGAAAAGATTGTTCCCTATATTAAACAACCGGAGGAAGAAGTTCCCGGCAAGGCATTATTCTATGCGACTGCTGCTCCATTGTTTGGCCCCGCTACTCCCGTGTTGGTGAGAAGCAACGAAGGCAGGCCAACCAAGATTGAAGGCAATCCGGATCACCCGAACAATCGTCCCTCAGATTTTGCGACCGACGTTCGTATTCAAGACCCACGGGGTTTTAGCGCCACAGATATTTTCACTCAGGCTTCAATACTCAGTCTTTACGACCCCGACCGCTCGCAAACTCTGACTTACCGCGAAGATATCCGTACGTGGACTTCGTTTGTCGGTCAGATGCGAACAGCTCTCGATGAGCAACGTCCAAAGCAAGGAGCGGGCATTCGATTTCTCACTGAGACCGTTATCTCGCCGACGCTCGGAGCGCAGATGAAGGAGTTGTTGCAGGCGCTGCCACAGGCGAAGTGGCATCAATACGAGCCGGTTAATAACGATAATGTCCGCGCGGGCGCAATGATGGCAGTCGGTCAGCCGGTAAACATCACGTACAGGTTTGATCTCGCCGATCGAGTTCTATCTCTCGATTCTGATTTTCTGTCGGCTCTACCCGGATCGATTCGAAATGCGCACGACTTTATGGTGAAGCGTCGCGCGATCGAAGAGAACAAAGAGATCAATCGGTTGTACGTTGTGGAGACCACGCCGAGCAACACTGGTGCGAAAGCAGATCACGAGTGGTGTGTTAAGCCGAGTGAGTTTGAAGGGATTGCTCGGGCTCTGGCTTCTGGCTCCGGTGGTCCTGAATGGGTCACGGCCGTTGCTAAAGATCTTCAGCAGCATAAAGGATCGAGCATAGTAATCGCTGGGGCGCACCAGTCTTCGATAATCCATGCTATTGCGCATGCAATGAATGGCATGCTGGGCAATATTGGAAAGACGGTTTTCTATAGTGATCCGCTCGAGGTCAATTCGGTAGATCAGCGACAGTCTCTTCAAGATTTGGTGGCAGATCTCGATGCCGGGAAAGTTGATCTACTGGTGATCATCGGCGGTAATCCCGTTTACAACACCCCGATTGATCTAAAACTAAATTTTGACCGCCTGAAGAAAGCAAAGCTTCGTGTTCACTTAAGTCTCTACAAAGACGAAACAACACAGCTTTGTCATTGGCACGTGCCACAAGCACATTATCTCGAGTCATGGGGTGACACGCGGTCATACGACGGCACGATTACGATCATGCAACCGCTAATCGAGCCGCTCTACGATGGAAAGTCGCCTTACGAACTGCTCGCAGTGTTTTCAGAGCAATACGATCGTAAGCCGCTCGAGATAGTGAAGTCGTACTGGCAGCAGCATTGGTCAGGCGGGAATCAGGCGCAGCCGGCCGGAGCAGTAACAAACCAGGTGCAGACGACAGAAGCAGGAGCAGGTAGTTCGCAATCAGCGTCAGTTGATTTCGAATCGTGGTGGAGAAAGACGATTCACGATGGCTTTGTTCCAAATTCGGCCTTGAGAACGAACACGACACTTGTTCGAAACGATGTCCTCAACCAGCCTCAAGCAGCATCGCAGGGTGGCGCCGGCAACGTCGAAGTTATCTTTCGTCATGATCCTTCTATCTACGATGGGCGCTTTGCAAACAATGGCTGGTTGCAGGAGCTTCCAAAGCCGTTAACCAAGGTGACCTGGGACAACGTGGCGCTCGTCAGCCCAAATACAGCACAACAACTGATCGGTGAACCAGACAACGGCATAGGAATCCACGGTCGCGAACACTACGTGCCCAATATCGATCTGAGCGATCAAAACGGAAACCGGATCACCGCTCCAGTGTGGATCATGCCTGGCCACGCCGACGGAGTGATAACTATTTATCTCGGGTTTGGTCGCGAGTTTCACGGTCGCGTCGCAATGGGTGGGTCCAGTGGTCCTGTTGGTTACAACGCGTACGCCATTAGAACTTCGTACGAGCCGTGGTTCACGAACAGCCTCCGTGTTCAAAAGTCCACTGGACAGCACATGCTTGCCACGACTCAACTCCATTTCAACCTGGAGGATCCAAATTTCAGCAAAGAGGAGCGCGAGATTGCCGTCTCGGAAACTCTCGAAGAGTTTCGCAAAGGGAAAAGGCCGGAAGATACGAGCAACGAACCATCGATTTACGGCGAACCCTACAACTACAAGAAGCAAGCAGAGAACGCACCGAACTACGCCTGGGGTATGGCGATCGATCTGAATAACTGCGTCGGTTGTAATGCATGCACTGTCGCTTGCCAGGCGGAAAACAACATTCCAATTGTCGGTAAGGATCAGGTCATGCGTAGTCGTGAGATGCACTGGATTCGTCTCGACACTTACTTCAAAGGATTCGATCCAGTTAAACCGGAAGCCACGCACTTCATGCCTGTGCCCTGCATGCACTGCGAGAATGCTCCGTGCGAACCAGTGTGTCCGGTTCACGCAACGGTGCACAGCGCTGAAGGTCTCAACGACATGGTTTATAACCGCTGCGTAGGCACGAAATATTGTTCCAACAACTGCCCATACAAAGTCCGTCGCTTCAACTTCTTTCTGTATAACGATTGGGATACGCCGCAGTACCAACTGATGCGCAACCCTGATGTTTCTGTGCGTAGTCGCGGCGTAATGGAGAAGTGCACTTACTGTGTGCAGCGCATTCAAGCAGTGAAGATTCAATCGGAAATCGAAGGACGCCGAGCGCAGGATGGAGAGATTGTTACTGCATGCCAGGCGGTTTGCCCGACGGAAGCAATTGTCTTTGGAGATGTGAACGATCCGAATAGTCGCGTTTCCAAACTGAAAGCGAGTGAACGAAATTACTCATTGCTCGGAGAACTGAATACGAAACCACGAACCACATACTTGACTGAGCTGAAAAACCCGAATCCGGAGATCAAAAGAGCCACAGATGAACACAGGTGAACGCGGATTTAGTTTTAATGAGTTGGGCCGGCACTGATTTCTCCTCTTAAAGATTTGTGAAATCAGTGTTGATCTGTGGCTGGAATTACCAGGAATGGCAGACCAGGAGAACAAGCCATACATGGAAGGGCCGATGCACTCGACGCAACCGGTGATTGATCCCGGTCTGACGTTCGCCTCGGTAACAGACAAGATCAGCTCGATCGTTCTGAAGCGCAGAACGTCACTGGCATGGTTTTTTGGGTTTGCCATTTCGTTCGCGCTCTTCCAGTTGATGTTGCTGGCGATCACAAATCTGGTGTTCGTCGGCATCGGATTATGGGGCGTGAATATCCCTGTCGGGTGGGGCATAGATATTCTCAACTTCGTCTGGTGGATCGGGATTGGTCACGCCGGCACTCTGATTTCAGCAATCCTCCTGCTGTTGCGACAGAAGTGGCGAACGTCAATTAATCGGTTCGCTGAGGCGATGACGCTCTTCGCAGTTGCCCAGGCTGGAATGTACCCGATCTTTCACCTTGGCCGTCCATGGTTGGCGTACTGGCTCTTTCCGTATCCGAACACGATGGGGATCTGGCCACAGTTTCGCAGCCCGTTGATGTGGGACGTGTTTGCGGTCTCCACGTACGCGACAGTTTCGGCGATGTTCTGGTTTGTTGGGTTGATTCCCGACTTCGCAACACTTCGCGACCGCGCGCGCAGCAAGGTCTTCCAGATTATTTACGGTTGGCTCGCAATGGGGTGGCGAGGATCGGCGCGACACTGGCATCGTTATGAAACCGCTTATTTATTGTTAGCAGGCCTCGCGACCCCACTTGTGCTTTCCGTGCACACGATCGTCAGCTTCGACTTTGCTGTGGGCATCATTCCCGGTTGGCACGCCACGATCTTTCCGCCTTACTTCGTCGCTGGCGCAATCTACGCGGGCTTCGCGATGGTGTTGTTGTTGACCATCCCGCTGCGCAAGTTTTACGCCCTCGAAGGTTTCATCACCATGCGCCATATGCACAACATGGCAAAGGTCATGTTGGCAACGGGATTGATTGTCGGTTACGGGTACATCATGGAGGCATTCTTTGGTTGGTACAGCGGGAATAAATACGAGCGCTTCATGATTTGGAACCGTATGCATGGGCCCTATTCGCTGTATTACTGGGCGTTGATCCTGTGCAACATCATTACGCCCCAATTCCTTTGGGCGAAAAAGCTGCGATCAAATCTCGTAGTGTTGTGGATCATTTCGTTCATCGTAAGCATCGGTATGTGGCTTGAGCGGTTCGTCATTGTCGTGACGAGTTTGCATCGCGACTTCTTGCCTTCGTCGTGGGGACAATACCGGCCGACACAGTGGGACTGGGCAATGTATATCGGCTCGATTGGTTTTTTCTTTACGTTGCTGTTTTTGTTCATCCGGTTCCTGCCGATGATTTCAATTTTTGAGATGCGGACGATTTTGCCGGAAGCAGAGGTGGAAGAATAGGACGCGGAGACTGGGAGACGCGGGGACGCGGTGACACGCGATTGAAATGGACGACCAAGATCGAGACAAGTTGAGAGAACGCGAGAGGCGCGAAGTTGAAGACATTTCCGCGTCACCGCGTCACCCCGTCTCCGCGTCTTCAAATCAGCCGACGCACCATAGCCGGCATCCCCCAAGGCGTTATGGGGTCATGGCCGAGTTCGAGGGCCCCAATGAACTCGTGCATGCTGCGCGTCACGCATACGAAGCCGGCTATCGACGCATCAATGGTTACTCGCCTTACCCGATTGAAGAACTTTCGGAAGCGATTGGCTTCACGCGTAGCGCATTGCCGCTGATTGTTTTTATTGGTGGGCTGATTGGCGGTCTCGGCGGGTTCTTCATGCAGTACTGGATCGAGGTTATCGATTACCCGATAAACGTAGGAGGCAAACCTTATAACAGCTGGCCCGCGTTTATCCCGATCACGTTTGAATGCACGGTGCTGGTCGCCGCATTCTCGGCAGTGTTGGGGATGTTGATTTTGAACAAACTTCCACAGCCTTATCACCCGGTGTTCAATGCGCCGAGTTTTGCCCTGGCTACGAACGATCGATTTTTCCTCGTCGTTGAAGCAAACGACCCGAAGTACAACCACGACGCAGTGGTGCAGTTCTTACAAAGTTTGAATGCGACGGAAGTGATAGACGTCGAAGTCTAGAGATAGAGAGGTGTTGCCGATTTCCGATTGCCAATCGCCGATTTGAAAGAGCATTGGTCATCTTGCTAGCAATACAAATGATTAAAACGCGTGTACACAAATCGGCAATCGGCAATTGGAAATCGGCAATGCTTCTCGCCGTTTGTGTATTCGCTGCCACTGCCTGTCGGCGCGACATGCAGGACCAGCCGAAGATGAAACCGTTCCGGAGTTCGACGTTCTTTTCTGATGGCTTATCGGCGCGCCAACCAGTTGAGGGCACGGTTCCTCGTGGTTATCTCCGAACCGATACCGCGCTGTTTACGGGAAGGAAGAACAAGAATTTGAGCAATATCTCAGCCGGCGCCTCAGCAACACCATCTGGGCCGCAGCCATCTGCGAATGCACCCAGCGGACAAAGCGCCTATCCCGATGACGTCGAAACTTTTCCTTTTCCCATTACCGAAGACACTGTTCGCCGTGGCCAGGAAAGATTCAACATCTTCTGTTCGGTATGTCACGGAAAAACGGGGCATGGAGATGGCATGATCGTCCGTCGTGGATTTAGGCGAGCAGCATCATTTCATGACGATCGGTTGCGCGCTGCGCCAGTGGGTCATTTCTTTGATGCGATAACAAATGGTTGGGGCGCGATGCCGTCTTACGCAGCCCAGATTCCCGTCCAGGATCGTTGGGCGATCATCGCCTATATCCGCGCCTTGCAGTTCAGTCAGAATTTGAATTCGAATCCTTCGGTAACACCATCCCCTTCACCAACACCGGCAAGCGGAGGACATAAGTGATTACCTCGTTCAATCCTCCGGATTTTTCGCGATACCAGACTCGCGCCCTGGTCGTTGGCGTTGGAGGACTCGTGCTGCTTTTGAGCAGCGTTCTGATTGATCGCAAGCTGTTTTTCCAAACGTACCTCGTTGGGTTCACGTTTTGGACCGGGATCGCAGTCGGGTCTTTAGCGCTGTTGATGCTTCAACACATGACCGGCGGAGGTTGGGGTCTTGTGATTCGGCGTGTCCTTGAAGCCGCGTCTCGTACGTTGCCTTTGAGTGTGCTGCTGTTTATTCCAATCATTATTGGTTCGCATTCGCTGTATGAGTGGACCGATCCAGAAGTGCTGGAAACGCATCCAGTGGTGAAATTCAAAGAGCGGTACTTGAACTTACCGTTCTTTACCGCGCGCGCCGCGATCTATTTTGGTATTTGGATCCTACTCGCGTTCCTTTTGAACAAATGGTCCATTGAACAAGATCGCACGGGGGATCGAGAGTTCGCTAAGAACATGCGCGTCTTGAGTGGACCCGGAATGGTACTGCTGATTTTTTCAGTAACCTTCGCGGCAATTGATTGGTTTATGTCGCTTGACGCTGAATGGTTTTCCACGATTTACGGTTTGATTTTTGTTGCGTCGTGGAGTTTGAGCGCGCTTGCATTCGTGATTGCCGTGATGGCCTGGTTGTCAAAAGACGATCCGCTGAACCGCATTGTGGCGCCACTGCATTTTCACGATTTAGGAAAGCTACTGCTCGCGTTGGTAATGCTCTGGGCCTATTTCGCGTTTTCACAGTTTCTGATCATCTGGTCCGGAAATCTTCCGGAAGAAATCGCGTATTACCTGGTCAGAACGCACGGCGTATGGGGAGCGATCATTGTGACAGTTACCATTCTCCACTTCGGCGCGCCGTTTCTCTTTTTGTTGTCGAGAGATCTAAAGCGGGACCCACACAAACTTGTTCTGGTTGCGGGCCTGGTCTTGATAATGCGCGTAATTGACCTGTTGTGGCTTTTCCTGCCCGCGTTTACGCATGAGCAGTTTTCTTTGAAGCACCTGGTATACGCGCTGATCGCTCCGGTTGCTATAGGTGGTTTTTGGTTTTGGTTCTTCTTCTGGCAACTGGGTAAGCGAGCATTGATACCGATCAATGATCCACAATTTGAATCTGTAATGGAGCAGCAACACGCTTCGGGGCACTAATCATGGCTAAGCAGGCAGGGAACGGACACAAGACAGAGACACCAGACGTTTCGCACATCAGAAACGTGGAATGCGCACATGAGACCAGCGACGTTAACGTCAACGGAGTTCTAGCGTTTGTCGTGGGGCTGACGATTCTAACGATAAGTGTGTTTATAGGACTGATTTTCCTCTTCAATTACTTCAAAGGGCAGGCTGCAAAAGAGGTTCAACCTGGCCCAATGGCACTGAGTCAACAAGAGCGTTTGCCCCCGGAGCCGCGATTGCAAGAGGCACCCGGTTTCGGTGTGACTCTCGAAGACGGAACGTGGGTTAATCTGCAGACCACGAAGCCGCAACTCGAGTTTGAGACGCTCAATGGGCAATGGGAAAAAGAACTTAACGGCGAAATCAAAGATGCGTCCGGTAACTCTAAGACCATTCCAATCAAAGACGCTATCAAGCAAGTGGTTGCGGGTGAAGGCTTGCCTGCGCGCACCAGGGAGGCGCCTAACGACCTGCGGGACTACGCGATAAGCGCTCCGACCGCGGCGAGCTCAGGACGAGTCAGTGAGAAGCGATTGCAGTAAGAAGGAAGTATGTTAAGCATCAATAAGAAAACTCGTCTCAGCGAACTCTGCGTCTCTGCGGTAAAAATCTGCAGAACCCAATTCACCGCAGAGACGCAGAGAACGCAGAGGAAGCGCAGAGAAAAACTTGTCTATGTCGTTTTCTTGGTATTGCTGATCTCCAGCGTTGCGCATTCGCAACCCGGAACACCTGGACCCAGTTCGCCGCTGTACGGAGCGAGACCTGATGCTGGCGCTACTTCCAGTGGACTTCCCACTGCGCTCAAGGATGTAAGAATCGAGCAGAAGCTAAACCAGCAGCTGCCACTTGATCTAACGTTTCGAGATGAGTCCGGGCAGGCGGTGAAGTTGGGACAATTCTTTGGACAACGACCGGTCGTTTTGTCGCTCGTTTATTACAGCTGTCCAATGCTCTGCACCCAGGTTCTCAACGGCATGCTTGAATCGATTCGCGTGCTCCCGTTTGAACTGGGAAAAGACTACGACGTAGTTACGATCAGTTTTGATCCACGCGAAACTCCGCAACTCGCAGAGTCGAAAAAGAAGATCTACGTCGGATACCTGCCTGAGAAGATGCAGGCGAGCGCTAATGCGGGTTGGCACTTTCTGACGGCCGATCCTGAAAGTATCAGGCAAATCACAGATGCGGTCGGTTTCCGTTACCACTACGACGAGTCTACGAAGCAATTTGCACACGCCAGTGGAATCATGATCGCGACTCCCCAGGGAAAATTGTCACGCTACTACTACGGGATCAGTTATTCAGCCCGCGACATGCGTTTAGGCTTAATCGAATCCTCGGAAAACAAGATCGGAACAGCGGCGGACGAGTTATTGCTGTACTGCTATCACTATGATCCCGCGAAAGGAAAATACGGCGCAGCTGTGATGAACATCGTACGTGCAGGTGGAATAGCGACGCTCATCATCATTGCAGGCATGTTCTTCGTTCTTAGACGACGCACTCCTGCTCAGTTGAAATTGAAGACCGGAGGCGCGGCTAGTTAATGCAATCGTGGGTTCCATTTGTACCCGACAGCGCTTCCACTTTCTCGTGGAAGGTTGATGCTGTCTATTTCTACCTGTCCGGTATAACTCTCTTTTTTACACTGCTCATCTCAGCCATTCTGATCTTCTTTGTCTTGCGTTACCGCAGGCGTTCGCCATACGAGATTCCACGTCCGATTGCGGGTTCGCATAAGCTGGAAACGCTGTGGTCAGTGATTCCGTTTTTAATTGCCATGACGATCTTTGGCTGGGCCTCGAAGGTTTATTTCGAGCAGTACTCGCCTCCACAAAACGCAGTTGAAGTGTACGTTGTTGGCAAGCAGTGGATGTGGAAAATTCAACACTCAACCGGTCAGCGCGAAATTAACGAGCTGCACGTACCGATAGGTCGAAAGATCAAGCTGATCATGACTACTGAGGATGTGATCCACTCGTTCTTCGTACCTGCCTTTCGTATGAAAGCTGACGTTGTACCTGGCAAGTACACAACGCAGTGGTTTGAAGCCACAAAAACAGGTACGTATCACCTTTTTTGCGCAGAGTACTGCGGCATGAATCACTCCGGGATGATCGGCTCAGTGATAGTGATGGAGTCGCGAGAGTTTGATAACTGGCTGAGCGGCAACGCAGGAAACACGACTCCGGCAGTTGCAGGTCAACAACTATTTCAAACACTTGGCTGCGTATCGTGCCACGGTGCAAACGGTGAAGGCGGGCGTGGCCCTACACTGGCCGGATTGTTCGGCCGAGACGTTAGATTGGGCAACGGTCAAACCGTTCGCGCCGACGAAGCATACATTCGCGAATCGATACTGAATCCCCAGGCTAAATTAGTTGAAGGCTTTGGACCGATCATGCCGACGTTCCAGGGACAGGTCAGCGAAGATCAGTTGGTACAGTTGCTTGCTTTTATAAAGTCGTTACAAATTTCAAATCCGCAGCAATCAACGCCTGCGAGTTCGACGTCGCCTGCAAGGACACAGAGTCCTCCGGCAACGAAGCAGAATACGCGGAATCCTTCTTAAGTAGTGTGATCGTATGATAGACGAAGCATTTGAATTACCACGACCATCCAGGGTCAACTACATCAATGCGCAGTACGGCTTGAAGTCCTGGTTGTTAACCAAGGATCACAAGCGGATAGCCTTGTTGTATCTCGCGTCCATCACCTTCTTCTTTTTCATCGGTGGACTCTACGCAATGATGATTCGCCTCGAGTTGCTGACGCCTCAAGGTGATCTTTTCCACTCGACTACCTACAACAAGGTTTTTACCCAACACGGGATCATCATGGTGTTTTTCTTCCTGATCCCGTCCATACCAGCAACCCTGGGAAACTTCCTTGTGCCCATGATGATCGGGGCAAAGGATCTTGCGTTTCCGCGTATCAATTTGTTGAGCTGGTACATCTACATGGCCGGCGGGTTGATTACGATTTATGCATTGCTTGCCGGCGGAGTTGATACAGGTTGGACTTTCTATGCTCCATTCAGCACGACGTTCTCGAATTCATACGTCGTTGCCGCCGGTCTCGGGATCTTTGTCAACGGCTTCTCATCAATTCTAACTGGGCTTAATTTCATCGTTACGGTCCATACGATGCGTGCGCCGGGGATGACGTGGTTTCGTTTACCTTTGTTCATCTGGTCAATTTATGCAACGAGCCTGGTGATGATTCTGGGAACACCGGTCATTGCGATCACGATTCTGCTACTGGCGTTTGAGCGTGTAGCACACGTCGGCATATTCGATCCTGCGCTCGGCGGCGACCCAATTCTGTTCCAACACCTGTTTTGGTTCTATTCGCATCCAGCCGTTTACATCATGGTCCTGCCCTCGATGGGTGTTGTTAGCGAACTAATCGCAAACTTCTCGCGCAAAAACATTTTCGGGTACAAGTTCGTCGCGTTCTCGAGTTTGGCGATTGCTGTGTTCGGCTTTCTCGTGTGGGGCCATCACATGTTTGTTACCAGCCAATCAGTGTACGCCGGAATGATCTTCTCCTTTCTCAGCTTCGCGGTTGCGATTCCTTCTGCCGTAAAAGTTTTCAACTGGACAGCGACGCTTTACAAGTCGTCGATCTCTTACGACACACCGATGCTGTATGGCCTCGGATTCATTGGACTGTTCACCATTGGCGGAATGACTGGACTCTTTCTTGCCGCGTTGGCCGTAGACGTTCACCTGACGGACACCTACTTCGTTGTTGCGCACTTCCACTACATAATGGTTGGGGGCGCGCTGATGGGTTATCTCGGTGGACTTCATTATTGGTGGCCGAAGATTAGTGGTCGTATGTATCCGGAGGGTTGGGGACGATTCAGTGCGCTTGTGATCTTCGTTGGGTTCAATCTGACATTTCTGCCGCAGTTCGTCGCAGGTTACATGGGAATGCCGCGCCGGTACCACGCATATCCGCCGGAGTTTCAAGTGTTCAATGTGCTGTCGTCAGCGGGAGCGTCCATTCTGGGATTTGGAATGTTGATACCGGCAATCTACTTTGTTTGGTCTATGCGCTACGGCAAACATGCAGAAGCGAATCCGTGGCACTTACCGGGTTTGGAATGGCGCACGCAATCACCACCACCAACAGAGAATTTCGAAACAACACCGATCGTCACGTGGGAAGCTTATGAATTTGCCCCACCGGCTGAGACTGAAGTGATTGGTAAGTTTGCAGGTGAATTGGAGACAGCCTAGAACAGTATTGGACCTATACGACCTATACACGGAGATCAAAACTTGAGTCACGCCGTATCAGAAGAAGTACACGGGCATCCAGCGCTGCAGCATCACTTCGCGAACATGGAGCAGCAGCGAGAAGCTGGCACGCTCGGCATGTGGGTATTTCTCGTAACCGAGATCATGTTCTTCGGCGGCATGTTTTTGGCCTACACGCTCTACAGATCAAACTATCCATTCGCCTTCGCCAGTGCGAGCAATCACCTGGATATCACGCTCGGAGCAGTAAACACTGGTGTGCTGATCTTGAGCAGTTTCACAATGGCGATGGCGGTTTACTTTACCCAGGTAGGTAAATCGCGACCACAGATTCTTTGCCTGATACTAACTCTGATACTCGGCCTCACCTTCCTCGGGATCAAAGCCGTCGAATACAAATCAAAGTACGACGATGCTTTAGTTCCCGGCCGGTTGATACCTAATCGACCATTTGGTCCAACTGTCGCACGGGAGGGTGATACAGACCATCACAAGCTACACCTGCTTGGTAACGCCACGGTCAAACAAGTCGAATTGTTCTACTGGCTCTATTTCGCAATGACCGGCATGCACGCGTTGCACATGATTATCGGTGCCGGCCTGTTGACCTTTCTTCTGTATGGTTCAATCAAGCGAAGGTACGGACCTGAGTACCACAGCCCGGTCGAAGTAATCGGGCTTTACTGGCACTTCGTGGATATCATCTGGATATTCCTGTTCCCCTTGCTTTACCTGCTGGGGAGACACTTCGAGCACGGTTGAGACATGAGTGAGCATATAGTTCCAGTAAGAGTTTACTTGACGATTTTTGTGGTGCTGCTGGTGGGTACCGGGCTGACAGTGCTTGCCGCGTTTCACGACTTTACGTATCACGCATTCGGCAAGGAGATCGCCCTCAATGCCGTAATCGCTTTAACGATTGCGGTCACAAAAGCCACCTTCGTCGTGCTGTACTTCATGCACGTGCGATACAGCTCAAAACTAGTCTGGATGATCGTGACCTCCGCGCTTTTCTGGATGGCGATCATGTTTTCACTGACCCTTGCTGACTATTGGACGCGCGGTTGGCTACCAGTGGGTTACTGAGTTACCTAATCTCCACGTTCGAAGCGCATCTCCCGAACCTCAATCAGATTCTTACAAGTGGGACAATTCAGACGAATCGTCGCGTCTGAGGTTGTGATCGGAGCGCCGCAGAATGGACAGTCGCCTTTCACTTCGTTGTGTTGAAACAGATCGCGCATCATAAATACTGGCAGCACCAGACCTGCAATAAGTAGCGGAATTCCAAATATCAACCCGATTCCCGCGCTTTGTCCTATGGTGAGGCTTATCACCAGGCCGGCAATAAAGAGCACCAAACCCACGGCAATGCTAAAGGAAAAACTGTAAGCGCTATCGAACGTGCGTGCTGACTTCACGGGTTCAGGACGATCGGCATCCATTTCAAAAACACCTCCAAAATTTCAGATTTAAGATTTCAAATTGAAGATTGTGGTTGTCCTTGTGGTAAATACTATGGGAACGACTTGCAAAGCGCAAAGCAACGGCACACAAGGTACAATCTTAAATCTGAAATCTTAAATCTGAAATAATCAGCTATGTCAACCAAAACACCTTTTGAAACTTTTCTTAGCGAACACGACGAAGAAGCATGGTCTGCAACTCTGACCACGTTACTGAGATCGATCCACGAAGTTGATCGCAATGCTACACAAATCTGGTTCGCATTCTATCCACTCGCATTGTTTCAAGCACTCGCTAACTCTGATGACGCAGAGCAGCTGCGGCAACGTCTTCTGATGCAGGGCAAGTTCTATCTGAAAGATCAAATTGATTCATCCCATACTTTTCTTTACGGACATCGTTACTGGCCCGAAGTGAAATCGACTGTCCAGCAACACGCGGCGGAATTCGCATCGAGCGCCGCTCCTCTATCCGATCAAATCCTCGCAGTTGCCGGCGGTATTGCAGCCAAATTAAGAGTTGATCGTTCGTTGGTTGTCGGCATCACCGCAGTCGCTTTCATGACAGTCCGGCAAGTCGGATTCGCAGCCTTCAATACACCCGGACTGGTTCAAATAGATTCCAAACATGCGCGCAAATCTGCCGAGCAAGTGTTACGCGATCGAGCGAAGGACGACAGCCAGGGCTTATTCGGATTTCTTCGCACAGTCAACAAGAAATGGACAGTGACTTACGACGAGAATGACGAGACAGCTCACTACGTCATGAACAATATTCAGGACCTCGCATGGGGTGCAGCAGACGATCGTACTCGCAACTGGCGAGATATTGATGCGCGCCGAATAGAAGGGCCAATTCCGGTTGAGTGTCGCTCTGCATCATGTGGAACTTGCTGGGTCGGCGTGTTGGGTGGTGCGGACAAACTATCTGATGTTGCCGCTCGAGAGGGCAAGAAGATCAAGGAGTTTGGATATATCGATACGAATGAGCCAAAACCTCTCATTCGCCTGGCATGTCAGGCGCAGACACACGGTGCTGTATCTATCGTGATTCCACCGTGGAATGGAGTGTTCGGCAAGTACCTTCGTGGACAAAAGGCTGCTGAGTCCCAGGTCGATTCCGATACGTTACAGCCACCAACAATCGAAGCCGCCAACAATCACAACCACTGAATTGACGCCCAGCCAAAAGTTCTCCCCACTTCTGTATGTGCTCGCGGCTGCACTTTTGTGGAGTACTGGCGGACTTTTCATCAAGTGGACCAACCTTTCCGGGCTTGAGCTTTCCTTTTATCGATCCTTCTTTGCTGTTCTGACGGTAGCGTTTTTCACTCGCCGGGAAGGCCTTGGACTCAACAGAATCTCTGCTGCCGCGTCTCTTCTCTACGCAGCACTGTTGATACTTTTCGTCCTGGCCACCAAGAAGACAACAGCTGCCAATGCCATTTTTCTTCAATACACTGCGCCTGTTTACCTGCTGATACTCGAACCTTTGATCTACAAAGAGAGATTTCGAATGCGTGATCTCCTCACTGTGCTTATCTGCGTGGGAGGCATGGCCCTCTTCTTTGTTGGCAAGTTGAGACCCGAAGACGTTGCGGGAAATCTACTTGCTTTGGCCTCAGGTGTATGTTTTGCCGTTTACGTCTTAATGCTTCGCCATTCAAAAGCGAGGCTCGTCAATCGTGCGTCGTCGGTTATCTACGGAAACTTGCTGGCGATCATAATGACTGCGCCGTGGGGAATTGCGGTATTGGCGAGCCTTGGCCGGTTCGACCTGTTGACTGTTGTTTTTCTTGGCGTATTTCAGTTGGGGCTTTCGTATACGCTGTTCACGTACGCGATGTCGCAAGGTGTCAGATCGCTCGATGCAGGAATCATCGGATACATCGAACCGTTACTTAACCCGGTTTGGGTGTTTCTAGTGCTTGGTGAGAAGCCCTCCAAATGGGCATTAGTTGGCGGGGCGATCATTATTACTGCCGTGATCGTTCATATGTTGGTTGATGCACGACAGAAGAGGATGTCCGATATGCTTTAGCTTGTCGTGACGAGACCAAATCAGTCGGTCCATAGCAAACATGGGGTCGTATTGGTCACGTCACGACAAGCTAAAGCATATCGGACACCACTTCCTCAGCGGAAAAACTAAAACCTGCCAGCACTATCGAGTCTATGCGCTCGTTGCCGGAAGCCACTTTGCCGGGATGCAAACGATTTTCACTCAGCACACGAACTTCGATCGTCCTGTTGTGTTCATCAACGAGCCATAGCTCTTTAACTCCAAGAGCCGCATAAGTGTCCGCTTTCGTATTGCGATCATAGATGGCGGAGCCCGGCGAGATCACCTCGATCACAAGGTCTGCGGTGGTGCGATGATTTGGTTGCAGGCGTGATTCAGTTTCCGCGGATACGTAGAACAAATCAGGTTCAAGATAGGTGTTTGGACTGGTCCAGATAGCCGCGCGGGGGACATACATCGTTCCTTTGTCACCTGATTGCAGCAAGTAATTGGAAATCAGACGAATCAGCCTGCTAACAGAGTTATCGTGTTTGTACCCAGGAGGGGTTGTCATATAGAGGACTCCTGCGATTAGTTCGAGTTTAGAATGGTCCGGCGGTTCTGGCAGTTCCCAAAACTCTTCCAACGTCTAGGTTTTTACGAGAGGTGATGTGTTGACCCAGACCATCGTGTTACTCCGTGTTGAGGTGGAGGTGATTATAGCATTTTAGATTTCAGATTTATGGTCAGAGGTTAGGCAATAGGACGAATAGGTCGTACAGGTCCTATATTCACCTCATCCACACTGATCTGGTTGTGTAATAGCTTGGCGATCGCTCTGGGTATCTCTTTTTGTAGGCGTGGTATCGGGCGAGAAGTTTTTCATAACGCATATTCGAAGAGTGAAGCCGCCGGTGTGGGATTGCGCGAAGATGATCCTCAATCTTAGTCATTCTCCGCGCTGAAAAACGCCAGTCGTAATTTCCTAGTTCATAAAGACTGATGACTCCGTATCCTTTAATGCGACCTGTGAAATCAACGTAGGTATCAAAGTAACTCCAAACCAAATCGCGTATCGAACGAAAGACCGGCCTTCGCCCGTGGAGTCCCAGGTCACGCGAACGACCGATTGAGCCCCACTTGCCCTGTTTCTGAAACACAAACACAACGTGATCCAGTAAATCCTGCGATTCAAGGTCCAGCAGCAAAGGCGGATAGCCATGCTGCTCGAGGATTGTCGCCGCACCAACCGCAGCCTCCAGGCAGTGCACTTCATTATGTTTGAGCAGTTCACGAAGAGAGCGTAGCGTGCTGCTGCCCGGTTGCTCCCAGTTGTAAGGCAGTGAACTGAAGAAGCGTTGCACTTTGGTGGGAGTGTTTAGTCGCTGCACCAGTTTCCACTCGCGTCTCGTAAACTGGGCTTGTTCGGGTTTGTTCAAACTTTTCTGCCTCATGCCACTATGACTGCTTAATACTATCGCTCAACTTTCCTTCGTTTTGTTCGCTCCCCATACAAAAGTGGGAGTGCGCTTGCCTGAACCAGTCGCAAGATGTCAGACTAGCCATCCCGATAAAATAAGTTCTGGCGTTCGTAATCATTATTTCTTTTTACAAGTGAGACAAGGTTTTCAAATGAACAAGCAGGCAGCAGCATCCCAAATGACCCGCTCCGAACAGGAGACTGAAAATGAGGCAAATCGTCTAATTGCGCAAGTGGAGGCAGCACTTGCTGCGGTCGCGGTTCGCACACCCGAGGACTCGCTGGATACGGCGGCTGATCGAATCGAACGCGCAGCTCGTGACCTTGCAGACGCACTGCGTGGCCTCGCACAGGAACGGAAGCGTCAAGAGTAATCGCAGTCACATTTTTACCTGATATCACAGGCCTTCTTTGAATGGAGAAGATGAATGGCTTCTATCCGCACCGAACGAGAGACGGAACACCTCGGCCGTAAAAACACGACATACGAGCTGGATAATTACGGAATCAAGGGCGCCGCTCGTGTCTATTGGAATCTCAACCCGGCTGAGCTCTATGAAGAGGTAGCGCGTCGTAACGAAGGTGTTCTGTCTAACCATGGTGCTCTGATCGTGGACACTGGAGAGCACACCGGACGTGCCGCAAAAGACAAAGCGATCGTTAGAGAGGATCAGAGTGCAAATAAGGTGTTCTGGGGCGATGTCAATAAGGACTTTTCACAGGATAAGTTCAATGCACTTAAAGAACGCATGATGGCCCACGCGACTGGGCACGATCTGTTTGTTCAGGATGTTTTTGTTGGAGCCGATAGAAAGTACCGGCTGCCAATCCGTGTTATCAACGAACTGGCATGGCATTCACTGTTTGCCAGAACGATGTTTATCAGTGAAGCTGACTCAGCAACTCCTCACCAGCCGGAGTTCACCATCATCAATCTTCCAGGCTTTCAGGCAGATCCCCAGCGAGACGGCACACGGTCATCAACCTTTATTTTGATGGACTTTAGCCAGCGACTGGTTCTGATTGGTGGTACGTCATACGCAGGCGAGACAAAGAAGAGCGGATTTACTTTGATGAACTATCTTCTCCCGCAAAAGGGCGTGATGAGCATGCATTGTTCTGCAAACGTCGGCACTGAAGGAGACGTCGCAATCTTCTTTGGCTTATCGGGAACAGGCAAGACAACTCTGTCTGCGGATCCTGAGCGCCGGTTGATTGGAGATGATGAGCATGGCTGGTCTGACGACGGTGTCTTCAACTTTGAGGGAGGTTGTTACGCAAAAGTCATTAAGTTGTCAGCAGAAGCAGAGCCAGACATCTATCGCACGACAGAGATGTTTGGAACGATCCTCGAGAATGTGGTGTTCAATACAGAGACTCGCGTAATCGATCTTAACGACGCTCGTAAGACTGAGAACACACGTGCTTCTTATCCGCTTACCAGCATTGACAACATCGTTCCGGAAGGGCGCGCTGGTCATCCGCGAAACATCATCATGTTAACTGCGGACGCCTTCGGCGTGTTGCCTCCCGTTTCACGATTAACGCCCGAGCAGGCGATGTATCACTTCTTATCAGGTTATACCGCAAAAGTTGCGGGCACCGAGCGTGGGATTAAGGAACCAGAGGCCACCTTCTCAACCTGCTTTGGTGCGCCATTCATGGTGTTGCATCCAGGTGTTTACGCCGATTTGCTGGGCAAGAAGATGGCCCAACATAACGCCGCGTGTTGGCTGGTCAATACAGGTTGGAGTGGCGGACCTTACGGTGTTGGACAACGAATGAAGATTGCTTATACGCGTGCGATGATTAGAGCGATCTTGAATGGCGAGCTTGCTACGATCGAAACTACGCCGGATCCGATTTTTGGAGTGAACATTCCAGTGTCATGTCCTGGGGTTCCCGCCGAAGTTTTGCAACCCCGAAACACCTGGGGCAACAAAGATGCTTACGATCGCCAGGCTGCGGATCTTGCGCAGAGATTCAATAAGAACTTCCAAAAGTACGAAGCTGGTGTTTCCGAGGGGGTGAGGACAGTGGCTCCGAAGGTTTAGTCCGCAGATTACACAGATTACGCGGATTTATTTTTAGCTATTGAAACTCACTTGTTCCCCGGCGCCCAAATCTCTTTAAAAGAATCAGTGTAATCTGCGTAATCGGTGGATGATCCTCAAAACCTCCAACCCACTCCAAAGCTCAGCTGCAAATTGTTCTTCCATCCCCCGTTCACCCGAACCTGCGTAGGGAAATTCGTAACGACTCGTTCTGGATATTTGATTATCGTATCGCCCAGATCTGCTCGGAGAATCAAACGCTCGACCGGGTAAAACTCAAACACACCACCAACGTCCATCGCGAAGTCTTTCTCATGAGCTACACCGCATACTGAACCGAAGTTCGTAGGACTGCAGTTGCCGCGTGACGGAAACTCGCCGAACCACATCACACCAGGTCGGGCTTTTGCGAAAACTCCTACACGATGTTTGCGAATGCCAGCCTTAAGTCCAACGAACCCCTGCATCTTTTGACCAAACTCTTCATTAAGTAAATGAGTTTCAGGAAAGAAGCTGGCCTCCGCATCAATTGACAGGTGTTTGTTGATGTTGTAGGCGAAGCGACCGCCCAGTCCCGACAAAGTGTTATCTCCAGCTCCATTGGGAATTATCCGTGACTGAAAATCCGTTAATTGAATGATTGTATAAACACCACCTACTTCAAACGGATGGTCTTCCCCCTGTGCTATCGCTGGATTTGCACCGGCCATGACAAAGCACACCGCTGCCGTTAATCCCATTAAGAGCTTGTGCATTTGGGACCTCCTGTATGTAGTTGGGCAAGCCGCAGAGCTAATGGCCTGGTGGAGAGTTGTTCAGCAACGTTTGTGCCTTTAATGCAATGCTGACCTTGCGTGAAGATTGATGCGGAAGCGTTGGGTAAGAATCAGAATCGGCTTTCAGTTGAAAGAAAAATTGGTCACTGTGCTTCGAGTGTCGCAAGTAGTTTTCGATAGCGGGGATCGTCAACTACACTGCTGAAGGCCTCCTCAGCTTTCAATCTGGCGGCATCCTTGAAGCCCAGCGAAACAGCTTGTTCGAGAAACTGCACTGCAGATTTCTTTTCGCGCATTAATGCATAAACACGTGCAATCTCGAAAACAATATTTGCGTTCTTCTGATCGACTTCATGCGCGAGTTGGAGGTTCGCTAGTGCAACGTTGTAGTCCTTTTCGCGCAAACCGGCTTGTGATTCCTCAATTGATGAAATGACAAGCTGCGAAATAATTCGTCGGGCCAGTCGGCGGTCAGCTGAATCTTTTGTTGACTCTTTCTTTTTGAGCCAATCGGCAATTCTTAAAGTTGGTTCCTGACGCGGCAAACTTACCGACTCAGAATCCGGTTGCTTGAACCATGCCGTTCGGATTTCACCTACTTCACGGAGCTGACGTCGAAATGAGTCCTCTTCAGTCTTAACCTCCTTTTTGTAATCACCAGACTGTTTCACTTGCTCCGCCTTTTCGAGGGCGCTCGGCGAATCGCGTAGACCAGTGAAATCACGAGTCATAGAAGCGTATGCCTCGTACGAATCTACTGAGCGTTGCTCCGCCAGGAATTGTTCGGCTAGCTTCATACGTTCATTTAGATTCGTGTTGAGAAATACTTCATCGCGCGTAGTGGAACCAGCTTTCATAGACTGCAGTGTAAACCAGGCCATCGCGCGATTGATGCTGGCGGCAGGAGGCCATTCATGACCGCCCATAAACGTTTCAAAACGATATGGGAGAGTCAGTCTGGACATCAGCTTCTCAAGTTCCCACATCTCGCTGAAGTTAAAATCATCGACACCAGCAATCCCGAAGTAAGAGAAGTGTGTGTTGCCGTCCGGTCTGACATCCCTGGAGAACCCGGCACCACATCCGATGACTCCAGCGAGGCATCCTCTGCAACGACTGGCGAAGGTCGACGCGAGACGCGATCCACCTGAAAACCCAGCGGCGTAAGTTCGTTTTTCATCGATACTGAATCGTGCGTGTGCGTCGTCCCAAAAGTCTGTGAATATGTTGGAAATAGTTTGCCAATCAAGACCGTTACGCGAATTATTAGAACAAAGAACGATGTAGCCGAGTTGTTCGGCAGCTTCGGTGAAACGATCGATCGCAACTCTTCCACGCGCCCTGGGATCGAGACAGAATACCGTGGGCCAACGCTTCTCTGGTGTATATGATTTCGGAAGAAAGGCCGCGTAGGATTGATCCGGATGAGACTGGACGACAACGTCGATGACTTTGCCCGTTTCCAATGCAGTAGCGGATGAGGTTTGCGAGAACGAAGTCGTCGCGCTAACAATTCCGATTATGGTGAGGCCCACAATCTGTTTCCGTACCGGTGCAATGTAATTCAACAGATTACGGTAGCTTCGAAACAACATTTTGGAATCTCTGGTTACATCAAAGCCGAACTTGGAAGCAGTCAGCATCACCTCGCGGTTGCGGGGGGGTGCGAAGCCTCAAAAGCAATTACCAAAACCAGGCTTCGCGCCCACCCGCTACCGCGAGGTGGTACTGACTGCTTCCAAGTTCGGCTACGTTAACCCGGAGGCCAACTCAATGATCGTCCGCCAAGCAGATGCACGTGCAGATGAAATACTGACTGCCCGGCGCCGGCCCCAGTGTTGATTACTGTGCGATAACCCGCTTCTCCGTGCCCTTGATCGTTCGCAATCTTGGCAGCAACCCGCAGTAAGTGACCGAGAAGAGCCTCATCTCGTTGAGATGCATCGTCGAGTGAATCGAGGTGCTCGCGTGGAATGACCAATACATGCATGGGCGCTTGCGGATTAATGTCGCGTATCACCACGCAGCGTTCATCGTTGTGAACGAAATCGCCAGGTATCTCTCCGGCAATGATTTTGCAGAACAAACAATTGTCTTCTGACATTTTCCTCCTTCGAACACTTAAGCCGTTTCACTGACGGTTTGCAGCGGCGCTGTAACTGACGCACGGATTCTTTCGATGTCAGCACCCACCGCCCGCAACTTAGCCTCGATCTTTTCGTATCCGCGGTCGATATGATAGACGCGATCGATTAATGTCTCATCAGCCGCAATCAGCCCAGCCAAAACGAGTGAGGCCGAGGCGCGCAAGTCTGAGGCAATCACACGAGCTCCTGTGAGCGGCGTCGCGCCATCGACAACAGCTGTGCTTCCATCGATATGTATGTGAGCCCCCATACGCTGAAGTTCAGAAGCGTGCATGAAACGGTTCTCGAAAACTGTTTCTACGATTTCCGATCGGCCATCGGCCTGCGTCATCAAAACCATGTACTGTGCCTGCATGTCAGTTGGGAATTCGGGATACGGCGCCGTTGACACACCTTTTGCTTTGAGACCATCTGGGCAGGTGACTTCCAGAGTATTCGGATTGGCTTCATAAATCTCCACACCCACTCCGCGCAACTTATCGATAACAGCACCGAGATGATCGGGCTGACAATCCTTGATTTCGAGTTGGCCTTTCGTGATAGCTGCCGCAACGATAAATGTTCCAGTCTCGATTCGATCAGGAATGATTGTGTGTTCTGCGCCGCCGAGAGAGTCAACTCCTTCGATTTGAATTGTGTCTGATCCAGCTCCGTTAACGCGTGCTCCCATTTTGTTGAGCAAATCCGCCAGGTCGATAATCTCCGGTTCGCGAGCTGCATTGCGCAATATGGTCGTTCCCCTCGCGAGCGTGGCAGCCATTATTAGGTTTTCAGTCCCGGTGACTGTGACTTTTGAGAAGCTGATGTCAGCTGCACGAAGTCGACCGTCAGCAGGAGCGCGAGCGACAACATTGCCGGCTTCCAATTTCACTTCGGCGCCGAATTGTTCGAAGCCTGCAAGGTGCAAATCAATCGGTCGAGTGCCAATTGCGCAACCGCCTGGAAGTGACACTTTCGCCTTACCGAACCGCGCGAGCAGTGGTCCCAAAGCAAGAACCGATGCTCGCATGGTCTTTACGAGTTCGTACGGTGCTTCAAAGAGTTCGATGTGCGAGGCGCTGATTTTGTGAGTTCGTAATTCCGGTGTCAGAACGGTCGCGCCGATATCCTCGAGTAAGCGACGTTGAGTGATGATGTCGCGAACGTAGGGAATGTTGTGAAGAGTTATTGTTTCGGGAGTTAGTAACGCCGCCGCCATGCATGGAAGGGCAGAATTCTTGGCGCCACTGATAGAGACTCGACCGCGCAGTGGTCGGCCACCCCTGATTCTAAATTTATCCACGATGGAGGAGAGATTAATGGAAAACGGAAGAAGGTGGAAGTGGGCGGTTAACGAAGGGGCCGAAACGGCGAGTGGGCGAGGGTGCGAATCAAGTAGTTACATCGCCCTCTCGCCCACTCGCCATTTCGCCCCCTCGGTTCTTTGCTCTCTCAAAACCTAATCATTCAAGGACCCTCGCTTAATTCTTACACCACCGTTCGTGGTCATCGCTCGCACTGTGGCGCCTCCAGAGCCGAGACTTACGGCGAGTTCCTTTGTGATGCGACCCTGGACAGTAACCGGAAAGTCAACGCTGATACCTCCGTTGACGGTTCCTGTTTGAAGGTTCGCCGAATAATTCTCCGGGACACTCATCGAAACGCCGCCGTTAGTGGTGCGCACATCCAGAGTTTCGCCGTCCCAGTGATCGCCGCCGAGTTCTATAACCAAACCACCGTTGGTTGTCGTACCGTGAACTGAACCGCCACATTTCCTAAGCACTACGCCACCGTTCAGAGCATTGAAGTCGATACGTCCGTTGACCTCAGAGATAGCAATGCCACCGTTGTGAGTTTCAAGCGATAGATCCGAATGACGCGGTACAAAAACCTCGTAACTTACGGACCAATGATAGTCTCGTTGATTCTCGGGACCATTCGCGTAAATCTTGTTGCCGCCAGTCTCAATGCGAATCTGGCGGGCGAGTTGCTCGGCTTCACCGGCATTCGGCGCACCCGTTTGCACCTGCGCTCGCACCAGGATCTGCGCCTGATCCCAACCTTTCACCGACACGCCACCGTTTTGACGTCCGTCAATATTGATTGGTCCACCATTGGGCGCAATCGTCTGTTCTCTGATTTCACAATTTCCGACGAGCCGATCGCCGTACCAGTTGTTTTCGCGGCAACTGAGCGAGCCTCTCTTCTCCTGCGCCAGGGCACAAACGCTTATGAGTCCGAGTAGTATTGTTACAAGGACGGTTCGTCCTACAAACCTGAACATGGCTTTCCTCTCCTTCATTTGTCTGGGGTCAGTTGTGTCTAGTTTTCTATGCGGTTCTGAACGGTAAACACCGCAGCACGTCGCGTTGTGACAAGGAAGAATGGAGTGGGCGAGGGGGCGAGAGGGTGATGGGGAGAGTAGGCGATCACCCAATCTCACCCTCGCCCCCTCGCCCAATCTCCCCCTCGCCCACTCACAGCTTCCGCAACACTACGATTCGTGGAATTCCCTGCAGGTCTGGACGAATCTCGACCAGGTCGAATTCGCTATGACTAACCAATTCACTTACTGCTTCACTCTGATCGAATCCAATTTCCAGGAGCATATGACCATCTTTCCGTAGAAAGCGAGCAGCGTCCCGGATCAAACGCTTGATTATCGAGAGGCCATCCGCACCTGGGCTGAGCGCAACCATCGGTTCGTGGTCTTTTACTTCCCGTTGAAGACCGGCGACAACATCAGCGGCTACATAAGGTGGATTCGATACGATCAAATCAAACCGAGCTGTATTTTCAGTTAGTGCATCGAAACAATCAGAGACAAGAAACTCAATTCTTTGGTCCACTCGTTGCGCGCCGGCGTTTTCTCTGGCGATCGCTAGCGCAGCTGGTGATACATCCAGTCCAACCGCCTGAGAATCCGGGCGTTCACAAAGAAGCGTCACCGCAATACAACCAGAGCCCGTGCCAACATCGCAGAAGCGTGACCTGTTCATTAATCCTAGCGCCGCCTCAACCAGCAACTCAGTTTCGGGCCTCGGGATCAGGACGTCGGGCGTTACGCGAAACGCGCGGCCGTAAAAGTCCTGATGTCCCGTTATGTACTGAAGAGGCTCCCCAGCGGCACGTCGCTCGACCGCGTCACGAAACTCATGCACCGTATGAGGTTCGAGTTTCTCTTCGGCGTGTGAAATCAGAAACGTTCGATCCTTATGAATAACGTGCGCGAGTAATGACCCTGCGTCGCGTCGTGATTCTGATACGCCCGCCGTTCGCAAGACCTGCGTCGCTTCAAAAAGCGCCTCTGCAATCGAAAGCTCCATAGTTTTCTCATTCGCCACCCTGACCTATAATGGGCGCGAAAACAACCAGGCAAGCAGATCGACTACTTCCAATGTGAATTCAGGAAGCCAGCGTCGATTGAACATATTTTTTAGTTAACTAGAACGAGTCTCGTTCCTCCCGTGAACGTCATGGACCTCCAAACATCTGTTTGGGGGTTCTGACGTTAATAGGGCGAAGTTTAACAACGTTGGCCGTAGGTTCGTTGCCGTGGGAACATTATCCAAAAGCCTTCTGTTATTTATCCTGAACTGGCTCGATGCTGAGTTAACAATCCTCTGGGTGCGACTTAACGTCGCGAGCGAAGGCAACACGTTAATGGCCCGCGTGCTCGCGCATGGAGACTTCCCCTTCCTTACGGTCAAACTTCTCGTCGGTGGCTTCGCCGCTTACACTCTTTATCGCTGTGCTCATCTCAAACTTGCTAGACATGGCCTGACGGTCGTTCTCGCGATTTACGCGGGTTTGATGTTGATCCATGCAGCAACCGGTTGCGTGGCACTCGGCTGGTATGGCCCTCAGTTATTCCTCTTTTACTTAGGAAATTTGCCTCACTCCTTCATCAGCCTGTTGCTCTAATCAAACAAAAAAAGAAACTATCAGCGTCTTTCCGGCGAATAGTAATAAGCGCCAACCAGAGGAGCTTTTCTCCCTTGCGGGAATGTACTTTCAGTTCTAAATTTATGCACGCTGAACCTGGTTTCCAAAGTTCGAGAAGCACAACGAAGAATCCAGGCAAAAGCATCTTATAGGTTGGCACTTTTGCCACATATTTAGCAGAGAGGCCGAGGTTTATGTATAGACTTACAGCACGTCAGATCCTACTGATTGCACTCATTTCTGGTTTATTTGCAGCTGGCACGGTCGCAGTTGTGGACCGTGTCCAAAATCGGTTTCAGTCATCGCAAGCAGCGTTGAATGAATCGGCGCCAGCCGGGATAACCGATCCGTCCGTGGCGACGGATGAACAAAACAACATCGAGGTTTACAAAGCATTAAGCCCAGGTGTCGTGTTCATACATTCGACATCTTACGCTCGCGACTGGTTGGGTTTTGTTGAACCGCAGGAAGGTTCCGGTTCCGGATCGATACTGGACCAGCAAGGCAACATCCTGACGAATTATCATGTCATCGAAGGGTCGCAGAAACTTTCTGTAAGCATGGGTGGTCAAAAAGATTACCCAGCGACGATCGTAGGTGGAGACCCTGATACCGATCTTGCCGTGATTCGACTACTGGAAAAACCAGCGGGTCCCTTGACCGTTGTTCCATTGGGAGATTCAGACAAGCTGGTCGTTGGTCAAAAGGTTTTAGCGATCGGAAATCCTTTTGGTTTGGATCGCACGTTGACCACCGGCGTCATTAGTGGATTGCAACGACCAATCAGAGCTCGCAACACCAGGCTGATTGAAGGTGCCATTCAAACCGATGCCTCAATCAATCCAGGTAATTCAGGTGGACCGTTACTTGATTCGCGTGGTCGCATGATCGGGATTAACTCACAAATTCTTTCGCCCTCGGGCAGTTCGGCGGGTGTGGGGTTTGCGGTTCCGGTCAACATCGCAAAGCGAGTTGTGCCGCAGCTTCTGGGTTCAGGTAAAGTCCGGCGTCCGAAACTTGGCATCAGCACTCGCGATGTTTCAACAATCCGAAACCAGGTCGATCTGCCAGTTAATGAGGGAGTGCTGATCATTCAAGTTGCTCGTGGAAGCGGTGCGGCAAATGCGGGGCTCCGCGGAATACAACAAATGGAAAATGGCGATATCGAACTCGGCGACATCATTCTCGGCATCGATAACGACAAGGTTAGTAATTCAGATGATCTGTTCCGTGTACTAGACAAACATCAGATCGGTGAGACAGTGCAAGTTCAAATACTGCGGGATGGCAAAAGAACGAGTGTGCCAGTAAGACTGATGGATTCACCTGACACGCGACGCTGACCCGCTGAAAAGGTTTCGAGCTTTGTGCTTTGTACTACAACAGGCTGTCAGCCTGTCGCTGCGTCCCGTCCCGTCATTTGTGAGTCCAGGCGCAATGATGAACCCAGCCATAGGCTAATAGCCTGTCGTACGACGAAGTACAAAGCTCAGTCGCGAGGTTATGCATCAAACCACACACTTCTTCAACCTGGGCTACGGCTGGCTCTGCAAGCACTGTAGCGCTGAAGAGACTGAACGTAAGCAGCACCATCATCAGCCCGTCAATCACAAAACCCAGGCAGGTCTGGCGCTGGCGAAGTGGAGCGATGAAGAGCACCACGGTTTAACTTGTCCTCGGTGTGGAATTGAAGAGAGATTAAGGCGAGCGAGTCACTAGTAACTCTCAGAATAGGTCCAACCGGGTCAAATAGGTCCTATTGGGCACCGAACAGATCCTGGTAGTCTTTCAAGCTTCTCCTGATCACTTCCAACGCTTCTTCGCGGTCATAAACATCATTGATCGAAACCTTCCTGGGAGCTTCCCCAGGAAACTGTTTGTAACTCAGGAAGTAATGTTTGAGTCGATCAACTAAGGCAGAAGGCAAGTTGCTAATCGAGTCAATATTTCCGTATGCAAGATCCGCTTCGAGCACGGCGATGATCTTATCGTCAGCCTGTTGACCATCAATCATGCGCAGACCGCCGATCGGCTTAGCGTTCAGAAAGAAGCTCCCCTGTGCGAAGCTCTTTTCTGAAAGCACGCAAATGTCCATCGGATCTCCATCGCCTTCGATATCACTCTGGCCGATTTTCATGGCACACAGTTCAGCTACTCGAGGACCGCAAAGAGTTTGCGGGATGAACCCGTATAGCGTCGGACACATTGAAGAGAAACGCTGAGGCCGATCGACCTTTAAATGTCCTGACGCTTTGTCGAGCTCGTACTTTACGACGTCCGTCGGGACAATTTCGATATAGGCGCTGACCAAATCTGGCGCATCTTTTCCGGGCGAGACGCCATGCCAGGGATGTGCTTGAAACAATTGTTTTGCTGGATTCTCTGCCACCCGATTGCACTCCTCGTCGATGATAGAGTGGGTCGCAATCGATGACAAACCCACATCCACTAACATTTGAATCAGTTCATCATTTCTGTATGACAAAGGTGTTGGACGCTTCTTTGTCACGAAGGCCGGTCCAGTTGTCCTCGGGTGATAATCCGTTTGAATCCGATTTGACTGGGTCAATTGGAGTCGCGCGGATCAACACTTTGATTCGATTGAATTAGGGACTTTAAGCGTTTACTAATCGATCCCATCGGTTCTTCGGTCAAACTGGTAGTGTTGCTGCCACTGATTTGCTTTCGATGTCGATGATAGAATGGCGCGTGATCGATGACAAACCCATGTCCCGCATCACGGGCATATCGAACTGATGTCAGCTACTGTAGATGTAACAACTGAGCCCGTCGCAAACACACTCTCGCTGCGTTGGATCATAAGCGCAAAGGACGATTTGATATGGTTTATCGGCTCTGTCGTTTCCAGTTATCTACTGCTGGCTCTCTATGTCACCGGTATTCTTCCGCTGGTGCCAATGGCCGCACTGTGGGCCATTCTGATTGATGCGCCTCACGTCTTTGGAACATTCTCCAGGACCTATTTCGACAAAACCGAGCGGCATAATCGAGCACGTTTGTTGTGGGGATCTCTACTCTTCTTTGCCATTGGACCCTTAATGGTTTTCGCGGGCGCGGCGTTTGTCTTCTTTTTCGTCGCCGCACTCTGGGCTTATTACCACCTCGTCAAACAACATTACGGCTTCATGGTGTTGTATAAGAAGAAGAACAACGACCTGGCTTCTATAGATAACTTTCTCGATCGCGCTCTGTTGCTGTTTGCGTTCAACTATCCATTCGTTGAGTTCATTGCGCGCGACCCTGAAGCAATGGCCCGCGTGCCTTCATTGCTTCGTGGTGGCGTAAACGGCTTCGCAAAGCTGCTGTTAATTGGAACGGTTTTACTCGGGGTAATCTGGTTGGGAAGACAAATTCAACGCACGATTACAGCGGAGCCTTTGGACGTTCCCAAATATCTGTTGTTGGCAGCAGCAATCCCGATGCATTGGATCGTTCTATTAACGCCAATGCCTAACAAGCCGATCGCAATCGTGGCGATTCTAACCATCTATCACAATTTTCAGTACCATCGTCTCATTTGGTTTCATAACAAGAAGTACACCCGCGAGCCCCAGAAAAAAGATGATTACGGCGCCGCATCATTTATTAGTCGCCGGCTTCTTTACTACATCACCTTTGGAATTATCTTTGGGATCATTTATCAGGGTCCGCGACAACTCTTGGGTTACGTCAGTTTTCAGCGAGCGAACGCCGGCGTCACGGAACAATCATTCCTTATTCAGCTTGGCGTCTCGTTTCTTTGGGGATATGCGTTCATTCATTACTACCTCGATTCGAAGATTTGGCGCGTTAGAAGAGATGCGGCGGTTGGGAAGGCGTTGAACATGTAAATGGTCTCTGGTTTTTGGTCTTCGGCCTTTGATGCGCAGGCTCTTCTAAAAAACCCAACATCAAAGCCCAAAGACCTAAGCCCAAAGACCATGGCTTCCTACAAATTCATCACAATCTGGAAAGTTCAAGCTCCTCAGGAACAAGTGTGGGATCTCATTTTCAATTCTGATCAATGGCCCACGTGGTGGCGGGGTGTTGAGCAAGTCGAGAAGCTCAAAGAGGGTGATGCTAATCACGTTGGAGCCGTGATGCGCTACACCTGGAAAAGTAAACTTCCCTATCGTCTCGTCTTTGATATGGAAACTACGCGTGTTGAGCCCATCTCAATCATCGAGGGACGGGCTATCGGTGAATTGCAGGGCCATGGCCTTTGGACACTGACGCACGAAAATGGAATCACCACGGCTCGTTACGATTGGAATGTAGAGACAACAAAAGCATGGATGAATCTATTGGCACCCATTGCTCGACCCTTCTTCAGTTGGAACCACGATGTCGTGATGGGTTGGGGTGGAGAAGGACTGGCGAGGAAGCTGGGTGTCTCACTTCTGCAGTCGATAAACGAATGAACAAGAGCTAGTCAGCAGAGGCGGCTGACGTTGAAAGACTTGCCTCTTCCTTTGGTTGATCAAAAATTGGTTTCAGATAGAGATCACTCGTTCCACTACACGCCTTACAAACCATACGCAGCCCGATCAGTCGTTGGCCGTCATAGACAAACCGCTCACGTTTTGGAGGCGACTGAACATCGTAAGCGCGAGCACCACATCTACAACTAAAGTTCGTCAACTCGGTTTCCAGTTTCTCTGCAGTTGAGACCGGAATTGCAGTTTCGGGGGACGCGCCAGGTCTTGAATTTAGGCGTTGACTAAACGGCGTGGGTTGTAACCTCCTCGATCTTCGCCGGACCAACCAGACGACGAAGGCCAGGACAGGTACAAGGATGATGAGCCATGCCAAAACGATGAATGGCCGAGACGGTTCATTGGGGCTGCCAATCACAACTCCGCTTCGACCCTGCGCCAGGTCGTAACCAATTACACCCTGAGCCTGATCAAGGATTTGTAGATGTCTTTGGATGTTCTCGACTGCAACGGAATCAGCAAATGTCTTCAGTGAAAACTCCATCCTCAACTGATTCCCAGTTTTTGAGTATCTGTACTCGAATGCCATTGAATTGTCGCTAAGGCTGTCGTCAGCTAAAGGAAATTCAAACCCAACTCCTAAATCAATAAGAATCGTTTGCCTTATCGATAGAGGATAAGTTACTTCGAGCGGTGCGGTTCGCTGTGAGACACGCGGCTTCTGTAATTCGTCATAAATGCGCTCCGCTACGAAAGTGTGTCGACCATCTTTCCACAACTCCGTAATCAAATACTTCTCCTTGACTACGATGGTATTCGAGTCCTGATCATCACTGATGATAGGAAGACCATCAGCGGTGATTCCGGGTGTTGTATCTGCATATTGGTTCAGATGATTCTTACCGAGATCGGCGGGCGACTTAGTGGAAAAGGAGTAACGCAACTCATCAGCCCGCATCCCGCGGTACGTCCTGGTGACGGCGAGAGTGATAGGTAAGCCGGAGTGGCCCCCTGAGTAGTTTTCAACAATATCGATCGAGCCTGCCCCAGTTTGAGGTAATGGAATCTTTTCCAATGCACTCGAGCCATTGCGTAACACTAGCGCACGCGCAAAGGAAGGATCGTAGTAATTCTCCAGGGTACTTCGCTGGAAACTAATGGTCGGATCGAACCAAAAGGTCTTTCCGTTAATCCTTGCCTCGACGATAACGTGATCGAAAGCGAAAGGGGTCGGTTGCCATTGATCAAGTGCAGCGTTTTCCTTCGTGCTAACAAGCGCCGGGGCTGCATCAATGCCCATCGCTGTGAGGATGGAACTGAGTAAGAGCGATTTATCTTTACAGTCACCAAACCTGCGGACAAATACTTTCTCCGGTGCAGTTGGTTGATGGGAGTATCTCCCCATTTCGATGCCGAGATATCTGATTTCATCTTGAACAAATCTCAGTGCCCGGATAGCACGACGCGCAGGCGCATCCGATTCTTTCATCCATTCAACTATTTTGGCCTGAAGCTCCGAGTTGTTAAGTGTTGATTTCTGGTAGAACGGAAGCGCCCAATTTACGACGTCGGCCCAGCTTCGGAATTCACTCAAATTTACTCGCGGATAAGGGTTGTACCAGCCAGGTACCGAATCATCAACCGACACCGCAGGGATTTGCTTCGCATACCACGTATATTCGGTGTCGCTTCCAAGAATTTGTCTTGTAGGTTGCAGAGTCGTGTTGTCGTTCTTGATCGAGAGGGTCCGGTTTGAGGGAAACACGAGCCTCAAAAGTATCTCTTGTATTGGCTCCGAATCTCCTAAATAGAGTGTCTCAGTAAAACGTCCCCCTAACACCGGGTTGTCACCACTAATCGTATACGCATACTCGACCAAATCGCCGACTCTAAGATCGTTTATAAAGATCACGACAGCGTTAGTGCCGTTGTAGAGTTGCTGGTCGAGTTC
Organism: Pyrinomonadaceae bacterium; assembly: GCA_036006355.1. Taxonomy (GTDB): domain Bacteria; phylum Acidobacteriota; class Blastocatellia; order Pyrinomonadales; family Pyrinomonadaceae; genus PSRF01. The sequence continues at coordinate 8,284 of DASYPT010000071.1, read as the reverse complement.
GTTCTCCTGCTGGATTACTTTTACTTCCGAGGGTTTGAACGAATTGATCGTGGCACCTCCACGAAGAACACGGACAAAATGAATAGCAAGCTGTTGATAAGAGGGTTCAAAATAAAAGCGCAGTTGCGACAGGTCTTCTAACCCGGCTGTGTTATCCACGCGTTCGTAGTAATGATGGTAACGCTCTACAGAACCGCCGTTCACTTTGATTTGCCGATCGTCAAGTATTCGCGTGGAGCTACTTCCACTGGCTAACGGGAGGGTACCTGGATCGATTGAAGGAACGACTTTTCGAGTCCAATCCGGTACAGGCTTGACCGCAAATCCCTGTTTCGCGGGTACCGGTTGTGCGACTAACAGAACCAGAAAGCCGGTAATGAAGATGGCTCGTGCAATGGAGGAAAATGCAAACCACACAACCAAACCCTCAGTGGTAATGAAAAATCAGGTGGGTAATTCTTAACGAAGCGCCAACCCGGAAGCCTGTGCCAACTTAGTGCAGGCGGTGTCAGGATATACGAGCGAGTCAGACCCGGTCCAGGGCTCAATCTTCAGCGTGCTCATCGCCATTGTAGTGCAGGATTGTAGATTCCTCGTCGAGAATTGTCTCGAGGTGCACTGGCCGGCCCCAGAGGGTATGAACATGCTCCAATGCCTTGCGTGCGTAACGCATGTCCAGTTCAGTACCTTCGAAGCGATGTTTTAGATAAAGTTCTCGATTGCCGTTATAGTCGCCATCAGCGACCTCAAGATACGGAAATCCAAAATTGGTCATGTTCGAGACGAGTTGATCGCGAACTTTTTCCCACCGTTTCTCGGTGATCGTCCAGGCCTCTTCCTCCACTAATTCATATACAAACAGGTCCAGCTCTTCACAGAGTTCCTCGGTCAGGTAATTACGCAGAAACGAGACATCGTTCTCCAGCTCACGCACTTCAAAAATCTTTTCGCGACCTTCATTGCCCTTCCGTGCAAACTTCTTACGCTCGTCTGCCGAAGGTTCGTTCCAACGGCGCTCAATGTCTTCATAGATCTTGTAACCGAGATAGTACGGATTCAGTTGGCCTTTGTGCGGTGATACGACGCCCGAATGCAAATTCGCGAACTCGATGTGTTCATTGTCAGTAAGATCCAGCTCTCGCATGATTCGCGCATGCCAGATGCTCGCCCAGCCTTCGTTCATAATCTTCGTCTGCATCTGCGGAACGAAGTACTCCATCTCCTCGTGCACCATTGCAATGGCATCTCGCTGCCAGCCCGACAGAACCGGAGAATTCTTCATGATGTAGACCAGGAGGTCTTTTTCAGGTAACCGCTCGCGCGGGAGCGGTTCCTGATTTTGCTCAACATCATTCTCACTCCCCTCACTGGCTTTCGTTTGTGTCTTATCCAGCAACCACAGATCATCATATGGTCCATCTTTAGGACGATGCTCGGCGCGTCGTTTCTCTTCCGCGGGCGATAACTCGCGCTTGATGAAAAAGTACGGGTCAATGTGTTCTTCGACGGCGAGCACCGCGTCGAGGAATCGCTCAACATTCTTGCGGCCGAACTTGAACTCGTACTCCATCATTCGTTGAGCGTGCGTCGATACGCTTTCAACCATCCGGCGATTGGTTTTTGAAAAGTAAGTGTTGTTCTTGAAGAAATCGACGTGACCCAGGACATGGGCAATCACCAGCTTGTTCTGAATGGGACTGTTCGTCTCGAGCAGGAATCCATAAGCGGGATTGGTGTTGATAACTACTTCGTAGATCTTCGAAAGCCCGAAGTCGTACATCGTTTTCATTCGGTGATACGCCTTGCCGAACGTCCAATGGGAATACCGACCGGGCAGAGCATACGAGCCGACTTCGTACATCACCGAGGCTGGAACAATTTCGAAATTGGTTGGATACGGATCCAACCCAAAGCCACGAGCGACTTCCCAGATCTGCTCAACGGCGGCTTCCAGGTTTTTTATTTCTAAATCGAGCATGGTCTTTGGCTTTTGGTCTTTGGACTTGGGTCTTGGCTCTCGGTGTCACGATCGAAGGCCAAAGACCATTTAGGCAGGTGTCTCCACGCCTCGTTTTCCAAAAAACTCTTTCAGTGCCGGATATACATCTTCCTTGTCATCAATTCGAACGCCAACGAACCGATCCTTGTTTTGCAGACGATCGTTGAAGATCGATAGGAGCGCACCCGACGATCGCCGGTAACTCGTCGAACCTTCTTCACCAATCTCGCCGTAGCCAAACAGGTTGCAAGTTGAAATCAACTCGTCAGCCAGCCTTACCGCTTCTTCGTTGTCAGAGTAATAGTTGTCGCCGTCTGAGAAATGAAACGGATAAATATTCCAATCTGAAGGGCGGTACCGTTGGTGAATAATCTCCAGCGCTAGTTGATACGCGGATGAGACTACTGTCCCGCCGGACTCGCCTTGAGTAAAGAACTGTTCCTCCGTTACTTCTTTGGCTTCCGTATGATGGGAGATGAAGACGATGTCGACGTTGTCGTACTTCGTCCTCAGAAAGCGGACCATCCAGAAGTAAAAACTGCGCGCGATGTATTTTTTGAACTCTCCCATCGATCCCGAGACATCGATCATTGCGATCACTACGGCGTTTGACTCGTAACGCATCACTTCTTCCCAGGTCTTGAAGCGCAAGTCCTCTTTCTTGATATCACCGAAACGTGGATTACCCTCCCGCGCGTTGCGGCGGATGTTTTCAAGAATCATGCGGCGCTTGTCGAGGTTGGCAATCACTCCCGTTCGACGAATCTCATTGAACTGGGTTTTACGTGACTGGACCGCCTTCTTTGCTTTTTCCTGCAGATAGGGAAGCTGAAGATCCTCGAAGATAAGCGCTGCGATCTCGTCGATATTCACTTCCGCTTCGTAGTAATCCAGACCTGTGTCCTGACCGGCAGGACCGGCGCCCATACCGCTTCCGGATCCCGGCCGTCCTTCACGAGCGATGATGTCGCCGACGCGAGTCTTGCCATCGCCCTGACCGACGTGTTTGCCTTTTTGATAATTGAAGCGGAACTTGTATTCGTCGAGTGCTCTGATGGGGACTTTGACGGTGCGCTTACCGTCGGAAAGGATGATGGCCTCGTTGGAAACTATCGAGCCGAGATTCTTGCGGATCGCTTCTTTCACACGATCCTTGTGGCGCTCCTGATCGATGATGCCCTTGCGTTGAAGTGACCAGTCATTACGTTGGATGGTCATAAAACCCCTGAAGCATTGCCGATTTCCGACTGCCAATTGCCGATTTGTTCTTCCTCACTGCTTGGATATAGCGAAATCTCCCTCAAATCGGCAATTGGCAATCGGAAATCGGCAATGACTAACCCCTCTCAAAGCAAAAATCCGTCACGACCTGCGTGAACGCCTCTGGATATTCTTCGTGCGGCAAATGACCGCAATTCAAAAAGACAATCAAACGCGAGCCTTGAATCTCGTCATGAAGCCGTTCGCCATCAGCCAGCGGAATCTCAATGTCATTGTCACCCCACAACAACAACGTTGGCTGTCTAATTAGACGCGCGTCTCGGGAAATTCGTTCGGCGTCCCAACTCCGCACGGTCCGGATGATTGCGCGCTGAGTACCCGAAGCTCGCAGGGGTTGATGCCGGGCATCAACTCGTCGTTCATCAAGGACCCAGGCGTGCCGGTCGTACACTCTTTTCATGCGTAAGCGGAGCAGGCGTCGCGACCCGATTAGAAGCGGCGACAAAACATCTCCAAACACCGGTGTGCCAAACATTCGCATCAGCGTGAACGCCAGCGGCCGGTTGTTGTTAACGGGAGCTACCAGGACCAGCTTGTCGACGCGTTTCGGATAATCGAGGGCGCACGTTGCAGCGACGGCGCCTCCATAAGAGCTTCCCACGATATGAGCGCGCTTGATTCGAAGGTGATCGAGCAATTGAGTTATAAGATTTGCCTGACGAGCAATCGTGTACTCACCATTTCGTGGCTTGCCTGAATACCCGTAACCCAGCATGTCGAGAGCGATGACGCGAAACCCTGAGGCTGCCAGCTCCAGGAAAACTTTGCTCCATACGAGAGTTGATGACGCAAAACCGTGGATCAGGACCATTGCAGGTGCACTGGCAGTGCCGGCTTCCTGATAGTGCATTCGCACGCCATCGATATCCACGAAGCGGGAATGATCTGAATGAAACACTACATGACGGTTTCTGGACCAATCGGCATCACGTGGTCGCAGCAAGAGCTTTGCGGTAACCGCCAGAGTTGCGGCCGCGGTAGCAGTGCCTGCGATCCAATAACGTTTCTTCATGCTCTAGCCATTCATGTCGGTTTGGCTGTTCATCTAAACAAATGCCCGCGCCGTGAGTCTCAGAGCGCGGGCATTCTGATTGTCTGACTCTGTATCTACCGTGACAACAGCGTACCCACGTACGTCAACAATTCGTTCGCACAGACAGGACAGTAGCCGTGGTCTTTAACGAGCCGGTCGATAACTTCATTAATCCTCCGCAGCTGATCCGGATCGGGTGTCTTCGCTGACGTGGTGATCTTCACTACATCCTTCAGGTCCGCGAAGATCTTCTTCTCGATCGCTTCTTTCAGCCGCTCGTGCGAGCTGTATTCAAACGGCTTGCCCTTTCGAGCGTAAGACGAAATTCGAATGAGGATTTCCTGACGGAATGTGTTCTTCGCATTTTCCGTAATCCCGATTTGTTCCTCAATCGAACGCATCAACTGCTCGTCAGGTTCCATCTCCTCTTCAGTGATCGGGTCCTTGATTCGCTCCTTATTGCAAAATGCCTCTACGTTGTCGAGATAGTTGTTGCACATCGTGCGGGCCATCTCTTCAAACGAATAGACGAAAGCACGCTGTACCTCGATCTTCGCCAGTTCGTCGTATTCCTTCCGGGCCAGTGAAATTAGATTCAGATAACGCTCTTTTTGTTCCGAACTGATCCCGGTGTGTTGTTCGAATCCGTCCTTGATTGCGCGCAACGCGTCGATCGGATTGATGCAAGTTACGCCATCGCGGACAAGAGCACTGGAGAGTCGATTGATGATGTAACGTGGCGAGATACCGTCCATGCCTTCACGAACAGTTTCTTCTTTCAACTCGCGCACGTCTTTGGATTTGTAACCCTCGACGTCTTCGCCATCGTAGAGTTTCATTTTCTTAACGATGTCTACACTCTGACGTTTGGGTTCTTCGAGTCGCGTCATTACGGCAAACATCGCCGCAACCCTCAAAGTGTTAGGCGCCAGGTGAACATTTCTGAGAGCTTCAGACTGGTGCAAAAGCTTGTCGTAGATTCGCTCTTCCTGCGAAACGCGAAGGTTATATGGGACACGCACGAGAATAATTCGGTCCTGCAACGCTTCTGATTTGCGATTGCCGGCGAACGCTATGTACTCGTTCTCATTTGAATGCGAGAGGATGACTTCATCTGCGTAAATCATCGCGAAGCGCCCGGTCTTGATGCTTTGCTCCTGCGAAAGCGTAAGCAGACTGTAGAGAAACTTCTCGTCCACCTTCAGCATTTCGACGAATTCCATTAGTCCACGATTCGCAATGTTCAACTCGCCGTCAAACCGGTAGGCGCGCGGATCCGATTCCACGCCTACTTCGCCGATCGTTGAGAGGTCAATGGAGCCGGTCAGTTCAGTTATGTCTTGTGATTTGGGATCGCTTGGTGAAAACGTGCCAATGCCGACGCGTTCCTTTTCAGAAAACGCCACGCGGTGGACTTTTACGTCTTCATGCCGGCCGGCATAATTCTTTTCAAGTGAATAACGACACTGCGGACACAAGTCACCTTCTATGTATATGCCGTAATGTTTTTCAACTTCCGCGCGCAGTTGATGGGGAATCAGGTGTAGAGGCTCTTCGTGCATAGGACAGTCTTTGATGGCATAAACAGCACCTCCGTCTGTCTGCGTCCATTCTTCCAGCCCGCGCTTGAGCATGTTGACGATGGTCGATTTGCCTCCACCAACGGGTCCCATCAAGAGCAGAATTCGCTTGCGAACTTCCAAACGTTGAGCAGCTGATTTGAAATACTCGACGATTCGGGCGATGGGTTCTTCTATGCCGAAGAGTTCGGAGTCAAAGAACTTGTACGAAAGGACCTCGTGTTGTGTGCCCTCGTTTAGTCGCTCAATTCCAGCGGCGTGAACCATGTCGTTGATACGAGCATGTGAGAGTTGCGCTATTCGGGGGTTTTGTGCGACGAGCTCGAAATAATCTCTGAAAGATCCTTCCCAACGCAGCGCCTCATGTTCACGACGCAGATCTTCCAGGCGTTCACTGATGTTGAATTGTTTGTTGCCATCCTGCTCTTGCATAGCCTTGAAACCTCTACGGCCTCGCGCATTGGACAGCGTGTGGGGATTAACCACGCCTACCGGGGTGTGTTTCCAAACACAGCCGATGGAAAAATCCCTGGGGCTGGATACTTCTCGATGTGATCACTCAGGCGCGCGTAAGCATGAGGCTCATCTTCGAAGCTTGATTCTCAATGATCGTCAATGGAAGCAGCGGAGGGAAACACTTTGTACGGAAGCGAACCTCACGCGCGCTTCCCAATTGGAGGTCAGTATAGCATATCGATAAAGGTCACAAGTCAATGCTTATTTTTCACTAACTGGTTGTCCTCCTCACAGGACCGTGTTTCCTTCACTCCACCGCCGCAATCACTACGCGTGGATGTAAACGCTGCTTGTCCGCCTTGTAATCGCCAACAGCTAATAGATCTCCATCCTGGTTGCACATTCGGACGGTTGTACCATCGGTCCATGCCTCTTTTGCTTCGACCTCCATCCCGTGTTGCGCTCTGCGCGCATCACTGTCGCTTAGATGCACAAAAGGCATGTGCGAGAGCGCTGAGTTTGCCGGGACCACTACGGTCCCCAGAGCTTCTTCAGCGAAACGAGTCTTTAGCTGTTCCAGCGTGATCGCGTCAGCCAGGTGGAAAACGCCGACACTCGTGCGTTTGAGCTCCGCGAGATGCGCACCAATCGATAGACGTTTACCGAAATCTTCCGCCAAGGTTCGTACATAAGTCCCCGATGAGCAGCGCACATGGACATGAAAATCGAAGGTGCCGTCGCGATTATCTTTTATCAATTGCCCGCCTGGACGAATCGACGCGAACTCATGAATGCAAACTCGAATGGGCTTTCGGTCAACCTCCTCTCCGCGACGCGCAAGTTCATAAAGCTTTCGCCCTCCAATCTTTTTGGCGGAGTACATTGGAGGCGTCTGATCGATATCTCCGCGCAGACTGGCCATCGCACTTTCAAGCTGATCTTCAGTCCATCCGGTTGTTGCTTTAGGCTCCGACAAGGGAGCACCCGTAATGTCGCCGGTTTCCGTAGCGTAACCAAGGCGAATGATCGCGTCGTACTCTTTGTCATCGCCGCTGAGAAATTGAGCGAGACGCGTTGCTCGTCCCAATAGAACCAGCAACACTCCGGTTGCAAAGGGATCGAGCGTGCCGGTGTGACCGACGCGCCGCTCATGCAGGATATGGCGCACGCGACCCACGACGTCGTGTGACGTGAGGCCAGCAGGTTTGTCGATGACTAGAAGACCGTTCACGGTAATCGGACCTGTAAGACCTATAGGACCTATTCGTCCTATCCATCACTCCTCGTCCAATTCTCTTTCCATAATCGCTCGCACCTTCTCACTGACGAGTTCGAAGGGAAAACCTTGTCGGAGCAGATGATCAAAGAGGCTTTTCGCTTCCAAACGACTCGATGGCTTCCCTTTCAGGCGTAGTCGTTTCTCGATCGCCCGGTCGATCAACTCTTCCTCGGATGTTTCAGCAAAGACAAGTTCCAATGCCGTTGCTGCCGTGGCGCTGTCTACCTTCTTAAACTTTAGATCTCGTTCCAATCGTCGTTTGCCAATCGGCCTTTGCCGCACCTTTAGTGATGCATAACTGAAAGCGAAACGTTCGTCATCCAGATAGCCATACTCTTTGAGTCGCGCGATCACCGCATCAACATCCGCCTTCGTTGCTTTACGACTTTGAAGCAAACGCTCGCGAAGTTCTGCTACTGAGCGCGATTTTGAGGCGATTAGCTTGATAGCGCGGTCAAAAGTTCGTCTGCGCTTTTCCTCGGGAGTTAGCGTCTGCTCCGAGTCTTTCTGTTGAGAGTTGTTTCTTCGCATTGCAGATAGATTCTCAAACAAAGCTATAAAGAAACCAAGACCAGCGGAGCATTCTTGGATACGGTCAGTACCACCTCGCGGTAGCGGGTGGGTGCGAAGCCAAAAAATCGATCGTCACAACAAGC
>DASYPT010000070.1:0-12238 GCA_036006355.1 Pyrinomonadaceae bacterium | reverse complement strand
TTTTCTTCTGGATCTTCGGGATCACGGCGATATTTGCCGGGCTGTTGACCGTGATGGCGAAAAACGCTGTTCATAGCGCGCTGTTCTTGATCTCATCACTCGTCTCAGTCGCAGCATTGTTCGTTCTCTCAGGCGCCGAATTCATAGCCGGCGTGCAGATACTTGTATACGTAGGCGGCGTGATGGTTCTTTTTCTCTTTGTCATCATGCTGGTCAACGTCGGCGCTGAAGAACAGGGACGCGAGGAGATCTTCAATAACCAACGGCAAGTCACGGCCAGTTTAATCTTTTGTTTCCTGCTCGTGCTTGGCGTCTTGTATGCGGTGAACAAAGGTTCATCGACGCTCATAAGACAGAATCTTTCAGCGGAAGCAGTAGCTGAGCAACAAGCCGCACGCAATGCAACTCTCAATCGTTCTGCGACAGGTACGAGCTCGATAACAAACGATACTGGACAGATCGGATCGTCGCTCTATCGATACGGATCACTTCCTTTTGAAATAGCGAGCGTCCTTCTGCTGGTAGCGATCGTAGGCTCGGTGATGTTAGCCAGGACCTTGCGGCAGGAGGCGTCGGCTGACGATGTGGACCCCGAAGTTCTCCAGGACGAATCCCTCCGCGACCCGGAGCTCATAAGATTCGAATCGGCAAGTCAGGAATAGCATGGTGAGTTATCTCGTTCATGGATTGATCTTCTTCTTGCAGGAAGCCGGAAGCACGCCTCAGGCAGGAATGAAGAATGCGATGCTAGAGGGTCTGAAGCATCCGGATCTCTCGAAGTTTCTCGTCGTAGGAGCGTTGTTGTTCATCATCGGTGTTGCCGGTGTTTTGACGCGCCGCAACATCATCGTGATCTTCATGTCAATTGAGTTGATTCTGAACGCTGCGAATCTGAACTTCATTGCGATGTCTCGTTACCTGCAAGAGACTGGAAGCGTCAACGCCTTAGCAGGCCAGATCTTCGCGGTCTTTGTGATCGTCGTGGCAGCGGCTGAGGCAGCAATCGGATTAGGTATTGTCATCGCGTTATATCGAAACAAAGAAACGATCTGGGTAGACGAGATTGATTTGTTGAAGTGGTAGAACGGTCTTTGGTTTTGGTCTTTGGCCCTGGTTAGCGACATGAGCCAAAGACCCAAGACCAAAGACCAAACACCAAAGACGAATGTACAAATACATCTGGCTAGTCCCGTTACTTCCTTTAATCGGTGCGGCGATCAACGGCTTCTTTGGTCGTAAGTTTCGCTTTTCTGAGAAACTGATTGGCGGAATTGCCGTCGGCAGTGTTGCGCTCTCGTTCCTCATCAGTGTTGCATCATTTGTAACCTACGGATTCGGATCTCACGAAGGTTGGCCCAAACCCTATCTTACAAGTCAGGATGGATTCAGCTTTGACTGGATCCCCGCCGGAGCAATCAGTATCAATCAGGGGCGCCAAGCTCGACTGGACATGGAATTGAATAGGCAGGCTGAGGAGAAGCTTGCCGCAATTCCGCCAGAAGAACGAACCCATCCGCAGGCGATATTGGTAGGTGCTCCGTTCGAATCTCCTCATTACGGCGTCTTGGATATCGAGTGGAGTTATCAGCTCGATCCCTTGTCAGCGATTTTCATGCTGATTGTAACTGGCGTTGGTTTGTGCATCTTTGTTTTCGCAACCGGATACATGCACGGCGAGGCAGGTTTCTACCGGTTCTTCGCTTACATGGGACTCTTCATGTTCGCGATGCTCGTGCTCGTCATGGGATCGAACTTCCTGATGATGTTTGTTGGCTGGGAAGGGGTTGGACTCTGCTCTTATTTATTGATTGGTTATTACTTCGACAGGCCAGAGGCTGCAAACGCGTCGCGAAAAGCGTTCATCACGAATCGGGTTGGTGATTTCGGATTCGCCTTAGCCGTGTTTGGAATCATCGCGACCTTTGGATCAGCTCAATACACTGAAGTCTTTAATCAAGCGAAGAGCTACCCAATTGAGTATCTCGGTCACTGGGGAATTCTTTCCTGGATTGCACTTGGACTCTTCATCGGTGCATGCGGAAAGTCGGCGCAGTTACCACTTCACGTCTGGCTGCCGGATGCGATGGCCGGGCCAACACCGGTTTCAGCGCTTATTCACGCCGCGACAATGGTGACCGCCGGTCTTTACATGGTTACGCGCACGAATGTCATATTCCAGCATTCGCAGACAATGCTCCTGGTTGTAGCTTTGATTGGTGCCGCTACCGCCATTTTTGCAGCAACGATCGGGATAACTCAGAACGACATCAAGAAAGTCCTTGCGTATTCAACCGTCTCTCAGCTCGGTTTCATGTTCATGGCCTGCGGTGTCGGCGCATTTGTGATCGGCATCTTTCACGTGATGACGCATGCGTTCTTCAAAGCGCTAATGTTCCTTGGTGCTGGCAGCGTGATTCACGGCATGCATCACGAGCAGGACATGCGCCGTATGGGCGGCTTGAAGAAGTACATGCCTTACACGTATTGGACGTTCTTCGCGGGCTGGTTAGCGATCTGCGGCATTCCACCTTTGAGTGGTTACTGGTCTAAGGATGAGATTCTTTGGAGATCTGCCTCTACGACTCTCATCCCTTATGGATGGCTCATTTGGCTCGTAGGCACTATCGCTGCTACGTGCACAGCCTTTTACATGACGCGCCTAATGGCGATGACATTCTGGGGTAAAGAGCGTTTTCTTGGACAGCCGGCAGGAGGCGAAGCGGATGAGGCACATGCGTCTGCTTTTGATAAAGGCTTAGCCCAACATGATGCTGTGATGGCATCAGCCGGCGATCGGCCACATCACGAACCGGGAGAACACGTCGGCCCGGCTGAGCAGCACGACTTCCATACTCAGGCTGCGCACGTCCACATTCCACACGAATCGCCAAAATCAATGTGGGTTCCGTTAGCCGTGCTTGCGTTGTTCGCGGTGATTGGCGGCTTTGTTGGTATTGGTCCCGCGTTCCGCTTTGCCACCGGAGTGGAACACCCGGGCCGCAGATTGAACATAGTTAATTGGCTGAACCCGATTATTTGGGATCCGCAGACCAGGGATTTCAAAACCGGCGAAGGCGCGTCTCACGAAGGAGCCTCAGAGACTGCTGTCGCGGAAGGTACAACCGGCTCTCATATGCCAAGCGTATCCTCAGGGTTCAATCTTGCGCATGCAGTTGAGACTAGTCTGCATAGTGAACTGGGTGCTGAATGGCTCTTCATCGTTATTTCTGTAGTCGTGGCACTCATTGGTATTGGTCTCGGTTATCTGTTCTACATTAAGCAGCCGACGCTTCCAGAGATATGGGCAGCTCGACTCCGTCCTCTTTACAACGCGAGTTACAACAAATACTGGGTTGATGAGTTCTACGGTTGGGCAATTACACGCCGAACAATGGACGCCGCGCGTGCGGTCTTTACTTTTGATTCCCGCATTGTTGATGGCGCGGTCAACGGTCTTGCCGCGGTGTCTCGATTACTCAGTCGAATCGTCGGCGGTATCGACAAATATTTCGTCGATGGTCTGGTCAACAGCATCGCGGCGTTTGTTGCCCGCCTAATGTCACCGCTGCTGCGCGCGGCGCAAACGGGATTTACTCAGAACTACGCACTCGTCATGGTTCTGGGTCTGATGATTGGAATCATCGCCTTCTACGGTGCAGACATCGCCAGAGCAGCTGCGGATGCTGCGGCTGCGATTAAGGGCATGTTCGGAGTTTGGTTTTGATTTGATGTTTTCTCTGCGCTTCCTCTGCGTCTCTGCGGTGAGAATTTGCAGGCACCGATGAACCGCAGAGACGCAGAGAACGCAGAGGAAGCGCAGAGAGTTCGAGAAGATCAAAATAGTTCATAACAACTGTTGACTTGCCGCTGACAATCGGCATTCCCACAAGCAAATGACTAACTACATTCTATCGTTCATCACCTGGCTACCCGCGTTGGGGGCCGTCATCATTTTGGCTGTGATGAAGAAAGACCAGTCGAGTTTAATTAAGCGCTTTGCGACTGCCTGGTTTGCACTCGACTTCATCGCCTCACTGTTTCTCTTAAATTACAGACGCGACATTGGAGGAATGCAGTTCCTCGAGGATCACGAATGGATACCGGTGATCGGCGCCCGCTATCAAATGGGCGTTGATGGCGTAGCAGTCTTGTTGATTGTGTTGACGACCTTGCTCGGAGTGATCGCTGCACTCTCCTCCTGGGAATACATTAAAAAACGCGAAAAGGAGTATTACGTCCTTCTCCTCTTGCTACAGACTGCGGTCATCGGTGTGTTCGCCTCGATGGATTTGTTCCTCTTCTATTTGTTCTTCGAAGTGTCGCTGGTTCCAATGTACTTCCTGATTGGAATCTGGGGAGGTGAGAACAGACTCTACGCCGCAATCAAGTTTTTCCTTTACACACTGGTTGGTTCGGTGGTGATGCTGCTCGGCGTGTTGAAGATGTATTTCCTGACGCAGGACACGGCTCTGACCGGCAAGATCTCGCAGGCGACTATCAATCTTTTGGCGGGCAATGTCGAAGCGGCGAACCTTGTCTCGACGACATTGCAAGCCGCAAGTTCACATGGCACGGGCACCTTCAACATCCTTTACCTGCAAGCGATGGGATCAGTGTTGCCAATGGGAACTATGCAGGTTCTGTTGTTTGCAGCGTTCGCTCTCGGCTTTGCGATTAAGGTCCCGATGTTTCCGTTTCACACGTGGTTGCCGGACGCGCACGTGGAGGCGCCGACTGCCGGTTCAGTAATCCTCGCCGGTATTTTGCTGAAGCTCGGAACTTACGGTTTCTATCGATTTAATTTGCCGATGTTTCCTGCAGCCTCTAAGGATGAGCACTTTTTCGGCGCCTTCGGAGTTCGCAGTGTCATCGTATTTCTTGCGATCGTCAGCATTCTGTACGGTGCACTGGCGGCAATGTACTTCGTTGTTAAGAAAGACGGTGATGTAAAGAAACTCGTCGCTTACTCTTCGGTCTCATCAATGGGAATGGTGATGCTCGGACTGTTTGCGCTGAATCCGAACGGCGTCAACGGCGGCGTCCTGCAGATGATCAATCACGGTATCTACTCTGGCGCGTTGTTCCTTCTGGTTGGAATTATTTATGAACGTCGGCACACGCGAAACGTTGCTGAGTTTGGTGGGTTGTCACACGTGATGCCCGGATATGCGGCGGTCTTTCTCGGAATGGTCATGACTGCGATCGGCCTTCCGCTATTGGCCGTGTTCATTTCTGAATTTCTGGCGTTGCGAGGAGCTTTCGAAGCAAGCGTAAGTTGGGCGGCATGGGCGGCACTCGGAATCATACTGAATGCCGGATATTTCCTGTGGCTATATCAAAGAATGTTCTTCGGCACTATCGATAATCCGAAGAACGAAAAACTGCCCGACCTGAATTTGCGAGAGTGGGCTTACATGGTCCCGCTATTGATCATGTCACTGTGGATTGGCGTGTATCCCAAACCGTTTCTTGCATTCATTCAGCAACCTGTTAACGCGGTAGTGAAGCAAGTGCGACCCGATTATCAGATTCCGGGAATGCCGAATGCCCCGACTCCACCGGCTCAGGAGCGAGCGCAAAGGTGAGTCCAAAGTCCAAGGTCCAAAGTCCAACGTCCGGCGAACAAGCACCAAGTACAAAGTACTACTGACCACTGACAACTGACGACTAACAATGCTCCTGTTGCAAGCCAACTCCACTTCCTTATTCAACGTCTCTGATCTGCAATTGATTGCGCCTGAGTTGATCCTGACTGTTTGCGCATGTCTGGCGCTGGTCATGGAAGTAATCCTGCCATATCGCAAGAGCAAAACGACTGCGTACTTTTCAATGATCGGTATCGCACTCGCTTCGGTCTCACTTATTCTGCAGTGGATCACCATTGGCACCGGCGCGCTTCAAGGCTTTTATGGGATGGTCCGGGTTGATGGATTGGCACTTCTGTTTCGTGGAATCTTCCTAATCGCAGCCGCACTCGCAATCGGAATTTCTACAAGGTATCTCGACATTGAAGGTGAACAGCACGGGGAGTACTACGCGCTGGTCCTTTTTGCGACGGTAGGCATGATGTTTCTTGCCTGCGGCTACGATCTCATCACGCTTTATATCAGTCTCGAGCTAATGGCCTTGACGTTCTATGTTCTGGTCGCGTTTACCAAGCGCGAAAAGAAGTCGAACGAAGCGGCTATGAAATACTTCCTGTTGGGAGCCTTTTCGTCCGGCGTGTTGCTTTACGGGATGTCGCTGCTGTACGGAATCGCCGGTTCGACAAACATCGGTGAAATTGGTCAGCAAGTCAGTTTGGTGATGTCACGATTGACTGACGCAAACAGTGATTGGGCTGGATTGAGACCGATGTTACTGCTCGCCATGATCTCGTTAGCGGCGGGATTGTTCTTCAAAGTCGCGGCGGTGCCTTTTCACATGTGGGCGCCGGATGTTTATGAAGGCGCGCCCACTTCAGTTACCGCATTTCTTTCGACCGGCTCCAAGGCCGCTAGTTTCATTCTCTATTTCCGCATCTTCAGTCAGTCGCTGAATAGTATGAGCAACGATTGGGCGCCACTGCTCGGGCTCGTCGCGGCGATAACGATCATGGTGGGTAACTGGGCCGCCGTAACTCAAGAGAATTCCAAACGCCTGCTCGCGTATTCTTCTATTTCAAATGCCGGATACATTCTGCTGGGCCTGATTGCTAAAAACGAGTATGGCTATATCGGTCTGGTGATTTACCTGCTCGTTTACACGTTGATGAACATGGGCGCGTTTGGAGTGATCATTAGCCTGCGACGACGCGGAATCATCGGCGACAACGTTGACGATCTGACCGGACTGGCTCAGAAGGCCCCGGGACTTGCAGCGATGATGGCGGTCTTCATGCTGTCACTGGGTGGATTACCCATGACAGGTGGCTTCATCGGAAAATACTTCTTGTTTGGCGGGTTGATTCAACGCGGCGCTGTCGAGCATAAGAACTGGTACTACTGGCTTGCGGTATGGGCAATCATCAACACCGTAGTCTCGTTTTACTACTATGTGAGATTCATCAAGGTGATGTATCTCGGCGATCGAATCGCGGATGATAAACCTCTCGTGTTGTCGCCCGCTCTGCAGACAGCTTTGTGGGTGTCAACTGCCGGCATAATCTTCATCGGTATCTGGCCGCAACCGCTGGTAAAGTTAGCTGAAGGACTGATCCGGTCGATCCTCACGTAATTTCAGATTTAAGATTTCAGATTGAAGATTTGGCCGGTCGCATAGGACCTATATGGCCTACCCGACCTATTGACTTACCACTGACCCCTGACCACCGACCATCGGCCAATCTTCAATCTGAAATCTTAAATCTGAAATCAACTCATGATCTATTTCTATTACTTCCTGGCGGCCCTCTCAGCCTGGTTCGGAATTCAATCGTTATTGAGTGGGTTGCGGTATGTTCGTTACGTAAGACAGGAAACTGGTAAGCCTCTTCCCGAATTTACCCCCTTTGTTTCCGTAATCGCGCCGAGTCGAGGATTTGAAGATGGCTTGGCCGATAACTTTCGCGCATTGTTGATTCAGAATTATCCCGCTTTCGAAATTCTCTTTGTGTTTGATCGCGCAGATGATCCTGCAGTGGACGTCTTAAGTGAACTTTCCAGCGATCGTGTAACTGCGAGACTGATCTTTTCGGGTCCAGCAACTGACAGTGGTCAGAAAGTCCACAATCTTCGCGTAGCTGTTGACAAAATTGATCCACGATCCGAAGTGCTGGTGTTTGTAGACACCGATGCGAGGCCACGTCAGCAGTGGTTGCGTCAGCTTGTGGCGCCCCTTGCTGATCCGACGATTGCCGCGTCGACCGGTTACCGCTGGTTCGTGCCTGAGAAGGGAGGCTGGCCTTCAAGGCTTCGTTCTGTTTGGAATGCATCGGTAGCCTCTGCTCTTGGAGAGAATCGTGGGAAGAATTTCTGTTGGGGAGGTTCAACTGCAATCAAACGTAGTCTGTTTGAGAAGTTGAATGTCAGTGGCCGATGGCGAGGCACCATCTCTGATGATTTCACTCTGACAAACGTCATCAAAGAGGCGAAGCTTCCGATTCATTTCACGCCAAACTGTCTTGTAGCGTCGGTTGGGGATTGTAATCTGCGCGAGTTGTTTGAATTCACGACGCGTCAGATCCAGATCACGCGCGTTTACGCGTCACATCTCTGGTTGCCGTTGCTTCTAGGCTCAGCGCTGTTTGCCATTGTGTTCTTTGGTGGAATTGTTTTGCTGATAGTTCGTATTGCCCTCGGCTTACCTTTTATTGTTCTGTTTCTTGTGCTCTGTTTTCTATTCGCGCTTGGTTCAATCAAAGCGTTCATTCGCTGGCGCGTAATACACATTCCGCTGGTTCCTTACCGTAAAGAGCTAAAAAGAGATTTACTGGCGCATGTCTTACTTTGGCCAGTGTCGTCGGTTCTTTATCTGTACAATGCGATCGTTGCCGGGTTTTCGACACGAATCAATTGGCGCGGCATTACGTATGAATTGAAATCACCTACTGAAGCTGTCATTATTTCGCGCGAAGACTAGCTCTGGCCAATCTGAAACCGTGACCAACAAAGCCGTTCAATTCGTTCAACTCCTCCGTTCCTCCAAACGCGAAAAGCGGCTTGGTACGGTCATTCTCTTTGTTACATCCCGATGTAATGCCTTCTGTAAGACCTGCTTCTACCATGAAGAACTGAACCACCCTGGCGATATGACCCTCGATCAGATCGTCAAAGTCTCAGAAACAATGCCGCAGATTACAGACCTCTGGCTCTCGGGTGGTGAACCTACCCTCAGAAAAGACGTCTCCGAAGTTATCGATACATTTGTGCGAAACAATGGCGTCAATCGCGTCATCATTCCCACCAACGCCTTAATTAAGTCTCGCGTTTTTGATGTTGTGGATCGCGCGTTGGCAAATAACAGCCAGATCGATCTCTATCTGAACATCGCTCTTGATGGTTATGGAAAGACTCATGACCAAATTCGTGGCGTGCCCGGAAATTGGGAAAAGGCCTTGGCGTCTATCGAGTATCTATATCCACTAAAAACAAAATACACAGATCGCTTTCGCTTGAACGTGAATACAGTCGTCTGTGCGGAAAATTATACTCAGATTGAAATGCTGTCAGAGTTCATGTGGAAGAATTACCAGTTGGATGGTCACTACTTCAATATCGTACGCGGGGAAACGCTCGTCGGTGAAAGCATCAAACAGGTGCCACCCGAAGTATTGCCCGCAATGTACAGTTACGTATCGAAGCTGACGAAGCGGTATGGTGATCGTATGTTTGCCAGTGACGATGCCAGCAAACGCTTTGTAAAGAACGTCGCTTATGTTGGCGCGATCACGACTCACTATCGCACACAACACGCCAACTTCCAACGATCGACTCCCTGGCCATTTGCTTGTACCGCAGGGGAAACGACGGCGGTAATCGATTACAACGGCGATGTTCGCGCCTGCGAGTTGCGCGAGAAGTTCGCGACGCTTTCCGATTTCGATTACGACTTCGATGCGCTCTGGTCCGCGAATGGGCGCGAAATTGAATTAACAGCAATCGACGGGGGCAAAGCCTGCTGGTGTACTCACGTCTGTTTTATCCATGATTCGATGCGGCATTCGCGTCGCGCCCAGCTTTACGACGTGCCCAAAAACTTCCTGACACGCGAGAGCTGGTAATGAAGCTGCGCAAGCGTTCCGATTCGGACACGGATGAGAATCGAAAGTCGGGTTACGCCTACGCGGCTGGGATCACCTTGTTTGCATCGGTTGCAGTGTTCTGCGGCGTGGGATGGTTCTTGGATAAATGGCTGGGTACGCAACCTTGGCTTTTGATCGGCGGAATCGTCCTGGGATCTATTGGCGGGCTCTACGAGTTTGTACGCCTCAGCTCTAAGACTTACTGAACGCAAAAATCAGCCACAGATAGACACAGATGACACAGTTCTGAAATTCCAATCTGTGTCATCTGTGTTTATTTGTGGCTTAACTCGACAATTCCTCAATTTCACGGTTAAAATCTCCGGCTTCGCCAATGGCTGACACCGCCGACACTACAACGAAAACAACTGTTTTCGCCCACGAAGACCACGCGTTGAACGCGCGAGTTTTTCGCGTGATGGTGAGTGCCACGGGCGTGGGGCTGGCAATCTCTTCGCTAATTGCCCCCTGGCGTTTTACAGCGGGTCTGGCAATAGGCGGTCTGCTGGCACTGTTCAGTCATAACTGGTTAAGAAATTCGGCCGCCGCGACGATCCGTTTAGCAGCAGGCGGTGAAGTACAAAACTTTCGCGTGTTTCAGTTCCTGCTCCGATATGTGGTCATTGCTGCGGCAATCTTCGCTGCCTATTACGCGGATATTGCTTCGCTCCCAGGAATGCTGCTGGGCATGAGTAGTTTTGTAGTCGCGCTGATTTTTGAAGCAGTACGAGAGTTCTACTTTGTAATCATTCACCGAGAGGAAATCACTTAATGTTCTGGTTGCAGGAAGGTGCTCATAAAGCGGCAGAGCATGCAGAAGAAGCCGAACACGAGGCGCCGATAGTAGTACAACTCGTTAATCAATGGTTTGGGGAGTATGCGTATCAATTCGAGATGCATTACACCAAGCCAAAGTGGGATTGGTTTCTGGGAAAGTTTGGCAGCAGTGCTGAAGCGGCGTTCGGTCCCTACACCCCCGAGAATGCGATCCCCTGGTACACGGTAATGTTCTTTATCGCATGTGTCCTGAGCATCGTAATCATCTGGATTCTCAAAGGCAGGCTCTCTTCTGAAGAGCCGGGTCATGGCCAGCAAACACTGGAAGTCAGTGTGCTGGCAGTGCGAAGCATGGTGGAGGACATCATTGGTCCTCACGGTCTGAAGTACTTTCCCATTGTCATGACCTTTGGAGTTCTGATTCTGGTTTCAAACCTGATGGGACTATTTCCTCTCTTCATGAGTCCGACATCAGCGACGAGTGTGACGTTTGCTCTCGGGTTGAGTTCATTTCTTTACTACAACTACATCGGCATTAACGAAAACGGTTTGTTCGGTCACCTAAAGCATCTCGCAGGTCCCATCTGGTGGATTGCGCCGCTAATTTTTCCAATCGAGTTGATTAGTAATCTCATTCGTCCCTTCTCGTTGGGTATCCGTTTGTTTGGCAACCTGTTCGCAGACGAGAAAGTGCTCGAGACCGTCGCGCATCTGGCTCCGCCGTGGACGTGGGTTGCTCCTATCGCTCTTATGCCGTTAAGTGTTTTCGTTGCGTTTGTCCAAACATTTGTTTTCATACTACTGTCGCAGCTTTACATCAGCGAGGTCTCACATGCGCCTCATGAACATCACGCGCACGAAGAGCCACGTGAAGAGGATGGCGACGAATTCATTGTTCCAGTGTTGACGTGAGGCTTCATCACGCGCGTAGCGAGCGATGCTGGTACTGACCTGCACACGTTGCTTCGCAAGGCCAGGAACTTCGTTAGAAGCAGCTTCGAAACCAGGACTGAGCAATTCATAGCTTTTGGTTACTGTCTGACTCGCTGGAGCGCCGTTGTAAGAGGGGCGGTGGATACCGGATTCAGGCGAAATAATACGAGCTCAGTTTTGATCAAGGTGCTGTCTGTGGCGACTCACCCCAACCGGTGTTGGGAAGGAGAATAGAATGAATAAACTCAGAATCGTGTTTTTCGCAGTCGTTGGTGTGTTGTTCACTGCGATGACTGCATTTGCTCAAGGCGTAGGCGAATCCGGAGTTGCGGACAATGCAAGCTCGGTTAATAAGTACCGTGCTCTTGCAGCAGGAATCGGTTTCGCAATCGCGGTGTTTGGGGGTGCTGTGGGTCAGTCTCGAATTGGCGCAGCGGCTTGCGAAGGCGCTGCGCGTAATCCAGGGGCCGCTGGGCGTATCCAGACCATGATGATTCTTGGCCTGGCGCTGATTGAATCACTCGTGCTGTTTGCACTGTTGGTGATTTTCGCTGTTGTGAAGCCGAGCGCAACCTAAGTAATCGCACATCGGTTGAAACCGGGGGCGAGAGCAGATGCTCTTGCCCCCGAATTATTAAGGCGAGGCGAGTTTGTCCGCAGATTACATAGCGGCAAGGTTTTCTCTGTGCATCTCTGTGTCTCTGTGCCTCTGTGGTGAATGAGACGTTTTTATCACCACAGAGACACGGAGACACAGAGATGCACAGAGAAGATCCGTCTAGTCGCGTAACTATTGGTTCAAATTCG
>DASYPT010000069.1:0-7642 GCA_036006355.1 Pyrinomonadaceae bacterium | reverse complement strand
TCTGGGATTTCTCTACCTGGTTACGAACGATAGATCTTCCGCAATCCAGCAGTATCAAGTATTGAAGAACCTGGATGTAGGCGCTGCTCAAGAACTCTATGCACAAATTTATCGGGGAAGAATAGTGGACGCCGCTCCATTAGTTACTCACTAATAATCAACAGTACTGTCATTGACGAGAAGCGCGTCAAAACTTATTTTGATTGACCACGCTGGTCATTTTGCGCTCGTCACACATCGCGAGGAATTCTTAATGGCACTGATCAAATAGGCGAGTCCTTTGGCGAAAAGGCTCCAATAGAGGTCTGGATGGCTATCTGAGTTCGGAGCCGCTCAATACCCACCGTGAGACACTTTTCTACTTACGAAAGAGTCGTTCAACCAGAATGTAAAGTACCGCTCACCTCACCAGACGCACCGCTTACGGGTTCTTAGTTAATTAGTCAGCGTCCATTACGTTTAATGCATATAGCCTAAATTGATGAACGTGACACAGAGAACACACGAGAATCTTGAAAACCATCGCGCGCTACCGAGCGTGTGGATTGGCCTGAAGGCGACCGTGCGCAGGCTCGGCTCTCCCGAGGCGCAGATTGTTTTGGGAGGTCTCCTGTTTATTGCCGTGTTATGGGTCTCAGGCTATCTCGAGCCGGACATAAGGTGGCTTCACTTCTTCCAAACGTGGATATATATCGCCGCTGTCTGGCTTTCCATGAGAAATAACCGCTGGGGATATTTCATTGGCTTCTCTGCGGCCGGATTCTGGAACTACATCACCCTCTGCGTGAACTCATTCTTCCACAGCGGACTGCACTGGCTGTTCACCTGGATCAGTACCGGCGAGCTCAAACGGATGGATCAAATCGTAGCGGTGCCTGGCTGGATCGGCAACTTGCTCATTGTCACGGGTTGTGCATGGGCCTATACAAGGTTGCCGGATAAGCGGTGGACTGATCTTGGGCGCTTGCTGCTGGCTTTCGTTTTAACGACGAGCTTCTTTGCGATGGCAATGGCCGTGAGCCAACCACGGTACTTGCCGCTCTTTCGCCGTGCCCTTCATCCCCATTGGCCTTAGTAATAAAGGGCCACTCGAAGGAGAAGCCGACTCTGTCTAGTCTTTAACCCTGATTCCATGCATATTCTCAAATTCTGCCTCTATACCCCAGCCTCCAAAGGTTTCGCTCACCGCCATCCAAAGTTCGTTATCTCCCTTTATCAGCGGTAAGTAGAGCTCGTCAAACAAACCGATTGTTCCTAAAAATCGATAATCGCGAGAACGATAAACATCGCTGCCGCCATAGACAATTTGATTATTGAAATAAACTTTTACCTTGTCGCTAAAACCAAACCTTATTCGCTTCACCTGGGCCATATCGGAAATTATCGTAAGCCTTGCGAAGACAGTGTTCCCGTTTTTCAATCCCTGTAATCTTGCCAGATTGGCAAGGCCGCTGCTTTCGCATTTTAATGTCGTCCAGGTGAGCGCCTCCCGGTCTGTCTGTGAGAGAACGTATTTACCATCGAGGATTTTTTCCGCAAACGGACTCGATACTTTCCAGGACATTACGGTTCCCGGCGGTGTGGGCTCAATTTTTTTAGGTGTGCCCTGCAATCGCACGTCAGTCATAGGAGTGAAGCTGAAGTTTGAAAAATATGCCGGAACTGCGGATGCGACGAACAGGCCTACTGGTCCTTCTTTGATCTCCCGTTTCAACTCATCAACGAAAAGAGCGGGAGTGTTCATGTCTTTTATGTATATGTCTGCACTTTGTCGCGACACTGCGATTTTTATATGAAGCCATTGATTGAATTCATATTTGGTGGGCGCGCTGTATCTTTCGCCATAGTATAGCTGCCAAGCATCAATTCCATTAAACTCGGGCTGATACTGATTGGCGTCAGGATTACCTGACTGGTGTGGTCTAACATAAAACTGTTCGTGATTTTGGAAATCCTGCCACCGGAACACCGCGCCTATGAAATTTCGCTCTTCACTAAATGCGACGTCAAATTCAATGATGCCGTCCGTCAACTTCGAATCCTTCACGAGGGCGAAGCCAGCCTTCAAATAGAGACTCTTACGACCCAGGTGCTCCTCGATGCGACTTTCGTCGGCTCTAAATTCCCATCGGGAAGAATCAAAAGGGACGGTTTGTGAATGAGCCTTGTCTGTGAAGAAAACCAAGGTGGCGAAGATCGACAAGAACGCGGAAAGAAGTTTGTGCATGAAGCCGCCTCCTGACTACTCTGTTATGTGTCAGCTAACTAATTCAGTGTCCTACATCTGCCTTTGCTGCATCGGATGAGTCATGCAAGTACGACTCAAGCCCTCCGAGCGTTTCGCATTTTTCTCTTTATGAAAAGGTTCTCCCCTACAGAATGAGGAAACCATGAAGGTTGGGCGGTCTGAGCCAGGGAGTGCGAATTGGTCTTTTTTCAGCGTTGTCTAACTAACAGAAAACCCAGACTGTGTTGGTGTTTTCGCGTTTTGTCAAAAAGTATTCAGTGATCGTTGCCGTGGATGCAGTGAAAGGTCTTACTACAAAACAGGGTTTTGTTTTCTGCAATCCGCCCCATCACGAAGACAAAGTGGTAGCAGGCAGGCGTCGAACCGCACACGGATTTCCCAAGACAGGGACTCGTAGAGGCTCCAACATTGGCGCTCCGGACTTTGATTGAGCTAGAGAGGAATCAGGATGGCCAGGATACGTTACGCGCTTGTCGAGGTATCCGGAGCCGCGTCGTGACCACAAACCCCTTGCTTCGAGACTTACCACTTACTGCTCGCAACGCAGCGTCGGCTGATTATTGATTGGCGACATTCCTTTCCGGACGCAGAATAACAAAACAGTACAGACTCTAAGGAGGGTTAACCATGAGCGCGTTTTTGAAGTCGATAGTGTTCTTTGCCGTGCTGTTTACTTCAGTTGGAGCAGTTCACGGCAAACCTCGAAGGGAGCAAATCACTGCGCTGGTTGTCCAGATTCAACGGGCGGATTACGAAGGTGATCGCTCAACACTGCAGCGCGCGTACAAAGAGCTTGAGCCGTTCGTAAATGACAAGAAGTTTGGAGCTAAGGTCCGTTATTGGCGAGGCTTTGCTTTATGGCGACGGGCGATAAATGGGTCCAACGAAAAAGTTGACCCTAAGGAACTAGAGCAGGATCTCAAACTCGCAGTTAGCGAGTTCGAAGCTTCGATTGCGCAGGACCCGACGTTTGTCGATGCCAAGGCCGCCGCGGGATCAACCCTGGGGAGACTGATGTTTCTTTACGTCAGAAACCCAACTATTGCGGGTGAGTTTGCGGACCCCAAACGCAGGCAACCGTCGGTGGACCGCGCGATGACTTACATAGTTGAGGCAGAAGCGGCGCAACCAGAGAATCCTCGCGTCCAGTGGGTAATGGGAGCAGTGCGTTCGTATCTGGCGCTGAAGCGTGGAGAGTCGCCCGATAAGGCCGCTGATGCTGCCATGGAGTCATATGAAAAAGGAGTAAAAGCCGCGCGCGCACAGAAGACCACCGTGCGCGATCCCTTAACTCCCTCCTGGGGAGAGCCGGAATGTTTAATGAGTCTGGCTGGTTCAAGCCTTTACCGATCCGCGCCGAACCTGGTTGCGTCCGAGCAGTATGCTCGTGCCGCGCTTGCTTTGGTGCCGTATTGGCATTACGTCAAAGACATTCTGGTTCCCGCGATCGAGTCAGCGAAAGCAAAGCAGACGGGGAGTGATTTCTGACGAAATGTCGAATCTATTCAAGCTCAGACCGATGGCGTGGGGCGCGATTGTTCGAAGGCAGTGTTCCTTGAAATGTTCGGGATATGGATTCGATGCTTAGCAGCAAGCTGCCTCAGAAGCGTTGGAAGAGACGTCGTCGTCCGACGAGAATACTGATCCCCGATGCCAACAATACCCAAGTTCCAGGCTCGGGAACCGAATTTGCGAGTTTGAGTAGTGATGTTGAGCGTCGAGAACAAGACTGCGCCGCCATTGGTATCCGTTGGACCAAAAAGGCTTCCCCCCGGGTCCTTGCACAACGTTCATGCGGCGCCGCGTTTTAAAAAAGAATATTCGCCGAGATACACCTGGTCCACAGTTGGTCCATCAAATCGCAGAATCGTTTCCGCTCTGCGAACATGTAGCGATGCAGATTCCTGTCTGTATTGGCGAGGTCGCCAACAACTCTTCAAGTTAATTACCGTTTACTGATCAGATGATACCGTTAACTGATTCTTCATTGCTTCGAGGCACCGAGAATCTCAGACTCGATTGCATTTCCCGAGGACGTATTTAGTCTAGTGCGGAGGGTTGCTGTTGACGCAGTAGACTAGCGGCACATGCCGTAACATAGGGACCCTACGCAAAGCCCGGAGTGCGTATTCCAACTTTAATCAAATTCGTTAGCGACTGAATCTAGAATCCGATAATAATGTTTTGCGTCTATGAGAATATTTACACTCGCGTCCTCTAGCTAACAGTTCAGGAATGCCGTTAATTCCACGTCTTAAATTCCGCCAGTCCTGGCTCATCATAGCGGCAGGTTCGATCTTATTAGCCGGTCTAGGTTCAATCACTACTGTTATAAATACTACCCGCGTTGCCGGTCGATCGAACTGGCGCGAAGCGTTGTTCGTGGCTTCGCTATGGCTCGTATTTGCACCACTAACGTGGATTCCTTACAAACTAGCGCAAAGATTTCCACTTAGGTTGGAAAACATCGTCCAGAGCGTCGTGGCCCATGTGAGCGGCGGCATATTGATGTCCGTCAGCTGGACCATAGCAGGGATATTGCTTGTGCGTTTGATTACAACACGGCCCCCGGTTCCATTTGTGCAGCAGTTTGTAAATTCGTTACTCACAAACATGACCTTATGCATGTTCTTGTATTTTGCTGTGCTAGGTTGTTTCCAAGCTTTTTCATACTACCGCGAAGCGCGTGAGCGTCAGGCGCGTGAAGCGCTCCTCGCCGCTCAAGTTTCCGAGGCGAGATTGAGCGCTCTGCGGATGCAACTTAATCCCCATTTCCTCTTCAATAGTCTTAACGCCATCACGGTCCTGGTACGCGATCACAAGAACCAGGACGCTTCCCGAATGTTGGAACTCCTTGGCAGAGTTCTGAGGCAAGTATTGCAAAGCGAGAAACGACAGGAAGTGACCTTGGAGGAGGAGCTTGAATTTACCGAAAGGTACCTGGCGATTGAACAGGTCAGATTTTCGGACCGGCTGAAAGTTATCTTCAAAATTGAACCCGAGGCTCGGGACGTACTTGTACCTACTTTCATTTTGCAACCACTGGTGGAAAACGCGATTCGTCACGGTATCAGCCAAAGAACCGACGACGGATTAATCGAAATAGAAGTTGCTCTTTCGAACAACGATATTCTATTAACAGTGAAGGACAACGGTCCGGGGTACACACCGGGTGTTGAAGCAGGGGTTGGTCTCGCGAATACACATGCTCGACTCGAAACTCTTTTTGGAGATCATGCCCAGCTTGAGGTAACTAACTTAAACGGTCTTGGAACTGCGGCCAGTATACGGCTTCCTCTTGGGAGAAAAGCGGATGGATCGAATTCGAGTCATTATCGCTGATGACGAGCCGCTTGCACGCCGGGGTATCCGTCAATTGTTGGCGCCACATAAAGATATAAAGGTGGTTGCGGAGGCTCGTAACGGACGCGACACCGTCAAGATCCTGAGCGAACTGAAGCCGGACCTTATTTTTCTTGATGTGCAAATGCCGAATCTCGATGGATTTGATGTAGTAAAAGAGGTAGGCCCTTCGTCCATGCCTGTTCTCGTATTTGTAACTGCTCACGATGAGTTTGCTATAAAAGCATTCGAGGCACACGCCCTTGACTACCTGGTAAAGCCGGTAGAGGTCGATCGTTTTAACTATGCACTGGAACGGGTACGCCAACAGCTTCGATCCTCAAAGGCCGCGGACTTAACACGCAAGCTTGCGTCAATACTAGCGGCGCGAGAGAAAGAGCGTGCGCGCGAAAGAATTGTTGTGCAAACAGCGCGGGGCAAACTCATCTTGCATGCTGATGAAGTTGATTGGATTGAGGCTGATGACTACTACGCCGCAATTCATACCGGCGGCGCACGACATCTCGTGCGCGAATCATTGGCGTCATTGGAAGAGCGACTGAACCCTAAGACCTTCGTGCGAACACATCGCTCGGCGATCGTGAACATAGAGCGAGTCTGTGAACTGCGCCAGGAAACTGGAGAGAGTTTTTTACTGCTTGCCGGCGGCATTCGTATTCCCATAAGTCGGAGACGCAGAGCAATTATCGCAAGGCACCTGCGTCACCTAAAATGAGGTTTTTATTTACTGCGCGCGAAGCTAAAATAGCGGGCGGGTACTGGGTCAGTCTCTGACCCACTACCAGCGATCCGTACAGAAGTTTCCGGACCCAGCATTGCTGTAAAGTTGCAAATTGATCCCTGAACTGTAATCACCCACCTCAATTACTGCTACAGACCGCGACGTCGTTCCATGCCTTTCGATAATCCTCGATGGCATTATCGAAGCTACCGCGAGCGGCATCAGCGTCGCCCTGAGCCAAGTCTGCTGAAGCTTTGTCGATCTTGCCTTGAGTGATACCCGACGCACTTGCTTCCGTGATGGCAGTTTGAGCGAGGTCACGAGCGATCGCCACGAGAACGTTGATCCAATTCTGAATGGTAGCGTCTGGAACCGAAGGCGTACTTGGATCCCGGATCATCTCCATTAGTTTTTGGACCGCATCCTTATAGCGGTTAAATATTGCGTCACCTTGAGTACACGAAAGATGGTTACCATCGGGCAGCCAAACGGTGGAGTTAGATGTATCGTCCAACTTCCTGATGGCGTCCGTGAGCCGGTCGATGTCCTTGTTGTTTGTAGCACTCGCGCGAGCATTATTGAGTTCGTTTCGGATTGATTGTGTTGAACCCTGCAAAGATGCAAACCCATCGATCTGGAAACTGAAGATCGTGCGAGCTTGTGGTCCATTTACAGATTCAATGCCTGAATTCTGAGCGGTGGAGTTCATTCCCACACTCTTTATCGTCAGCGTCTTGCCGCTCAAACTGACATTCAATACCGTAAAGTTGAAGGTGTCTGGGCTATAGAAGTCTACCGACTGCGGATTGGTTCCAGCTGTTGGATCTCCTTCGCGGAATAGGTCATGCAAGCCGGGATAGTTCTGCAGGCCGATTGGGTCGATGCCTGCTGCGATCTCCGCGTTGGCGATCAGGTCGGCTGCGCCTTTGGCACCCGCGAAGGTGTGGTTTGTGAACAGATCCGGGCCGGTGGCTCCTAGCGGGCCGCACACAATCGCAAAGGTATAGGGTACCTTCACGTAACTCGACTGCATCCCCGTCTGTCCACCAGGTGAATAGTAGAGTTCGTTGATGCGGTTTTGATGATCGTCTGTTGAAAGGAAGACTACGTTGGTGATCTTATTCTCCGCTATGAATTTGAGGAGGTCGTTACGTTCGGCCCGGTAGCCACCCATGTACGACTTGCCGCCATCGGCGTTGACCGGAGAGTAGTTAATGTTGCCGCTGAAAGGCTGCATGCTTGCTGCGGTCACACCGCTTAGCGAACCGCCGATCGGCCCTATCTGATCGATCGGGTCGGACACCGAAACG
>DASYPT010000068.1:0-67640 GCA_036006355.1 Pyrinomonadaceae bacterium | reverse complement strand
CACCTTTATTTGACGAAGGTCCATAGCCTTGATGGTGCCGTTCTGGATCGGCAATTGATACTGCTTTCCCGTGCGGTTATCAGTAATCGTTAGACTGTTCTCGCTCATGATTCTCTCCTGAAATGGGGGCGGATCGTTGTGACGAGATTAACGCTATGCAGACCCGTAATCAACCAACGTTGTACGGAAAGAACGGGTGAGAACGAATTAGAACGGCGAGCGAAGCGACCGATTGAACATGCCGACTCAGCAGGTGGGCCATGGTCAATCGGTCGCTTCGCTCGCCGTTCTAATTCGTATCCGTTCGCGCGGTCTGTTCGGCCTTACGACTTCATTTTCTTCGCTTGTTTGATTTCTTCATCGACCCGCTTGCGAGCATCCTTTGATTCGTCGCTGCTCAAACCAAGATCTTGGAGAGTCCTTCCAAGACTGTGGCCCGAAGCTAAACCAGCCAGAATGTTATCGCGAGTGATGCTTGGAAACCGTCTGCCCAGGTTTTGTGCAAGTCTCGTTGCTGCAACATAGTTACCAAACGTCAAATCGGGATTGGTCGCCAGAGCAGCCTGATAACCACTGCGCAAACTGTTTGCGCTTACATGCAGGGTCTGCGGGACTCCAGGATGATCGTTGAGATCGTTGTCGGCACGCCGCAAGTTGTCTTGCGCTCGGCGTGCGCGATCCAGACCGTCATCCGAGCGTCCATTGGAACGTGTTGAGGCGTTCGCGAGACCGTCGTCTGAACGACCGCCGGATCTATCTGACGCATTTCCTAATCCGCGATCAACTCCTGCGCCTGACGGCGGACCACCGCCACTACCTCGACCTCCACCATTTCCGCCGCCCTGACCTTTACCCTGGGCTGATAGCGATGTGGCGAGTCCGACAAGCAGCAGACAGAGCACCGCGACATGTGCCGCGGTTTGAAAAGCTTTACTCATAAAGACCTCCCGAAGTTTATATTAGCTTGGGCAATCAAGAGGAGAGAAAGGTAGTCTAGAACAAAGGCAGAGGGAGAGCCAGACTTTTCCCGAAACGCAATTGTCCTGCAAGAAAATAATCAGATTGAGAAGCGCGAGTTACTTGATGCCTAACAATTCGACATCAAACTCGAGTGTCGCATTCGGTGGGATATCCGGCGGTCTGCCAAACTTGCCGTACGCTAAATTGCCAGGGATTATGAGTTTTCTTTTTCCTCCAACCTTCATGGTCATGAGTCCCTCATCCCAACCCTTGATCACCTTGCCTACTCCGATCTGAAAATCGGCGGGTGCGCCATGCTTTGCGGAACTGTCAAATTCCTTGCCTGTGCTTTGTGTAACTCCTCGATAATTAACGGTCACAGTTTGACCCACCTGGGGACTTGCGCCGTCGCCAATCTTCTCGTCCATGTACTGAAGACCCGACGCTGTGGTGATTAACTGACCACTCGCCTTCGGTCGATTGACGATCAGATACGTGACAACTGACACCGCCAGTATTGCGACGACTGCAATGGCTCCGATGCGCAGATTCCGCGTACTAAATAATGAAGGGCCGCGACGCGCTTCGGCAGCAGCTCGCTGGGCCCTCTGTTTCTTTCTCTTGTTGATTTTTCGGTGTCGACTCTGCGGCACGTGTTTGTTCCTTTGGAGGTATTGGAATCGGGAAAAATTCTTATACAGAGAATATGGCGGGGATTCAAGTCGAGGCTAATAGGTCCTATTGGCCATATAGGTCCTATACTCGCACGATCATTGCTATTATTCCTCCATGCCCATCGTTGCGATTATTCCCAGGCCAAACAGCCCCGTTGAACTTCGCGAAGTGCCGTCGCCGGAATTGGAACAAAACTCGGCGCTGCTCGAAGTCGAATTCTCAGAGGTTTGCGGCACTGATGTTTACCTGCATCGTGGCCTGCTCACTGGTGTTCCCTATCCACTGGTTCCAGGACATGTCTCAGTAGGACGTCTGCAGAAAATTCGCGGCGAGTTGCTAGACGTGAATGGTCAGCGCTTCCGAGAAGGTGATCGAATTACATTTCTTGACGTCCATCGCACTTGTAACGCGTGTTGGTATTGTCTCGTTGCAAAGGCAACTACTCGTTGTCCTCATCGCAAGGTTTACGGAATAACTTACGGCCTCGATGACGGACTCTGCGGCGGGTGGGCCACGCACGTTTATCTAAAACCAGGGACGCGCTGCATTCACATCGACTCGGACGCCGAAACGTTTATGGCCGGGGGCTGTGCGTTGCCTACTGCGTTGCACGCGATTGAACGGGGCGAGATCCGAATAGGTGACACGGTTCTTATTCTCGGTTCTGGCCCAGTCGGAATAAACGCGATTCTTCTTGCACGGATGAGCGGGGCGTTGCGTGTTCTCTGTGTTGGTGCACCGCAGTCGAGACTTGATGCAGCGTTACAGGCCGGGGCGAGTAAGGTCCTTAACATTGAAACACAGGACGTCGAAGCGCGACTCGATTGGGTAATGGAGCAAACCTCAGGAAGAGGCGCAGATGTGACCATCGAAGTTGCGGGGGTCGCCGAGGCCGTTGTCCAGGCGATGCGGTTTACGCGAGACGCCGGCCGCGTGGTCATTGTCGGCCAGTACACGGACCACGGACAGGTTGAATTCAATCCGCACTCAGATTTGAACCGAAAGCATTTGGATGTGCGAGGATGCTGGGGATCAGATTTCTCGCACTTCTATCGTGGGGTTGAAATCGTTTCTGATAAAGCGAGAGCTCAGCCCTGGAGCGAAATGAGTTTGACTAAGTTTGGATTGAAGGATGCTAATGAAGCGCTTTCCAAAGTGGCTTCGGGCGCGGTATTGAAAGCGTTGCTAGATCCGACGAAAATATAGGTCCAATACGTCGTATAGGTCCTATCGTTCAGCACCACCGCGTTCCCTTCTCTGTCGCATTTCCTCTTGCATAGCCTGAAACTGCTTCCACTGCTCAGGCGTCAGCACCTGCTGCAATTTCTCATCAGCCTGACGTCGAATGTCCGCGACCTTTGGTTCAGAATCCTTGCGCAAAGCTTTGAGCTGCTCTCGCGTGTCGCCGAAGATCTGCTGCACTTTCGTCTTTTGATCAACGTTCAGCTTCAAGCGATCTGACAACTGCTCGAACCGGTCGTGTGGCGTCACGTTGCGCGCGAGACTACGATAGAGGTTCACTGCCAGGATGCCTGTCGTGAACCCCAGCGCGAAGATAATCGCGGCTATGACTCGAACCTGCCACCGGTTTTTAGTAGTGATGTTCATAACTTATTTTCCTTCATCACCATCGACGTAAATTGTGCTCAACACCTGGTCGTAACTCATCTGATCATCAGACGTCTGGCCGAGAAGAACCGACTCTGCCGAATATGCTGTGGCCGTCTCATCCGCAGAGGTTGAGATCGGAGCCGGAATGACGAAGCTGAGCGCTGCCAGAGCCGCGGTTGTCACAGCCATTGACGAAACCAACGCACCCGCCGATTTCCATAAGCGAGACAGTACCGGAGTATTTTCTATGGCCTGTCGCTCACGCCAGGCGGCCATCACCCTCGTCTGAAAGAAAGGCGACGGCTCGACAGTAGTTTGAACTCGCTCCTTAATTAGACGACTCGAAACTTTGGCAGCCTGGTAAGCGTTTTCGCACGACATGCAGTCTCGAATGTGTATCTGCACGATCTTCAACTGCTCTGCAGACAAGTTCTTGAGAGACGTGCTGTCGAGAATCTCGATGATATGTTCAACTTTCATGGGTAACCGGGCCTCCCACCTGAGACTTTCTGCCCTTGCTTAAGAGCTTTTCCATAGCTTCACGAAGTTTCTTCCGCGCTCGAAAGGCTCGAACTTTTACCTTTGACTCCGACCAACCCGTTGCCTCCGCAACTTCCTTCACCGATGCATCTTCACCATCAATCATCAGGAGCGCTAGTTGGTCTTCCACCGGTAAAACTTCAAGCACTCGATCCGCCAAATCCGCTGCAATCAAAGTGTCTTCAACCGACCTCGGCTGATACCCAACTGACGAAGTCTGTTGTCCTAACCATGCCGTTTCGTCCTCACTTAAATCGGCTACCGCTAACTCAGGCCGGCGTTTTGCGCTCCGCAACATATTCAAGCAAGTGTTAGTCGCGATTCGCGTGAGCCATCCTTCCATTGAGCCACGTCCTTCAAAACTCTTAAGTTGAGTGAACGCTTTCAAGAATACTTCCTGCGCTGCTTCCTCAACTGAACTTCGCTGTCGAAAAAACCTACTCGCAACGCTAAACACCCGCGGACTGTAACGACGAACGATTTCTGAAAAAGCAAACTCATCGCCTTCCTGCGCTTGCCGCGCAAGGTCCAAGTCTGAGACCTGTTCGAGCCCGTTTGTCAGAAGCGGTCCTCATGGGAGTAACGGAAGGCGGACTGTCTTGGACGAATGTGTGCAGTCCGCCCATCCGTGGGGGAGACGCTTACTTGTTTTCGCCTTTGCGCATTTCGCCGTGTTTTGCTTTGAACTGCGCTTTGGACTGTTCCAGCTGGGCTTTCTGCTCAGCAGTCAAAACGGACAGGCTCTCTTGATGAAGCTTAAACCGCTCACCCATGAGCTTGGCTTCAAGACTTGCCATCTCCGTTAGTTTCTGAGTAGCCAGCGCTTCATTGAACGTACCGCCTTCGTTGGCCTGACGCAACTCCTGACGCTTGGCGCGGAGCTGATCTATCAGCGGTTTGTTGGTCTGAGCAAACGTTTCGCGAATCTGTTTCATTTTCGCTTTCTGGTCCTCAGTTAGATTGAGCTGACGGAAGGCATTTCCTCGCATCCCTCCCCAGCCATGTCCTCTTCGACCTTCGCCATCGTGCCAACCCTTATGTGAACCTTTGGTGTTGTCCTGATTTGTTGAAACTGTCTGGGCAACTGCGATCGAAGTTGCTAAAGCAATCGCGGAGAGAGTGGCTATTGCTAGTGTCTTAAAACGTGGTTTCTTCATCGTCGTTTAATTTTCTCCTAAGTCCTTGTTCTTGTTTCGGGGAGCCTCCTTACACAGGAGAAGACACGAGTTTGAGGGAAATGGTTACAAGGAATTTCAGATTTTAAGATTTCAGATTTCAGATTGCCCGCCTCAAAAGCGTAGTTGGAGTGAAGCAGCCGAAACACAAACCACCGAACAGAAGTCCTATCCCCTAACACACGAAAGCTCTTCTGTCGGAGCGCGGTCGTCCTCGGCCGCCCCCGTCGAACAGAACCGCCTAATTGGAAACCGAACAAGGCCGAGCCCAACTTACAACTGTTCAATACCTAACCAGCAAGCGGCCTTACTGATGACTTCTGTTCGACGGGGGCGGCCGAGGACGACCGCGCTCCGACAGAAGAGCGCTCGTGTGTTAGGGGATAGACCTTCTGTTCGACGGGGGCGGCCGAGGAC
Source organism: Pyrinomonadaceae bacterium (assembly GCA_036006355.1). GTDB lineage: Bacteria > Acidobacteriota > Blastocatellia > Pyrinomonadales > Pyrinomonadaceae > PSRF01. Next base: position 62,262 of record DASYPT010000068.1, on the reverse strand, counting down.
GACCGCTCTCCGACAGAAGAGCGTTCGTGTGTTTAGGGGATAGGACTTCTGTTCGACGGGGGCGGCCGAGGACGACCGCGCTCCGACAAAAGAGCGCTCGTGTGTTAGGGGACGGGACTTCTGTTCGGTGGTTTGTGTTTCGGCTGCTTGGCTCCTTCCCAACTACGCTTTTGAGTCCGGCAATCTGAAATCTGAAATCTTAAATCTGAAATTCGCTAGACCGTGTAACCCTTTGACCGTGCCTGGTGTCTTCTTAGGTGTGACAAGATTTTTTTGACTTTTACAGCGAGGAAGCGCGGCACAAAAGACGCCAAAAAACAATGAATCGATTGAAATTCAGTCCTATTAATACGCTGAAAACCTTGAAGCTTGGCAAAGCAACCCGGCTGGCCATCGGCCTCGGCGTGTTGCTCTTAGTTGCATTTGCCGGATTTGCTTTTTTGAGCAACCGGGCAAGTGCTGCCGAGTACATGACCGCTAAAGTCGAGCGCGGGAACCTTCGAAATACGGTGACTGCGACCGGCACCCTTCAGGCAGTCACAACTGTTCAGGTTGGTAGTCAGGCATCCGGCACACTTTCGGCCTTGAATGCGGACTTCAATTCTGTCGTCAAGAAGGGACAGGTAATCGCCCAACTGGATCCATCAGTAGCTCAGGCCCAGGTGCAGCAGGCCCGTGCCAACCTCGAAAATGCGAAGGCTTCGTTAGCACAAGCGAGCGCGGGTGTTGTTTCATCTCGCGCGGGAACTGCTGATGCACAGGCGAAGTTATTGGCCGCGCAATCCACAGTACAAAATCAACAATCAGGAGTGTCAGCCGCACAAGCAAACGTGGCAGTGTTGAAAGCTGAGCGCGACGATGCTGAAAGTTCACTGAAGCAACAGGAATCATTGGCTAACGCCGGTGTCATTGCGAAGCGTGATCTGGAGATTGCGCAAACTGCATTCAGAACTGCAGACGCACGTTATAACCAGGCGCAGGCACAACTGAATCAGGCGATGATCAATGAAAAATCATCAGCCGGCGCCGGCCAGGCTCAGGCGAGCGCTCAGTTAGAACAATCGAAGGCCCAGGTCGGTCAGTCACAGGCCCAGGTCCAACAAGCTCAAGCGCAAGTTCAGCAAGCCCAGGCAGCGTTAACACTCGCTGAGGTAAACCTGAGCCACACAACTATTACGTCACCGATCGATGGGATCGTAGTTTCTCGCGACGTAAGCGTTGGACAAACTGTTGCCGCAAGTTTATCGGCGCCAACTCTGTTCACGATTGCGAACGACTTAACCAAGATGCAGGTGATCGCGAACATCGATCAGGCCGACATCGGTTTAGTAGAACAGGCCAAGAGCGCAACGTTTAGCGTTGATGCGTTTCCGGGTAAAGAATTCAAGGGCACGATTCAACAGATGCGTCTGAATCCGCAGACTGTTCAAAACGTCGTGACCTACAACGTCGTGTTCGATGTTGATAACCCGGAGCAAAAGCTTAAGCCGGGCATGACTGCAAATCTGACCATCACGATCGATGAGCGCAACAACGTGCTGAAAGTTCCGAACTCCGCACTGCGATACAGACCACAGACGACAACGCAGAGCCGGAGCAGCAATGGTTCAGCCAATGGACAAGGTAGTGGTCAACGTCGATCTCAGCAGAACGGCGACAACAACGGCCAAGATCGAATCACTCCGTCAACCTCGCCAGTGTTGGCTGGTCAAACGCGACTCGTCTGGGTCCTCGGCTCCGATCAAAAACCACAACCGCGCAGAATCGTGGTTGGTCTTAGTGACGGAACGTCGACCGAAGTGACGTCGGGAAATCTACAGGAAGGTGACGTCATAATTATCGGCGAGAACATTTCTGGTGATAACAAGCCGCAGACAACCACGCAAACCGCACCTGGATTTGGCGGCGGCCAACGTGGCGCCATCGGTGGCGGAGGCAGGAGATAAGGTGAACTGTAAATAGGTCCAATAGGTCCTATTACGATTCAATCCCAGAGACGCAAGAAAGCGCAGAGAAAAGGTAAAACGATGTCAGCGATTATCGAACAACAAATACAGCAGCCGATCATCAGCGCCGCAATCGATCGCTTGCCCGAAGCGGAACCAGTCATCAAGCTGGACCACATTCACAAGACCTACACGATGGGTGATATGGAAGTTCACGCATTGCGTGGAGTGTCATTAACCATTAATGAAGGTGAGTTTGTGGCGATCATGGGGGCGTCCGGCTCAGGCAAGTCTACAACCATGAACATCCTTGGTTGTTTGGACCGGCCAACACGAGGCACTTACATACTGGATGGCGAGGATGTTTCGCAGTTGAATAAAGATGAACGTGCCGACATTCGCAGTAAAAAACTCGGGTTTGTGTTTCAAGGGTTCAATCTTTTGTCACGGACCTCAGCAATGGAGAATGTTGAGCTTCCGATGCTGTATGCGGGACTCGATACAGCTGAGCGGCAACGTCGCGCTTCAGAAGCACTTGCTGCAGTAGGTCTTGCTGGCCGTGAACAGAATCATCCCAACCAGTTGTCCGGCGGGCAGCAGCAGCGAGTCGCAATTGCACGCGCTCTGGTGAATCAGCCGGCAATGATCCTCGCGGACGAACCGACCGGCAATCTGGATTCACGGACATCGGTCGAAGTGATGGAGATTTTCCAGCGGTTGAACCGTGAACAAGGAATCACCTTGATATTAGTGACGCACGAGACGGACATCGCGGAGTATGCCGACCGAGTGATTGTGTTCAAAGACGGAAAGATCAAAAAGGATTACCCGGTCCAGAACCCGCGGAATGCGGCGGAAGAACTGAAGAATCTTCCGGCTGTTGAGGAAGACGAAGACGAGGAGTAAATGGGCTTTGGCCTTTGGCTTTCGGCCTTTGGTCTTAATCCCCGAACGGGAAGAAGACCAAAGACCTAAGGCCAAAGACCAAAAACCAAAGACCAAATACCATGACTTTCCTAATGATCGTTCGAATAGCTTATCGAGCATTGGCGCGTAACAAGATGCGTGCTGCCTTAACAATGCTGGGCGTGATTATTGGCGTGGGCGCCGTAATCGCAATGGTCAGCATTGGCCAGGGTGCGCAGGCGTCGGTTCAGGCTCAAATTTCGAGTTTCGGTACCAACCTGTTGTTTGTTAGTGCAGGTGCGCAAAATGTCGGTGGCGTTCGCAGCGGCACGGGCGACAGCGGAACAAATACCTTGACCGAAGATGATCTTCAGGCGATTCAGCGTGAAGTTCCCAGCGTGTCGGCGGTAAGTCCAAACATCACCTCACGCTCACAACTCGTCGTTGGTAATCAAAACTGGAATACACAGGTGACGGGAGTTAGTCAGGATTTTCCGAGCATCCGCAAGTGGACGATACAAAGCGGAGAGTTCTTCACGGATAACGATGTTCGTTCAGCGGGGCGCGTGATCGTCATTGGTCAAACGATCGTAGACAATCTCTTCTACGGAATGGATCCAGTTGGACAATACGTTCGTGTTTCGGACATGCCTTTCCGGGTTGTTGGTGTGTTGGGTCGTAAAGGTCAGGATCCGCAAGGCCGCGATCAGGACGACGTCGCCTTTGCTCCGTACACAACAGTCCAAAAGAAGATTCTTGGTACAACTCGAATTCAGGTTGCATACGTGTCGGCGATATCCGCGGACTCGACTTACACAGCTCAATTGCAGATCACTGATCTGCTGAGACAGCGTCACAAGCTCGCCGGGAATCAACCGGATGACTTCACCGTGCGAAACATGTCGGATGTAGCTGAAGCTGCGAATGAGACGAACAGCATTATGACCTGGCTGCTTGGTAGCATCGCCGGTGTTTCGTTGCTCGTCGGCGGTATTGGCATCATGAACATCATGCTCGTATCAGTGACCGAGCGCACCCGGGAAATTGGCATTCGTATGGCGATTGGTGCACGCTCGTCGGCGGTAAAAACTCAGTTCTTAGTTGAGTCGATTGTCTTGAGTCTGACGGGTGGAGTCATAGGTATCCTGCTGGGAATCTCGGCTTCATTAGTAATTCCAGTAATGCTTGGTTGGCCGACTCTCGTTTCGACCACGGCAATCATCGGTTCAGTGATCTTCTCCGCAGCCGTGGGAATATTCTTCGGATACTATCCGGCGCGAAAAGCTGCTGCACTTGATCCGATCGATGCGCTGCGGTACGAGTAAAGAGTCGGTGGTCAGTGGAATAGGTCAAATAGGTCCTATAACGCTGACCACTAATAACTGACCTCTGACTTCTGACCACTGACCTGTTTCCTGTAATATTGCGCCTCATGACCCGCATCCTTCGTCAGCAAATAAAGCCTCTAATTCTACTTGTTCTAGTCAGCGTTCTTTTTATCGGTGACGCTAAGCCAGGTCAAAGACGTGCGACTCAAACGTCCGCACCGCAATCGAGCCAACGAGGTAAACGGCCCAGGCTCGTTTTACTAATCGCCGTCGATCAATTTCGTTACGATTACCTCGAACGCTTCAGTGATTTGTTCGGGCCAAATGGCTTCAGGCGGCTTCTCCGCGACGGTGCTTCATGGACACAGTCGAACTACGATCATATGCCCACCTATACCGCACCTGGTCACGGAACAATGTTGACCGGTGCCTACCCGGCTGAAACCGGGATCGTCGGCAACGAATGGCCGGATCGTGCAACTGGAAAGAACGTAAGCAGCGTTTCGGATACGACCGTTACTTCGCTCGGTGGTGCTCCCAACGAACCAGCAGCAAGTCCTAAACGTTTGATGTCTTCTACGGTCGGCGACGAATTGCGTCTGGTGACAAATGATCGATCCAAGGTAATCGGCATCTCGATCAAAGATCGCGCGGCAATCCTTCCGGCTGGTCGTCACGCAAATGCCGCATATTGGTTTAGCGGCAATAATGGAAATATGGTCTCGTCTACTTACTACTTCAATGACTTGCCCAGTTGGGTCGTGAGCTTCAATAACTCCCACCCTGCTGACAAGTACTTTGGTAAAAAATGGGAACGACTCTTACCAGAATCCGAATACTTGAAACGGGCCGGAGCGGACGCACCTCCGTGGGAGAACATTGGGAACATCGCTGGTGATACGAACACATTTCCGCACACAGTAACCGGCGGTGCTACAGGCGCGGGCAAGGCTTTTTACAACGCGTTAGACTTCACGCCGTTCTCGAATGACTTGCTTGTCTCTTTTACTGAGCAAGCCATCACCAGTGAACAGCTCGGACAGGATGACGACACTGACGTTTTAAGCGTGAGTTTTTCGGCGAACGATTACGTGGGACACCGTTATGGTCCGTACAGTCAGGAAATGATGGACGTGACTCTTCGAGTCGATCAGCAGATTGGCGCGTTACTCGATTTCGTAAATGCTAAAGTCGGTCTGTCGAATTCCATCGTAATCTTCACTGCTGATCACGGAGTTGCGCCGATTCCTGAACATGCCGCTGCGCTTGGCCTTGGTGGAGCGCGTATACGTGGTGACGATGTGATAAAAGCCCTGCGTTCAGCGATCAGCGCCAGGTACAATTCGCTAAATAAGACACCAGATCCTACCGCTGATTACATTTACAAATACGAATACGCCGGTAGCCTTCGCGATGCATTCACCAACGCCAACGTTTACTTCAACTACGATGCATTGAGGCGCGACGGAGTAAATCTTGACGACATAACTGAAGTCGCCGGGCAGGCTGCCTTAACCGTACCAGGGATCGCACGCTTCTTCACACGCTCGCAACTTCAGCGGGGAGAAACTTCTATCACCGATCCTATCGAGCGACGTGCCCTTCACGGTTTCTATCCCTCGCGAAGCGGGGATCTTGTCTTGATTCCAGAGCCTTACAAGTACCTGAATGAAACGATCACTGCGACACACGGTTCGCCCTACTCCTACGATACCAATGTTCCCACAGTGATAATGGGCGCTGGAATCAATCCTGGTCGCTATTACGAGGCCGCGAGCCCGGCAGATATTGCACCAACGCTTTGCGCTCTGTTGGGTATTACAAAACCCAGCGCAGCAACCGGACGTGTGCTAATCGAGGCGCTGAAGAAGTAAACCAGCCAGATTTTTATTGGCAACGACCATCTTCTTGTTTTGTTGCCGCGCTTCGCGAGACAAAACTTGGAAGCAGTCAGTACCACCTCGCGGTAGCGGGTGGGTGCGAAGCCTTAAAATCACTAGTCGAATCCGGCTGCGCACCCACCCGCTACTGCGCGGTGGTACTGACTGCTTCCAAGGCTGAGCAATTCGGCGTAACCTTTTCGTTACTCAACAGTTTTAACTATTAGAAAACCGAACGCTGCGAGGATTGGTAAGACTTGAGTCAGGCTACCGAATCCGATGAAAAGCTCTTGATCGAGGCTGCTCAGAAAGACCCGAGCCGCTTTGCGGAGCTGTACGAACTTCATTTCGACCGCGTGTATGCTTACGTCGCGCGGCGAGTTCGCGATCGCGCCGAGACCCAGGATCTTACTGCTCACGTCTTTCAACAGGCACTCGCAAATCTCGGCAAATTCAAATGGCGTGGCGCACCCTTCGCGGCGTGGCTCTATCGAATTGCAAGTAATGCAATCGCAGATCATGCGCGACGTAATATGCGTGAAACAAACGATCTGCAATCAGCAACAGAAACGACGGCGGCCAGTGTTGACCTGGAAGATGTCGAGCGGCGTGCACGTTTATTTCGCGCTGTCGACAAACTGCCCGACGATCAGCGGCGCGTCATTGTTCTGAGATTTGGCGAGGAGAAGAGCATAAAAGAAATCGCTGATGAACTAGGACGAAGTGAAGGCGCGATCAAACAACTTCAGTTTCGCGGGCTGGAGAACCTGCGGAGCCGATTGAGTATTTAACTGAATTGAGCACTAGCAATGGCTGAACGTCCAATCATTGACCAACTCGACGACGCAGTAAACTCGATTATCGAGCAGCGTCATGATCTGCCGGCTTTGGATGCTGAAGTAGCAGCGCTCTCCGAAGTCGCTCGAGATCTCGTTGGTCTTCCACGTGAGACGTTTAAGGCTGAGCTCAAGACAAAACTAACAGGGAGCGATTCAATGAGTAGTCCAGCAAAACGAACGGAAGCGCCGAGAGCACGTACGGTGTCGTTGCACATATGCGTGTCTAATGGCAAAGCGGCAATTGATTTTTACAAAGCGGCATTCGGTGCCAAAGAACTAATGGTACTTGCTGAGCCGAGTGGAAAGATCGGACATGCGGAATTACAAATTGGTGATTCCATCCTGAGTCTCTCTGACGAATACCCCGATTACGACTCCCGGAGTCCCCAAACTATAGGTGGGTCGTCCATTAGGATTCATCTTGACGTAACCGATGTGGACGCGTTTGCGCAGATTGCGATCAAAGCCGGCGCGAAGCTCGTGCGTCCTATCGAAGATCAGTTCTACGGCGATCGGGCCGGGCAACTTTTGGATCCGTTCGGCTACACATGGCACGTCTCAACGCATTTGAAAGATGTTCCCATTGAAGACATGCAACGAGAAGTTGACAACTTTGCGGAAGAGCAAGCCCGTAAGTCTCAAGCAAAACCGGGCAAGGATCTCCGCCCAGGCTTCCATTCTGTGACCCCTTATTTCACTGTTCGTCAGCCAGATAAACTGATCGACTTCGTTACTTACGCCTTCGGCGCAACTGAGAATTTCCGTTCTACCGGTTCAGCAGGCGGCATGCACGCTGAAGTCAATATCGGAGATTCGTTGGTTATGATCGGCGGTGCTGAACACATTGAGCCAATGCCTACGGCGATTCATCTTTATGTGCCAAACGTCGATGAAGCGTACAAGCGGGCGCTGGAAGCCGGCGGCAAGTCTTTGATGGAACCAGCAGATCAACCCTACGGAGAGCGCTCTGGAGGCGTAGAAGATCCCACGGGAAACCGCTGGTACATTGCAACGCCCTTCGTGCCACTAAAAGAGATTGCAGAAGATCTGCACACTGTTACGGTTTACTTCCATCCAATCGGCGCGCAGCGCTTCATTGATTTCGTAACGAATGCATTCAGCGGTAAAGAGTTAATGCGCCACGCAGACGAAAAGATGATCCTGCACGCTAAAGTTCAAATTGGAGATTCGGTTATTGAACTTGGCGAAGCTCGTTATCCCGAACAACCACTGCCGACTGCTATCTACTTGTATGTCAATGATGTCGATGCAATGTACGAGCAGGCACTAAAGGCGGGCGGCGTTTCAATGTTGGAGCCTACCGATCAGGCTTATGGCGATCGAAACGCGTGGATCAAAGACCCGTTCGATAACGTTTGGTATATCGGCGCACCTGTTGCGACAAAGTAAGTGGAAGCAATGTCCGATATGCCTTAGCTTGTCGTGGCTCAGCCAACCAAGCCTGCCATTCTCAAAGAGCTGATAACTCGGTGCTTTTGTTGGCTGAGACACGACAAGCTAAAGCATATCGGACATTGCTCGGTCAATTCGCCGCAATGGCGCTTCACAATGACTTGGCACCTTCCAGGTTGACTGCTAACCGGTCCATCAACTAAAGGCTACTAACAGCCCTCTTTCCTCGCAATTCCCCAGCAAAACCCAGCGTCTCCGGCGCTTCGAGCTCTGCGGCATTGTCCTTGCACTCCGGGGTTCGCCAGTTTCTCTTGGCTGCTCTTGATACTGAAATGGTTGTGACTCCCAGATATGAACCGAACATCCCCCTTCCGCAGAATACTCTGGCTAGCAAGCTTCTTTTTGCTTGTCTCAGTGGTTACTCTCACTGTGACGAATCGCGCTGGCGCGAAGTCAGATAGACACCGACACAACAAGATTGCACCTGACCTTCAGGAGTCAGTGAACAAGCACAAGTTTGATCGTCGTGAGTCCATCGACGTCATAATTCAGCTCGACGGACCAATTAGTGGCGAGCTGAACGGCTTTCTCAATCGAAATGGCGTCCACCTGAAACAAAACTTCCGCCATCTCGATTCGTTGTTAGTAGAACTGCCTGGTGGAACTCTCGATGAACTCGCGAAGTTTGACGAAGTAGCTTATGTGACGCCCGATCGCGAAGCTCAAGCTGACGGTCACGTCTCTCAAACAACTGGAGCGGCAGCGCGGCGCACCACAACGACTTCGGCGGGTGTCCCGATCACACTGGAAGGCTCTGGCATCGGAATAGCAATTTTAGACTCCGGTGTTTATGCGAGTCATAAATCTTTCACAAACGACTCATACGCTTCCCGAATTGCCTACAGCAAAGACTTCACCGGTGAAAATCGTGTGGATGACCCATATGGACACGGCACTCACGTCGCCGCAATCGCCGCTGGAAACAAGCTCTATTACAACTCTGCCTATGCCGGCATTGCTCTGGATTCAAAGATCATTAATCTGCGTGTTCTGAATTCTGTCGGTCGCGGTACCAGCTCCAGTGTTCTCGCTGCAGTCGATTGGATCATGGCCAATCGCACAACCTACAACATCAAAGTTACCAACATGAGTCTGGGCATGGCCTCAGCCGATTCATACGTGAATGATCCTGTCTGCAAAGCGGTTCGTCGAATGGTTGACGCAGGAATCGTGGTCGTTGCAGCTGCAGGAAATTCAGGTACAGACAGTAGCGGCCGGAAGATCTATGGTCAGATTCACTGTCCGGGTAACGAGCCCTCTGCAATCACGGTCGGTGCTTCCAACTCTTACGGAACCGATGCTCGTAACGACGATACTATTACAACCTATACGTCGCGTGGACCGACTCGTAGTTATTGGACCGACGCCTCTGGGATTAAGCACTACGACAACCTTGTTAAGCCTGACATTGTCGCGCCCGGTAACAAGATTATCTCTGCAGAGTCTCCAAATAATTTGATTGTCCAACAGAACCCGTCGCTTGATAAAGCGCTGACAACCGACCCTACCAATGAAATGATGTACCTCAGTGGCAGCTCAATGGCCACTCCAGTTGCAGCAGGTGCTGCCGCGATGCTGCTAGAGCTGAATCCCAAACTGACTCCCAACATGGTTAAGGCTTTGCTGATGTACACGGCTCAACCACTGGCGGGAGCAAACCAGCTGGAACAAGGTGCTGGAGAAATCAACATCGCGGGTGCAGTCGATTTAGGAAGACTCATCCGCTCAGATTTCAGTTCGAGTCTCTCTCTTGGCGCGCCGTTATTGACGGGCGCTGCCCCAACTCCGCAAACGACCCTCTACAACTATACGTTCACCTGGTCGCAGGGACTCATTCTTGACTACGCATATGGCAAAGGTACTGATCTGATTACGAAGTACCAGAAAGTTTACGGTCTTGGTGTTTTGCTTGGTGATGCAACGCGCCTCAACTCCACTGGAGTTCTTATTGGCGACACCACAATGATCTCTAGTGGTGTACTCCTTGGTGATAGCATCTTAACCAGTAACGGCACGACCATAAGTCAAGGAACAACGTTCGTTTCAACAGGAGTTCTGCTTGGCGACGGTGTTCTCCTCGGCGATGGAGTGCTGATGGGTGACGGTGTCTTAATAGGCGATGGCGTATTACTTGGTGACGGTGTGTTGTTAGGTGATGGCGTCTTAATTGGCGACTCCATCTTGGGCGATAACACCGCCTGCATGTACTAATCACTTGAACACCACCGAGGAGAGCAGGACAAAGCCATGTACCAATCAATCGTCTCCCTTAAATCAAGCAACGTTTCGTTACCTCAGTTCACAAAACCGGAACTTCTGGTTGCAGAACTTACGAATGCGAATACGGCTGAAGTCATCGACTTTCTCAACAAACGTCCGATTCACACGGTAACGATGCTCGGCTTCATTCGTGACAATGGCATTCAAAGCAAACTGAATCGCGGTACGTTTTATTCCTGCCGCAACAGAGATGGACGTCTCGAAGGTGTCGCCTTAATCGGCCACGCAACACTGATGGAAACAACAAGTGATCGAGCGTTAGAAGCTTTGGCGGACGTTGCCAGGACATCTAAAAACACGCACATGATCATGGGTGAGTCTGAGCGCATCGAGTGCTTCTGGCGTCAATACGAAAGTGGTGGTCAGGAGATGCGTCTCGCTTGTCGCGAGTTTCTGTTCGAACTGCAATCACTGCAGAGAGGGGTTGAGGAAGTTGATGGATTTCGCGCAGCTACATTGGCTGATCTGGAACTCGTGATGCCCGTGCAAGGCCAAATGGCGTTTGAGGAAAGCGGGATTAATCCAATGGACGTTGATCCTGAAGGTTTTCGCGCACGATGTTCACGTCGCATTCAACAGGGCCGAACCTGGGTTGTCATAGAGAACGGCACTTTGATGTTTAAGGCTGACCTAATATCGGAAACCGACGATGTGGCCTACATTGAAGGCGTCTGGGTGAATCCTGAAAGACGCCGCAGCAAGTTTGGGCTGCGCTGCATGTCACAGCTGGCCGATTTGCTGTTCAAAAATAAGAAGTCGATCTGTCTGCTGGTGAATGAATGCAACACAGGTGCTCACAATTTCTATCGCAAGGCCGGATATGAATTTCGGGGCATCTACGACACCATCTTTTTGGATGCTGCCTGTTGATGTATAGGACCTATTAGATCGATTGGACCTATCAATCTGAAATCTGAAATCTTAAATCCTCAATAGACCTACGATCTTCCGCCAATCTTTATTGCCAATCGTCCAGTCGAATGCGAAGTCTTCTGTTCGCTCTTGCGCAGAAGGTCTCTTGTAGTTTCGTCGTCAAGCTTCACTTCTACCAGCTGAAGGGTAGCGCCATCCCAACGGCAGAACCGGATCTGGTCTCCCGCGTAGAGTTGTCTGCAATTTGGACACCCCTTCATAAAAGCCTCGCTCAACGCTCCGAAAATACAGCATCAGTAGCAATTATTAAGTCTTCCCTGGGCTGGCGTGCGAATTCCGACAGTCCCCTAATTTGATTAACGCGCAAACTGAACCTGATTCGGGCTACAACTTTGGAGTGCGACGGCCTGCCGTCGCCTTGTCACCGCGCTACTTAATCGAGAGGCCTGCTGTAACAAAGCGACGGCAGGCCGTCGCACTCCAAAGACGCAGTTACCTTGAGGTAACTTCTTGACCGCCGTTTGGGCTCCAATTATCTTCAAGCTCTCGAGGAACAGAACATGCGAATTCTCAACGTTCTTTTCATTGCGTTTCTGATCATTTTGACCGCTGTTGATTGTGTTGGCCACTCAAACTCTCAGGGCAACCTTTCGCAATCCGATGGACAACATGACTTTGATTTTGAGATCGGTACCTGGAAAACTCACCTACGCCGGTTGGTCCATCCATTATCCGGATCTACCGAATGGGTTGAGTACGACGGCACGAGTGTTGTGACGAAAGTCCTGGATGGACGCGCGAATCTCGTTGAGCTAAAAGTCGCAGGTCCCGCAGGTCGCATCGAAGGTCTTAGCCTGCGTCTTTACAATCCCCAGGCACACCAATGGACCCTTAACTTCGCCAATATTAGTAACGGCCAACTTACGCCAGCGGCTATCGGTGAATTCAAGAACGGACGCGGTGAGTTCTACAATCAGGACACATTGAACGGTCGATCGATCTTGGTGCGTTTTGTTATTTCCGACATCACGCCAAAATCTTGTCGATTTGAGCAGTCATTCTCCGCGGACGGCGGAAAAACATGGGAAGTCAATTGGATTGCTGTTGACACGCGAGCACTGTAAGAAGCCTTTGGCGTTTGGCCTTTTGACTTTGGACTTTGGACCTACTTCACATACTCCCAATGCCACGGCTCATAAAAGTAAGGTCGAAAGCCAAATCGTCCTGCATTGCGCACCAGCCATTTGTAAGCTGGGGAATTAACCTGAATTGCACGATTCGAATCCTTTGTATCAACAGGATCTCCGCCTACGTAAAGATCGAGAGCCCGTCCGGTAAAGTGCGGGCTGTTAACGGCTAGACCGGCGCTTCCAGCATTAGGTGATTTTCGACGTAGCTCTTCCTGATATTCGCGCGAACGAAATGCAGAAATGATCTTGAAAAAATTTTCAGTGGCAGCCAATTCCGTCTTATCTGTATGAGCGAGTTTCAGTGAAGGGTCTGCTATAGCGGCGGCGATCATTTGTTTGTATGCCGCGTAGGTATTTCGCTCCACTTGACGTAAGTCCTCCAAGCGAGCGGGATCGTAGAAGTCAGTGGCCGGAGCAATGAGGAGTTGATCGGGTTGTGCTGGAGTTCGATCCTTCAGTCGATCGCCCTGCCACTCAGCGATCATTGCCATCAGCGAATCCTCGTCGAGTACACCGGAGTTGCTTAGACCTCTTCGCCTTTGCCATGCCGACAGCGTCGCTGCAAAATCCCCACTGTCGGATAGCGATTGAGTATCTAACGTTTTTCCAATCAAAAGGTCGTATAGAGACCAGCCGCGTTGTTCCTTACCACCGAATGTCCAGCTGAGTTCGTTTCTGAACATTACATTTTTACCCGCGGCCTCGCTGAATGGTGACGATGAATTAGCGGAAGTTGAAATGGGCTGCGTGGTGATTTTCACGGTAGGCTTGACTGTGGATTCCGGCTCTATCTTTGTTTGACCACGACCAGTTGCTGACCAAAGAAACCCAGTAGAAACAAATAAACCCAAAACAACCAACATCAATGAAGCACGGCGCAGCATTACTGAAAGGGGTCGAACTATCTCCATTCGGAATTACCTCTTAGGATTGCTAATTGTCGGGTGGATACTCTGAGATGCACCCAAGGAGGTCAAGGTTCGATGTCCGATATGATTTAGCTTGACGTGATCCTGGGGCAGTAGCCCAACTGTCAAGGAGGGCTCACTTGGATCGGCGATGCCCAAGAGCTACGGTGAGCCCTCCTTGACAGTCGGGCTACTGCCCCGGGATCACGTCAAGCTCAAGATAGGACATCTTTTATGCGCGTTCAAGGACGATATCGAACACTCCCGTTTGAAAGGTGGCGCCATTTATCGTGCGCTCTTCGACAGCGATTGCATTCTCAATTCGGTACATCGGATCGCTTCTTTTGGGATCGCCGTGAAAATGAATCTCAGTTATCAGTTGCCTGTAACCTGGAGAAACAGCGACCAAATGGAAATGGGCGCACCGCCAGAAATCGGGTGCACCTTGAGGGTTAGGTCGATACGGAATTGGGCGAATACTCTCCAATTCATAATGGCCGGTCTCAGAAGACACCAACCTTCCTCGATTTCGGAAATCTGTAGTGCCATTTGAGTATTTTTCGTTCATGTCAACATGCCAGAAGTCCAACACCGCACCTGGGAGAGGTTGTTTGGTATCGAAGGCCCACACTCGGCCAGATAAGACGAATTGCGTTCCGGGCTCCCCGGGTAAACTGAGCTTTCCTCTAAACGGAGCGCCTTCTTTATAGAATGGGCCGTAAGGGAACGACACAACTTTTTTCAACTCGGTTTTTGCAGGAGCCTCGCTCTTAACTTGAGCCAACTGGATCACAACTTGATCTCGGTTCACTGCCTGAGTAGGTACGGCATCGCTGCGAAGAACAAGACCCGAGGCACCGATAGTCGCTAATCCAACTCCCGCCTTTTGTAGAAAGATTCGTCGCGATGAATCAATCATTGGTCTGACCCTTCCCTGGTATTAGAACACAACGAAGCGGACAGTTGTGGCGAGAAAGTGATGAACTGAGGTTTTTGGTACACCACCGGCTTCAGCCGGTGGTACTTCAATTTCTTAGCTAATGGTTTGGCAGCGCGATTCAACATTACAAGAAGGTGCTGTGGTTAGCTGTGAAGTTGAAGTACCACCGGCTGAAGCCGGTGGTGTCTAGACAAACCGTTAAGTGCGAGGCTCAAATGAAATGTATACTGTCCACCCCCCACATCCTAACCAACCAGGAGCAACGCCATGCCTAAAGTTAAAGCAAATAACATCACCCTCAATTACGAGCAACAAGGTTCTGGTGAACCACTTATTCTTCTGCCCTTCCTTTCAGCAGACAATGCTTGTTACACATTCCAGGTAGCTGAATACGCAAAACACTTCACTTGTATTTCTGTCGATTTGCGTGGCACTGGCGAAAGCGACAGGCCAACTGCGCCTTACTCTATTGAAGATCTTGCGGATGACATTGCTGCGTTCCTGGACGCTCTCAATATTCCGTCAGCTCACATCACCGGCTTGTCGTTAGGAGGGGTAATCGGACTATGGCTCGCCGCAAAGTATCGGGACAAAGTGAAATCTCTTTCTGTGCACAGCGGCTGGGGCAAGACCGATCTGTTTGTCAAAACCCTGGTGAACGGTTGGCAGGTCACTGCAAAGGCACTCAACAACGTTCCAGAGATGACGATTCAAAATATCTTTCCATGGTGTTTCATGCCGGAGTTGTATGCTGAACGCCCAGACTACATTCAATCGTTGTCGGATTTCGTGAGGAGTCGTCCCGCGCAAACTGTCGCAGACTTCATCTTGCAGTCAAATGCGGTGATTGCCCACGATGTTGAAGAGCAATTAATCAACATTACTGCGCCCACTCAAATTAGCTTCGGCAGTCATGACATGGTCACTTCAACACGCTTCGCATTCCCGATGCAGGAGAGAATCCGGAACACCGAACTCATCATCTTCGATCGTTGCGCACACGCTCCAAATTTTGAAAGAGTGGATGAGTTCAACCAGAGAACGCTTGAGTTTTTGCAGAGACAACAATCGTTGGGTACGGGTGCGACCCCATGATTGAGCTCTACTCGGCGGACGGCGCGGTGCCGGCATCGGTACTTTAGTTGGATTCTCTACACGTAATCAGTTCATTAGTTCTCTGTAACGATCAAATACCGATTAATCGCAGGAACATTAATAGTCTGCACCTTCCCTCCAGGCCAACGAACCTCGATTGATTTAACCGCTGTCGCCTGTCCTAACCCAGCAACAATCCTCGGATCATTAGCCGAGAGATAACTTCCAGAAGTCGAAACATCGAACACTTGTTTGCGACCAGTGTTATCCGTAACTGTCACGCGGGATCCAATTCCCTGCTTGTTTGATTTTGTGCCGCGTAGGGCAACGCCGATCCAGTGATTCCTGGTTCCCTCGTTGCGCAGGATCACCGGCACATCGTTCAGAACGTTTAGAACTACATCAACCTGGCCATCATTGTTTAGGTCGCCGAACGCTGCGCCTCTCGCGACCACCGGTGTAGTCAGCGCCGAACCCGCTGTGGCTGACACATTCACAAATGAACGCCCGCCAGTGTTTCTCATTAACAGGGGCGTCTGTTTGTACTTCAGGTAGCTCGTACTTCGTTCGATCGTATCGAGTACGTGACTCTGCGCGACAAAGATATCGCGCCAGCCATCATTATCAGCATCGATAAAGCGCACACCCCAACCCGAATAAAGGATTGAAATCTGCGCAACTGAACTCGAGCTGGTAGCCCACGCAAAACTCATATCTTTGTTGTTGTGGTAGAGCGGGTAAGTTTCATTCGATAACGTTGTGATAACGACATCTGGCCAGCCGTCGTTGTCGTAATCACCTGCATCAACGCCCATTCCCGCAAATGATTTTCCGTTTTCATCAAAACCGGCGCCGGCCAGGAGGGCCACATCCTCAAATGTGCCGTCTCCTTTGTTGTGATAAAGCGATTGACGCACACTGTCGTTAGCAACAAACACATCAATCCAGCCATCGTTGTCGAAGTCTGCGAAAGCCACTCCCAGTCCTTTTCCTTTCGGGTCCGAAATTCCGACCTTCGAACTCACGTCTTCAAACTCACCATTTGCTTTCTGGTGATAGAGCAGATTTGTGATCCCTTTGAAATTGTCTGGATGACAGTAGGCGTGGAAACCCGGACGCGGATCGCCACAGACTAGCGATCCAACTGCAAAATCCCATGTCAGGTACCGAGCTACAAACAGATCAAGGCGGCCGTCATTGTCATAATCAAACCACCCGGCACTCGTAGACCAGCCTCCACCAGTAACTCCCAGTTTTTCGGTAACGTCGGTAAATCTTCCATCGCCATCGTTGTGGTAAAGATGATTCTTTGCATATCCAGTGACGTACAGGTCTACGAATCCATCATTATCGAAGTCGCCTGCCGCCACTCCCATGCTGTAACCATCGCCTTTCAATCCGGCACGTTGAGTTACATCCTGGAAAGTACCATCAGCCTGTTGTTGATAAAGGCGATTCCAAAACCGTGGGTCCGTTTTGTCGGGGAGGCTGTCGTTTGACATGTCTTCACGCAATGCCGCGCCATTGGTGAAGAAGAGATCCATTCGACCATCGTTGTTGAAATCAAAGATCGCAACTCCCCCACCCATCGTCTCCAGCAAAAACTTTTTCGACGTGGGTGAGCCGGCATGTTTGAAATCGATCTTGCTCGAGCTTGTGATATTTGAGAACAGGACTGGAGACTTTGCCTGTGGACCAGGCACGGGAGGTGTTTTGGGAAGATTGCTCGTGTCGTAAGAGCGGCCAGTAGGTGTTGGTGTTGGAGTTGGAACTTGCGCCGATATCGACCGACACGCGCACAACAAACAAAGCAGGACCACCAAACAGAGGATTTCGCGAAGCTGAAGGTTCATCGAGTAACGGATTTTACCGTTCGTGATGTTTCGTGTTGATTCGTAAATCATGTTTTGTCGCGATAAGACAAGTACGATCCACGAAATACACGAAACATCACAAACTTTGGGCAAAGACGGCGAAAGACCATAGTAAGCCGAGAAAGTTCTAAGAAGGACAGCGAGATAAATTTTTGCAGGTCCACTTCTTAATCCAAAGTTCAAATGTCGTTAACAGCCACTTAGGAATTCTCGCGTAATTATCATTTCACGGCTTGCTGCAAAAGACCTGCCGAATGAGAGCGGTCCAGGACTTAGCATGCAATGCCCCTACCCTCAACCACTGCTACTCAAATATGCCCCGGTTCTCAAGCCCGGGGCATTTTTCTATCTAGTCAGCTTGCTCGAAGTCTTTTGGTCGAGCTACCCATTCAACTGTGGTTTTCTTGTCAAAGGAATCGGACCACTTGGAGACCTTCAACTTTATTTTCGCCAGACTGGCAGTTGGAAATCCCTGATCCACTCCGCTGAAGAAATACAAAAGCTCCTCGAACCCGGGATTATGTCCAACCAGGAGCACTTCCTTTCGATCGTTCTCCAGCTGCGAGATTATTTCCAGCAGTTCCGACACGGTGGCTTCGTAGATGCGCTCGTCAAACCGCAACTCACTTCTCAGCTTGGCATACTTGCTGACAAGATCTATTGTTTCTCGCGCTCGAATTGCCGTAGAACAAAGCACCAAGTCGAATTCAAGGCCTCGATCCTGAATTATCCGCGCGGCAATTTCGCAGGCCTTTCGTCCGCGATTTGCCAGTGGTCGTTCGAAATCAGATTGCGATGGATCTTTCCAACTCGACTTGGCATGCCTTAAAAGATAAAGAGTGCGCATCCAGATCTCCTTCAATCGAAGTTCACATTGCCGTAACAGATTTTAACTAAGGCCTACGTCTAATACTGTGAAACTTGCTGCGATAGACATCGGCTCCAACTCAATAAAACTCGTCGTAGTAGATGCTGCGGCCAGCGATTCGTTTGCTGTCCTGGCTCGCGACAAGGAAGTCGTTCGACTCGGTCATGAAACACTCAGCAGGGGCCGGCTCTCGCAAGACGCTATCGAACGAGCCATCGCCTGCATACAACGCTTTCGCACAGCAGCCGAAGTTCGTCAAGCAGAGGTGACGGTAGCTGTCGCGACGGCGTCAGTGCGCGGGGCCTCAAACGCATCTCAGTTCATCAAACAAGTCGAGAAAGCCACCGGCATTCGCGTCGACGTGCTTTCGGGTGTAGAGGAAGCGAGATTGATTGGCCTTGCGGCGTCGCAAGGTTGTGCCGGACGAGGCACGGTAAACCTGAACATCGATATTGGTGGAGGCTCGACCGAAATTTCTCTGTTTCGTGACGCACGGCCCTTCTCGTTGTTTTCGGTCAAAGTTGGCGCCGTTGGCTTAACCGAGCGCTATATCAAAACAGACCCGGCCAAATCGAAGGCGTTACTAAATCTGAAAGCAGAAGTCTATGCCGCCTTTCAAAGACCTGCACGCGAACTGAAGACTGCTAGATGGCAACAGGTTTCGGGCACGTCGGGAACAATCCTGGCGATTGGTGCGATTTTGAGATCGCAATCAGCTCAGAATGGACAAAACAAAGTTCAGCCTGCCCAACCAACAGAGGCAGAAATTCCACTTAGCCGGCTAACTCAATTGAATTCCAGTTTGAGCGCTATGAGTCAATCAGAAAGACGTGAACTCGGCATCAGTGCTCAAAGATCGGAAATCATTGTCGCCGGCGCCAACATTCTCGAAGCATCGATGCGGGCGTTGCGAATCAACTCCTTGCGCACATGCGATTGGGCGCTGCGCGAAGGCGTGATCATCGATTACCTCCAGGAACGTGAAGATGAGACGCGACCGCCGGTTCCTGATTTTGCCGATCAAAAGTTGCTGGGTGTTCACGGTGTCGGTCGCAGGTTTGGATATGAAGAAACACATGCGAGACAGGTAGCAAAGCTTGCGGACCAGTTGTTTCAATCTTTGGCGCCAGCAGAAGAGCTGACACGTCATCAACGCACATTGATGTTGGCAGGAGCTTTACTCCATGACATCGGATATCACATAGCTCACGAGTCCCATCAGAAGCATGCGCTGTATCTCATCGTCAACTCCGAGTTAACAGGATTCTCAGAAATGGAGCGCTCTGTGATCGCAAATATCGCCCGCTATCATCGTGGATCCCTTCCAAAGGAGCGACACCCTGAATATGCGGCGCTGAACCCAGCCGATCGCGATAATGTTTGGAAGCTTGGAGGGATTGTACGTTTGGCTGACGCACTCGATCGTAGTCACGACAGTCGCATAACGGAGATAGGCTGCAAGGTGACTTCAAGCGAAGTCATTCTCGATCTCGCAAGCGCCGCAGACTGCCAAAATGAAATCATCGAAGCTGAAAGGAAGAAAGATTTATTCGAAAGTGCTTTCGAACGACGGTTGATGTTCAAGTCAATGAAAAAAGCAAAGAGCGCGTAATCTCGTTATGGCAAAAGCACGCAGAATCCGGGGCATTGATTGCAACGCCCTCGCTACGATTGGAATTCAACAAGCCCTGATACAGCGATTTGATGAGATGTGCACGTTCCGGGCAGAGGCATTGGACTGGAAGGATCCGGTAGGCGTGCATTCGATGCGTGTTGCTTCTCGCCGACTTCGCAGCGCATTGCGAAGCTTTCTGCCTTATCTAAACGAACCTGCCCTGGCGCCGGTAGCCAAACAAATCAAAACCCTTGCCGGCATCCTGGGAGAAGTTCGCGATCAGGATGTGGCAATTGAGGCGCTGCAAGATCTTTCGAAAGAAGCACCGAAGCGCTTTTCAAACGCAATAGAGCGGCTACTGGACCTAAAAAAAGAAGTTCGCGAGACAGCACGCGGGAATTTGAAGAAAGAGATCGGCAAGACCCGATTGAAGAATTTACGAGGTGAATTCCAACGAGCGCTAACGTCAGTTTCAGAGCATCAAGCCACAATTACATCGCCTGAGATCCAACCCTCTTACAGTGAAGTCGCACGCATCATCATCGATGATCGACTAAGCGACTTGGAAGAACTCAGTAAAAGTTTGTATTACCCTAACGATGTTCAGCCACTTCATGACATGCGCATTGCCGCGAAGCGTCTCAGGTATGCAATCGATTTGTTCTCAGAATGCTGGCAGTCTGACATTGGATCGTTTGCTAAGCAAGCCGCACTCCTGCAAACCGATCTCGGACAACTTCACGACTGTGATGTGTGGATTGACGACTTCAAGAAACGGATTAATAGCTTTCGAAGGGTTGAGAATCGCGACGAAGCCGAAGCCTTCGTCTGGTTATTCACCTATTATCAGGAACAGAGAAACAAACACTATCGAGAAGCGTTCTTTCGTTGGAGCTCCTGGCAACGTGAAGAATTGAGCACCAAATTACGAGATATGCTTCACGCCGATGCCGGACGCGAAATAAACGCCTCCGGATCAGAGAGCGCCTCCTCGAGTCTCTCCAAATAGCGACCTACGTGCAGGCCATCAACCAGTGCATGATGTACCTCGATCGAGATCGGCATCCACACGCGACCATCCTCGTTTGTAAACTTGCCGAAAACAAATCGCGGAACTGAGTCGCCACGTCCTGGCGTTCGAGCATGAGCGAAGCTCGTGAAGGAGATCCAGGGAAGCGTCGTATGGTAAATCACATCGTCGCGCATTGTCGGCTTTAGTGGCGCGGTGCTATTTCGCACTTCGTCAACTGCGTTGCCCATTTTTGCCACGAACCGATCAAAGTCCTGCTCGTAATCGTAATAAGCATAAGCAAAGCTATCGTTAGGCAACAAAACTGTCGTGCCACCATTGATAACGTCGTAAACAAACACTCCGCCATCTTTAAGACGATATCGAAACGCTTCGGTTTCGTTAGCGATGCGTAGCGCGAAATAATGGACGGCTAACGAAATCTTCAGACCTGCTTTGCTGCGCGTCAGTGCCAACAACTTCGTGACGTCAACACGAGTACAAACGTTGAAGTACGGGTTTGTGTACCCGATGAAGAATTGAAATAGCTCTCGTCGAGACCAGGTTTCCAGATCAATGAAGTGGGCCATGGACGGGATTGTAACTCGATTGCGGTGGTGGTCAGTAGTCAGTAGTCAGTAGTCAGTAGTATAGGACCTATTCTACCTATAGGACCTATAAACGACTGACCACTGACTACTGACCACTGCCCGCTTTGTGGCATTATGTCCGCCATCTTTGCTAATCGCGGAGTTAACAATGATCCGAGTTCAGAATCTCGTCAAACGTTTTGGCGAAATCACGGCGGTCGACAATGTCAGCTTTGAAGTGCAACGGGGGGAGATCTTTGCTTTTCTCGGACCTAACGGCGCTGGAAAAACCACGACGATCAAAATGCTGACAACATTATTGAAACCAACGAGTGGTTCCCTGGAACTTGACGGCCTCGACCCGACGGTCCATCGAGATCAAGTCCGGCAGCGATTTGGTGTGGTGTTTCAGGATCCAAGCCTGGACCAGGATCTGACTGCCTGGGAAAACATGGAAATTCACGGCGTGCTTTATGGCGTTCCCCGGAAAGAGCGTCGCGAACGAACAACAATGCTGCTGAAACTTTTTGAATTGTGGGAACGACGGGATGCGCTGGTGAAGACATTTTCCGGAGGCATGCGCAGGCGGCTCGAGATCGCGCGCGGCCTGTTGCACACCCCCAAAGTTCTCTTTCTTGATGAACCCACGCTGGGACTCGATCCGCAAAGCCGAAATCAAATGTGGACACATGTGAAGAAGTTAAACGAAACCGACCAGGTGACGGTCTTCCTGACAACGCACTACATGGACGAAGCCGACCGCGTTGCTAATCGAATAGCCGTAATCGATCACGGCCATGTAGTCGCAATCGGCTCATCACGTGAATTGAAAGAACGAACCAACACCGAATCGCTGGAAGACGCGTTTCTTGCTTTAACCGGCACTACAATCAGAGACGAAAGTGCGACTGCTGCTGATGCCATGCGACAGATCGCGCGGATGTGGAGGCGCTAAAACGATGCAGGTCATATTCATTCTCTGGTTGCGCGAAGTGAAGAAATATACGAGGTCCCGAACACAGATAATTGCGTCTCTCGGATCACCAATCATGTATCTCGGCATCCTCGGTTTTGGACTCGGGCCAATTTTTCAGAAAGCCGGTCAAGGCAGTTATCTGCAATTCATGGCCCCGGGTGTTATAGGAATGACACTTCTCTTCACTTCTATGTTTTCAGGCATCGCATTACTTTGGGACAGGCAGTTCGGATTTCTCAAGGAGACGCTGGTGGCGCCCGTTCCTCGCCTCTGGATCATGTTGGGACGAACTCTCGGCGGCGCGACGGTCGCCATGCTGCAAGGCTTATTGATTTTTGTCGTCTGCTTCATCGCCGGATTTCGGCCTGCAAACGTCGCTGCCATTCCTTTAGCACTGGTTTTCATGGCATTGATCGCGACTGTGTTTGCGGCGTTGGGTACAGTGATAGGATCCAGCCTGAAAGATATGCAAGGCTTTCAGCTCGTTATGAACTTTCTTGTTATGCCAATCTTCTTCCTCTCCGGCGCCCTTTACCCGCTGGCCAATCTTCCAAAGGTTCTTGCGCTCTTAACTAGAATCGACCCGCTGACCTACGGAGTAGACGGCGTGCGAACGGTGCTTATTGGAGTCACGCATTTCGGCATAACAGCCGACGCAACTGTCCTCATTGTAGTGGCCATTGTGCTCCTGTCGGCCGGCGCCTGGCGGTTTTCGAAGATTGAGATTTAGTCAGTGGTCAGTGGTCAGTGGTCTTTGGTCTTTGGTCTCTGGTCTCTGGTCTTTGGTCTTTGGTCTTTGGTCTCTGGTCTTTGGTCTTTGGTCTTGGGTCTTGGGTCTTTGGTCTTTGGCTTTGGCCTTCGATTCTCGTCTTCAATCAAAGACCTAAGACCAAAGTCCAAAGACCACTGACTACTGACTACTGACTACTAGAACCACTGACTAACTTGCTAATCGCAGTAACACTCGTTACACTCCCCGCATCGTTACAGTCACCTCCAAATCAAACCGTTTGGAATGGGTGCTGTTGATTCATCAGCTGCCTCCCAAACCTACAAATCTGCGGGTACGCATTTGGCGTCAGTTACAGAAACTCGGTGCGGTTGCAATCAAGAACTCTGTCTATGCCCTGCCCGCAAACGATAAAACTCACGAAGACTTTCAATGGCTGAAACAGGAGATCGAAACCGCCGGAGGTGAAGCCGCGGTTTTTCGCGCGAACTCAATTGAAGGGACAACCGATCAGGAAATCATTGCCGCTTTTCAACGTACGCGCGACGAAGAGTTTTCAACTATTGCCGCTGAACTCGACGGCTTGACAGGCGCCATTCGTCAGCAGGCTCGAGGCAAACATCTTTCACCTAACCGGCTGGCAAAACACGAAGCCGAACTCGATAAGCTGCACGCTGAACTGGAGCGCATTATTAATAACGACTTCTTTGGCGCACCAGCTCGAACCGCCGCGCTCAATTCCTACACTGAATGTGAAAAGGTCGTTCGCGCTACTCAAACACCAACTCCTCGACCGCGCAAGAAAGTTCGAACCGGAACTTTGGATAAAGCCAAGTTTCAGAGGCAACGGTGGATGACGCGTCGCAATATCCATATCGACCGCCTCGCGTCCGCATGGCTTATCAAACAGTTCATCGATAAAAAGCCGCGATTCTTCTTCGTTCGGGATAATCAACGTGTCGAAGGCGCAATTCCATTCGACATGTTTGGCGCCGAGTTTGGTCATCAGGGAGAGGACTGCACGTTTGAGACTCTGATCAATCGGTTTGGCCTAAGCGATAACCTCGCACTGGTCGAACTCGGACAAATCATTCATGACATCGATCTGAAGGACGACAAATTCCACCGCCTCGAAGCCGCAGGGCTCAACGCGATAATCGACGGATTGAGTCTCACGCTACGAGATGATCGGAAATTGCTGCAGCAGTCGACAGTTATTTTCGATGGTCTCTTGTCCGTGCTCGGAAAGACAGAATCCAAATCATCTCCAAAGAAGAGAAAGAGACCTTGACCGCTTCGAGTGTCGTCACACTGGATGGACAGGAAGTAGGACGCATGCCGTCGTGGCGTGAAGTCTCGCTCTATTTCCTAATGCTGGGCTTCATCAACATCGGCGGACCTGTTGCTCAAATCACAATGATGTACAGCCACATGGTGGAAAAGCGACGGTGGCTTAGTAAAGAGCGTTTCGTCCAGATCATGGCTTTTTGTCACATGTTGCCCGGGCCTGAAGCTTTGCAGCTCGCGATTTACGTGGGCTACCTGAAGCGAAAATTGTGGGGCGGGATCATTGCCGGATTGACATTCATACTGCCGGGCGCCGTTGTGATGATTCTATTGAGTTGGCTTTACGTGAAATACGGCAGTCTGCCACCCGTCAATGACTTTCTCTACATTCTTAAACCAGCCGTGTTGGGGATCATCGGGGCGGGAATAATCAAGCTTACGCGTGCTGCCATTAGGAATGTCTTCCTTGCGGTTCTCCTCGCAGTGGCCTTTTTCGCGATGAGATTCGCCGGCGTGAACTTCCTTTTGATTCTATTGGCAGCTGGACTCATGAACCTTATTGCCGCGGAAGGTTGGCAACGATTTCATAGCGTCGGTTTAGCGATGCCTTCACTGGCAGCCCTCTTAGGAGTGAGCGATTCGCGCTGGCTGCAAATGGCATGGCTATTTCTTAAGACCGGACTCTTCAGCTTCGGTGGCGCATACGCTTCCATGGCTTTCCTACAACGGGGAGCTGTAGAACAGCATCAGTGGTTGACTTCAAGTCAGTTGTTGGATGGTGTGGCATTGAGTGTGGCGACTCCTGGTCCCTTCATGCTTTTCACAACCTTCACCGGCTTTGTTGCTGGTGGATTGAGCGGCGCAGTTATCGCGACCTTTTTCGTCTTCTTGCCTTCGTTTGTATTCGTACTCGGCGGCGCTCGTTACATCGAAGCCGTCAGAAATAACCAGGCGCTTCAATCGTTTTTGGCAGGCGTGAGCGCGGGCGTAGTCGGTGTGATCATCGTCGTGTCCATCGAGCTGTTGCCGGCTGCTCTCATCGATTGGTGGACCGTAGTTATCGCACTTGTCGCCTTCCTGGCAATTGTTCTCATCAAGGTCGATATTGCGCTCGTAGCGGTCAGCACAATGGGATTGGGACTTCTCTACGCGCTCGGTCGAGCCTTCTTTTAGTGGAGACGAGTTATGACGAACAAACGCGTCCTGTTGATTAGCAACTCAACGCTCTATGGCAGCGGTTATCTCGATCACGCAGCAGCAGAGATTCGCGACTTTCTCGGCGATTTGAAACGGGTACTGTTCGTTCCCTTTGCTCTTTATGATCGCGACGCATACGCCGCCACTGCGAAGGATCGATTTGATAGATTGGGGTACGACCTCACATCGATTCACAACACACCAAATCCAGTCAAAGCAGCGAATGACACTGAGGCTGTGTTCATTGGCGGCGGTAACACGTTTCGACTGCTGAAGTGCCTTTATGATTTCAATTTGCTCGAGCCAATCCGCCGCAGAGTTTTGGATGGCATGCCTTACGTCGGCTCAAGTGCTGGTTCAAACGTCGCGGGACCTACGATTAAGACAACTAAAGATATGCCGATCGTTCAGCCGCCTTCTTTTGACGCGCTCGGATTGGTGCCCTTCCAGATCAGTCCGCACTTTCAAGATCCGGATCCGAATTCAACTCACATGGGCGAAACTCAAGAGGAACGAATCCTCCAATTCCTTGAGGAGAACGACACCACAGTCGCAGGTCTGCGAGAAGGAGCGATGGTCAGGGTCGAGAACGCAACGACTACCTTGAAAGGATCTTCAGGTGCGCGAATCTTCCGCAAGGGTCAGGCGCCGGTTGAAAGAGCGCCTTTATCACTGCTCGACGACCTTTTTGCGGAGTAGTTGTACGACAGGCTATTAGCCTGTCGTGGTTCCTGGTTCGACCGGCGACACGCTGACAGTCTGTACACTTTATGACGGAATCTACGCTGTTGCTTACTCGAAGTGATGTCGCGGCTCTGCTGACGATTGACGACTATATCGCGTCGATTGAGCGCGTCTTCAAGTTATATGGCGAAGGCAAAACCGGCGCTCCCGGTGTCCTTGGGGTGCACGCGCCGAATGGCGGATTTCACATCAAGGCAGGCATGTTGGATCTCGACCAAAGTTTTTTCGCCGCCAAAATCAATGCGAACTTTCCACAGAACGCCACGCGCTTTGGCCTTCCGTTGATTCAGGGCGTCATCGTTCTTTGCAACGCTGAAAATGGATTGCCACTCGCGGTTATGGATTCCATCGAGATCACGATTCAACGAACCGGTGCAGCGACAGCCGTTGCCGCAAAGTATCTCGCAAGGAAGGAATCGAAGTCGTTAACAGTTTGCGGTTGTGGAAACCAGGGAAGAATCTCTGTTCAGGCGATCTCCAAAGTTTTCCCAATTGATACCGTCTTTGCTTTTGATATCGATAGTAACAGGGCTGCTGAATTTGCCGAAGAGGTGTCACACGACTTCCAGGTCATAGTTACAGACGACGTAAACGGCGCTGTCTCGAAGAGCGATCTTATCGTTACTTGTACTCCTTCAAACAAGTATTTCCTGGGGCGCGAATCTGTGCGAGCGGGGACATTTATCGCAGCCGTCGGCGCCGACAACGAAAGCAAGCAGGAGTTGGATCCAAGCCTTCTCGCCGAGAATACAACGATCGTAGACGTGCTGGATCAAAGCGCAGCAATTGGTGAGCTGCATCACGCGCTTGAGGCTGGCTTGATGGCGCGGTCCGATGTTCGCGCTGAACTGGGCGAGGTTGTAGCCGGAATCAAGCCGGGACGCACATCAGCAGATGAGATCATTGTGTTTGATTCAACGGGAATGGCGTTGCAGGATGTGATTGCGGCGGTGATGGTGTACGAGAGAGCTAAGCAGTTAAAAGTGGGAAAACTTGTGGACCTCACCTCGTGACGACACCACCAGGCTTCAGCCGGTGGTACTTCAATTTTGTCGCTAAACACCCGCGAAGACATTTGAGACACCACCTGGCTTTAGCCGGTGGTACTTCAACTTCTGAGCTAGATATGAATTCTCCGAGGCAGCTCTGAAGTTGAAGTACCACCGGCTGAAGCCAGGTGGTGTCGACGCGTAAACTGTTAGCACGGATTAGCTATGAAATTGAAGTACCACCGACGGTGGTTTCAACGCGTAAACTGTTAGCGGATTAGCTATGAAATTGAAGTACCACCGGCTAAAGCCTGGTGGTGTCTCAAATGTATCTCGCGCGTGTTAGCTTCAAAATTGAAGTACCACCGACTGAAGTCGGTGGTGTCACTTCCCTTCATTCATTAGCTCTCTATAAAACTTCTGCAGAACGAAGAACGCTTGTTTTCTTTCACCACGACTTGAAATCAATCCCTTACGATTGAAGAAATCCTGTATCCCCGGCAGCGGCCTTCGCGGCGAGCGAAAGTCGGTCAAGATCCATGGCGACATCCCACGCAGCGCAGGAATCTTTTTGAGCATCGCAATCTGGTGTTCGTAAACATCCTTCTGATACTCCTCAGTCCATCTCTGTCCCTTATCACCATGCTTCCCATACAAAGCATCTGCGCCGAATTCGCTGACGACTAGCGGCTTGTTCAAAGTTACCTTCCAGGTGAGGCCGTCAGCTTTTTCTGGAAGACCGTCGTACCAGCCAACGTATTCGTTACAACCCAGAACATCGAGATACTGTCCGAGCGGATCGTCAACAACCTGCGTCGAAGGATCCGCGTAGTGACGTTCGTTGGCGGCGGTAATGAGTCGTGTTGGATCTAGAGTGCGCGCGGAATCGATTAAACTCTTGAGGAAAGCATTGCGCGGTTCGCTGACAGGAGTTTCGTTTGCCACTGACCACAGAATCACAGCGGCTCTATTTCTATCTCGTGTGATCAATTCCTCAAGCTGGTTTTGGGCATTCTTGAGCGTTTCTTGATTGTCCCACAGGATTGTCCAGTAAACAGGTATCTCTGCCCACACCATGATTCCCATCTGATCGGCCAGGCGAACCATGTTCTCGTTGTGTGGGTAGTGAGCAAGTCTGACAAAATTACAGCCTAACTCTTTGGCCCAACCTAAAAGCATGCGGGCGTCGTCGTCGCTAAATGCGCGGCCTCCGCGCAAGGGAGATTCCTCATGAATCGAAATGCCGCGTAGAAAAATCGGCTTACCATTTAGCAGTAGATCAGGTCCTTTGGCTTCAATACTCCTGAATCCGATTCGATCGCGGATGGAATCTCTCGCGCTGGAAATTACAACTTCGTAGAGTTTCGGGTTTTCTGGCGTCCAGAGTTGGAGCTTCGCTGGAAAACGGACTTGAGCCAGCCCGCGTGAATCCGTGGTTACTGTTTGCTTCAACCGTGCTTCCGGAATTTCTATGGAAAGCGATTCTCCGGCGGATGCTCCGTTCAACTTCACAAAGCCCTGAACTTCGTCTAATGATCCTTTTCCTAATTGAAGAAAGTAATCTTCAACAAACAACGACGGCAATTCCACCAACCGCACTTCACGAGTTAGCCCACCATAATTCCACCAGTCAGTGTTCAGCGTCGGTACGGCATCACGACGTCGTTTGTTATCCACTTTAACAACGAGATAATTGTCTTTGTCTTTAACGAGAGATGTAATCTCAAAATCAAACGGTGTGAAACCTCCTTCGTGACGACCAAGCTTCTCTCCGTTCAAGTAAACATCTGCCACATAATTGGCAGCGCCAAAATAGACAAAGAGGCGTTTTCGATCCTGCTTCTGATAATCGAATGATTTTTTGTACCAGAGTGTGCCTTCGTAAAACAACAAACGTTGATCTTGCGAATTCCAATCACCCGGAACTTGTAGTTGTGGGGACGAATCAAAGTCGTATTCGACCAGATCACGCGGACTTTTTGGTTTTGTGTTTTTGAAATATCCATCACCGCGAGGTTGGAACCGGTAGTCGTAATATCCGGTTTCGTAGGGATCAATGATTACTTGCCAGGCACCGTTAAGACTGATCGTGTCGCGGCCCTGGATGTTCGTTATGAGCGGTGTGGACTGCTGAGCGACCGCATTGCCGTTCAAAAACAAAAGCATTACGCCAAACAAAAACAGCCGAAGACCAATTGTTCGATTCATCTATTAGTCCCTCGCATATTTCTCTGTGATTCTCTGTGTCTCTGTGACTCCGTGGTGATTGAGGCGCCCTAATTCACCACAGAGACACCGAGACACAGAGAGACACAGAGAAGTAAGACAAGATTCTAAAACGTAATCTGCTAATGAGAAACAATCAATCGCGTCCGACACCCAACGCGTCGGCTACTCGATTGATGTAGTTGAACCACGATGCTATCAGTGTGATTTGGAGAATACCTTTATCGTCAAAGCCGACTGCCCGCAACCGTTCGTGATCCTTCGGTGAGATTCGCGTGGCGTCTTTTGTTACCTGCACTACGTAATCAAGCATCACCCGGTCTTGTTCAGATATCGGCGCATTCGTATAGTCTTCCTGAAGCGCCTTGACCATCTCTTCATCAAGTGTCACGCGACGCAGAAACTCTGCGTGAGACTCAATTCAATAATGACAACGGTTCGTCACTGAGACCATTGTCGCAATCATTTCATGCTGATGACGCTTCAAGGGCAAGTCCGGAGACATTAATGTTCCGAAGGTGGCAAATGCGTGGAACAATGTGTCAGGCAGCAAACTGTGTGCCTGCACAATCCCCGCGCTCTCGCCGTCCGAAGTCGGATGAACTGGGGTCGCGTATTCAATTGGATACAGATGGCGTTGGCCTTCAGAAGCTTTGCGAACTGCTTCGTCCTCGTTTACCGAAATTGTTTTGATCCAGGTCATACTGTGGTCTTTGTGCTCTTTGATTGCGTGTTCTGAGGATAGGTCCGATAAGTCCTTTAGGTCCTATACTAAGTGTTCCGCTTGAAGATCAAATAATAAACGGGCACGCCAGCCAACACTACTGCGCAACCCAGAAACGACTGCTTCGGTTGGCCCGCGGCTAGAAGGAATAACATCAGTAACAGCAAAAACAGAAACACGATTGGAGTCACTGGATAACCGGGACTCAAATATCCAAATGGCGCCCTGTCTCGTCGTCTTAGGAGAAACAGGCCAAACACCGTCAACCCAAGAAAGACAAGAACGACGAAGAAAAAATATGAAACGATCTGCTCAAAGGTACCGCTCAAGACCAGTATTGATGCAAGCACTGCCTGTAACGCGATACAACGCGCCGGGGTGTTGAAGCGTGGATGAATTACGGCCGCCGCTGGAAAGAAGAGTCCATCGCGCGCCATCGCAAAGTACACACGAGGCGCAGACATGATAATCGCAGCCAGGCTTCCCAAAACAGCAACAATTACGAAACCTGAGAAGAGCCACGCACCTGTTTGACCGAAGAGTACCTCGCCGACCTGAGCTGCAAATGCCTGGCCATTTGTCACCTGATCCATTGGAACCAAATACACGAACGCGGCGCTGGTTGAAATATAGACCAGCATGACGATCAGAAGTCCATACACTAAAGCGCGTGGCATTGTCCGCGAAGGATTCTTGATCTCGCCGGCAACTTTTGTGACGTCCCACCAACCGGCATATGAGAAGAATGACCCGACTACGCCAACAGCAAGTGCTTCGATCAAGGGCTTCGAGCCCGATCGCTGCGCAACGAAGGGGACAAAGTTTGACCAGTTACCTTTTCCTCCACCAAACGCCCAGATCACCATGAAGCCAAGAAATCCAACTTTCAAAATAGTAAGCCAGCGTACAAACCATGCGCCGAGGCGAACGCCGCGAATGTTCGCAAGCGCGAGCACAATGATTGCCAGAACTGCAACGATCTGATTACCCCGCGGTGAAAGATGTAGACCATATGCCACGTAACTAGCAGCGCCCGTAGCAATCGCTGCCGTGAGGCCAGGGTCCATTACGAGCAGCGACATCCAACCAAAGATAAACGCGACACCAGGACCGTAGATCTCTCTCAGGTAAGAATAGACCCCACCGGCTTCGGGAAAGCGCGCTGCTAGTTCTCCAAAACAAAGAGCGCCGCAAAACGAAAGTGCCGCGACCGCGACCCAGACGAGTAACAACAAACCCGGTGAACCCAGGGCCTTTGCCATTCCGGCAGGCGTCAGGAAAATTCCGACAGCGATGATTTCGCCGACGATCAATGCTGTGGCAGTAGGTAGGCCGATCTGTCGTTGAAGTTGTGCGGGTGCGGGCAATCCTTTCCTCAATGTATGACCGAAACTCGGCTGGGTTTTCGTGTTGTTTGGTGTGTTTTGTGGATCATCTTATTACACGCCGAGAAGAACGATCCACGAAACACATGAACTAACACGGAGCAAGTCGCGTTTGTTAGCGGAAGATCAGAAAGTCACGCGTGCGCCGAATTGGAAGGCTCGCGGTCCGCCAGAGCCAAATACTCCACCAGCCGTCGAAACAGATTGTCCAAAACTCGACGAGCGCAGGAAGCCGGGAGTGGACGAATCGTTACTGTCGCGAACAAGCACATTGGAAAAGCCAGAGTAGTTTGACTTCGAAAAGCCCAGGACATTCGTGATATTAAAGAGATTGAACACTTCGCCAAGTGGCTCGATTTCCACACGCTCGCCCACATGAAAGATCTTTGAGATACGAAAATCAAATGAATTGAACGTGTCGTTGAAACGCGCGTCGTTGCGAACAAGGGGAAGTGGGACACCAGCAACTCCTCCCGCAGCGTTTAATGTCGTGATGAAGGCATTTAATTCAGCACCAGTATGAAACAATCTTCCACCCGCGTTACGTTGCAGTTGCGGAATTCGATTTCCGCCGCCAGGGACAAGGATATCCATTGGAACTCCTGAGGCGAGAGTCAGGATTGGAGAGAAATGAATTTCGTAAGGGAGATCCCAGACACCTGAAAAAGTAAAACGGTGTCGCTGATCATTTGGAGTTGGCCCGTACTCCAGCTGTAGATTCTGAGGATTGATTGGGCCGTTTGAAAACGGGATCTGATCATCGTTTGCAAAGTTGAACGCTTTCGCGAGCGTGTAGGATGCGCGGAACTGATAGTTATGCGCGAAACGCTTCTCCAAACTCACCAACAGTCCGTCATACTTTGTTCTAACACTCGACTCCAAATTTGTAATGGCATCGGGCCCTCCAACAACTGGATTGAAGACCGTTCCGATAGTGCGGCCGATGATGAAGTGTGTCCCAAAGTTATGTAGATAGTCGGCGCGAAGCACGTAGTTAGATCCAAACTCGCGCTGCACCCCAACATTCATCTGCTGAACCATTGGGTTCTGCATGGAATTGTCGATGATATTTATGCCACCGGCGCCTGCACCGGGGAGAATGAATCCAGTGAACGGATCTGCCAACGTCGGAGTACCCGGTGGGAATTGACCCATTACAGGATCGAACGGATTTCCCTGAATGAATAACAGCGAGCCTGCACGCACTTCGATCGGCAACGCGCGTCCATCGAGACCGCGTTCGAGTGACTGTATTTCAAGGGTGATTCGATCGTAGTAGATGCCGTAGCCGCCGTGGATACTCGTTCTCCCGTCAAGCGATGCGTAGTTGAAACCAAAACGTGGAGCGAAGTTATTTTTATCTCGCCCCCTTTTCCCATGCAGAAAAGGCAGAATTATCGGATTCAACTCACTAACCCGACTTACGTTCTTTACATCCGTATCGAGCTCGTAACGAAGACCAAGATTCAAACTGAATCTCGGGGTGACCCTCCAGTCGTCCTGGAAAAATCCGGCGAAGTACGTATTGTCTGCATCGGGAATTAGAAGAGGCTGAGTCGGGTTGGCGCTACGCAAAGTAACCGCGAACAGAAGATCGTTATCGTCGACTTTTCCATCACCATTACGATCGAAATCTGGAAAGTCCTCAATTAGTTCGATGCGACCCGCCTGAAAGACGCGTAAGTCAAAACCCGCATCAACGCGTTGAATTTCTCCGCCAAAAGTCAGTGCGTGCAGTCCGCGAATCATCGAGACGTTGTCACTGAATTGCAGCCGTCGTTGTTTAGTACCCTGAGGCACGCGAAACGAGGCGCCGTCTTGAATGCTCGGAAACGTGAGCTGTGGCCCAGGCGTGACCGGCTCAATATCATTAAAGAAGTTGTTGTAACTGAAATTAAAGCTATTCAGATCCCGTGGTGTCAGAATGCGAGTGTAATTGGCTAGAATCGAATGCGTGTTGTTCCTGCTTGCCTGCCGTTGAGACGCAGAACCAATAGCACGATCGAGAGTGCTGCCAGCGACATCATCCTCACGCTGAAGCGAATAACGAAAAGACAGATGATCAACGTCGCTTGCCTGCCAGTCGAAGCGCTCCGTGCTTAGGAGATCGTTCAGCGGCGCAGCGGCAAACGAGCGCCGAATCGATCGTGTTGCGAGATCGCGCGAGCCGACCAGTGCCGCTCCGTCCTGATTCCGATATTCAAATGAACCAAAGAACCAGGCGCGGTTCCTTTTGATTGGGCCACCCAGTGTGAAGGCCGCTTGCTCGCGATCGAATGGAGGCGTCTGTCCCAGGCCACGATCGAATGTAGCTGGTAGGCCCTGCAGTGAGCTGTCTCGCCAGAAGAAGGAGCCGGAACCGTGATATTCATTGGTGCCAGACTTCGTCACGATGTTGATGACTGACGAGCCTGAGCGTCCCAACTGCGCTGAGAAGCGATTGGTGGCAATTTGAAATTCCTGGACAGCATCCTGAGAGATATTTTGCACGGCGCCACCAACAACATCATCGTTGTTATCAGCTCCATCAACAGTCACATTGCCACCACGACCGAGCTGCCCGGCTGATGAAATTACGAGCGTGTTTGTTTTAGTAGGATCAAAATTTGGGGCGGGAGCGTTGCCGGGAATTAGTAGGGCCAGTTCGAGAAAGTTGCGACCATTCAAGGGGAGTCTCTGCACTTCGAAATCGCGAATGACGCCATCAACTACTGAGCCCGTTGTATTGATCAAATCATAAGCGAACCTATCATCAATGGTCGTTGAGTCCTCGACCACGATTGTCATCTGGACATTAAGTTCGGTTGTTTGGCCTATCTGAAGATTGATATCAGGGACAGCCTTGTCCGCAAAGCCCGTCGCCTGGACTCGAACCTCGTAGATCCCCACTGAGAGGTTAGTAATGACAAACACTCCGTCGCTGTTGGTCGTTGTCTCTCGAGACGAGCCTGTCGCCTTGTGTTTGATGGATATCCTGGCGCCCGCGATCAAAGCACCGTTTGGATCTTTGATTGTGCCCGTCAGGCTTGTAGTCGCAGCCTGTTGTGCATGGGAAAAGGTCGAGCAGAAACCAATAGTCATCAATGTGAATGCAATGAGCCCAAAGGCACGAGGGTGAAACCTAAGGCTCGGAACAAATTGCCAGGACATCTTCAAACCATTCCTTTCAGAAGGTGTATTGACCAGCAACTAGCCAGACGTCGCCCCTTTGGGAGACAGGAAAGAGTCAGGCTCGTAACAACTTGGGCATTAGAGCTTGCCTTTAGATCCGATTAATTTGGTTTAAATGGAGGTTGGTCCCGAGGTGGAACTATCAGGCCAATCAAGGGTGCTGTGTCTGCAACAATTTAGGAAGGAAGACCCTTGAACCGCCCCACCTCGGGACCAATGATTCGTCTGCAACGGTGGGAAAGTACCATTTGGGCCAGAGTTCGTCACGAAACCGGCGATTGAATTTGAAGTCAAACTTTAGGTGGAGATGGGGAATTTAAGATTTAAGATTTCAGATTGAAGATTAAGATTCGGCAAACTCGGCAATCTTAAATCTGAAATCTGAAATTACTTCAGGTGAACAATCCCTCGCTGCAGCGCCGTCGTCGCCGCCTGGGTTCGATCGGTTACGCCGAGCTTGCTGAGAATGTTATTGATATGACTCTTCACTGTGGCTTCGCTGATGTTCAGGTGAGTGCCAATCTCTTTATTGCTTTTTCCAGCTACGATCTGCTGCAGCACTTCGAGCTCCCTGGTCGTAAGCTCGGAACCACTCATCCGCTCCGCTAAGCGCTCGGCCACAGCTGCTGGAATTCGCCGCGAACCTGCATGGACCTTTCTTATTGCTTCTTCCAACTCTTCGAAGAACACGTCCTTAAGAAGGTAACCTTGAGCTCCCGCCTGCAGTGATCGATAGATATCTTCATCGCCGTCGTAGGTCGTAAGCACAATCATTCGCGCTGCCGGAGACTCCCGCCGAATCGCCGAAATCGCTTCAACGCCGCTCAGTACGGGCATTCTCAGGTCTATTAACATGACGTCAGGTTTGTGCTGTCTGTAGAGTTCGATTGCCTGCTGCCCGTTCGTTCCTTCGGCAATCACCTCCATGTCAGCAACGGTATTTATCAATGAGACAAAACCCTGACGAACCACGGCCTGGTCGTCGATTACTATTATGCGAATCTTCTTTGTTGTCTCCATGGTTTCGGTTTCTTCAGTTCGAGATCGGCACATCAACAACGACTTCTGTTCCGATATCCGTCGAACTCATGATGTTTAGTGTGCCACCTATTCGTTCGGCTCGCTCGCGCATTCCTACAAGACCGAAGTGGCCATTTTTAATTCCGGTCGCAACATCAAAACCTCGACCATCATCACGCACACTGAGCTGAACACGTTGGATATCAAAAATCATTTTTACAACCAGCAGCCTTGCGTTCGCATGAGATACTGCATTGTTAATTGCCTCCTGCCCAATGCGCAACAGATTGTCTTCGATCGTCGCCGGCAGTGGTCTAAAGACGCCACTAATCTCTACCTGCGCTTCTACCGGACTGTCTGCTGTCAGGCGCCGAGCAGTATCAGCCAGGGCAGTAGGAAAATCCGCCTTGTCGAGCGCCTGTGATCTCAAATCCCAGACATAACGTCGGGCCTCCGCGATGCCATGGCGAACTAACATTCGAACGCGATCCAGATGAGTTTGAGCGACGTCTGCACCCGAAGGCATCGTCCGCGCAACAACTTCAAGTTGAACCGAGATTCCCAACATCTCCTGCGCGAGATTGTCGTGAATCTCTCGAGCAATACGCGTTCTTTCAGCTAAAACTGCATCGAATTGCCTTTGCATCCTGCGAACTCGTAACCGGTACGTTTGCCAAACTGCAAAAGCGAGCAGCAAAAGAAGCGAGAGATAGAACCAATATGTCTGGTAGAAGTGCGGCCGCCAATAGAACTGGAATGAAGCGCCTTGAGAATTCCAAACACCATCATTGTTGGATGCGATCACATGGAAGGTGTAATTTCCTGGTCTCAGATTGGTATACGACGCAGACCGTCGCGTGTCCGCGTCGATCCATGCCGGATCAAAACCTTCCAATTTGTATTTAAACCGCACCTTGTCTGGAGCGACAAAACTTAGCGCGGCAAAGTAGAACTCGAGACGGGTTGTTCCGGCTGACAGCTGCAATCCATTTTGTGATGCTATCTGGTGATCGTCCGCACGAATTTCTTCTATGACCACTGGCGGCGGCTCTTTGTTGAACTGCGCGTTGTTTGGATCGATCATGGCAATACCTTTGATCGTCGGAAACCACAACTTGCCATCAGCGCCTTTCCACCCGGCCGGGTAGCCACCTCCGCTACACTCGCGCGTCAACATTCCGTCCGAAGTACCAAACGAAGTCGGCGACACGGCTTGGATCCTGCCATCTGCAAATTCGCTCAATTCGTTTAGCGAGATTTTGAAAATGCCTTTGGGTGAGGTGCACCAAAGATTGCGTTGGTTATCTTCCAGGATGCGATAGATGACATTGTCCGAAAGGCCATTATGAGTTGTATAGGAGACGAACTTTCGATCATGCAGCCGATTCAAGCCTCCGCCGTTTGTGCCCACCCACAGATTTTTGTCCGAGTCTTCAAATAATGAAGTCACAACGTCATTCGAAAGGCCGTCTTTCGTTGTAAAGTTGGTAAATCGTCCGTCTTTGTATTCACTCAAACCTGCGCGCGTACCGATCCACAATGCTCCGTCTGAAGTTTCAGAGACTGTGCCGATGAAATCGTTGGCAAGTCCTTCTTTGGTTGTGTAGATGGTGAACTGACCATCCTTGATTCTATTTAGACCATTCCGCGTGCCAACCCAGACAGAGCCGTTGCGGTCCACAAAGATTGAACGCACGAGATCGCTTGATAGGCCTTCGGCTACAGTTAGCGTTGTGAAATGACCGTCACGAAATTCATTGAGACCGTCCGGAGTTCCGATCCAGATCGTGCCTTTGTTATCGCCATACAAAGAGAGGACTACGTTGCTCGATAGGCCATCTTTGGTGGTGTAGGTCTTTACTTGTCCGTCTTTAAGAACATTAAGACCGCCGCCGTTTGTACCAATCCACAATGCACCCGTCGAATCCTGATAGATCGCTTTAACGAGATCGCTGCTTAATCCATTCTTGCTCGTGAACGTCGTAAACTTACGATCGCGCAATACGTTTAGCCCGCCGGATTCAGTACCAATCCAAACACTACCTTCGCGATCTTCAAATACTGAAAGGATCAAATTACTCGATAGCCCTTCGGTGGTTGTCAACTTTGGTTGATTGTTGACGAGACTTAATCTGGCTAATCCTCCACTAGTACCAACCCAGACGCATCCTTCCTGATCCGTCCTTAAGTAATTCACGTGATTGTCTGGCAGACCGTCGTTAATAGTGAGACTGAGTACCTGGTTGTTTGAAATTCCCACCAGTCCAGTGTCAGTTCCATACCAAACTCGTCCGCGCTGGTCTTCTACCATCGAGTTCACACTGCGACCCGCCAGTTCACTCATCGCTTTTGTTTGAAGAACGGATCCGTTCTGGATACTCGTAACACCCAAAGCAGTACCGATCCAAACAACTCCGGACTTGTCCCGCAACACGCTCTGCACGTCTGTTCCGCCGAAATCCGGGATTGATATCGAGGTGAAAGTATTATTCGAGTAATGGACCAATCCCGAGCCGGTACCAATCCAAAGGGTGCCGTCTGGATCTTCGATCATTGGACCAATCGTATTGTCAGGTAACCCTTCGGTTGTGGTAAACGAAGTGAAGCCCGCTCCCTGCATTCGCGCGAGACCGAATGACGTCCCGATCCAAAGATTGCCGTTGCGATCTTCGAGGAAAGATCGAATGTCGTTGCTCTTTAATTGAGGTGTGTTCTCTCGATCAAATACAACAAAGTTTGTCCCATTAAACTTTGCCAGGCCCTCTTGAGTGCCGAACCAAAGGTAACCATCACGCGTTTGGATGATGGTCTGGACGGTGTTTTGCGGCAGACCGTTTTCAGTTAGCCAAACCTGATTACTAAACTCACTTAAGTCTTTGTTTGGGTTCAACCCCAGCACACGATTTCCACCGCAAAGCAGAGCTAACGTGAACACAAGAACAGAACGAGTATTCACCTTTGCCGGCAAGTTCTTGAGTTGCCCCTTTAACATTTCTTCAAAGTAGTGTAATTAACTGTCTCGTCTGCCCAACCAACTTGAACCGAGAATAATCAGAATATGAAACTCCACAGTTTAATTAGCACCGGCCTTTTGGTGCTCCTCGCCTCAGCAGTAACCGCAGCACCCGCTCGTTGGAGAGTGGCGACCTCCCAGGAGTTGAAGAGGTTAATTCCTGCCAGAGCTCCCGTGGTAAAGGAAAATATCGAAACCGAGCTTCGCAGTGCTTCCGGCGTCACTGACGGAAAAGGAAAATTCATAGCCGGCGTTGTGATGATTACTGCCGGATACTCTGCCGAAGGAAAGTACTCGCATTATTTTATAAATCAGGTCGCGGTCAAGCTGGGTGATCTAAATCTACCTGCCGGCGAGTACGTCTTCGGATATCAGCGAAACGGGAGCGACACTATTAAAGTCAGTTTTTACAAGGCTTCGAGTGGCGATGCAATCGGAGATGTGGAAGCGCACATAAACCGAAAGCGCAATCTCGTTACTTCGTTACTGATCACGCCGCCTCAGAGCGGTAAAGGGACAATGCAGGTCGGAAGATTCATTTTCGAGTATCGCCTCTCCGACTAAGCGAAAGACTATCCGCAGTTTACACAGATTGCTTTGAAAAGCAGCAAGCGCCCAACTCATAAAAGAAAATCTGTGGAATCTGCGTAATCTGTGGATTCGCTCCGGACTTGAAAAATCTAAGTTTGTAGCGAAGAATTACAACGCCGTTTCCTTCAATTCCATCTCGACAAGGACAACCCAATGAAACTTTGCTTGCTTGTGCTTATCCTGGCGCTAGGTACTACGGGCTTTTGTCCGCTGGTGCAACAAACTTTAAGCGCCAACGCCCCCGCTCTGCAACCAGCAACCTTCGAAGTCGAAGATAGCGACGCATACTTTCAAAAAGCGACTGCCAGGAAGACCGGGAAGGACTTTTCTAGAGAAATCGCATCACTCGTCAGTCGCATGACTCTCGAAGAGAAGGTTGGGCAGATGACGCAGCTCGAGATCGGAATGATCACCAAAGGCGAAGGTGACAACATTCAGATCGATCCGGAAAAACTTGAGAAGGCCGTCGTCAAATATGGCGCTGGTTCAATTCTCAACGTAAAGGATCAAGCCCTGACAGTTGATAAGTGGCACGAAATCCTTGGAGCGATACAAACTGCCAGCCAACGCACGCGCCTCAAAATTCCAGTTATCTACGGAATCGATTCCATCCACGGCGCAAATTACGTTCAAGGTTCCACATTGTTTCCGCAGGAGATCGGAATGGCAGCAAGCTGGAACCCGGCATTGATGCAACGTGGCGCGGAAGTCTCTGCCGCGGAAACGCGAGCTGCCGGCATCCCATGGACTTTCTCACCTGTGCTCGACCTGGGACGACAACCTCTATGGCCGCGCTTCTGGGAAACGTTCGGTGAGGATCCATATCTTGCCACCGTTATGGGCGTCGCTTTCGTGCGCGGAGTAGAAGGCGATGATGTGTCTTCGCCAAAAAATGTTGCGACGTCACTGAAGCATTATGCTGGCTACAGTTTTCCGTTAACTGGTCGCGATCGCACACCAGCATGGATTCCAGAAAACTACATGCGCGAGTATTTCCTGCCAACCTTCGCCGGCGCCGTTAAGGCCGGAGCGCGCACGATCATGGTCAACTCAGCCGAAGTGAATGGTGTTCCCGGCCATATCAATCATCATCTGCTAACGGATGTTCTCAGGAACGAATGGGGCTTTGATGGATTCGTTGTATCTGATTGGCAAGACATTAAGAAGCTGGTGACGGAGTGGCGCGTCGCAACCGACGAGAAAGAAGCGACTCGTCTTTCTATTCTTGCCGGTGTAGACATGAGCATGGTGCCCAGTGATTACAGTTTTAGTGATCTCCTGATTCAGCTGGTGAACGAAAAGAAGGTACCGATGTCGCGTATCGATGAAGCGGTGAGCAGAATCCTGCTTGTTAAGTACCAGGTGGGATTATTTGATCGTCCGATGCCTGATGCTTCATTGAAAGCGAACTTCGCCACTGCCGAATCACGCGCCGTCGCTCTGGAAGCGGCGCGAGAGACGATGACTCTGTTGAAGAATGATGGGAATGTTCTACCGCTCGCAAAGGATCGGAAGATACTTGTTACTGGCCCAACCGCGGACAGTCTGATTCCATTGAGCAACGGCTGGACCTACGTTTGGCAGGGCAACAACGCAGCGCTGTACCCGAAGGATCGGCCTACTGTTCTGCAGGCAATTCGAACCAAAGCCGGAGATAAAGTGACATACGCGCCGGGAGTCTCTTTTGATAAGGAGATTGACATCGAAGGCGCTGTGCAGGCAGCAAAGAATGCCGATGTCGTTGTGCTCTGTATTGGTGAATCCTCCTACACTGAAACACCAGGGAATATTACAGACCTAACAATGAGTGAACCGCAGTTGAAATTGGCTGAGCGTCTTGAGGCTACAGGCAAACCTGTCGTGGTTGTTTTAGTGGAAGGACGTCCGCGAGTCATTAACCGAATTGTGGATGGGGCCAAAGGCATATTGATGGCTTACAACCCGAGTAACGAGGGTGGGACCGCAATCGCCGACGTACTTTTTGGTGATCACAACCCAAGTGGCAAGCTACCTTTTAGCTATCCAAGGACCTCGAATGGTTTGATCACTTACGATCACAAACTATTCGAGACCGAGAACACGAGCTATGGCAACACGGCTTTTACTCCACAGTTCGAATTCGGTAGCGGCCTCAGTTACACAACTTTCGCTTACAGCAATCTTCAGGTAAGTCCGAAGACTGGCGGAACGAACGAACCGGTGAAGATCAATGTGACTGTTACGAACACAGGCCAACGTGCAGGCAAGGAGGCCGTGATTGTTTATGTTCGAGACGTCGTAGCGTCACTATCGCCGGCGGGAAAGAGGGTGAGACGTTTCGCTAAGATCTCGCTCGCACCAGGACAAAGTCAAACGCTGACTTTCACACTTCGGCCCGCTGATGATCTTTCATTCATTGGTACTAACAACAAGCCCGTGGTCGAGCCAGGTGAATTTGAAGTGATGGTGGGCGGGCTCAAACAGGCTTTCAACCTGCAATGAGGGAAGAAGTCAGTACCACCTCGCGGTAGCGGGTGGGTACGAAGTCCTATTCGTCTCTGGGCTATCATGACTTGCCCAACCAAAGCTTCGCACCCACCCGCTACCGCGAGGTGGTACTGACTTCATCCAACAACCGGGTCTTTCTATATGATTAAACAACGGATTGCTTTTTTCTTCGCCACCGTTCTTATATTTGCTCTCGCTGCCGCTGCATCAGCCGAGGTGCGCGTACCGTCGCTCATCGGCGACAACATGGTCTTGCAGCAGGGCAGGAAAGTTCGAATCTGGGGTTGGGCAAACCCCAAAGAACGGGTAACGGTAGAGATTGCCGGGAACAAAGCGTCTGTTGTCACGGATGACGATGGACATTGGCAAACAATGATCGGTCCGCTCAAGTCAGGCGGTCCTTTCACTCTGAACGTCACCGGCAGTAATGCTCTCTCGTTCAAGAATGTTCTGGTTGGTGAAGTTTGGGTGTGTTCCGGCCAATCAAACATGGAGTGGCCGCTCGTCAATACAAGCAATGGCGCCGACACTGTTGCCCAGGCAAACTTTCCAGAGGTCCGCCTGTTCACAGTTCAGAAGTCAACCTCCAGTTCTCCACTCGACGATGTTAAGGGACACTGGGTAGTAACCACTCCCGATCAAGCGGCACAGTTTTCCGCCGTCGGTTATTTCTTCGGACGCGAGCTACATCAGAAGTTAAAAGTTCCTGTTGGTCTTATCCATACTTCGTGGGGAGGCACGCCCGCTGAAGCATGGACGAGTCGCGATGCGTTGGCTTCAGTTTCCGATTTGCAACCGATTCTCGATCGATACCAGGAAGGTCTCAAAGATCTGCCTCAGCGCCAGCAGGACTTTCAGCATCGTCTAGCCGAATGGACGAAAAACAATCTCTACACGGACGAAGGTAATAAAGGTGAGGGTCTCGGCTACGCTAATCCGCAAACAAACACGGCTGACTGGCAAAGTATGAATCTTCCTCAGTTTGTCGAAACAGCTGGCTTGAAGATGGATGGTGCGATTTGGTTCCGTAAAGAAATCGATGTTCCCGCATCCTGGGCAGGTAAACCCCTCGAACTGAATCTCGCCGCTATCGACGATTACGATGTCACGTACTTCAATGGAATTCGTGTCGGAGGCATTGGAAGCGAGACTCCCAACAGCTATATGGTTCCACGTCGTTACACTGTGCCGGCGGAACTGGTCAAGACAGGACGGAACATTATTGCTGTGCGAGTGTTTGATAGTGCCGGCGAAGGTGGATTTGGTGCGGGCAAGATGTCGATCGGACCCGTTGGTGGTAACGAAGCAGATCTGATTTCACTCACAGGGTCGTGGTCCTACAAAGTCGAGTTGCAGTTACCACCAAAGAGCCCTGACTGGGGTTCGCGTCCTGAAGCGCCGGGTCCAACCAATCAGAACAGTCCAAGCGTTTTATATAACGCCATGATCGCTCCGGTTCTACCAATGACGGTTCGGGGTGCAATCTGGTATCAGGGCGAAAGCAACGCGGGTCGGGCCTATCAATACCGCACACTTTTTCCGCTGATGATTCGCAACTGGCGCGGCGCCTGGAGTGAAGGTGACTTCCCTTTCTACTTCGTACAACTCGCGAACTTTCAACCAGTGAAACCCGAGCCAGATGAAAGTGAATGGGCCGAATTACGCGAAGCGCAAACTATGACTCTGCGGGAACCGCAAACGGGAATGGCGGTAATCATCGATATCGGCGATGCGAAAGATATTCATCCCCGGAACAAAGCTGATGTCGGACATCGCCTTGCGCTGTGGGCGCTTGCGAATACTTACAATCAGAAGATCGAGTACTCGGGTCCGCTTTTCAGTTCGTTCAAGATTGAAGGCGACAAGATCCGAGTGAAGTTCACTCATGCCGCAGGCGGATTGAAGACATCAGATGGCGGAGCACCAAAAGGATTCGCCATTGCCGGAGACGATCACAAGTTCGTTTGGGCGGATGCGCGAATCGAAGGTAATGAAGTGGTTGTCTGGAGTAAAGACGTGGCGAAACCCATTGCGGTCAGATATGCGTGGGCTGACAATCCGGTCTGCAATCTCTATAACAAGCTAGACTTGCCTGCGTCGCCTTTCAGAACTGATGACTGGCCTGGTGTGACGATTAATCGGAAGTAAAAGTTATCCGCGGATTACACAGCGCAGCGGAGCTGCAACCGAATCCTGATGAATGCTCAACTGACTTTTCCGTACGAGTCTGCAGGAAGCGATTCTTCTCTGTGTAGCTCTGTGTCTCTGTGCCTCTGTGGTGAAGAAGGCGCGTAATCACCACGGAGACACAGAGACACAGAGCTACACAGAGAAAATGCCTTCGTGCCGAAACTGCTCTGGTTCAAGTTGGTAAGTTCTCGTTAGAAAAGCAAGAAGTTTGTCGGTTTGTTACACAGATTACACAGATTGAGAAATCACTAATCAAAATCTGTGTGATCTGTCTAATCTGCGATGATCTTTGCTAGTTAACTCTAACACTTCTCGAATCAGGTAACCCAAAGAACCGCAC
Source organism: Pyrinomonadaceae bacterium (assembly GCA_036006355.1). GTDB lineage: Bacteria > Acidobacteriota > Blastocatellia > Pyrinomonadales > Pyrinomonadaceae > PSRF01. The sequence goes on along the minus strand of DASYPT010000068.1, from coordinate 17,578 downwards.
GTCCGTCGCTTTTACATCGAGACTGAAACGCTTCTCACCAGTCTTATCTTGCCATTGGCGCGGCTTCAATCGTCCAGCAACATAAACAGCGCTTCCCTTTCTCAAATTCCGCGCACAGATCGTCGCTCGCTCGCCCCATACTGTGATCCGGAACCACGTGGGAGCATTCGACCGGCCAGTAGCTTCTCGCGTGGTCTCATTAACCGCAACGTTGAAGTTACATACCTTCGCGCCATCAGTTAATTCTCGAAACTCCGGATCGCGCCCGACGTTCCCAACCATCGTAATTTTGTTGAATGACATGTCTCTTCCTCCTTCGTGCTCTCAAGTCCATGTCAGCTATGCTTTAGTCTATTGCAAGAATCATTTCTTCACTCCAGGGGAGTGAGATGTTTATAGTCTCAGTCCTGTGGGAGTTCGCACTCCGTAGGAGTGCCATGTGATTTTGTGTACGAATTCCTTCATATAAGCACATTCGCTGCGGACCGTTTCTAACATCGCACTCCTCTGGAGTGCGCGAGCTATCAACGCTCCGGTGCTATAAACATGACACTCCTACGGAGTGGAGAATTATGCAAGAGGCTCTGAAGCATATAGGGTATTTTAGTTTGTCGAGAGCTTCCAGGGATACATAAAAGCGTATCGACCCGAACCAATCGTCACCCGTACAACTTTTCCATCCTGTCGCGCTTTGAGGACGACCGGCAGAGATTTTCCACTTTCCGTCACGGTTTCAAGCAGTGCGTTCGGCAACTCGATTGTAGCGGTCGTATTCGCCGGTACTTCAACAGCAAGGTCGAAGCGGTTATCGACAATTTCCCAATCTGAGGAAACACTTCCGTACATAGTCGCGTGTCGTGCTTTCACGTGAGTAAATCCGCCGCCCGGATGCGGCCGAATCAAAATATGCTTGTAACCCGGAGCGAGTTGATCGACGTCGATTCCCGCCACCACTTCATACATCCAATCACCCACCGCACCATAGGCGTAATGGTTGAAGGAGTTCATTCCTTTATCCTGGAACGATCCATCCGGCTTCTGTCCATCCCAACGTTCCCAAATAGTCGTTGCGCCCTGCTTCACTGGATATAACCACGACGGATATTGATCTCGAGTCAGCAGGAGATACGCTTCGTCCAGATACCCATAACGACTGAGTACATGACAGATGTACGGCGTGCCGAGGAAGCCTGTCGTCAAATGCTTTCGTGCTCGAACGTCCTTCGCGAGTCGTTCGGCCGCAATCGGCCTGAGTTGTTCCGGTAATAAATCAAATTGCAACGCCAGCACATAAGCTGTCTGAGTGTCTTCACCTACTCGGCCACGTTCAGTCACATACTCACGTTGAAAAGCGGTTTTGATTTTGGTGAACAGGTCACCGTAACGCGTGGCATCTTTTTCTCTCCCAAGAATTGATGCGATGCGTTGCATCAAGTCAGTTGAATGCGCGAAGAAGGCGGTAGCAATAAAGTCTTTGCTCGTGGTAGCACCGGGATAATCGGGTCGCGTGGTCGCAAAAGCCAGCCAATCTCCGAAGTGATAATCGCCGTCCCAGATGTAATCGTCGCCAGCGCGTAGTCGCATGTACTCGATCCACCTGGCCATGCTTTCGTACTGGTGCTCGAGCAGGCGTTTGTCACCATAAGTTAAATACATTGTCCACGGAATGATGACGGCGACGTCGGCCCAACCCGCGGCCCCTCCAGCAGGGTTGCGTTTGCCCGACAAGACGTCTGGGATTACATACGGGATACTTCCACTCTCTAACTGATCGGCGGCAACATCTCTGAGCCACTTCGTGTAAAAGCCGGCGACATCCATATTGAATGCCGCAGTACGGGAGAACACCTGGGCATCACCGGTCCAACCCAGCCGCTCATCACGTTGGGGACAGTCCGTGGGAACATCGAGAAAATTTCCCTTCTGTCCCCAGACGATGTTGTGCTGGAGTTTATTGATCAGGGGATTTGATGTTTCGAAGTCGCCTGCGCGAGGCATATCTGAATGGATGACTATTCCTGTGAGACTCTGTGGCGTTACGTCACCCGGATAACCTTGAACAGAAACATAACGAAAACCCTGAAATGTAAAGTGTGGTTCGTATTCCTCCAGTCCATCACCTTTAAGTGTGTACTGAATTGTTTGTTTTGCCGCGCGTAGGTTGTCGGTATAGAAGTTTCCCTGCTTGTCCAGGACTTCGGCATGCCGAAGCGTAATAACGGTGCCCGCTGGTCCCTGCGCTTTCAATCGAACCCAGCCGACCATGTTCTGGCCCATATCGGCAACAACTTCGCCGGCAGGTGTCTTGATAATTGCGACGGGCGTAATTTCTTCGTGTCTCGTTACGGGAGGACCAGCCGGTGCAACTAACAGATCCTTACGCTCGTCGCCAACCTTCACCCCCGACCATGATTTGATGTCGTAGTTTGAACTATCCCAGCCGCTGCGCTCCAGACGGGCATCATAAGTTTCCCCGTTATAAATCTCAGACATCAGAATCGGACCCGTCGTAGCCTTCCAGCTTTCATTGGTGCCAACGACTTCGCGACGACCGTCCTGGTATTCGATCTCAATTTGTGCGAGTAGGGCCAGCCGATCACCGTAGAACTGTCGCTGCCCTGAAAAACCGATAAAGCCACGATACCAACCGTTTCCCAAAACCGCGCCCGCAACGTTCTCGCCTTTTCGTATCAGTGACGTCACATCGTAAGTTTGATATTGAAGACGTTTGTTGTAGCTGGTCCAGCCCGGTGTGAAGAGTTCATTGCCCACACGTTGTCCGTTCAAGTGGAACTCGTACAAACCGTGGCTGGTGACGTAGGCACGGGCCTGGCGCACGGTACCTGTGACATTGAAGACCCCGCGCAGGATTGGAGACGCCTCAGTGCTTTCCTTGAAATCTGGCTCGATCCATTTCGCACGCCAGTCTGAAGAGGCTAATAGACCCGTCTCCCAAAAGGCTGGCTCACTCCACTGCGAAGCTACGCCTTGCTCATCCCAAATGCGAACGTGCCAGTAAAGGCGTTGACCTGATTTGAACGCTGAACCCTCGTAGACGCGATTGACAGAGTCATCAGACGTGATTCGATTTGAATCCCAAACCAGTTTGTGTGCCGCTAACAAATCAGTTTGAGTGGCCGCAACCTGGATCTGATATGCGGACTGAAGAACATTTCTGCGATCGGACTGAAGTTGCCAGCTTAGGCGGGGTTTTGGCGTATCGATGCCAATAGGATTGGTTTTGTATTCCACGCGCAACGAATAAATTGCTACCGGCTCGGGCGGACGCGCATTTACGGCGAGCGGGGTAAATGTGTTTAGAAATGCGAGTAGAACGAAACCAGTAGCAAATTTGTCAAGTCGTTTGAGCCGGACGTTCATTGCCTTTGGCCTTTAATCGGTAAGTTTAAGTTCTTTGCGTCTCGCACTCCGCTAGGAGTGCAATGTTTATAGCCTGCGGAAGAAAGAAAGCCACGCACTCCGTCAGGAGTGCAATGTTTTATTCGTTCTATGTCACGTCTCGTTGGTGATCTATAGACATCACACTCCTGACGGAGTGGGGACCCTCTCTTGTTCGGTAATCTATAAACATCACACCCCTAACCGGGGTGGAACGAAAAGTGCTCCTTAACGAGCGCTCAGCGTCAACGAGGCAGGAGTCAATCCATCCGATGTCGCTTTCAACCTTATGGTTCCAGCTTTGCCTTTTGATTGCACTATCGCCAGAGCCATTCCATGAAAAGCTTTTCTTTGATTACCTTTGAACGACTCGTGACTGATCTCGCTTCCATTATCAACTCCAGCAATAAACCCCTCACCGGAGAGTTCAAACTTCACAAGATTATCTGCGCGCGGCACAAGCGTTCCGTTCTTATCAAGCACTCGCACTGTTACAAACGACAGATCCGATCCGTCTGCTTTGATAATGTCTCGATCGGCAACTAATTCTATCTTTGCTGGTGCTTCCGCTGTTCGTACTTCTTTGGTCAGGAGCATTTTGCCGTTTTTGCGAGACACCGCTCGCAATGTTCCTTCTTCAAAGGGTACACGCCACGCAACGTGCAGATCGTCGCCTGTTTTCCGCTTCGTTCCCAGTGAGCGTCCGTTCAGGAAGAGTTCGACTTCATCGGCATTATTGAAGTAAGCCCATACATCGATGTTCTCGCCTTGCTTCCAATTCCAATGAGGTAGCAGATGCAGCACGGGCGTCTGTGTCCACTCGCTCTGGTACATGTAATAGGTATCTTTCGGGAACCCCGCGAGATCGATAATGCCAAAGTACGAACTGATCGCCGGCCACGGATAAGGCGTCGGCTCGCCAATGTAGTCCCAGCCTGTCCAAATAAACATTCCCGACAAGAAATCGTACTTCTTCACAATCTTCCAGGTCTCTTCATGTGTCGATCCCCATGGGGCGCTGCAATTGTCATAGGCGGAACATGTGTAATCAGCATTGCCCTCTTTGAACGGTTCATCCCATTTCTTAGGCCAGCGCCGGATCTCGTCTGACGGCATGTCGTAACTGCCACGCGTGGAAAGCGCCGACGTGGTTTCGGTGAGAATGATTGGTCTGTTCGGAAACATTTTTGGGAACTCGTGCATTTTCTGGTGCGCGTAGTTTGTGCCAACAAGGTCTAATCCACCGTCAGTAAGAAGACTGTTTTTCTCACTCACGAAGTTACATGCCGACGTAACCGGCCGTGTAGGATCAAGTGCTTTGACGATCGCGGTGAGCTCGCGTCCAATCTTGCCCGCCTCCGGATTCGGGCCCCACTGCTCGGCAATTTCATTGCCGATGCTCCAGATAAAAACGCTCGGATGATTTCGATCGCGCAGGACCAGGTCTTCGAGATCACGCTTGTGCCACTCGTCCCAATCAAGGTGATAATCGAATTTAGTCTTCTCTTTCTTCCACATATCGAAGGCTTCGTCCATCACAATGAAGCCCATTCGATCTGCAAGCTCGAGTAATTCGGGGGCCGGCGGATTGTGCGATGTACGAATGCCGTTAACACCCATGTCTTTGAGCATCTCAAGCTGTCGCTCGAGCGCCCGGCTGTTTACTGCTGAGCCCAGGGAACCAAGGTCGTGATGATCGCAGACGCCGCGAATCTTCACAGGCCTGCCGTTGAGGAAGAAACCTCGTGTTACGTCAAAGTTGAAGGAACGAATTCCGAAATTGGTTTCGTAACGATCGGAAAACAAACCGTCAATTGGATGACCGTTAAGTGTTACCAGCGAAACAGCCTTGTATAAGTAAGGTTGCTCTATCGACCAGAGTGTTGGCTGTATTACGTCCAATTCCTGAGGCATAACCTCCGCAACGCCACGTGCGATCATTCTTGTTGTGGAGGAACGAGCGACTTCCTTGTTCTTCATGTCATAGACCCGCGTCGTAACGGTTACTGATGAGTCGGATGACGAATCGTTTTTTACAGTGGTTTTGATTTTGACTTTTGCATCTTGCGGCGTGATGTACGGCGTCGTGATGTAGGTGCCCCAGTGATCGACTCGCACGGGATTCGTAGTGGTAAGCCAAACGTTGCGATAAATTCCGGAGCCTGAATACCAACGCGAGTTTGGCTGCTGCGAGTTGTCGACCTTTACGGCAATCACATTCTTCTGACTGCCGAAGTTGAGGTACGGAGTTAACTCGTATTCAAACGAGCTGTAACCGTACGGTCGCTTCCCAAGGTAATGCCCGTTGAGCCAGACCTCACTGTTTCGATAAACACCATCGAAGTCGATGAAGAGCAGTTTGTCTCTTGAGGTAAGGGGAACGGTAAACGTCTTTCTGTACCAGGCGAGACCCCCGTTTAATGCCCCGCCGCCTGTTCCTGCCGGACTCTTCTCATCGAAAGTGCCTTCGACACTCCAGTCGTGAGGCAAGTTAAGGGAGCGCCAATCTGAATCGTTGAGGTCAACGCGCTGACCGTCTGCGACGTCTCCGAGATGAAAGCGCCAATCATTATTGAAACTAACTGTGGCGCCGGGTCGTGGATTGGCGTTGACTGTGACTGCGAAGAAAGTCGGAAGAAGAGCAAGTAGAAAAAGACTTCGGTGCACGTTTGTTCACCTCTTTCTCCGAAATCCCACTGACCGGGTCGGTGGGTTGTTCATACGTAGCCTAGCTGGATCGTAGCGGAATGGAGTCAGTACCACCTCGCGGTAGCGGGTGGGTGCGAAGCTGTTTTGCGCCGTTCAGGAGAATGATGATACAAATCGGCTTCGCACCCACCCGCTACCGCGAGGTGGTACTGACTTCTACTCGAACGATGTTCTTCAGCCTCACATCAGCAGACGACGAGCCGAGCATCAATTCGATCCTACCTGGTTCGACCTCAAATCGATGCGAATCAACATTCCAATAGGACAGCTGATTACCTTTCAAGCTAAGGCTCACGCGTTGCGTCTCGCCTGGCTTGACTGCCACTCGACTAAACCCTTTCAGCTCCTTCAATGGCCTGTTAACTTTTGAATCCAAATGCTTCACATACAACTGAACAACTTCCTCACCGAGCCTCCGGCCAGTATTAGTAAGATCAAAACTTACCTGCACCTCACCAGTAGACTTCAATGTGTTTGAACTAAGCCGCAGGTTGGAATAACGAAACGTTGTATAACTCAACCCATACCCAAATGGATAGAGCGGTTCGTCTTTGAAATACATATACGTGCGGCCATGACGAATGTCGTAATCCATCATCGGCGGCAGTTGCTCTAAGGATTTGGGCCAGGTCTGTACGAGTCGTCCGGCTGGGTTGTAGTCGCCAAATAAAACGTCGGCAAGTGCAGTCCCTAGTTCCTGACTATTTTGGGCCATATGAAGAATTACCGGCACGTTCTGCTGAGTCCAGTTGATCGCATAGGGAAAACTTGAGATGAGAACTACGATCGTTTTTGGATTTGCTGCGTAGACCTGCTTGATCAGTTCTTCCTGCTCGAGCGAAATTGACTGGCGATCAACCGCCTCCCTGCCCTCGCTGGGAACCGAAACCTTAGCCCACACGTCATCAAATCCTCCGTTTGGGTGATTGCCGACACAAACTATCGCTACATCTGAATCTCTGGCTATCTTAACCGCCTCTCCTTTGTCATTATTTGAAACGAACTTAACGTGCGCGTTAGAGCCAAGAGCTGACTGAATGCCTTCGAGAGGCGTAACTCGATAAGGCGGAGTGCCGCTGTACCAATCGAGCAAGACTTCGTTTCCTCTCGGACCAATGACAACGACAGACTTCGTTTTGAGTTTATCCAAAGGAAGAAGTCCAGATGAGTTCTTCAAAAGAACGATCGACTTCTGCGTCGCTAAACGAGCAATCGTTTTGTGCTTCTCCGTATCCCATGGATCAACTGCTTCCGAGCCTATAGTCGAGTAGGACACTTGAGAAGGTGGATCCAGGAGTCCAAGCTTGATCATCACCCGAAACACACCGCGAAGTGAACGATCAATATCCGACTCAGTCAACAATCCGTTCTGCAGCGCCCCGCGAACGGCATCCTGATACTTATCGAGAAACTGTCCAATACCAGCTTTCACTGACGAAGCAGCAGCATGTTCCAAGTCTGGCGAGTAATGATTTGAGCGAACGAGGTTTGTCATTGCCCCGGCATCAGTGCAGATGATGCCATCCTGGCCCCATTCTTTTCGAGTGACATTCTCAAGAACCGGATTCACGGTCATTGGAACGCCGTTCATCAAGTTGTAAGCGGCCATGTAAGCACGCGACCCACCTTCGACCACGCCCATGCGAAACGGAACTGAGTAGTATTCCCGAAACAGACGGTCGTCGAAATTTGAGGATGTCTTGTCGCGATCATTCTCATTGCTGTTCGCAAGAAAATGCTTCATTAGTGCAGCAGATCGCCAGTACCTTGGATCATTACCTTGCAGGCCTTTAACGAACGCAACTACCATCCTTCCGTTGAAGTAGGCATCTTCACCATAACACTCTTCAGTGCGCCCCCAACGTGGATCTCTGCCGAGATCTGCATTTGGCGAACGGATTACGATTCCACCCTGGTGATACTTCGGGCTTTGAAAGACGTAGCGGGCTTCGTAACTCTCGACTTCCGCAACCTGGCGCAATAGATCAGGATCCCACGTTTCTCCTAAACCGATGCCCTGAGGAAACGTCGTCGTCGGAATGGTCTTCGGTCTGCCCCAACCACCTGGACCACCTTGTGTCAGACCGTGAATCCCCTCGACGTGCCCACTGGCTTTGATACCTAAACGAGGCACACTTGGATTTGTGCCCAGACATGCGATCTTCTCGTCGCGAGTCATTAACGAGAGAAGGTTGTCAATCCGCTGTTCGGTGGGAAGATCGGGATTCTGAAAGAGGTATTGAACGTTGCTTTGCGCAGAGGTGTGCGACTCGTCGAGAAGCAGTGGCAGAATTGCGGCGAGTAGTGTCAAACCAACGCACAGACTTCGCCAAGAGAGAAAGCAACGCATGAGCTTATTCGGATTCGAAGAGTCTTCTCTGTAAATCTCAGTGTCTCGGTGACTCCGTGCTTAATGAGGAGCCTTAATAATCACAGAGTTGCACAGAAAAAAGCTATTTCCAGCCCTTGCCTTCAGTGACCTTGATGTACTTATTGATCGGTACGTCCGTGAGTTTATCGATCTGGCCGCTCGGCCATTTGATTTCAACACTGTCGATTTTTGTCGCCTGGCCTATTCCGAGAATCTCACGCGGATCATGCGATGAGAGGTAGCTACCACCACTCGTCTTCCAGCGACTTCGCTTCACACCACCCGCTTCCCAGTTGATGATTGCACCGACAGCACCCGGGTTACTCTTAGTCGCTTCCAACTGAAGGCCTACCCAGTTATTGCGATTGCCACCATCATTCCTTAGCAGTATCGGTGCTTCGCCGTTATTGATTATCAATACATCGAGGTCGCCATCATTATCGTAATCACCGACCGATAATCCACGCGCCGGCCAGTCCCCTTTGAAAACGTCTCCTGACGTAGCAGTGACGTTCTTATACTTGCCGTTCACATTCTCGAACATCAGAAGCGGTTCTTTATACTTCACCTTCAACGACTGGATTTCAACCATGTCATCCGGGTGACCGTTTGCGAGAATGAGGTCCGGATCGCCATCGTTGTCGTAGTCGAAGAACTTCAGGCCCCAACCACTGAGGAGTCTCGTGGCTTGACCAATCTCACCGGGTTTGTCGATGAACGTTAGATCCTTCTGATTCTGATAGAGACTGAACAGCTCCTGATCGATGTTTGCGACAAAAAGATCCTGCCAGCCATCTCCGTCGTAATCAGCCGCGTCCACACCCATACCCGAACGAGGTGCACCTGAGTCGCTGTAGGCAACGCCTGCCAACAACGCGTCTTCTTCAAACTTGCCTTTGCCTTTGTTTATGAAAAGAAAGTTGGGTAGTGTGTCGTTCGCTACAAACAGATCTGGTAAACCATCATTGTTGACGTCAGTGGCCACAACTCCAAACGACTTACCTTGAGACGCCGCGATTCCAGAAGCCTGGCTAACGTCCGTGAACTTTCCCGCACCGTCGTTATGGAATAAATAGCTCGAGCGCGGTTTAAAGACCCGAGGCACGCAGTAGTAGCGCTTTCCGAGACGATTGTCGCCACAAAAGATCGTGCCGGTGCCGCTGTACTGCACAAAACTCGAAACGAAGAGATCAAGCTTTGCGTCGCCATCATAATCGAACCAGACTGCGCAGGTGGACCAGTTCGGAGCTGCAACGCCGGCCTTGTCCGTCACGTCTGTGAATGTGCCATTGCCGTTGTTATGAAACAACACGTTGCGACCGTAGTTGGTTACATACAGATCCTGCCAACCATCACCGTCGAAATCACCAGCAGCTGCACCCATGCCGAAGTCACCCATCTTTCCACAGGCGACTCCCGCTTTGTCAGTTACGTCGGTGAATGTGCCGTCATGGTTGTTGTGATAAAGCGCATTCTTCAGCGGTGTCTTGGGAGTGAAGAAATCTGACGGGCCGCTGTTCACGAGGTAGATATCCATCCAGCCGTCGTTATCGTAATCGAAGAAAAGACCACCTCCGCCACATGTCTCTGGCAGATGACGCATATCCGAATGGCCGTTGTCGTGCACCCATGCGATTTTCGATTCGGAAGGCGGAACGGCAACAAAGATTGGTTTAGCTGGCGACTGCGGGCCCTGATTCTGTTGTCCTTGAGACAGAGCCGTATAACGCGTTGCCTCTGCCCCGGCGGTTACGAATACTAAGAGTCCGATTAAGTAAAAGGATCGCATGTTTAATTCGGGTACTTTTCACCGGGCTTGACGATGCGAATATAGTGATCGGTAAATTTAAAATGCGCCGCCTTGATTTCCACTTTCGGCATGTGACACGAGACACAGTCTTTTAACGCAACTGGACAAGAAGGTGAACTTCCCTGAGCGACCGGTTGTCCCTTGAGCGCGTGGCAAGCCAGACACTTGGAATCGTAATAGGCAGGATCTTCACGTAAAGGTTCGTGTGGATTGTGGCAAGCGGTGCATCGGATATTGCGATCGTTTGAGTAACATTTACTATGAAAGATCCGATACGGTTGAAACCGCACATTGTTGATCTCCATGCTCTCCAACACTGAATACTCATCAATTCCTCTGTGACACAGTGCACAAAATTGCTGAGACTGCTCGTCTCCGCTTAACCGCCCAGGATTGAATGTTGATTTGTATCCAAGTTCACAAGCCTTCACTGCCGCAACGTGCGGACCACCCGGACCATGACAACTTTCACAGCGGACGCCATGAACAAGCTTATCCAATTGTAGACTTTGCCCACTTGTTGCCCCGATCGAGTGACAACTGAAACAACTCACCACTTCAGTAGATGAAAGCAAATGGCCAAACGCTTCCTCCAGCGATTTGGGGATGTCACGGGCGCCTACGGTAAAATCAAGTCCCTTCGTTTCGTTATAGAAGCTGATACGACTCTCGTAAAAGCCTCCGTTGTACTGAAGCACATAGGTCTGACCCATTCTTCCTTGTCCGAGAGCGTATTGTATCGGCACCGAGATCGTGTCCTTGCCATCGGTGACCGAGTAGAGACTTTCTCTACCCTGGCGCTTTATCTCGTAAAAATATGGACCGAGCTGAAGCGTAAGTTTTGGATTCTCTTTAAGGATCTTTGACTCCGCTACTCGTTCCATCGCCAGAGCCATACCGGTCTTTGCAAATGGGTAGAATGATTTTTTGTGACACTCGCCGCAAGCCTGATCACTAATGAACTCCGTCCCTGGAGATACGCGTCGCGGATTCCAGTTCCTGGGCGCGCTTGACTGACCCACAACTATCGATGGTCCCAAAGATATAAGGATAACCACTACCGCACAAAGGGCGCCGGCACACAGGAACAGAACAGAGTCTTTAATGCGAGGACTCATTACCCGGTTCAAGTTAGTTCTTTTTTGCGGGATCAGGTTTTGCGGTTGTAGTGCTGGTCGCATTTTCTGATTGTCCAGCACCAATCTGTTGGTTGTATTTTTCCTGTAGCTTCTTAAAAATTTCGTTTTCCCGATCTGCTTCGGCTTTTCGACCCGCGCGAGCGTAGGCTCGGGCAAGCGCAAAGTGCATCTCAAAACTCTCAGGCGCCAATCGGATTCCCTCCTCCAACTCAGTAATAGCCCGTGCAGTTTGCCCCAGCTCAAGCAACACCCGCCCCAATACATTGCGAGCAGGATACATTCTCGGCGCCAATGCGACCGACTTTTCGGCCAGAGGCAAAGCTGTCTCGTACTCACGACGCTTTAGGTACTCAAACGCCAATTGCACCATCGCTGGCTGGTGCTGCGCATTGAGTTCGAGTGCGCGAAGAAATTCTTTGACGGCTAGATCCACGTCCTGATGCATCATGAATACACCAAATGAATAATGAACGTTCGGATCATCAGGATAGCGTCCAACCAAATCCTGGAACGCCTTGCGCGCATCGTCTCTACGTTGCGCGGCCATGCTGGCGCCCGCTTGTCCGGCCAGCAACACTTCTTCGCGTCTTTCAGCTGGGATTTCGGTGGGGAAAAATGGCATCCGTAACATGATCAATCCGAAGGCTTCAACTATCTTTGGATTATCTGTCTGGAGTTCCCTCAGAACGTCAAAGGCCACTTCAAATTGCTCGGAACGTATGTAAAGCAATACCGCGTGATATCGCACAACGGTATAGAGTTCTTTATTCCCGTCGAGTCCGAGAACATAGCCACGCTGAAATGCGGTAACGGCCGGCTCATACTCCCGCGTCTGAAATTGACATAACCCCAACATGGCCCATGCGGGTCCTCGTTTAGGCTCGAGCACAACTAATTTGTTGAACGCGTCCCGCGCTTGCGGGTAGAGATCTTTCTCGTAGTAGAGAGCACCCAGGTACCACCAGCCATCCGGCCATTTGGGCCTATTCTGAACGGCCCTCGTATACGCTTCAATTGCTTCGTCCAACCTGCCTGCAATACGCGCTTCGTCCGCAACCTTCACAAGATTGTCGAACACTGCGCTCGATTGCGACGACGTTTTTGTGCCGGCGCTCGTCCGCTTAGCTCTTGATCTGGTTTGCCCGTGTGTACTTAACACACACGTCATCAGAAAAGAACACAAGAGAATCAATGAAAATCGAACGTTGTTCATAGCGGCACTCAAGAATTCAACGACGCTCCTTGAATTGATCCTTAAAATTATTGGGTGGCTTGACTGGGGCCGGCCGATTACCCTCGTTTTGTGCCCCTGGTTGTTTGGCCTGTTGCTCTGCAGTCAACTTTTGAACTGCTGCCTTTTCTCGGTCACCATCTTCCTTTCGATTGAGCCGGTAGTAAACCGATGCCAACAATACGCGAGCTTCAGAGAACTCAGGGTACTCCTTCGCCACACCTTCAAGTAACGGCAAGGCATCTTTTGGTCTGGCAAGAGCAGCATAAAGCGCGGCCATATGGTACCGAGCATACTGATCACGAGGTCTCAAGCGAACCGCGCGGGACAAGTATTGAAGCGCGTCATCAAACTCTTTGTCCTGCCGAAGCAATACTCCCATGAAAAGGTTGGCGTCGAAGTCATTCTGGTTCTTCGACAACTCGGCATGGAAAGCAGTTTTTGCACGTGCGGCGTCGCCCATCCGCATCAGCGCACGGCCGTACCACGCCTGCAATGTTGGCAAATTGGGGTCCAGTTGAATTCCACGCTCAAACTCTTTTATTGCTCCGTGTCCGTCGTCAGCGAGAAGCAAGGTCGACCCCAGCAACAAATGCGCTTCGGCAGAGTCTTCGTCGTGAAAGACTTTGTCGATTAACAGCTGGCCCCGATTTAATTGACCGTCGCTGATCAGCGCGCTGCCTAATAAAAAAGCGACCGCTCGATTATTCGGTTCAGCTTCAGCGAGCGGTGAGAGCGACTCGATAACTTTCTTGTAGTTTCCAAGACGCACCTGGCAGTCAGCGAGAAGCATGACAGCGTTTGGACGTTGAGGGACGTCCGCGGCCGCAGAAGCCAGGAATTTTGTGAATTCATCGGCCGCCTCAACAAACATTGCGCCCTTGTAATAGGCAAGGGCAAGGTTGAACCGAATACTCTCGTTTCTATTGTCGAGCTTTAGTGCCTGAGTGTATTGAGCAATGGCGTCTTCGTAGCGCCCCAGTCGTGAATATGCGGCACCGAGATTCGATCGCACGTCAACTCTTTCAGGGTGTGTAGTGAGGATCGATTCATAACCACGGATTGCACCTTCAATATCTCCGGCTTGATGCAACTGCGTGGCGCGAGAAAACGCTGCATCAACTGAGTCTGAGCCGGTTTGCGCAACCGTGGGTAAAGCAAGCAGGCACGTGGCACACGCAAGGAAAACTACTAGCTGCAGACTTTTCATTTTAGCCATTTTAACTGGTTTTCAGCAGACGGGAAGAACAGTTGCGAAAAGTATACAACAGCGTTGTCTCTTATTTCCAAACTAACCCCGGGATTGACGGATCAAACCTAAGCACTTTAAAGGACGATTCTTATTTGGTTCTATGTATAAACGGAACTATACTCCGTCAATCGGCAGATCATTTCTTGAATTGAGGGGACGAAGCAATGAAACATTGCGTCAGCTTGTTTCCAGCGATTGGGTTGAGTCTTTTGTTGCTCAGTCTAGTCGGCGGACAAACGCCTCAAAATCAGGATGATGTAATTCGCGTTCGCACGAATGAAGTCAGGCTTGACATCGTCGTAAAAGACAAGAAGGGACACACAGTTAAAGATTTAAATGCTGCTGATTTTGAAGTTTTGGAAGACGGGGTAAGTCAAAAACTCGAATCGTTTCGTTTCGTAAATCGCGAGAGTTCAGCTGAGTCGGGGAACAGCGCCGGTACAGATAGAAAAGAAAACAATCAGCCAACCGCCACACCGATAGTCGCACCCTCTCGTACCACACCCGGAGTTACGGCGCTCGTATTTGACCGACTCTCCCCTGAGGCACGCTCTTTGGCGAAGAAGGCCGGCATTGCTTATGCGCAGGAGGGCATGGCAGGCGGCGATTTCACTGGCGTGTTCCGAATTGATCTTTCACTGAATACTGTGCAGCCCTTTACCGATAATTCAGATCTAGTAAGAGCGGCGATTGATACCGCGACTGGCGCAACAGGCTCAACGTACGCATCCAGCGCCCAACGGACTCGGGATCTGGCTGATCGGAGTGCCGGGCTGGATCGAGAGATCGAATCGTCACAAGCAAGTGCTTCAAGTGCCGGAGCAGGCGGTGATCCAGCAGGTGCATCCGCAGCTGGCCAGGCCTCAGGACAGGCGGCGGCCGCACAAAAGCTTGTTGAAATGGAGTCCAACATTCTGCAACAGTTCGAAACCCTCGAGCGGGACCAGCAGGGATTTGCCACTATCAACGGTTTACTGGCCGTGATTAACCCAATGCGCAATTTACCCGGTAGGAAGACTATTATTTTCTTTTCCGAAGGGCTGGCTCTGCCAACTTCTGTTCAGGCAAAGTTTCCCGCAGTGATCAGCGCAGCCAATCGCGCTAATGTCAGTATCTATACAATTGACGCAGCGGGCCTTCGCACTGAAAGCGGGGCCGCAGAGTCAGCACGTGAACTCAACTCCATAGCGGCTCAACGCATGGGGCAGCAGGCTCGTGGTTCTGACCGTGTTTCAACTGGCCCCTACATGAAATCCCTGGAACGAAACGAGGAGTTACTGAAGTTTGATCCGCGCAGTGGTCTTGGGCAGCTCGCCGATCAGACAGGTGGATTCTTGATCCACGACACGAATGACCTGACTAACGGACTTCGTCGCATCAACGATGACATGCATGGCTATTACATGCTGACGTACGTGCCAAAGAATCAGGATTACAACGGCCGGTTTCGTCAGATTAATGTGAAGCTAAGCCATGCGAATTTCGACGTGCAGGCGCGCAAAGGATACTACGCTGTTGAGTCTCTGGGTCAGCTCCCCGTGCTGGATTACGAAGCGCCTGCGATTGCGGCCGCTCACCATTCTCAGTCAGATTCGAAATCGCTTTCTCTGAAAGGTTCTGTCCTCAGTTTTCCTGCGCCACACCGGCCAGGTTTGTCGCTTATACTCGCAGAGGTTCCGCTTTCAGCGTTCTCATTTTCGTCAAGCGACAATAAGACGTACAGCGCAGACTTTTCCCTGGTCGCCTTGGTCAAGGATCAAACGGACCAGGTGGTCCAAAAACTAAGCCAGCACTATCCACTAAGCGGTCCGCTTGATCAGCTTGGCGATGCAAAGAAAGGCGACGTTCTTTTTTACCGCGAAACCCAACTTTTACCGGGCAAGTATACGGTGGAATTCATTGCCTATGATGCAGCAGATGGAAAGGTAAATCTCAAACAAACTGTTGTAGAAATCCCAAACGGTGATGAAACGAAACCACGACTAAGTAGTATCGCGGTTTTAAGGCGTGCAGAACGATTAACGGCTGAAGAACAAAAACGTGATCAACCGTTTCATTTTGGTGAACTTGTGGTTTATCCAAACCTGGGAGAACCCGTTGTCAAGTCGCTCACGAAGCAACTAGCATTCTTTTTTACGGCGTGGCCGGCAAAAGGTTCTACCACTCCATTACAACTCACCTTGGAGATCTTGCAAAACAATCGGTCTCTGGGAAAGAGTTCTACCCAATTGCCCGCCCCTGACCAATTGGGACAGGTTAAATACGCGAGTGCTTTTCCTCTCGATAAGTTCCAACCTGGAGCCTATGAACTGAAAATAACGATTGGGGATTCCTCGAATAGCGTTACCCGTTCTACTATTTTCAACGTTGCACCTTGAGAATTAACTTGCGCAGGAGGGGGCGTGAGGATGCGCCTTCTATATACGTGTAATTTTAAAGAGTTATGACTTCGCCTGTTGTTTCAGCTTCTTTTCAAGTTCTCGGGCATCGTTCACATACTCTCCCTTGGGAGCCTCATCCAAGTAAGCCCTAACGGCGCGAGTTGCTTCGGCCGTGTCTCCTCGACTCAGATAGATGCGAGCCAAATGATAGTGCGCGGCAACACACTCGGCGCCCCCCATTACTAAAGCTTTGGTCAACTCGGTTTCAGCTGGAGGCAGATCGCCCATTTCCAGCAGGGCAACGCCGAGCCACAAGCGAGCTACTGGGCGTGTACTATCTATAACGATCGCCTGATTTAATTGTGTGATCGCATCCTCATAATTCTTCCGTTCCATGGCAACAAGTCCAAGATTGAATTTCGCATTGAAGTTCTTTGGATCTTTGTCAATAACTATTCTAAAGGCCTGTTCTGCTTCGTCTATCCGCTTGAGCTTAAGAAACTGAGCACCGAGATCATTGCGGGCCGCAAGATACTCCGGATAGAGTGAAACGGCTTGTTGAAAATGAGACGCAGCCTCTACAACGTTTCCTCTCGTTACATACTTCAAACCGAGTTCATATTCCTTTCGTGCGGATTGCGGGACGGATTGCTTCAGCTCTGCCACGGAAACAACCCTGGCAGAATTGAACGATTGCACTAACTTTTTCTCTCGCAATTGCAGCGTAAGCTCCCCCACTATGCCACGCCCAAGCGCCAGCCTTTGGACCACGGGCTCAAACTCGTCGCCTTCAACCTCGGCTTGTACGAAGTAAATAGCTTCGCTCAAATTGTCGAATCGAAACTCACCATGTCTATCGGTATATCGAGTGGAAAGGACCATTACGGAATTCCTCAAAGTAATCTTCACATGTTTTTCTGCGGAGAAGCCGGAAGGCAATGTGACACGCCCTTCAATTACAGCATTATTTGAGTCAGCGGTCTTGTACTTGGAATCTGTATCAACCGGTTCCTGCGCCAAAACAATTGCGGCCCTCACCAAAACAAGTGACACTGCGACCCAGACTCGACTCATTCTTTTCATGGGGCCTCCTGTTCTTTGTAGCCTTGATAGTACGAAATCGTGAGTCAGTCTGACCACTCCTTCGTAAGCTAAATGTGCAACGTGCGTCCAATCGTAGCCCTATTCGATCGGCCAGTCTCGCATAAATCTTCTTTAATGAACGTCATAAAATTTCGTCACATATCCTCGAATGCGAAGCGGCGCGAGTGGCTATGTCGCCACTC
>DASYPT010000067.1:0-6597 GCA_036006355.1 Pyrinomonadaceae bacterium | reverse complement strand
CGTGACGCAACCAACTAAGCCCTCAGATTGTAAACGCTGAATCTGTGATGCTTGGTTGGTTGCGTCACGACAAGCTAAAGCATATCGGACAATTGTCTTACTGGGCCAAAAACTCGCGGATTACTTTGCGTTCGTTTTCGTCCTGGATCCGAGTAAAGAGTTTCGTACCGAGGGTCTTGATCGTTTCAGGACGATCAAACGGCAGCTTGTCGTACACCTTTCCGCCACTGAAGTGACAAGGCTGACATTTCGCTTTCAGGATGGGTTCGACGTGAGTGACAAAATCGACTTTGTTATTACTTGAGGAAGCGGTCGCAGGTTCTTGTGCTTTCACAGACGGAGTCAATGAGCCGACGTTCCTGCCACACGAATAGGTAGACACTGCCAACAGTAACAATAAATGGATCCGCAGTTCGCGCACGCCCGGATGCTACTCCCGTGGCTAGAGCATTGCAAAATATTTAGTGGCGGGTCGTAGATCGAGGGTGCTGAGTTGAGTGTTTGAAGTGATAGGACCTATAAAACGACGCACTTCTAACCACGACCTTAGATCACATCGGCGAAGTTCTTTCGTGTTCGAGCAAACCACCAGTAACCAAACAAAAACACCAACACTGCCACGATCGTGAAATAACCCAAACCGGCCCAATCGGGCTGCTGACCCTCCAGGAAGATACGACGATAATTGCGCACTAAAGGCGTGAATGGATTCAGTTGAATAAGCCGACTAATCCTGGGCGGCACGACGGATTCGGGATAGATAATGGGAGTCAGATACATCCAGGCCATCAACACGAGCGACACACCCTGAACAATGTCCCTCAGAAACACTCCAAGCGATGCTAACAGCCAGCCTGCGCCGATCGCGATCAAAAGTTGCGGTATCAAAAGCACGGGCAACCACATGAAAGTGAGTGCCAAACGGTGCTCAATGACAACGACAGCCAGCAATAATGCAATGCTGGCGAACAATTGATTGCCAAGTGCCGAAAAGGCCTGAGCCACCGGCAATGTCTCAAGCGGGAAGATTACACGCTTAACTAGATTCGAGTGATTTACGATCGTGGTTGACGACTGTTGCAATGTGTCCTGAAACATGGTCCACGGTATCAAGCCACAGAAGAGATACAACGCGTACGTCCAATGCGAAGTGCTGTTGCCGAATCGTGCTCCAAAGATTCCTGCGAAGATAAACGTAAAGATCGCAATCATCACCACAGGCGTAACTACTGCCCAGATTATCCCGAGCACGGAACCTTTGTACCTGGCCAGCAGATCTCTCTTCGCGAGTGACCAGATCAGTTCACTGCGGTGCGGCAGTTCCCAGAGTGGGCGCCAGACATTTCTTTGCATTGTTCCCGCCGAGCTCATCGTTTAGGGGATGCGACCAAATCCACACCAACTGTTTTCATTGTGCCAGGCAATTGTGACTTCATCTGCGCCTATCCCACGCCACCAAGTCTCGAATTCTTCACGCGACAAGTAAAACGCGGTTGGGGCCACGAGGTGATCAAAAACTATTGTGTGCTGTTCGCGCCAGCCAAACGGCGCCAGATTTCTAAAATACTCGTTATAGAACAAGTGACGGGCAACAGACTTTCCGGATTCACTGCGATTCAAGGGACCATAGATCAATTTAGTTGCGAGATAGATACTAGCAGCGGGAATCTTCGAGAGTTGCAGAAGAATACGTTGATCCATCCTTGAAGTTAACTTTGTTCGCACCGGATCGACGAACCGGGTAATCCATTCGTTGTTCTCAGCTCCATAAACCCAGGCCGAGATGTGTCCGCCGCTCTTTACCTTCGAAGCCAAAGATTCAAACCCACCCTTAGGATCGGGCAGATGATGCAGGACGCCAACAGAGAAGGCATAGTCGAAGCATCTCGCAAAAGGCAGGCTATAGATGTCGGCCTGAACAATGTGAACATTCGGCAGCTGACGAGTTGCAGCATATGCAGTTTCAACGGCAATACTTAGGTCGATGCCGATGATGTCCCGCGCTCCCCACGCGGCGGCGAGCTGTGTATGTCTTCCCTTTCCACAACCTCCTTCGAGCACGACCTTGCCGGCGAAGAATTCTGGAGTGACTGGCTTGATCCAGCCGAGAAATTGTTCTGCGTATCGCTTGTCCTCCTGAACAAAGTGAGTCCACTGCCAGCCGAAACCTTCAGCGGTCGCTTGCTTGTCGCTGTCCACTTCTTCAAGGTCAGCAAATCTTGGGACACCCCGGGCGATTGCGAAGCTGCGGTGACAGCCGGCGCACGTCAACGTTCCCTCAAGGATTTCATTGTCTTGTGCGTCGGTAACGGAAACCGAGAGGCCCTGACCGCAGGCCGGACACACTAGATACGCTAAAAGTTTTTCTTTCAACTATGCTTCTTTTGTTTGGTGTAACTAAAACGAGCGTGAGGTAAATATACCAGTAGGATCTCAAATCTCAGATCTCAGATTTAAAAACCACTCCCAGGGAGGCGTTTTTGATCTGGGATCCGAGATCAAGATCTAATTGCCACACTCGGCGTTGCTATGCGTCGCAATCATACCGAAACGGTTTTGATACTCAGTTGACGTCATAAAAGAGCAAACTACAAAACGCGCCGCTGCAGGATCGCGCAATGGCTTGCTCTTAAGTGTGTTCATCCAGAAGTTGAGTCCGCTTTCATCCGGGTCACGTCGCAAGTAGGAGAAGTATTGCAGCATCACGAACGCTTCATTGTACTGAGCATCTACCACACTCGAGTACGACGCAATACGCGCGAGAATCGCAGCACGTCCTGAATTCATGCCATCGAACAGACCAAGCAAGGCCGGACGTTCTACTTTGATGTCCGGATTACTTCGTTGACCTGCGTTCGCAAGCAACTGATCGACGAACTCAGCGGGTTTCAACGTCGATGGATAACGACGCTGAAAGTCTGCTCGCTGAACAAAGGCCAAAGCAAGTGAAATACGACTGTCTTCGATCTCGCTATTGAAGTTACCTACAGTAGCTCGATCAGTTTCATAGTCAGAAAAACGGGGTCGCCTGCCAAATCCGGCTACGTATAAGTCGTGCAGAAAAAGTCCGGTCGGTGACAATTCACTTTGCGTTAAGAGCGACGTCGAAAGATCCAAACGCCGCGTCTTCAAGCAATCGCCACGTGTTCCGCACTGAATGAACTGCGCTGTTAGTTTGTCGAGTGTAGCTTGATCGGGTTCGCGTCCCATCATGTCTGCATAGTGTTGGCTGATGAAGAACCGGTAATCATCAATCGGGTTGCCACCTGTCGCTGCCACACCGGGATCGATAGTGAGTGCGCCAGGAACAAAGGCAGTCTCGCCAGAGTTCGCTTGCAACTTGATCGAGTAGTCGCCAAATGGCGCGTTAGGTGCAGCGGTTAATTCGAAACTGACCACCGGATAAGGCGTGCCCAACTGTTCACGCGTGAGACTCGATGCATCAACAGTGAAGTACGGTGAGTTAATTGAGATGTTAGTGCCGGGGACTTGATCGATGCCATCGCCAGCAAGGTAGATCTTGAACTTCTTTCCAGCCTCGAGCGGTAGCGCTACTGTCGAAAGCTCTGCATTCAGTCCAATGAATCGCGGATTCAACACAGGTGCGGACGCTTGCGGTGGTACGAGGTTGTAGTTCAAGGTCGTGGCTAGATCGGATTTGACGACGACTTGATTTGAGATCTCGAAGCTGCGAAAGCGATCTGTACTGTCTTCGCGAGGGGCAACCACGACTCGATATTGACCTGGCGCGAGACCATCAAATTTATAAGCGCCGTCGTCATTTGTCGTTCCACTTGCGACGACTCGTCCTGAACTCACATTTTCTGCCCAGATACTGACTGAACTGAGCGGGCTGGAAGTATTTGGTAATCGGTTATCAATCAAGTGTCCTTCAATTCGTCCCAACTTCAACTTTGGACCATACAAGCTGCGAACACGTTGTCGATCGTCTTCGCTTAGCGTTCGTTCAGTTAGCGCGGGCAAACCGAAAGTGCCATTGAACGCCTGACGACCTTGCATGGTCGAACCGAGCACAGCCGAGTGATCTAAACCTAAGAGGTGACCGATCTCATGAGTGAACGTCGCTTCGAGGTCATAAGTACCAAGTGATCCATCGGTCGAGAACTGCAGGTCCGCACCTGCTTCTGTTTTTGGATGTGGATTAATCGATACATCGGCCTCCGCGATCGTGCCTGTCTCCGGATCGAAGAAGACGCGTGTTCGACCTGCGGTCGAGTCGGCATTGAAACTTTGATTTTCAGGAGTGTCAGCAATGGTTATGAGGCTGACGCCGTCTCCATTATTAGAGGGACTTACAGAGGATGCTGAAGACCACGTAACCAGAAAATTGATTCTGGCGATACTGGACCAATGAGCTAGCGCACGCCGAATAGCGCCAACCACGTCACTCCCTGATTTGATATTGGCGCCTGGAGACTGCAATGAGGTAGAAAGAGCAACTTCGATCGTCCTCGTCGGCCATTTGATTTGTCGCGCCGTTTGAGCGACCGGCTCGAATTCGGAAGAGTCCCTTGTCTCAAAGCGGCCCGGCGAGCCCAGACTCATAAACGAGACCAGTACCAGAAATAGAGAAAGGGGATAATTCATCAGGTCTTCCGAGAGAGGACGTTTGGTAAATCGTTATCGGGCGCGGGGGCGGGTGTCCCGGCTAGTGGCTCATGGTATCACGCTGGAGGCTGGGACACCTCACAAAAAATACCGTCGGATCGCGCTATGGGAACCACTTTGTTGCGCATCTCAATGTTTCTCGTACTCTAGCAGTCCGTCCATCGATGAAGTCGTAACATAACCAAATGTTGATCCTTTAATCCACAAAACGCAGGCAGGTCCATAACGGGAGCGCGATGGAAACCTGGCGACGATTTTCACACCAACTCTCCGGCCATCAATATCCAGAAGGGGCTCACGCCTAATTGTCTTAATCGATTTCTCTAACGCGCGGTTTAAAGCTCGATGAGATGCGAACGCTGATCTATGACTTTCGCTCCATTGAAAGAAGCTCCTGCCGTCAGACGATGTGAAGGTTGTAAATGAAAAGGGAACACCTGTTTTTGTAAGTCCGTTACCCGCAGCTCCAGGCGCACGAAGCACGGGCGCTCCTGATTTTAACTCCACTCCCATTTCTGGAGCGGTTTCCAGCAAACCAGGGCAGTGTTTCTGGATTGCGAAAACACTTCCAGGAATAACTAAGAACTAACCCTATCCCACAAGTGACAACAGCCGCGAGAAACCGAACAGCTAGTATGCGCAAACCTATAAGCTTCGACTGATGCATCACTTCATGAACGAACGAACAGCAGTGTCTTGCACATCGCGAGCAACCCAGCGTTCAAGTAAATAAAAACCCGCCCGACCAAAGCCGAGCGGGTGGTGAAAAGCAAGAGGTACAGCTTAGTTAATCGTTATGTGGGCCGCTGTAGCGGTTGACCGACTTGTCGTCGCAGGCTGACCTGTTCGAGTGAACGTTACAACTATTGGGACATCACCCGCGCCTGCCAAAGATGCGGGCAGAGTGAAGTCAATGATATCGAAACCGGGCATTTCAGGATTCGATTTCACTAAGGTGATCGAAGCGCCACTGATAGCCGTTGTGCCAACTGTGACCGTGACTTCAGCAGTTGATGCGAGGCGAACACCGGTTAAGTTCAATTCGAGGACTGTAGGGACAGTATTGCCCCCGGCATCCTGCGAAGTCACACTAAACGGCTCAACAGTACGTGCGCTCGGATTGGTTATGTTGAAGACAACCGCCCGGCCACCGGCGTCATTAGTGGTCGTGAAAATGTCTGGTTGTCCCGAAAAAATCTGGACAAAACCGCGCAAAGCTGTATCGGTGTTCGACCCAGTATCATTAATATTAACCGCGACAGTGCCCAAGCCAATCGCCGCGCTTATCGGCATCACAAAGTTAATTTGCTTTGAGCCATTACCGACGAAGTACAGACCAGCTGCTGCTCCGTTAATACTGACAGATACTCCATTGAGCTCAACTGGCAAAGCAGGACTTCGTTTTGTTTCGGACCCACTCAAAACGCTCGCATCACCAGGAGCAAGAGCGACAGTGGAGCGGACAATACTTAATTCACCTGGCGCGAGGCCTGGCGCCACGTCTGGAGACGGACTTGGAGTCGGCGTCGGAGTTGGTGTTGGACTCGGAAGTGGCGTAGCAGTCGCGACCGCCATGTTGCTAGCGCCGGTGTTAAACGTCAGCACCGCTGCCGATTGAGTGGTGATGATAGGACTGAGTAAATAGAAAATTTCACCAGACAGATCCGCGTTTCCGCCACCAAAGTCAAAGGGCATGGCGAATGCCATCCGCGTGTGGGAATCAGTCGTAACAGGACGGATTGCGAAAAGAAGTGCCGCGCCTACATTTGTAAGCCGCACAAATGTGTTTGAGGTGGAAGCTGGTAACTGAGTCAGGAATATCTGTGGAGCGAGTTGTGGGTTCAGGCCCTGAGCAGCATCTGCTGTAGCTGGCACGGTCCCATCAGGTCGGAAATTCAAGGCCGAGGCAAAAACCAAACTACTCGGTGACAAGCTCGCAGAATAGTCCGTGAAGGTTGGGAAGCGTCC
>DASYPT010000066.1:0-32031 GCA_036006355.1 Pyrinomonadaceae bacterium | reverse complement strand
CTCCGCGGCGAATGCCGGAGTTCACGCCTTAGTCCACAATCTTGCATTGGAATTGGCCGGCGACAAAATCAGAATTAACGCGGTTGCTCCTGCTGTCGTCGAGACTCCTCTCTACTCGACTTTCATGACCAAGGAGCAAGTGCAAAAGACGCTCCCAACTTCAACGCTTTTCATCCATTAAGGCGAAATGGGTAAGCAGGCAACGTTGCCGAAGCAATTCTCTTCCTGGCGTCGGTACCCGTTCTGATCTTCTCGTCATAACAAAATAAATCTCGCTCCATTCGTAGGTGCAAATCTTGACGTGATGACAGCTGACACGCTGAGGATGCGCGTAACGCGTCTTTCGTGTTTACGAATTTGAAAAGCGGCGAAGGCGTCGATTCAATTATCGACTTCATCATCGACCAGGGCGGGGTTAAACAAAACAGCCGCATAGCCCGATCAAGTTTACGTCTTATCCGTTTCGGCTTCGAAGACTCGTTGGTAACACTCAACTCTTCTGCCTGACCACGCGCGTCCTCGGGGCTACCCCAGTCGGATTAACATCCTTGCGAATGTGCTGTTTCTCGACCCTTCACAATTTCGGCAACTCACCGCCCTATGTCGATACCACTTAGCGCCTTGCCAAAAGTTATGTACGGCAGGAAAATGCCACAAAAAGATAATCAATTAATCTGCGTAACTGCTCTCATCGGATTTAAGATCCGAGATCGGGAAATCACAATGAAAGTATCTATAGATAAGATCCCGCTCGGTATTACCGAGGACAACGTCGTAATAGGCAGTCATCTGATCCATTTTTGGAACACTGAAGAGGAATTCGAACGCGGGGTTCGGTTTCTCGAGGTTGGAATTCCTGATGAGTCACAATATTTCGTCGTGTTCGGCCACGACGAAGCCAACCATCGAGTTTTGGAGATCTTGCGCAGGAAGGGCCATGATGTGGATCGACTGCGTCAGGAGGGCAGGCTTGCTATTTTGCGTCGTGAGTCTCCGGCGTCCGTGACCCTTGCGAACATCGAGGCTGCTTTTTCCGCTGCCGTCAAGAGAGGAGCAACCGCGATCCGTTACCTGGGTAATCTGGGCATGGGACAAGCTTCGCTGCCTGGGAGGGGCAGCGATGAAGTGATCGACCTCGAAAGTGGAGCTACACTTATCGCAGTTCGCTATCCGTGTGTGATCGTGTGCATGTATGACGTGAACACGGTGTCGGGAAGTCTTCTGCTGAACGCGGGTTTTGGGACGCACTCGCATGCTGTTTCCCGCGGTGTACTGCATGAGAATTCCTTCTTCACAACCGAAGAGAACGCTAGCGCGAAGTTTTGCGAGACATGATGGCTGAGACACAAAGCGCCAAGCAGGGTCATGATCAGCTGGATCTACGAAACCTTATCGAGCGACTTCCGGCGCTGGTCTTGTGTGCGCTGCCCGATGGCTCGGTTGAGTTTGCAAATCGCGCTTGCCACGAATATACCGGCTGCTCCGTAAACGAGTTGAGTGGCCGAGAGTGGCAAACCCTTATCCACCCAGAGGATCGTCGCGAATTCATCGACCAATGGACCGCGGCATTAGCGTCTGGAAAAGCTTTCGAGACTGAGGCACGTCTGCGTCGGTCCGACGGTAAATATAGTTGGTTTTTGATTAGAAAGGCACTGGCAGTTTCACGCACACAGAATGGAGAGCCCTCCCTGCGTGAATTGATCGCTTGTGAAGATATCGATGACCGCAAGCTGGAAGAATCCGCACTCCACTATAGTGAGGAGAGGTATCGCGTCGTCGTTGAAACGGCCAGTGATGCCATCATCGGTATGGACGACGTTGGTATGATTCAATTTGCCAACCGAGCTACGGAACAGATCTTTGGTTACAAGCCGGCGGACTTAATTGGCAAACCGTTGACCATGCTAATGCCTGAATTCTTGCGGGAACTGCACGAGAAAGGATTCAAAAGTTACCTTGCTACGGGCCAGCGGCATATGAACTGGCAAGGCACCGAATTGACGGCGTTACGCAAAAACGGACAAGAGTTTCCCGTAGAAGTGTCTTTCGCAGAATTGGGCAGAGACGGACATCGTGTATTCACCGGTTTCATCCGCGACATAAGCAAAAGAAGAGCCGCTGAAGATAGGTTGCGAGAAACCGAGCTTGAACTTGCGCGCGTCTCTCGGCTGACGACTATGGGAGAACTGGCGGCGTCAATCGCCCATGAAGTCAATCAACCCTTAACGGCAATCACGAATAATGGCAGTGCCTGCCTGAGACTGCTCACCAATCGTAATCTTGAACCTGAGGTACTCCATCGGGCTCTGGAGGAAATCGTTGCTGACAGCACCCGCGCAAGCACAGTCATAACTCGAATACGCGGTTTTATAAAGAAGACTCCTGCGGAAAAAATCCAAGTGGATATTAATGAGGTGATCGAGGCGGTTTTAGCGCTCGCTGGTCATGAACTCCACGAGAATCGAGTTTTGCTCGAGCGTCAACTTACAAAAGATCTTCCGCTGATAATGGCTGACCGCGTTCAGTTACAGCAGGTGTTGCTAAATTTGCTCATGAATGCGATCGAGGCCATGAGTGCGTTGACAAATCGACCGCGGTTGCTCAGTGTCCAATCGCAGCTCGACGAATCTGGGCACATCTTAGTTTCAGTGCGAGATTCTGGCACTGGACTTAGATCCAACTCAGATGACCTTTTCACTCCATTTGTTACTACAAAGGCAGATGGCTTGGGAATGGGTTTGACCATTAGTCGTTCACTTATCGAAGGACAGGGGGGACGACTCTGGGCCGAGGCAAATGTTCCTCACGGCGCTGTTTTTAAGTTCACACTGCCAGTAGTAGAGCAGGATCCATCGTGACAATGATGGAAACAATTAAGCGTCTTGCGGAAAGAGGCGTCGTAAACTAAAGCACTACTCACAGTCTCCTTTCTGGTTATCATGAATCCACTAAGGCCTAATTGATTCCTTCTCCAAATAAGAATACTTTGACAAGGTTGGAGGATTTCTCAGAGTGGCCAGCAATCTGATTTCGATAGTAGATGATGATGAGTCCGTTCGCAGGACCACGAAACTGCTCGTCGAGTCTTTTGGTTATCGAGCGGTTGTTTTTGAATCTGCCGAGAGTTTTTTGAAATCCAGTCAACTTTATGAAACGACGTGCCTTATTGTTGACGTACAGATGCCAGGCATGAACGGGTTACAACTCCAAAGCCAACTCGCTGCCGAGGGCCACTCCATACCAATCATTTTCATAACCGCTTACGGCGACGGCGAATCTCGTCGATTAGCAATGCAGGCCGGTGCTGCCGCGTTCATGGACAAGCCTTTTAGTGACGAACAGTTGCTCAAAAACATTCGCTCTGCCTTCAGCTTAGATGGCAGTAGAGGATAGAAGAATGTGGTCTTGACAATGTTAAAGGACGGAGCAAAGAATTAAGCACTCGCGCTGAGGCGTTGACGCAGGCTTTGTCAACGGAGTTAGCAATTATCTGTTTATCTCCGCGATATCGTCCAGAGTACTCTCTAGCCTGTAATGCGCACCCAGTCACCATGGGCGTACCCAACAGCTTCGACCTGAGGCTCGAAGCTGTTCAGGGGCCACATGGGAGAAGAGATCCCCCCGGTTTTATTAACGATTAGATCACGCTACGAAGCCAGCTAATAGGCAATGGCGAGACTTGAGTTCTATTTGGTGAGCCAGGGACTGCGAACGAATCCCGACACTTGGCGTTACAACAGAACGGCGGACTATATCTCTGTGTCACACGCAACTGATAAGGAGGCTAGTACACGGAAATGGAGTCGTCGTGGAGGTGAGAAATATGAGTTCATTTTCCAAGGCAGCAGCCAACAAACTAAGGGAAGATTCAATTCCAGAAGCCGGGGCTTCGCTAGAGTCGATCCTGTGCACGGAGGAGTTGCAGCGCCGCCCATCGCGTCCTCCTGATTATGAAAAGGAGAATAGCGCGCTCGTGACGTTAATGAGTGTACTTGCCGATTCACCAAGTTCTATTTTTCAGACGCTGGCTGAAACGATTCTCGATATCACCCAGTGTGACTCCGCTGGCCTGAGCCTCCTGACAAGGGATGGCAAAACTCCGGACGTTTGCGGCAAAAGGTTCTATTGGCCAGCTATCGCCGGCATGTGGAATCCGCACATCGGAGGCGGAACCCCGCGCAATTTCGGTCCCTGCGGGGACGTCCTTGATCAAAACTGTACCTTATTGTTCAAGCATTTCGAGCGGCGTTACACATATTTCACGCCGATTACACCTTTAATAGAAGAGTGCCTGCTGGTTCCATTTTACGTTGGAGGCGAAGCAGTCGGGACGATATGGGCAATCATGCACAGCGATCGCCGCAAGTTCGACGTGGAAGATGACCGGGTCATGGCGTCTCTAGGGAAATTTGCCTCCTCGGCATATCAAGCGCTGGTCCACATAGAAGACCTCAAAATCCAGGTGGCCGAGCGCGAAAAGGCCGAAGCAGAAATCCGTCAACTGGCAAGTGGGTTGGAAGCCAAGGTCCGTCGCCTGGTCGCGGCCAACGTTGTGGGGATTGTTATGTGGAATCTCGAGGGTGTAATCACCGAGGCCAACGAAGCCTTTCTCCACATGGTGCAATACACGCGTGAAGATATCGCCTGTGGTCGAGTGCGATGGCCGGATCTGACCCCAGCCGAATGGCGCGACGGCGACGAGCGGGCCATAGCAGATCTAAAGGCGACCGGCGTCGTTCAACCCTTCGAGAAGGAATACTTCCGGAAAGATGGCAGCCGAGTGCCCGTACTGCTCGGAGGCGCACTCTTTGAGGCGCACGGGAGCGAAGGTGTCGCTTTCGTGCTCGATTTGACTGAGCAAAAGCGCGCGCATGAAATGCTTCAAGAGGCCCAACAAACCCTATACACAACTCAAGTCGAGCTTGCTCGGGTTTCCAGGCTGACAACAATGGGAGAATTGACAGCATCCATCGCTCATGAAGTGAATCAGCCTTTAACGGCTATCACCAATAATGGCAGTGCCTGCCTGCGACTGCTTGCAAATCGTAATCTCGATCCTGAAGTTCTTCAGCGGTCTTTAAAAGAGATTGTTGCGGATGGCACTCGAGCGAGTGCTGTGATAGCTCGGATTCGAGCATTCATAAAGAAGGCACCCGCGGAAAAGAACGTACTGGATATAAATGAGGTTATTCAGGAGGCGCTGGCGCTGGCTGGTAATGAGCTTCATAAGAATCGAATCTTGGTCGAAAGCCAGTTGACAAAACCTCTTCCGCTCGTGCTGGCTGATCGCATTGAGTTGCAACAGATCCTGCTCAACTTGATCATGAATGGCATCGAAGCCATGACTGCAGTTACAGACCGACCTCGCGTACTCTGGGTGCGATCCCGCATCGACGAGTCGGGCGACATCGTGTGCGGAATAGGCGACTCGGGGATTGGCTTTGGTTCAGAGGCGGATCGCGTGTTCACTCCCTTTTTTACGACCAAGCCAACTGGTATGGGCATGGGTTTGCCCATCAGCCGCTCACTTGTCGAAGCTCATGGGGGACGCCTATGGGCCTCGCCTAACGTTCCTCATGGCGCCCTGTTTTCGTTCAGACTGCCAGTTGCCGAGGGAGTATCCTCATGAGTGGAGCTCCCTTAGTCTTTGTGGTCGACGACGATCCATCAGTGCGTTCTTCACTGAAATTTCTCATCAGCACCGTGGGTTTACACGTCGAGACTTTTGACTCCGCTGAAACTGCTTTACAAAGACTATCCCCGGATGATCCCAGTTGCCTTGTGCTGGACGTCAGACTGCGTGGATTAAGTGGACTCGATCTACAGAATGAGCTCGCAGCAAGAAATTGCCAGGTGCCGATAGTCTTTATTACGGGTCACGGCGACATCCCGATGAGTGTTCGCGCTATGAAAGCAGGGGCAATAGAATTCCTCACTAAACCATTTCGCGACCAGGATCTACTGGATGCTGTTCATATCGCGCTGGAGCGAGATCGCACGAGGCGCGAACTGGAGAAAGAAATAACCGGGTTGCAACAGCGTTTCGACTCGTTGACCTCTCGCGAGCGTGAGGTGATCTCAATGGTAGCCGCCGGCAAGTTAAACAAACAGATTGCTGATCAACTTGGAACTGCAGAGAATACAATCAAGGTTCATCGCAGTAGGGCGATGGAAAAAATGCACGCAGAATCCGTCGCCGACCTGGTAAGGATGATTGAAAAACTCAAAGGCCTGTCAAACGCGGGATAAACCAAAGTAGCGCCTTCTCACCGTTCTGCCGCTTTTAATACACCAAAGTAGTTGTTTAGATCACTCGTTCCGCCCTCACGCAACGAAGTTTCCACCAACCAAAGAGTGGAACCGAACGTGTAAACGAAAGCATCATCTAGAGTCACTCTTCTGTTACCACAAATCCACCAAGGCCCAATAGATTCCTTCTTCTCATAAGAGTACTTTGAGTCCATTGGAGGATTCAGAGTGGGTTATGTTTGATAGTTTTTACAAAGGAGAAGCGTGATGGTTGCGGAAATGCGAACAGAACAAGTCCTGTCACAAAACACTTTCTTCCTCAACCCCCGACTCAAGTGTGAGCGCGCCCAGCGGTTCAATGAGAAGCTGGAGGGCCGGATCATCGGCCAGGAGAAAGCGGTCTGCGGTATGAGCAACCTCTACCAGCTGTTCCTCGCTGGGATGAACCAGGCGAGTCGTCCGATTGGTACGTTGCTCTTTCTTGGTCCTACCGGTTCCGGCAAAACACGTGTCGTAGAAGCCGCTGCCGAAGTACTCTTTGGCAACCCGAACGCGGTTGTCAAAATTGACTGTGCAGAATTTCAGCACTCCCACGAGATTGCCAAGCTGATCGGATCGCCGCCGGGATATATAGGCCATCGCGAAACGTCGCCGCTGTTGTCCCAGGAGAACATCGACCGGTTTCAAACCGAGGAAACTCCACTTTCTCTAGTCCTCTTCGACGAGATCGAGAAGGCCTCGGATTCATTGTGGCAGCTCTTATTGGGCATTCTCGATAAAGCAACTTTAACGTTGGGTGACAATCGTCGCGTCGATTTTTCGCGGGCCATCATCGTCATGACCTCTAATCTCGGCGCACGGGAAATGTCAGGGTTGGTGGACGGTGGCATGGGCTTCACGCCGGCGCGACGCTTAAACAAAGTCGAGAGCAACATTGACGAGAAGATACATCAAACCGCCGTTCAAGCTGCCAGCCGTAATTTCCCTCCCGAGTTCATGAACCGTATCGATAGAGTAGTGGTCTTTCACTCACTCAACGAGCACCATTTGCGTCAGATCCTCGAGTTGGAACTCAGCGCCTTACAAGATCGGATCATGAGCTCGGCAAGCACGAAGTTTGTCTTTCACTGCTCCGGTGTTGCTAAGGAGATGTTGTTAAATGAAGGAGTCGACTACAGATATGGAGCGCGCCACTTGAAGCGTTCAATCGAGCGATTGCTTGTCCTTCCCATCTCGAACCTTGTCGCCACCGGACAGGTGGAATTCGGTGATTCTGTTTTCGTCGATTTGGACGATAGCGGTTGCAACCTTGTGTTCTCGAAACGCCTTGGTGGAACTCTGATCGGTGATTCGCATGCAGCTGATGAGTTTGCGGAAGAATTTAATGCCCTGCTTGGGGCTGCGGTACGAAGTCAACAAGCCGTGGCGGCTGCCTGAGTAAGTTGCGGTCAGACCAGAGACAACGTGTTTTAGGAGGTGACTGAAATGGTGAGTAGAAGAAAAAGGCTCGTTAGAAAGATGCATTTGCGACGCAGACAAATGACTAACCAGGTCCGAGTTGAAAGAAGATGCAGTGATTCTCAAGGGGAGGCTTGGTCCACAGTAAGTCCCGACGGTTACATGAACAATGAATGGCAATCTGATTTCGGTGATATCGCCAAGCAATGGGGCCTGGTGTTGTCGCGCTACTGGACAAGCCTTTTAGTGACGAGCGGTTGCTAAAAAGCATTCGTTCAGCCTTAGAACAGACGAGACGAACGTGTGACTATGCACTTTACGAAGAGCAATTAAGGAGTGGGCCATGCAAAATCTAAACAAAGTTCCGACGCGTCTTCAAGACTCTATTGAAGGTAGATTCCCGCAAATCATCGGTAATAGCTCTGCTCTCAACCTTGCACTTTCGGAAGTGGAACGCGTAGCGCCGACAGATTCCACTGTGCTGATTCTGGGAGAAACGGGTACTGGAAAGGAACTGATTGCGCGTGCCATTCATGATCTTAGCGCACGTTGCGAACGACCTTTTGTTAAATTAAATTGCTCCGCCATTCCCTTCGAGTTGTTAGAAAGCGAGTTATTCGGACACGAGAAGGGGGCTTTTACGGGAGCCATCGCGCAGAAAATCGGCCGCTTTGAATTGGCTGATACCGGCACCTTGTTTCTGGATGAAATCGGAGATTTGCCACTGGCTTTGCAGCCCAAACTACTTCGCGTCTTACAGGAACACGAGTTTGAGCGCTTAGGCAGCGGCCGGACACATCACATCAACGTCCGTGTGCTTGCGGCAACCCACCGCGACCTGGCGGAGATGGTGGCGATTAAAGAATTTCGCAGCGATCTCTATTACAGGCTCAACGTGTTTCCCATTGTACTGCCACCGCTGCGAGAGCGCCGGCAGGACATTCCGTTATTGGTATCTCATTTTGTGCAAATATTTTCCCAACGTATGGGTAAGCAAATTTATTCCATATCCGATAAAACGCTGGCTGCCCTGGAAGCCTATTCTTGGCCCGGAAACGTGCGCGAGCTTCAGAACCTGATCGAGCGCGCTGTGATTCGAGCAGACAACGGAGTGCTCCCGAATCCGTTGCCTAAATTGGAGAACAATCCTTTACAACTATCGCAAACTGGAAGCTCGTTCGACGATTCACAGCGAAAGGTGATCCTGACGGCACTGCACAAGACCCGTTGGGTGATCGGGGGACCGCGGGGAGCGGCAATGCGGTTGGGACTGAAGCGCACTACTCTGATCACGAAAATGAAGAAGCTCGGAATATTCCGACCTATGCCGCAAGATGATGAGGAAGAATTCCTCGGGACGTTCGGGAACGAGCGCTTTTGGCAAGCTACAGGGTGAAAGCTCATTCTAAAGCGTGAGCGGCGTTAGCCCTAAGATTGGTGCGGTTACGCTGGCCGGTAGAAGCATTGCTACCAGCCTGAACAGAGATTTTTAAGTGAGCACGCTATTGCGGGATGGTTGTGCTCGAAGTGGGGGCCTCTTCAGCGGATAGAAGAGGTCCACCTGCTTCAAACTAATGAAGACTCCCATCAAAATAGTGAAGCGATTGGACCGGAAAGTTACACGCGACGTAGCGATTTCTTCCTCGAGAATAAAGCGTCAACGCACCATAGAGGTGATGGTGAAGAGCTGGATAATAGAGTCCCGTGAACGTCGTTGGGCCGATTTGAATCCGCTTGTGAGGCGCGAGAGTGGACAAACGTGGCTTTTCGGGCAACGAAGTTCATTGTTGCCATCCACCGCCCAAAGCCTTGTAGAGCTGTACCAGCGACAACAGTTCGTTGCGTTTGGTCTGAGTTAAGGTAAGCTCAGCGTTGAATAACTCACGATCCGAGTCGAGCGCATTCAAAAGCGTGTCAACGCCGCCTTGGTATCGGAGATGTGCCAGGCGGGATCTATCACGCAAGGTTGCCACGAGCAACTCTTGTTGAGCGCGAATCTCTCGAACTTTCTGATATTGAACGAGAGCATCTGATACTTCTTTAAATGCATTTTGAATCGTTTGTTGATACTGAACGAGTGCGAACTCCTGTTGTGCTCTTGCGAATTTCACCTCTGACTTGAGCCGGCCGCCTGTAAAGATTGGCTGAGAGATCTGTGGTACGAAGGACCAGGCCTTGCTCGGTCCCGTAAAGAGGTTCGACAGTTGATTGCTTTCAAAACCAAATAGTCCCGTCAAACTGATGGCCGGGAAAAAAGCTCTCTTCGCGGCTGAGACTAGCGCGCGTTGAGCAACCAGGTTCTGCTCGGCAGCGCGAATGTCTGGTCTCCGTTCGAGCAAAGAGGAGGGAAGACCAGCCGGAACAGTTGGAAGTGTTTGTTGCTTATCCAGCGGCCGACCGCGTGTGATGGATCCAGGATTGTTACCGAGGATAAAACTTAGTTGATTTTCTGTCTGCACAATCTGGCGTTCTGTATCGGGAATTGTCTGCGATGCCTGGTAAACCAACTCTTCCGCCTGGCGAACATCCAAAGCCGTCGCCAATCCACCTTGCTGACGTAACGAGATAAGTCGCAACGATTCTTGCCGTGTTGCTAAGGTTTGTTTTGCTATACCCAACTCACTATCCAGCTCGAGCAAGCTGAAGTATCCGGTTGCGACATCTCCGACGACGATTTGTTTGAACCGTCTTGCGATCTTCCTCTGAAGCACGAAGCTCAGCCCGCGCAGCTTTGGTTTGTTGACGCAACCTTCCCCAAATGTCTAACTCAAATGTGAGCAGACTCAAAAAGACGCTACCAAAACTGCGACTACGTCCACCTTGTCCGAAGGCGCCTGAGGGCCCATTCACTGATGAGCGGCTGGTGGTGAGATCTGCACCGGCAGAAAACTGAGGGAACTGATCTGATCGCGCAAGACCCAGATTTGCGCGTGCGGCATTGATTCTGGCGACAGCGAGGTGCAGATCATAGTTTTGCACCATCGTGGTGCGCACCATCTTCTGCAGTTCGTCGTCCTTGAAGATCTCAAACCATTTCAAATCGCCAATCGAGGTCTGATCCGTTGGCACAGAGATTTCTGCTCCACGAAACTCATTTGGTACGCTGACCGGCGGACGCTCATTCTTCTTCTGGCCAGCTGCAGTACCCGCCAACAAGCTAACAGCGACGATCGCAGACGATACTTTTGTGACTACTTCAATCACCGTTTTAGTCTCCCGTCGCCGGCCGCGGCTCAGGTGTAGTGAGGTTGACAGCCTGTTTCTTACTGAACCTCATAGTAACTTTCTCAACTAGGTAGAACGTCACAGGAATTATGAAGATCGCGATCAACGTGGCTGCTAACATTCCCACGATTACAACTGTGCCGAGAATGCGACGAGCCGATGCGCCTGCGCCAGAGGCAATCCACAACGGCGCTGATCCGAAGATGAATGCAAACGAAGTCATTAGAATTGGACGCAACCGCAAACGTGCGCCTTCGAGCGCCGCATCGATCAGATCGCGACCATTCGCCAATTCAGCCTTCGCGAACTCGACGATCAAGATCGCATTCTTTGCCGCTAAGCCAATAAGCACGACCAAGCCAATGCGCGCGTAAACGTCCAGGTCGTAGCCGCGCAGCCAAAGACCGAGGAAAGCTCCGAAAATCGCAATCGGTACAGTGAGCAAAACCGAAAATGGAAGCGACCAGCTCTCGTACAGCGCAGCGAGAATGAGAAACACAAACACAAGCGACAGCCCGAACACTGACGTAGTGCTTCCCGAGGCTTTTTGTTCTTGATAAGAAAGGTCGGACCAGTCGTATCCAATCTCGGGGGGGAGAGTCTGTTTTGCAACTTCCTCAAGAGCGCTCAGCGCCTGTCCTGAGCTATATCCTGGAGCCGCTGTTCCGATAATCTGTGCTGCCCGATATAAATTAAAACGGTTGGTGTATTCAGGCCCAAGAATGTTGCGCGTCTTTAGCAAGGATGAAAGCGGGACCATGTTGCCGTCATTATTGCGAACATAGTATTGAGCGATGTCCTGATCACTTAGCCGTTCCTCGCCTTCTGCTTGAAGAAAGACCCGCCATTGTCTTCCGAATCGATTAAATTGATTTAGAAACATCCCGCCCAAGTAGGCCTGCAAAGTTTGATATACGTCTCGGACATCGACCCCCTGTTTGAGCACCTTGTCTCGGTCCACGTCAGCGAAGATCTGCGGTGTTGTTGCAGTGAACTGTGAAGCAACACTGGCTAGTTCCGGGCGCTGCCGGGCCGCAGTCAAAAATTTTTGCAAGTTCTGATCAAGGAACTCGACAGATCCGCCACTGCGATCCTGCAACCAAAATGAAAGCCCGCCAGAATTTCCAAGACCCGGAATTGCCGGCGGACTGAAAAGAAATGCAATTGCCTCGGGTATTTCGTTGGCAAGTCTCGCATTGACGATCTTCACGATCTCTGGCGCGGTGTGTTTACGTTCACTCCAGGGTGCCAAAGAAACAAAGAAGAATCCGTTGTAACTGGCGGAGACGCGATTCAATAAACTGAAGCCGTTGATGGTCGTCGTGTACTGGACTCCCTCTGTTTGCTTGAGAATTGCTTCTACTTTCTGCGAAACCTGATCAGTTCGTTCGAGTGAGGCAGCAGGCGGAAGCTGAATATTTAGAAACACGAAGCCATAGTCCTCTTCGGGCAGAAAACTGGTCGGCAAGCGTCTGCTGAAAACGCCATCGACTAAAGCAAAGCCAACAAGAATCAAGATTCCAACCACGGCTTTCCGAATTAGACCGCGGCTCAGCGCAACATAACCATGTGTCGCCTTGGCGAACCAACGATTAAACGCACTGAAAAATTTGCCGAGCACCCCACGCGCTTCCTTACGCGGACGCAGCATTAGTGCTGCGAGAGCTGGTGACAGTGTCAGCGCATTGAATGCTGAAATGACGACCGACACCGCAATCGTTACTGCAAACTGTTTGTTCAAACGACCCTGAATGCCACTGACTAAAGCAACCGGTATAAAGACAGATGCGAGAATTAGCGCGATGCTAATAACCGGACCAGCAACTTCTTCCATAGCCTTGAGTGTTGCTTCACGCGGACTCATACCTTCTTCTATATGATGCTCGACCGCCTCAACAACAACGATCGCGTCATCGACTACAAGGCCGATCGCCAGTACCAAAGCAAACAGCGAAAGAGTGTTAATTGAAAATCCAAGAAACGGGAAAACTGCAAACGTACCGATTAGTGAAACAGGCACGGCGATCATTGGAATTAGAGTGGCACGCCAGTTCTGAAGGAATATGAAGACGACTAAGAGAACAAGAATAATTGCGATTACAAGTGTCTCAACAATCTCGCGTATGCCTTCGGTTACAGATCGAGTTGTATCAAGGCCAATTGCGCAATAGAGGTCAGCTGGAAATCGCTGCTTGAGTTCTTCCATAGTCTTCTTGACGCCGGCTGCGACTGCGAGTGCATTCGATCCAGGTGCCTGGTACACGGCGACAATCGCAGCAGGTTTTCCACCAAACCGCGCCAGCTGTTGATAATTCTGTGCTCCAAGTTCAATGTGTGCGACATCACTAAGCCGGACGACTGACCCATCAGGATTCGAACGCACAATGACCTGGCCAAACTCCTCTGGTGTTTGCAATCTGCCCTGAGCCCGTACTGTGTAAGTTGTCTCTTTGCCTTTGGGTGCTGGCTCAGCACCAACCTGACCTGCCGGGTTAACGGTGCTTTGTTGCTGAACAGCACGGACAAGATCAGGAACAGTGAGACCGAGTTTTGCGAGTAAATCAGGCTTCACCCAAATACGCATTGCGTAGTCACTGACTCCGAACAAGCGCACCTCACCCACACCCGGAACGCGATACAACGCATCATTGATATTGATGTTTGCGTAGTTTGCCAGAAAGAGTGAGTCGTGAGTTTGTTGTGGTGAATAGAGAGCAAAAATTAATGTCGGTATACCTGTTGACTTGCGCAAGTTCAATCCAAACTGATTGACATCTGCGGGCAGGTTGGGCTGCGCCTGGGCCACGCGATTCTGAACATTGACCTGATCGATGTTTGGATTCGTGTCGACGTCGAAAGTAACGGTCAACGTCATCGTGCCGTCGTTGGCATTCGTCGATTGCATGTAGAGCAGATCGTCCGCGCCGCTCATCTGTTGCTCCAGCGGCGTGGCGACCGATTGCTCGATTGTTTGCGCATCCGCTCCGGTATAGGTCGTGTTGACGATAATTTGCGGCGGCACGATGTCGGGAAACTGGGCCACAGGCAATCCGGACATTGCTACTAACCCAACAATCACCGTCACGATGGCGATGACCATGGCGACAACTGGTCTATTAATGAAGAGTTTGGAGATCATGGTTTCGCTTCAGTCTTTTTTGGTGTAAGGCTTCGGATTGACAAGTACACCCGACTTGACTCGCTGAATCCCTTCGACGACGACGCTCTCACCGGGTTTCAGTCCATCGTCCACAATCCACATCTGCCCACTATGGTCGCCCAATTTAATCGTGCGAATTTCAATTCTGTTATCGTTACCAACTACCGCGACCTGATATCCACCCTGTAGCTGAGTGACTGCGCGTTGTGGAACCAGCAAGGCGCTGGTCTTTGTGGAGGTGACAGCTCGAACGCGACCGTATTGTCCGGGCCGTAAAATGTTTCCGGGATTCGGAAACAATCCTGCAATCCGAATCGAGCCAGTTTTTTGATCAACCTGACGGTCCGCGAAGTAGAAACTACCTTTATCCGGATAAGTCGTACCGTCTGCGAGGATCAACTCCAACTCGATCTGTGTGACGCTCGCGCCTTGTCTTGCTTCAATCAGGTTGTCTTTCGTAAACGCCAAATACTGCTGCTCGCTAATGTTGAAATAGACTTTGAGTGGATCGACAGAGGAGACTGTAGTCAACAGCGGGCTGTTTGGATTGTTAGGCTGTACCAGATCCCCTACCTGGGTTTGCGCGAGTCCTGCGATGCCGTCAATCGGAGAGACAATGCGAGTGAAGCTCAGGTTGAGTTGAGCGGTTCTGACTGCGGCTTTCGCGTTTTCGACTTGGCCGCTAGCAGTCCTGGTCGCAGCTTTTGCGGTTCCAATTTGTGCGTTCGCATAACGAAGTTGCGCGCGCGCCGCTTCGACGCCCGCTTTTGATCCTTGCACTTGAGCCTTCGCGACGACGTTTGCCTGAGCAGCATTATCGTAATCCTGCTGTGTTACCGCTTTCTGTTCCAGGAGCGGAGCGTACTTATTAACATCAAGCTGCGTCTTTACCTGATTAGCCTCAGCCTGCGCGAGCTGCGCCTGTGTCTGGGATAGCTGACTGTTCGCCTGAGCGACTTGAGCCTCTGCCTGGACCACTTGCGAATTGGCTTGCTCCAGTTGACCCTCAAACTGCGCGAGTTGACCGTTCGCTTGATCTAGCACTGCTTGAAACGGACGAGGATCAATTTCAAACATAAGCTCGCCCTTCTTTACGAAGGAACCTTCTTTATAATTCTGCCGCAGTAGATAGCCGGTAACCTGAGCTTTAATATCGGCATTGACCATTCCCTCAGTTGTTCCGATCCATTCGCTATAAAGAGGTACGTCGTCCTGTTTGACCTGCACGACTTCAACATCGAGTGGTCGTGGGGCTGCCTTAACACCATCGTTTGACTTACTGGCGATAGTTATCAGGGCAATAATGATTGGTACTGCTACGACTGCAATCGGGATTACCAGCTTCGGTTTGTGTAGGAGTTGTTTTAGTGTTGTTGACATATTTACCTTCGTCCGTAGCTCGACGTCTTAAGCTCTATTCGGCAGCGGCAGCGTGACTCGCCGTTCTTGTCTGGTCCGGAGCTTAAAGTCGTCGATCCAACTCTTGACGACCGCTACCATCTCGCGATTGCGAACCAGCTCCGTCGCTTTACCATCCGGAGCCGACTGCTTTGGTTCGCTGTTTAC
The DNA here is from genome assembly GCA_036006355.1 of Pyrinomonadaceae bacterium. GTDB lineage: Bacteria > Acidobacteriota > Blastocatellia > Pyrinomonadales > Pyrinomonadaceae > PSRF01. Next base: position 16,373 of record DASYPT010000066.1, on the reverse strand, counting down.
ACTCCGCTTAACAATTCTTATTCGGGAATTCATGACATTACTCTCCTCGGATCTATAACAGTCATTAGCAAGAAAGCTGCCACATCCAATGACAATCGCTTTGTAAAAGGCGCGAGCGCCCATAGATAGTGAAAAATGATGAGGGTTTCCGCGTATGTGAGTTGAAACAGCCCGAAAAAAGTACGAGACATAATCTGACCGGAAAAGATCACGTGATGTTGTAGGTCTCGAAACGTTAGTGGCTTTTACAGATTTTCTACTGCATCTGACTACTGATTTTCACAACTCAACCAAACCATTCGAAGTGTCGTAATTCCGTCTCAAAGTTACTATCCCGTCACCCTCCAATCGATATCTGAGAGAGATCTGATTTTTCCAATAGACACCAAAGTCAATTGGTCTGTTGTCAGTTAGGTACAAGCATTGCTTGGGAAGCAAGGTAGATATTTTCAAGTGGCACGACTAAGCAGGGGGTTGTGCTTGAAGCAGGTGGATCTCTTTAGGGGCGAAAGAGGTCCACCTGCTCGAACTTCAGGGTCAAGTCATGAACACTCCGATAAAGATAGTGAAGAAAGAAAGTAGAGCGGTGTCACAAGTCCCGGGGGTTTCTTCGGTGAGAACGAGTGGACCACGCACAACTGAGAGCATTGTAAAGAGTTGGATCAGAGAGTCACGTGACCGTCGCGTTGCTTTAGTCGTTCACCTTCGAGATTCGATCCAATGGAAGTAGGTAAAGAGGCGGTATCCGTGGTTAGAGAATTTGAAAATCATCGAGTGAACGTTCGCGAACAGATTACAGCGCCGTTCAGGGATCCACACGAGATTGCTCGCACACAACTGGTTCGATTCAGACGCCGACTAGGTACGTTGACCCTCGACCAGGAACTGCAAATCGAAGATTTGGTGATTTCGACAGTCACTAAAGTTTCATCGATAACAGGTCGTCTGCTTGAATCGCTGGGCCTAGAACTCTGTAACGAACCCCGCGGCAATAATGAAGTTCCGAAGTGTTAGAGAAGGACCAATCCGTGGACGCCAATTCTCGAGAGCCCCGAATATTTCCATAAGTTTGCGCATTTGAAAATCACTCGACCTGCAAATGGCATCTCGCAGATCAGACTTACGACCAATGACGGTCCAATTGTTTTTACGGGCAAAGATCACCACGATTCTGTCGAGGCATTTTCCCAAATCGCACAGGACAGAGATAACAACCGATCATTAATTAACCAGATGACGACAGGGATTCATTCTTGTCTGAGTCGCTTATTCGTTTCTTCCTGAGTTAAGTTGACAATACCAAATGAAAATCGACGAGTTCCTAACTGATTATGATTTCTGCGCTAGCTACGACATTCATATAAGCGCGTCGCCTCCGGTTGTGTATGAGCGACTTTTATGGCTGGACTTCAACGAAGTATGGATAAATCGCATCCTTGAAACCATACGGACTGGAAAACTAGTCTCACCCAGTCGCGCGGTCACCAGTCTGAATCAGCGTCTTCAGGGCACGGGTTTCGTGATGTTGGCGGAAGTTCCTAACGAAGAACTACTCATGGGAATTGCTGGGCGTTTTTGGCGTCCGGATGGGGGACGATGTTTGGATTTAACGGTCGGAGATTTTGTCGATTTCGCTCGACCGGGCTACGCAAAGGTGGCTTGGAACTTCAGCCTGAGAGCAGATTCTTCTGAGGAAACAGTTCTTTCAACTGAAACAAGGACCAAGTGTTTCGGACTAGCCGCGAGGTGGAAGTTTCGAATCTATTGGTTCCTTATTTACCCGTTCGCCGGTTTGATCCGCAAGGCCATCCTTAATCGTGTAAAGAGCGACGCGGAATCAGTTTCATCGAAGCTCGAGACCGGCAATGTCTAACTATCAATCCCATATAATAAGGACTCGTCAGCCACAGAATTGGCCAAAGCCTAGCTGCAAAGTGTCTGATGTCAAAGCCAAGAGGTGATATAAAGTGGGCACACAAATCGGCACACAAAAATGTGCGTTCCGCACGCTCGTTGGCCTTACACGACGGTCGCGGATGCAATGCGACCGCTTGATGCGGTGCGTACTATCGCACTTGAGTCACCCGTAGATAAGGCCCTTGAAATAATGGCCGGCAATGATCTCAATCAGTTGCCGGTAATGTCGAACGGCAAACTCACCGGAATGATCTCTCGCGCACACGTCCTACAATTACTTCAGACTCGCGCGGAGCTACATGTCTAGAACCGGGTCTGTACAAATATGAAGTCGCAAGCAGAGCAGCCCGAAGAATTGGGGAAATTCTCATGAGCGAGAGAAACGGTTAGCTCAAGTCCCAACTCTTTCGTTCTTCAAGATCCGCATGTGCGACGGCTTATCATCTTCGCGGCCGTATTGTTGGTTGTATTTCTAATAGGGCTAGTTCCGATGCGATTGAGATCGCGCACGCGTGGGGGTTATTACGCGTGGCATGTGGCTGCGAATCTTTTTCGGAGGATCATAATTGCCCGCCTGAACTTTGCTGGTCTTAGACGCGAGCGGATTTCCACGCGAGCTGTCCATATCAATTATTCCGCACCCGGCGATCCCCAGCTGGCGGTCAGAGTCCAGGAGATGCTCGCGCCCCTGAAGAACTTCACCGGCGAGTAATAACAACGCAGTGGACCCCGGCTTACCAGACCCGCGGAGAAAGCATTGGGGAGCGGACCGCATAGTATTGTCCCTGTTTTCGGTTTGGTAGCTTTTTCTTCAGGCATTGATCCTATGTGACGTATGGAACGTATGGGATGACCGATATGACTTATATATGAATCGCCATTCCTTCCGCGCCTTCGGCAGCCTCCATCACCGCTTCCGAAACAGTTGGGTGCGCGTGCATTGTGCGGCCCAGCTCCTCGGCAGTTGATTCGAGCTGCATGGCCACACAGGCTTCGGCAATCAACTCCGTCGCATGCGGTCCGATGATGTGGACCCCGAGAATCTCGTCGTACTTCTTTTCAGCGACGATTTTTGCGAAGCCTTCTTCTTCACCGATGATGCGCGCTTTACCCGAAGCTGAAAACGGGAATTTGCCGACCTTGACTTCATAACCCTGTTCGCGAGCTTTGGCTTCCGTCAAGCCGACGGAACCAATTTCCGGATCGCAGTAAGTGCAGTTGGGCACCAGACGCAGGTTAATCGGCTGTGGATTCTTCCCGGCAAGATGTTCAACCGCGACGATACCTTCTTTGGATGCCAGGTGCGCAAGTAGCGGCGTGGGTATCACATCGCCGATCGCATACACCCCTTTTTCCGCAGTCTGCTGATATTCATCGACCTGGATAAACCCGCGCTCAACTTTGATTTTGGTCTTTTCCAATCCCAGGCCTTCGGTAAACGGCATGCGCCCGACTGCGACCAGCAACATTTCCGCTTCCAGACGCACTTCCTCGCCTTTCGAAGTTTTTCCGCTTACGACAACGCCCTTATCCGATTTTTCCATCTTGTCCAGTTTGGTATCGACCTGCGATTTGAGCCCGCACTTGCGAAAAGACCGGGCGAGCTCGGCTGACACCTCCTCGTCTTCAAGCGGCACCAATGTGGGCAACAGCTCTACGATGGTCGTCTCTGCGCCAAAACGCGAGTAGGCAGAAGCAAATTCAACGCCGACGGCGCCGCAGCCCATAACGATTAGCGACTTCGGGACTCTTGTCAGTTCGAGAATGTGATCGCTGTTGACAACCTGCTTGCCGTCCGTGTCGAATCCCGGGATCGGGCGCACTACTGAGCCGGTGGCAATGATGATGTTCTTAGTTCGAATCGTTTGCTTGCTGCCACCTTCGTCGGTGACTTCGACTTTACCCGGCAACGCCAGCCGGCCGGAGCCTTTGAAAACCGTGCACTTATTTTTCTTCATCAGGAACTCGATGCCTTTGGAGTTCTTCATCACCACTTTTTCTTTGCGCTTTTGTACATCCGCAAAGGCCAGTTGAATTGCCGAAGCCTGGACGCCGAAATCAGCAGCATGCTGCATTTGTTCGTAAATATGCGCAGACATCAGGAGTTGCTTGGTAGGAATGCAGCCACGTAACGTGCAGGTGCCGCCCAGGCGCTGGTCCTTTTCGACGATTGCTACTTTCAAACCGAGTTGTCCGGCACGAATGGCGGCCACGTATCCGCCCGGGCCGCTACCGATAACAGTTACATCAAATTGTTCAGCCAATTGGAAGAGTCCTCTCTGACGCTTATGGCGCAACCTGGTTAGGTTCCGCCTGCAGCTTTCGCAAGCTAACCAAGTCCGGAGAATTGATTAGCGTCCACGTGATTCCCCGGCCGGATGCCGAAGTCGAGCGCGTGCTGCCCGTCAACGGCCTTTGGTCCTTCCGTGCACGGGTGTGCCGGTTTGATCGGTCTACCAATTCACGGCAAGTGGTGGGCCAATGCGAGCAACTCACTATCTGAAACCCAGGCTGCCTAAACCCTACTCGGCAAAAGCAAGTCGGATGCTTCGCGTCGTTATAACGTCACGGGCGTTGTTATATCGCCGCGAACAGCGGCATGGGAGAGTGAAGGTTCTCCTGCAGTGTCGGCACGTGCCATGATTCATTAATAGCCGCATCTCGGAGTAAGAGGTGTGAATTGAGTAGCGCACCAATAAGTCATGGCGATGCCAGTACCACCAATCTACAAAGTCACGTCCACGTTGAGTACCAATTATTAAGCAGTCTTCGACTTGCAAAATCTGTGGCGCCAACGCCAAGTCGTGCTATAAAGTGGGCACACAAATTGGCACACAAAAATGTGCTGAACATGCAGTTGAAGCAGTAGATGCAGTGCATGCAGTGCGAATTTTTCAGAGGAAATTTAGTGCTTGTTGATTCCAAAGGACTTCACCAGGGGTAGAGCACTACTTGACACGGTAGGGGTCTGGGGTTCAAATCCCCACGCGCCTACCAATCTTTTCAATAACTTAACCTCACCACCCCGCTTTTCCGTTACGCCAAATTACGCCATTTATGAGTTGATTAGGTGTCGCAACCGGGTTTCAGTCGCGGCCGCCCAAACGCTCGTCCGGACCTCTACGTTGAAGCTTGATTTCAGAAGTTAACCCGTCCTCTGGCAGGACCATCTCAACAATTCTTTGTTGCGCCTCTCGCTTCGCCCTGACTCTCGCCTGGCTATACACATCCAGAGTGCATCGACTGTTAGCATGTCGCATCAGTTCTTGGACCACCTTCACATTCTCGCCATTCGCAATTAGCGTCGTTGAATAGGTATGCCGAAACGTATGCCAACCGATTCTTTTCTTGATTCCGGCACGGAGGGCTCCCGCCTGGATGACTTTCGTTAGCACTACGTCCGGACGTTGTGAACTATTCCCTTTGAAGCGAGGGCTCGCAAACACCCAGTCATCTGGAGTTGCAGAATTAGTTTTTTCCTTCCACAACCACAGATCTGCCGCAACATCGAGTGACAATGGATGAAGCAGATGCGCGGCGAGAAGAAGTAAAAAAGCGGACCCTTTTGAGAGGCCCGCGCCATCAAATCTTCGAGTATTTGACTCCCTTAATCGTGGCAGAGAGTCTCATCGGCACCGGCAACGCCCGCCAACAACGTGCGCATATGTTGCCCGGCCTTCCAAGCGCCGGTACGATCCGCGGTCTCAATACCATCTCTCCATGCCTGTTGTGCACCGGCAAGGTCACCAGCTTTGGCCAGGACCGTGCCCAACATCTGATAGGCGGCCGTATAATCCGGGTTGAGACTCACGACGTGGCGCAAAGACTCCGCTGCTTCAGCCCAGTTCTCTAGTTTGAATTGTTCACTTGCCAGGCCGTACCAGATCATGGCGTTTTCCGGCTGCTCGGCAATCATTGCGGTGAAAATTTCGATTTTAGTCTGGACCATCAGTTTGTGTACTTAATCGGGCAGTCAACTGTTACCGTCACTAAGTAATCCCTTGAGTCATTTGTCTCCAAACAGGTCCCTGGCCCACCCTGCCGCTCTCTATCCGTTCAATGGCCTGTCGGATTTGCATCGCTACTTCAAACTCGCCATCACCCTGGGCCTCCCTGAGTGCAGGCAGAGCGCTTTCGTCTCCTAACTCATACAGAAATCGACTGGCGCGCCAACGAACAAGTTTGTTCGGATCTTTTAATGTCTCAACCATCGGGCCAATCGCCTTTGTGTCTCCTAAATCCGTTAGTGCATCGCCTGCCGATCGGCGCACCCCAACTGCTTCGTCTTTCAGAGCCTCACAGAGTGGCGCTAAGACTTCAGGAGTTTTTATCAACCCGAGAAAGACCACCGCTAAACGGCGAATCGACATCTTTGGATCTTTGGTAGCTTTGATAATTAATGACAGCGCATGAGAATCTATCTGAGTTGTCGCCCTTCTGCCCAATTCTTTTAGCGCAGCGAATCGTTCTTCCCACCTGGGCGATTCAAAGGCTCGAATGAGTTCGTCCAGTTCCTCTTCGTTCGCCTCAACCTTTTCATGTAACTCAGGGTGATAGGCCCTCTCAACCAATTCTCTTAACTTCTTTTCATCATAGACGGCTGAAATCTCGCGCAGCACTGCCTCGCCGACCTCGCGCGGATCCCCGTAGCGCAGACCTTCGTCTTTCCAGTTTCGCTCCATCAACATATTGTCTGATGCACCCATTGCTCGCTCAAGAGCCTTACCGAATCTCTCGGGTAACGGCAAGCGAGTTGTTTCACTACCAGAGGACACCTTGACTAACATTGGTAGATCTCGAAAATACTGCACCGCTACCGTTACCTCGCGCCATTTTTTATCGGACGTTTCCTCTGGTTCTGGCTTCGCGTTGTTCAAACTGGCGTATTCGAATACGGCGCGGGCCTGAGACAAGATATCCTCCCATCCGGCAGTTGGCTTTCGCTGGATAGCCAAAAAGTCTTCGACACAGAAGACACTGCTAACCCCCGGGATGGCCAGGATCTTTTCGATGTAGGCGGGACAATCCCCTCTATTTTCGTGTGTATATGTAATCGCGACCCCTTTGGGAAGCCTCTCATCCAAATTCAATTTCATGCTGTTTGGATTTGGTGTGGTCTCAATGGATAGTAACTTCACTTTGGCTCTCCCAACTTTACCTGTGCAGGTGTGTGAAATTTGTCGTCATTTTACCACTCGACTCACACTATGAGCCGCAACGCTATCTATATAATAAGGACAAGATAGCGCCATCCTCCGTGATACCAATGGTAGCCTTTTCCATCGGTTTTCACTTAACTCGTGAAGACAACAAGATCATTAGGGTGGGCAAGCGTGGAACAAATTGTTCGTCAGCGAGTAGTCTTACTAAGCCATTACCTCACTCTCAACCACGAGCTGCCAAACAGTAAATCTGTGTTTCGACATTTCTCGATAGCTGCCAGCCGTACAGAAATGTCGCCCCACTCGGAAGTGGGAGTTAATGATGCCGAAGGCTGTGAGAAAACGTCGGGCGTGGCCCGATGACTTGAAACGGTATTGTCAACTTAACGATAATTTCGCTTTTGTGCTGGCTCAAACTGAATGTTATCGAACTGCAGTATTCGAATGTAATGAAAGCAATCGATTACTCTGACGTTGGGAATGTATTGGGAGAAGCGATTGACTGCTGCTCAAAGACGCTTCACTAGAGCTTGCGAAACGCTGGCTCGCGTTCGGAAACTTTAAGGCAAAGTGCCAGCTTTGCAGTTCAACATAGCCGCAAGTGGAGGGCAGCAAGTGAATCTCACGAAGTAGGGAAATCTAATTTGACACCGTGAGATTGGACTAGAATGCTGGGCCAACAGGCGTCGTGATGGTGGGGTGAGGACATTATCACAGTGAGGCTTAACGTCTCCGCCAACCGACATGAGCCCGTCTCCAAAGGCGGGCTTTCGGTTTTCTGGAAAGTCTAAACAGTCTTGCGCCGCTTGAGCACTTTAACGGCGTGACATTCACCACCCCTGAAAACGCAGAATGACAACTCAGATTGCCACTGTTCTCGCTCTGCTGCTTGTCGCTGTATTTCTGTTTTGCATAGAGCGAATTCCCATCGAAATTGTCGCCCTCTTACTAGTGATCGCACTAGTTCTCACCAAGACACTTTCCGCGAGCGAAGCGTTTGCCGGGTTTGGCAATGATATTGTGATCACGATCGCGGGGCTCTTCATTTTGACAGGAGGACTTGCCAAGACGGGCGTAATCGATGCGGTCGGCAGACGCTTGCATCGAACCGCAGGCGACAGCGAGTTTCGCATCACCGCGCTTATCATGTTTGCTGCGGCACTGTGCGCCGCCGTAATGAAGAATACAACGACTACAGCAATGTTTCTTCCAGTGGTTTTAGGGATTGCGTCACGTAGAGGTATCAGTCCTTCGCGACTACTGATGCCGCTCGCGTTCGGGGCAATACTTGGCGGCACATGCACGCTAATAGGGACATCAACCAACCTGGCGGTCAGTGGCGCTCTGCCGCGCTATGGTATCGAGCCCTTCGCAATGTTCGAGTTGACCAGGGTTGGTGTTGCTATCGTTGGCGTTGAGATGCTCTACATGTTGATGCTCGGCCGGCGCCTACTACCCAGAGGTGTGCCGACTCAGTCTCTTACCGAGCAGTATCATGTTCGGCAATACACGACAGAAGTGATAGTGCTGGACGACTCCCCGCTAATTGGCAAAACCCTGGCTGAGGCCCGCATTAGCGACGAGCTTGATCTAACTCTTTAGGGATTGTCCGAGGTGACGAGCAGTTTAGGATGGCACCCCCGAAGGAAAAAATTAAAGCTTCCGATCTCCTGTTGGTCCAAGGCCGCGTCGAAGACATTATCAGGGTTAAGAGCGAGGCTCGCATTGAGATTAAATCGGACTTTACATTGAGCGATTCTCTCCTCGAAGGAAAGGACGTAGAACTCTTTGAGGCGATGGTGCCCGTGGTTCCGACTTATTAGGCAGTACACTAAAAAGTCTCGACTTTCAGAGGCGCTACCAACTTGTTGTGTTGGCAATCAATCGCCATGGGGTGAATTTGCTCTCAAAGATCAGCCGGCTCAAGTTGAGGTTCGGCGATGTCCTCTTAATGCAGGGAAACCGCCAACATGTCGAGAGTCTCGCTGCTGGCGGGCGGACACTGCTTTTAGAGGAAGTCTCCAATAAGCAGTTGCGACCTGAAAAAAGGCAATGGGCGATACTGGCTTTTGGAGTCTTTGTTCTCTTCTCCCTCACCCAAATCGTTCCCTTGCCGATTGCTGTACTGCTCGGCGTGATTTTACTTGCTAGTCAGTCTCTGCAAGTGTCGGAAGTGTATGAGATTATTGATTGGCGTCTGATTGTTCTGATCGCCTGTATGATGAGCTTTGGTTTGGCAATGGAAAATACTCGCGCGGATCAGTACCTCGCGGATCTCATTGTCAAGGCAACGGGCGAGTATGGGCCAATCGCAGTACTGGCTGGATTCTTCCTTATGACCGTCGCGCTCACGCAACCGATGTCAAATCAAGCCGCGGCTCTGGTTATGCTACCTATCTCAGTGAAAACTGCTCTGGCCCTTGGATTAAACCCGCGAACATTTGCTGTCACGGTGACCTACGCTGCCTCTTGCTCTTTTCTGACACCTCTGGAACCGGCCTGCGTGCTGGTCTATACCCCTGGACGTTACCGATTTTTTGACTTCCTGAAAGTAGGCTCACTCTTGACCATCGCAGTATTTGCGATTGTGATCTGGTTGGTTCCTGTTTTTTGGCCATTGTGAGCGGAACGGGCGTCCGAAAGCATTCCGACTTGGAACCAGATTGTTGGGTGGCGAGGCACTGTTAACTTAACTTCAACAATAAAGGTCAACCATCAATTGCGATTAGAACAAACCACTTTGGTCAGCGCTTGATAACGCTGACTTCTTAAGAGGCCGCTGTCCTATTTCCAACTGCGACTGTCCAAAGGACGAATCTCGATTTCATGACAGCGCGGTATCCGCGAGCTCGGTAAAGGTGTCTGCCCACTCGGAAGTGCGAGGAAATAAATCCGAAGGCCGAGAGAAAACGCTGCGCGTGGCCCGGTGACTTGAATCGTCTCATGACACGCTCGCGCAACCTCGTTGCCTGATGTGAATTCTCGGCCCGATTGTTCTGATACTTTTGCTGAAGGTGTTCGACACTGGGTAATACTTCGGCCTTGGCCGCACCATAACTCCTCAACTTGTCCGTCACGATCAGACTTGGGACATACTGCAATCTCTTTAATAGTTTGCGGAAGAACTTCTTGGCAGCTTTCTTAACTCTCTTGCTTTGGACGAGAATATCCAAGACATCGCCATCCTGATCAACCGCACGCCATAAGTAATGAATGCGTCCGTTGATCTTGAGGAATACTTCATCAAGGTGCCAGGTGTCGCCCGGCCGAGGAGATCTTCGACGCAAGTCGTTGGCATACGTTTGGCCGAACTTGAGGCACCATTCACGGACGGTTTCGTTAGTGAGGGCGACACCGCGCATCAACACTCCCTCGACGTCGCGAAAGCTCAGGGCAAAGCGGAAATACAACCAAACGCAGTGGCTAATGATCTCGGCAGGGAAGCGATGACGATGGTAAAGAGAAGTGGAGTTGCTCATCAGTGCAGTATGCCGGATCATCGGTTCGGATCTCATCCCATCCAGTTAACCTCGGTTCGGATCTCATCCTATCCAGTTAACCTGACAATACCTCCGGAAACATCATAAACGATTCGCTGTTGCGCATCTCGCTTGGCTCTGGCTCTCGCTTGTAAGACCCTCTATCCATTTGATGACGTGAACATGAGGACCTATCGATTTGGACGATGGTCACGTTTCCAACAGTGCCACCTCCACTAAGCCCGTTGCCAGCACCTTTGCCCTTGATGTTCGCTAACCGTACCCTTTCACAAAGACCTTTATAAGCGGAAAATCTCAGCAGCCTTTGGGTGAGAATTTATGTGATAATCTGGGCCTGCTCTTAACTTGTAGGGCTCGGCATCCTTCAAGCCGTTTCGGCTGGCTCTCTCTGTTTTTGGAAGCGGGAACGAAGTTGCAAACGGAGTTTCATTCCAATCGCGACAAAGAATAACTATGAAAGCCTTGGTCAAATATGAGTCAGGCGTAGGTAATGTAGATTTGCTTGAGGTAGAAGAACCAGCTTGTGGGGTTGATCAAGTTAAGATCGAAGTAAGTAATTGCGGCGTTTGTGGTACCGATCTTCACGTTTACCACGATACGTTCAAGAACTATCCTCCCGTGATACTGGGTCACGAATTTGCGGGTGTCGTCGTTGAAACCGGAAAGAATGTTAACGATGTCGCATGCGGCGAAAAGGTCACCGTCTTACCAGCCTCTGCGGTGATGTGTGGAGAATGTATTTATTGTCGTACAGGACAGTTTATGTTTTGCTCGCAAAGACGTGGGATGGGGCATGGCGTGAATGGCGCACTGGCTCGTTATGCAGTGGTGCGTCGTGATCAGGTTTATAGAATACCGGACGGTTTTTCCTTAGCTGAGGCCGCCTTGTGCGAACCATTTGCTTGCGCTGTGCAGGCAACTACCGAGTTGACAAACGTTAGAGTCGGCGACGTGGCTCTAATTTCGGGACCCGGCCCAATTGGACTGATGTGCCTGAAGATCCTGGTCGCCGAAGGCATCAAGACGATCGTTGCGGGTCTTAATGATGACAAGTTGCGACTGGAAGCTGCGAAAAAGATGGGTGCAAGTTTAGTAGTAAATGTAAATGATCAAGATCTAATGTCTGTAGTTTCCGAGGAGACAAATGGGATGGGTGTTGATGTTGCGTTCGAATGCTCTGGAGCGCCTTCATCGATTCGTAGCTGCTTTGAAGCACTCAGGCGACTGGGCAGCTACACGCAAGTTGGAATTTCCGGCCGAGAGATTACACTTAACTTCGATCAGATACTATATAAACAACTGCACGTAGTTGGTTCCGTGGCTTATTCAGTATCAACCTGGCACCGGCTGTTGAAGATTCTAAATCAGCGAGCAATAAGACTTGACGATCTCATTACTCATGCGCTACCGCTGGAAGCTTGGAAAGAAGCATTCGATCTTTGCGAGCAAAAAAAAGCTATTAAGGTTCTGATTTCGCCTGGCGTTTTTCAGCCGCAGAAAACATAGTGGTGAACTGTATTTGGTGCTTTGTACGAAATGCTTTCTTCCTGAAGTTTCGCGTTCGATGGGCGCGCCCTCAGTGCCGGTATGATGGAGCTAATAATAAAACCTAACGCACTTAAGGAATCCGGGGAGTCGTTGTGCATTACTCCGGACTCTACCGGGTTCGAATACTTGACTTGTCGCATCCGTAGAATGTTACGTGGAGAAGACTTCTCCAGCGAAACAAATGCGTCTGAATTGGGTATTGTCGTGCTGGGCGGACGATGTTCCGTGAAATCATCGGCGGGAGCCTGGAAAGAATTTGGCAGTCGCGCAAATGTCTTCGAGGGCATGCCTACCGCGCTGTACCTGCCCATTGAAACTGAATTCAGCGTGCGTGCAGAAACTGATTGTGAACTCGCATTTTGTTTTTCGCGCGCGGACGAAAAATTTCCGGCGCGTCTCATTGCTCCCGAAGAAGTCGAAGTTGAAATTCGTGGCGGTGCCAATGCCACACGACAAATCAATCACATTCTGAAACCAGAGTTTCCAGCGCAACGATTGCTGTTGGTTGAGGTCTATACACCGAGCGGTAATTGGTCAAGCTATCCACCACACAAGCACGATGTTCACCGGCCACCCGACGAGGTAGATCTAGAGGAGATTTACTATTACAAGATCGATCGGCCGGAAGGGTATGCCATTCAGAGAGTCTATACGGCGGATGGGCGGATGGATGAAACTCTTACTGTCAGGGACGGTGAGTTGGTGCTGATCCCTGAAGGTTATCATCCCGTGGTGGCTGCGCATGGATATAATGTTTACTACCTAAATGCACTTGCCGGCAGCGCCCGTTCGATGGCTGCCTCTGACGATCCCAATTACGCCTGGGTCAGGCAATCCTGGAAAGAGACGGACCCGCGGGTTCCGCTTGTACGAGGTGCCAACGCCAGATGACGACGGATCGACGCTTCGATATTCTGCTGATGGGCCGTAGTTCTATCGATCTCTACGCAAACGACATCGGAGCGCCTTTCCCTGAAATAAAAAGTTTCGCTGCTTACGTTGGCGGTTGTCCTACCAATATTAGTGTGGGGACCCGGCGATTGGGCCTTCGCTCCGTGCTGCTAACCGCTGTTGGCGTAGATCCGGTCGGCGATTTCCTGTTGCACTTCCTGGAGCAAGAGGGTGTCAATAGAGACTTTATTCCTCGTAAGAAAGGGCATCGCACCAGCGCGGTGATTTTGGGAATTGAGCCCCCCGATAAATTTCCATTGGTGTACTACCGGGACAATTGTGCTGACATCGAGCTTACGTTTGAGGATGTATTGGCAGCACCCATCAAGGACAGTCGGGTCCTGTTGATCTCCGGCACCGGCTTGAGCCGAGAACCAAGTCGTAGCGCCACGATCTTTGCTGCGGAGCGGGCTCAGTCCTACGGTACCAGAGTCGTTCTTGATCTTGATTTTCGTCCCGATCAGTGGCACGACGCGCGTTCTTTTGGTGTAACCGTTCGTTCAGTCTTGCGTCTGACTAATCTTGTGATTGGTACAGCCGATGAAGTGAAAGCTGGAGCGTTGAGTGAAGACCTTTCAGTGAGTGTCGAACATTCGCAAGTATCCGGCGCTCGTGTCAGCGGCGACGTGTCGGAGGCACTTGAACGAATTCTCAGCGCAGGTCCTGAAGCGCTTGCGCTCAAGCGTGGCGGAGAGGGAACTACTGTCTACTTGAAAGGTGGCGAGCAAATCCAGGCAGCAACGTTTCCCGTTGAAGTGCACAACGTGCTGGGCGCCGGTGATGCTTTCGCAAGTGGATTTCTATATGGCTACTTGAAAGGTTGGGATTGGCACCGAGCAGCCCGTATGGGAAATGCCTGCGGCGCTATCGTTGTCACTCGTCACGGCTGCGCGAACTTCATGCCGTATGAACAGGAAGTGCTTAGTTTTATTGAAGAGCGAGGAGGGTTTTAGTGCAGGCTTTTGAAGAGAAAGAATTTCTCCCGGCTGCAGCGCTGGCGAAGATCACCCAACTACGAATGGATGATCCCGGTTACGCGGCTCGCGTCGCACAGTCACGTAAACAACGTAAGACTCTCTCATCCGATGGCCGCCTTAACATTCTCGCGGCAGATCATCCAGCTCGTCGCGTGACCAAAGTAGGGGACGATGCGCTTAGGATGGCCGATCGTCATAGCTATCTATCTCGCATCGTCCGGGTGCTGCAGTGCGATCTTGTAGATGGCGTGATGGCTTCGATGGATATTCTTGAAGACCTGCTGGTTCTTCACGCACTATTTGCCGAACTTGGTGGTCCAGCATTGCTGGATAACAGACTACTCATCGCCAGTCTCAATCGAGGTGGTCTAGCAGGTGCTAGGTGGGAGATGGATGATCCGATCACGGGTCCTTCAGCAAATGCATGTGCTGCAATGAAGTTGGATGGAGCGAAACTGTTATTGCGGATCTGCGATGAGGAGCCTGAATCGCTCAGGACTCTGAGGTATTGCGCGCAAGCGATAACCGGGATGAATGCTCTTGGTTTACCGACATTCCTCGAGCCATTGCCCGTCGTGAAGAGCAATGGAGGTTACCGCGTCGTCAAGACGTCGGAAGCACTGGCGAAAATTGTTGGGGTGGCATCTGCACTGGGCGATGGTAGTTGTTATTTGTGGCTGAAATTGCCTTACTGTGACAACTATGAGGTTGTCGCTCGATCCACTACCTTACCGATATTGTTGCTGGGCGGGGAATCGGTTGGCGACGCGACTCCGCTTTTGAGAGAAATCGACGCTGGGTTGAATTCTGGAGCAAACGTACGTGGTGCTTTGGTGGGTCGGAATGTGCTTTACCCTGGGCCAGAGGACCCTTTTGTTGTTGCGCAGGCAACAGGATCGATTATCCATCAAAGCTGGACTGTTGATCGGACCGTTGCTGCACAGGAATCGTGGCGCGGACGTGACTTCAGTTTGATAGCGGAGTGTTGTCGGCAGCTGGAGTAGGTTTATCCAGAGATTCCGCAGATTTTGATCAGACGGTGGGTCTGAGTACTTTGAAATTTGTGCTATCGGCGGAATCCGAGGATAACGGTTTGCAGCGCAATGGATAATTCAGACAATCTCAAACCGAACTATGCAAACGAGCAGACTAACCACAGCACAGGCACTCATCACGTTTCTTAAGAATCAATACGTCGAACGCGACGGAATTGAGAAACCTTTTTTTGCTGGTGTCTGGGGCATCTTTGGTCATGGCAACGTGGCGGGAGTTGGGCAAGCGCTGCAACAGAGCGAGACTTTTCGTTACTACCTGGCTCGGAATGAACAGTCGATGGTCCATACAGCCACTGCCTACGCGAAAATGAACAATCGATTGGCTGCGTTCGCCTGCACCTCATCAATTGGTCCAGGCGCTACGAACATGATCACTGGAGCAGCGACAGCTACGATAAATCGCCTTCCCGTTTTGCTGTTGCCAGGTGATATCTTCGCGCGCCGCAATGTAGCCCCTGTGTTGCAACAACTGGAGTCGGAACAAACGCAGGATATTTCTGTCAACGACGCGTTCAAGCCTGTCTCGCGTTATTGGGACCGCGTCAACCGACCTGATCAATTGCCCTCCGCCTTGTTAGAAGCCACTCGCGTCTTAACATCTGTTGCTAGTACTGGTGCGGTGACGTTGGCATTGCCGCAGGATGTGCAAGCCGAATCATGGGATTATCCAAACGAACTTTTCGAGAAAAGAGTTTGGCATATCGCCCGCACCATTGCCGATCGAACACTTCTTACGCGGGCCATAAATTGGATACGAGCATCGAAGAAGCCATTCATCATAACGGGGGGCGGTGTCATCTACAGCGAAGCGAACGAATCACTCGCGCGGTTGGTCGAACAAACGGGCATTTCGGTTGGAGAGACCATGGCAGGTAAAGGCGCACTCCCCTGGGACCATCCACAAAACCTTGATGCAGTGGGAGTGACGGGAACCCCGGGTGCCAACGTCCTGGCTCGCGAGGCTGATCTGGTGATAGCAGTCGGCACGCGTCTAAGCGATTTTACTACGGCATCCAAGACGGCGTTCCAGAACCCAAACGTTAGATTCATTAACATCAATGTAGCTGAGTTCGATGCTCACAAACATGCTGCCTTGCCTCTCGTGTCTGATGCTCGCGTTACGCTGGAAGAACTGCGTTCAGGACTCGAGGGTTATCGAGTCTCTAATGAATACGCATCCCGCATTGCCTCCTTCAAAGAGCAGTGGCTCGCGGAGACCGACCGATTATTCGACAGGCGAATTGGGCCACCAATCAGCCAAAG
>DASYPT010000065.1:0-11046 GCA_036006355.1 Pyrinomonadaceae bacterium | reverse complement strand
ATGGCTCTGCCCTGCCGTGTGCGAGCGATAATTGGTTTTGGGCTTCGCCCTCGATGTTTTCCAGTTCAAGAGCTTTGAGGGCATAGCCCAATTGAAATCTAAGCTCGCTTACGGCAGGGCAGAGCCATGCCTCACAACAGCTGGCAAGGCCGAATCCAATTAAAGTGGACTTTTGAGGCAAAGCCTAACAATTCGAACGCAAGATGGCGGATCTCTTAAACATGCAGCGCGAGATTGCCACTACCATCACTCAGAAACTTCAGTTGAAGGTTACGAGTAATGAACGGGGATTAACCAAAAAGTACGCCGATAACAACGATGCCTATCAGCTCTACTTGAAAGGTCGTTACTACTGGAACAAGCGAAACGAAGAGAACCTGAGAAAAGCGATCGAGCAATTCAAAGCGGCGGCCGACAAAGATCCGAACTTTGCGCTGGCGTTTGTTGGCCTCGCAGATTGTTATGTGTTGTTGCCGTATTACACGAGCGCGACTCCTGCCGACGTTACTCCGCAGGCGAAGGCCTATGCGGAGCGAGCGCTCGAGATTGATGATTCACTTGGCGAAGCGCACGCATCACTAGGTTATGTGGATGGGCTCTTATGGAAGTGGCCCGAGGCTGAGCAGGAACTCAAGCGAGCTATCGAACTAAGTCCAAACTACGCCACGGCCCACAAGTTTTATGGAAATGTTCTGTGCGACAGGTGGCGGTTCGATGAAGGTCTGGCTGAGTACAAGCGGGCCCAGGAACTTGAACCATTCTCGTTGATCATCAGCGCTAACCTGACGGAAGTCTACTTGTCGCCACCATGACCGGATCTTGAGGTCGCAAATTGCGACCTCAAGTTTTGCTCCTCGTCTTTCGCTAACTGAAACATGAAGTCTGGGGGGAACGCTTGCGGTTTCGCCTTACCTGTTAGACGTTTCGTCGGTACTTGCACTCCGCTAGGAGTGCCATGTTTATAGCACAAGCCCCGAGAATGTTTTCGCACTCCTTTAGGAGTGCAATGTTGTCTCAATCGTAGAACTCGAACACGTATTCCTCTTTGAACTCGATCTCGAACTTCCGCAGTAACGTCAGATACTCGTCGCAAAACGAGCGACGGCTGTGATGCTTTTCTTGATTCATGATGTATCGAATAATCGTGTCCAGCTGCGAATGACCATAGGAGAACGCACCATAGCCTTCCTGCCAGGCAAATTTTCCACGTGCCAGCTTCTTGCGATTAACCCACTCTGAAGAATCAGACTTGATATCTCGAACCAGATTCGCAAGAGCCATTGCCGGTTTCAGTCCAATCAAGATGTGAAGATGATCTGGCATGCCATTAATTCTAATGAGCTTTTGCCCTTGCTTCGTCACAATCCCGGTAATGTACTTGTGCAGCTCTTCTTTGAAGTCTGGTGTGATTAGTGAGAGGCGTCCACTAACTGCAAAGACGGTTTGAATGTAGATTTGAGAAAACGTGTTGGCCATGAGGAAGCCTTCTTTCTGCTCTTTGTGAGCGTGAGGAATTGTAGAACGCCACGAATCATAAAGGTGAGCCTAAAGTATTGCTAGTCAAATGATGGTGGTCCACGGTTCGCACTCCATAGGAGGAAATTTTTAATAGCCACGGACCAGCTTGAGTCTCGCACTCCGTTGGAGTGCAATGTTGATTGAGGCACGTGCACAGCCGAGGGCCTCTCGGTCATACCGCTCTCACATAGCACTCCTGACGGAGTGCGAAACTTTGCGTTGTTCGCGAGCTATAAACATTGCACCCCTATGGGGTGCCGCGTGGCCTTACTTTCCAAAAGCGTACAGCTGATTTTCGGTTCTCACGTAGATGTTCCCATCAGCTAACGCAGGCGTCGCCAGGATAGCGCCGTCAAGCTTATTGGTAGCCAGAATTTTCAACTGTTCACCAGCATCCAGGACAACTACCACACCCTCTTCAGACGCAATGTAGACCTTGTTGTCAGCGGCGACTGGTGAGGAGTAGTAGTAGCCCGGCGCTCCCAGCCGTCCGCTGTATAACAACTCTCCTGTCCTCGCCACTCGAGAGAAAACGATACCGCCGTTCTGGAACGTATAGAGGTGTCCGTTGTAATACAAAGGTGACGGAACACCGGGAGTGCCCTTATGCTCCGACCAGGCGATATTAGTTTGGTTGACTTCGCCCTTGCCTCCAGGACGTACAGCCGTGACGCGAGACGAGTTGTTCGCGTAGAACTGTGCGGCCCGTTCAGGGTTCCTCTGTTCGGCTGCAGTCTCCATGATGATGTCCGGCGCGGCAAAAAACAGCATGCCGTCGCCGATGACAGGAGTGCTTTTCCCACACGGCGGCAGTCCCCCAACCCACCATCGCTCCGCACCATCCGCAAGGTTGTAAGCCATCAAACGTTGGTTCGGCTCAAAGTCACCTCCCAGCACGACAATCTCGTCGATCCCATCGTGGCGCCAATGCACAGGTGTGGACCACCCGTACTGAAACTTTGAGCGATCGGTCTTCCAGACTGTTTTGCCGTCGCGTCGATTCACGGCGAGCAGGTACGCGTCTTTGCCTTGATGATTGAGCACCAGGAATTCACCGGCGAGGATCGGTGAAGCGACCGCGCCATACGGGTTTTCCGGATTAGGAAGCCGCCTTTCCCATTTCAGATTCCCGTTCAGGTCGTAACACAACAACCCGTAAGAACCGAAGTAGACGTAAACGCGCTCTCCGTCGGTGACGGGTGTGGCGCCAGCGGGGCTACTGATCGCATGGACCTCTTCGATCTGTTCGGGCGCAACGGTGCGTCGCCAAAGAATCTTGCCCGTGCGTCGGTCGATGCAAAGCGTGGAGAGTCGTTTGTTCTCGCGATCAAATTCCGTCAAGAAAATGCGTCCACCCCAAATGATGGGCGACGACAGTCCAGGCCCGACGGCAGTCTTCCAAAGGACATTCTGGTCTGGGCCAAAGTTAACGGGAGGTTTGCCTTCTCCGATTCCCGAGGAATTCGGACCTCTAAACTGAGGCCACCACACCTTCCCGCCCTGCTGCGCCACAACACCGAAGCTCGATAGAACGACGGTTGCCAAAAGAGTGATCCCGGAAACTCGTTTCATGATGGGACTCCTGTCTGTGCAAAGCGTGATGCAGTTCCCAACAAACTTCCAAATTGGCAATTGGCAATCGGAAATCGGAAATGTACTAAATCTGCGTAATCTGCTTAATCTGCGGCGGTTATCTATTAGCTGAACACCACCCTAGCTCTTGCTGTGGCACATTTTCGACAGGCATCGCTTCGCTCACCGTTCTGACTTGCGCGTGACCATTACTGAGGAAGATTCATTCTGCGAAGTAGCTCAACGTAGCGCCGGTCCGAGCGAATGGGATCAAAGATCGGATTCACCTTTAACATTCCCATGGCCCATGACCGTTCGACGTAGGCCTTCTCGAGCATCTCAAATGCCTTGTCTGTCTCACCCAGACCAACGTACGTTGCAGCAACGGGAAATGGCGAGACATACTTTTCTTTCGCTACCTGTTGCAACTCCTCGAGGACCTGTCGTGCTTCATTCCTTTTGCCCGCAACTCCATACGCATATCCCAGCAGTGCTCGTGAATCGGGATTGTCCTGCGCCCTTTGCAGCTCAGCTATAGCCTGCTCATAGTCTTTCTTTTGCACGTACGACAGTCCAATCACCATGTGTGCTGCAGCAAATTGAGGATCGAGTTCCAAAGCCTTTTGTGATTCGGCAATTCCCTCGTCATAGCGTCGCGCGAGAAACGATATAAATCCCGAGTTGGTCCAGGGCGACAGGGGATCAATCTCCTGAGCGCGCTTTGATTCTCTTAAAGCCTCTTCCGGACGGCCCATGAACCCGAGGTACTGAGAATACCAGTTATGGGCCATTGCATAATTCGGATTAAGGTCGATCGCCTGTTTGAACTGACTTTCAGCTTCTGACCAGTTCCAGTAGTAATTCGTAAGGATGTAGCCTAACGACGCGTGAGCTTCGGCCAGTTTGTCATCTCGCTCGAGCGCCTTCTCGATCGCATCTTTGGCACGCTCGTAAGACTGCTTCATCTCCACCAAACCAAAACTTCCAAGTTGGGCATACGCATCAGCGACTCCGGCATAAGCTGCGGCGTAATTCGGATCCTTCTGCAGTGCGCTTTCGAAGTATTCGATGGCTTTCCTAAAATCCTGCTCAGTCGATTTGTTCAGAAAGTAACGACCTTTGAGATACAGCTGATATGCTGCGGGGTCTTGAGTGTGATGTTTAGTTAGCAGTTGTCGTTCGGATCCGCTGAGCTTGTTCGCAAGTGTTGCCGCAACCCGCTGGCTGATCGAGTCCTGAATAAGAAAAATGTCATTGGATTTCTGATCGAATTTATCTGACCAGAGTTGAACTCCATCCGTTACCCGTAGCAGTCGCACGGTCACCCGTATTTCATCGTTCGTCTTTTGTATGTTTCCTTCGAGCACAGCATCGACTCGCTGTTCGCGGCCGGCGGCGAGCGCGTCTTGATCCAGCCCCGTATATTTACGAACTGCGCTTATGGGGCGTACGGTAACGCCGTTTAGATTTCCCAGCACCGCTATCAAACTGTCAGCCATGCCCATTTCCAATGATTCGTCGCGCGCGTCGGCCACCAGCGGCTTGAAAGGGAGGACGGCAATCGAATTGATTTGCGAAGGGTTTGTCGCTTCCTTCGTTTTGGAGCGGTAAATGAAGAATGCAAGGCTGGCAAGTATAAGAATGCTGAGTCCAAGGAGCAGGATTTGGCGTGACGAAAATCGACTGTGTTTTACTGGCTCGTTCGAAACGACGCCATGACGGTCTTGCTGCCTAATATCTTCAACGTTGGCAATAAATTTGTAGCCGATCCGAGGAACCGTCTTTATAAAACGGGGTTGGTGAGCATCATCCTGAAGTGCCTCACGCACTTCTTTGATGCACCGCATCAGAGCGTTTTCCGTCACATAAGTGTCAGCCCAAAGGGCGTCAAGCAATTCGTTCTTCTTGACGAGATGCCCATGACGCTCGACCAGATAAACGAGAGTTTCAAAAGTTTTGGGCTGGAGATAAACCTCGTCTGTGCCGCGCAGTAAAGTTTGCTCGCCTGTATTCAGCGTGAACTCAGCGAACCGATAAATCCGATTTACCCCGGAAACCATCGAACCAGCAAACCCTCGAACGGTGATCAGGAATAGATCAGGGTTAGATCACCGTTTGCTCAAGACCGTCCGTGTGCGTCTGCCTATGGTATGCCCCAGACGCCCGACTCAACAACCACACTTCAATTGAGGGGAGCATAATCATGGCAATTCGAAGAATGAACCGTACGCTCGTCGCCACCTTAGTGGGTGGGAGTTTGTCGCTGATTGTTTGTTTAGGTTTGGGTCTTGACCTCAAAGTCAACGCAATCTCGGCGGATGATTGCGCCGCGGGTAAACCCTACTGTTACAACACGCCAGTTCATCTCAATTCGTTTATCAACACACCCGGCTTTGAAGGTAAGCCATCTTTATCTTCAGATGGACGAGAACTTTATTTTGTTTCTGACCGTCCGGGCGCGCTCGGCGGACCGGGCGACCAGGACATCTACGTAAGCAGGCGCGCATCTGCTGAAGCCGACTGGGGTCCTCCCGAACGTGTACCACCACCGATTTCGAGTCCCTTTTTCGACATTACGCCTTCGATTTCGCTCGACGGGTTGGCGCTGTACTTCGCCTCAAATCGGCCGGGTCCGAACAGTCCGCCCTTGCCAGACCTTTGGGTTTCACACCGTGCATCGGTTAATGACGAGTGGGGTGAAGCCGTGAATCTTGGACAAGGAGTCAACACACCTCTGTTTGAAGGATCGATCAGTGTCAGTGACGATGAACTCACGGCTTATTTCGCTGGCATGACTCCGGAGTTTGTATTCAAGATCTACAGAGCGTCGCGAAATTCCACCGCTGAGCCGTTTGGCCCACGAGAATTGGTTGAGCCGCCGATCAATTTTGATGGTAATGCGTATGGACCTGCGCTCACGCCGAGTCAACACGTGATGTTCTTCAGCGCAGGCGTAGATAACCCATTTGCACCTGGCGCGGTCAACTACATCTATGTGTCAGAACGAAAAAATGAAAATGATCCCTGGGGGACTCCGATCTATCTCGACACGATCAATTGCACGACATGTTTCGCAGGATTACCGGCGATCCGTGCCGGCGGTAAGGAGATCTGCTGGATGGGAAATCCCGGTGACGGCAACATGGATATTTATTGTGCAACGCGCCGATGAACACTGGAGTTTGTTAGTCAGTTGTGACATTCAAGAGTTTTGGTTCACAGTCTCATTCCAACGGACACGACTGGTTCAAAACTCGAGTGCGCCCGGGGCTTCATTCGTGTTAGTTCGTGTGATTCGTGGATCGTTCTTCTGTCGTCCGTAACAAACGATCCACGCGCATCAGTATCCCGACGCGTCGGGAGAGCAGGTGGGTGCGCAGCTATGATTCAAGTCCGAGAATCCCAGGTTGGGAACATTTGAAAGAGACGTTGAGTAGTAAGGTTATCCTGATAACTCACCTTCCCTTTCTTGATTCGTAATCTGTGTAGCAAACCAGTAACTTCTTGCTTTCTTGGCAAGAAATACAAACAGAACAAGAGAGGCTATTAGAACGGCGAGCGAAGCGACCGATTGACCTTCCCAACCAGAACGTCATAGATGGCGAGGTCAATCGGTCGCTTCGCTCGCCGTTCTAATTCGCCCCGGTCGAGTCGGTCGCTTCAAATTTGGTTGCGGCTAAGCCTACACGCGCTGTGTAATCTGCGTAATCTGTGGATGCTCTTCTGATTCACAAATCGGGGGAAGGTTATCTATTTAGCTGAACACCACCTTCGCTCATGTTGTGGCACACCTTCTACATTCTTTCCCGTCAGGCATAGCAGCAAGAAATGCTGAATAGCGTTTCACGATCGCAGCTACGATTCACGATTTACGATTCACGATTTACTATGGGTTATTCTTACTTCCGTACAAACGGTCGAACAGGCTCAATTGTTTATCGCTTCTCCTGAGAAGAAGAATTAGTTTAGATTCAGGTAAATCGACGCAAAGAAAGATAGGGAAATTTACTCCTGAGGCGGTTATGCGGCTGCGGTTCGTTTTCGTTGGACTCTTCTTCGCTGTGGCTACCGTCGGCGTTTGCGCCAAGTCCTATCTCGCACTCACCTCCCCAATGTTCTTCAACCCTGATGACTATGGGTTCGGCGTGAGGCAACAAGTCGGGCGTTTAGTGGTTGTTTTGATCAACCCCAGCGGGCCTGCAGCCGCTCTGCAGAACGGCGACGAACTTGTTTCCGTTGACGGGGAATATATACGCTACCAAACAGACCTCATCACCGCATTCCGGCGTCATCCGCCTGAGACTTCGTACTCAATCGTCCTCCGCCGAGAGGAGCAGTTACTTCACCTTACAATGCGCCAGCATACCCCTTCGCTTGGGTTTTACATCCGGAGGCTCATTTTATTCTTAGTGCCCGTCAGCTTTTTCTTCATGGGACTCTTCGTCTTTCTCCTCAAACCCGACGATAAGCCGGCCCTGCTCCTGTGCCTATGGTTCGGAGCGATTAGCACCGGATACCCTGAACAGTTGTACTTGCTCTTGCCAGGATGGGTCTTATGGGCCGTGGTTGCATCCTCTATTTTGAAATGGTTTCTTATTCCACTCTGCGTACACTTCTTTCTCATCTTCCCGGAGGCGTCGCCTCTTCTACGTCGATGGCCGCGGCTGGAATCTCAGGCTTACGTACCATACCTGTTAGTTATTTTGCCGTTCACGACCACGATGAGTGTGTTGTGGGCCATTTCGCCAGACCGCGGTGTTGCCTTCAGCGAAACGTTCCCCCTGTTTTCGCAGGCGACCTATCTCGTAGGTCTCGCCTATTTCGCGACCGGGATCCTCTTACTCGTCTTAACCTACCGACGTGCAAGTCTGCCGTCCCGGCGGAAAATGCGCGTTTTCGTGACCGGCACGATCGCCGGGTTCCTCCCGGTATTCATGTGGTTTGCCGTGACGTTGCTATTCGCAAATACTCCTGTCGGCATATGGCTGTATTCGTGGCCCTTTCCGGCGGTAGTAGCCGCCCAACTCCTGGTACCACCTGCGTACGCATATGCGATATTGCGACATCGGGTGATCCCCATCAGCCTGATCATCCGCCGGGGCGTGCAGTACCTGTTTGCGAAGAACGTGCTGCGACTTCTGATCGCTCTCCCCATCCTCGGACTGATCGTGACAGTCCTCTCGAATCCGGAGCGCACCCTCTCGGACATTCTCTTTCGGAATTCGCTCTACTTCTATGTGACGCTCTTGATCGCTGCCGCAATCCTCTTCTTGATCCGTAGGAGGCTGAACGATTGGATCGACCGGAAGTTTTTCCGCGAGCACTACAACCAGGAGAATATCCTGCGCGGACTGATCGAGGATGTGAAGAAATACGACTCGGTACCAGACATGTCTCGTCTGGTCAGCCGAAAGGTAGAGTCGGCGCTCCATCCGGAACGGATCTATCTCTTCTACCGCGACGAAGAGAGCCGTGATCTGTCGCTGGGTTATTCCACAAGAGAAGCTCCCGAAGGACTGCGCATCCCGGAGGAGTTTCGCCTGATCCGCCTAATGGAAGACCACGTGGGCGCGCAAGACTTTCCTTTCCCACAAAAGAAAAACTTACCGGGTGGTGAAGAAGAGTGGCTGGCGCGGCTTGGAACGCGGTTGATTGTGCCGCTCGTGGGTACTGACGATCGACTTGCAGGTCTTTTCTTGCTCGGAGAAAAGAAGTCTGAAGTTCCCTACACGGCTCGTGACCGAAATCTCCTCGAATCGCTCGCCGGTCAGGTAGCGCTGGTCTACGAAAACACCCAATTAAAAGATCGTGTGGATCGTGAGCGAAAGATCAAACATGAAGTACTCGGGCGTTTCGAAGAACGGCACATCAACTTGATGAAGGAGTGCACCCGATGCGGCGCCTGTTTCGACAGCTCGGCGACGACCTGTGACAAGGACGGTAGCGAACTCACTTTGTCGATGCCGGTTGAGCGGACGATCGACGGGAGATACCGGTTAGAGCGGTTGGTAGGTCGTGGCGGGATGGGCGCTGTTTATGAAGCAACGGATTTGCGGTTGAACCGTCGAGTCGCCGTCAAGATCTTAAGCGGAAAGATGTTTGGCAACCGTGAGGCATTGCGCCGCTTCGAGCGTGAGGCACAGACTTCTGCGAGATTGAGCCACCGGAATATCATTTCCGTGTATGACTACGGAGTGCTCGCGGCCGAGGGAGCTTACCTGGTGATGGAGCTCATTTCCGGAGAAACACTCGCGGCGCTGATCAAACGAGAAGGATGCGTCGCTCCGCAAGCGGCAGCTGAGTGCTTCAATCAAGTACTCGAAGGGATCAAGGCGGCGCACGCTGCAGGAGTCATTCATCGCGACCTGAAGCCTGCTAACGTCCTGATCTCAAAAGAGGAGAACGGTCAGTTGCATGTCCGTGTACTGGATTTTGGGCTGGCGAAAATCACTTTGTCTGAGTTGACGGATACGAACAGTCCGACGGCCCTGTTGACGACACCGGGCATGGTGGTGGGCACGATGGGCTATATGTCCCCCGAGCAGCTGAGGGGAGAGACAGTGGATGAACGCAGCGATCTGTTCTCGGTCGGGGTAATGGTGGTCGAGGTCTTGACTGGGAGCCGCCCTTTCAGGGGCCCTACATACACCGAGTTACTGAGCTCGATCCTGCATGGATCTTTTCACCTTGAAGGAGGATCGAAAGAAGCCGAACAGCTGGATGCGGTCCTACAGAAGTGTTTGGCTAAAGATCGAGAGCGCCGCTTCTCCTCAGCAGGAGAGATGCAAAGAGAGCTGATCCCGGCGATGCGCGAGTACCGGTTAGTTGGAACGCAAAAATGGTCAAGCGCTGAGGCCGACACGCTGCTGTATTAAATGGTTAAAGCTTCACTGAATCTAAAAGACTGAGTCGTCTCGTTTCGTAAGACTTAGTTCGGAGGAATCATGGGACAAAAGAGACTCTTAATGTTCGTCCGTGCTTCAGGATGTGTGTGTGCGATCGTCGCTTCATCGGTTACCTTCGCATCGTTCAAGAACGGAAAGACTAGTGATGTGACACTCGCGCAGGATATGGTTGAGATCGAGAAGTTCCACCGCCGGGACGTCGCTGCGACCGTGTCGAGAGACACGAAGGCGCTCACCGAGTTATTTACCGATGACGGCGTGCGACTGTCGCAGGGTGAGGCAGATGACATTGGCAAGGAAGCGATCCGCGCAACCAACGAGCGCTTCAAAGCCGCTACTCCGGAGCTCCGTGTGTTGAGCTATCTTCCGGAGACCAGGGAGCTGACGGTTACGAACGACGGGTGGGCCTTCGAGTGGGGTTACTTCACGGCAAGCTATGTTGAGTCGGCCGGCGCTGAAGAGAAACGCGTTCGAGGAAAAAGGCTCATGGTCCTGAAGAAGCAGCCCGACGGCAGCTGGAAGTGCGCTCGTTTGATGAGCGTGGTAAACCCGGCTAAGTGAGTGGCAACCCAACGGTAGGTTCAGGTGGAGACCACTCAGTTGTCCTCAGCAAGCTATCCCAAATCTCTTCGACGAGAGCGATTCTTTCTGGCACCGGGAGCTTCTTGGCTTCTTCAGTGAGGGTCCATGACATGTTCGAATCTTCCTTCAAAGAAAGTGGCGACCATTACACGATATGAGGTTCGTAATCGTTACTATTCCCTATCTGGCAGGTGGGCCCTAATTTGAATTCGGCCCAACCGAATTAGAACGGCGAGCGAAGCGACCGATTGACCTCGCCCAACTGGAAGTCATACGAATGCGGTGAATCGCTTCGCTCCGTTCTAATTCGACTCGCAATTTCAAATTAGGGCACTACCATCTGGCATCAAAGGTTGCGAACTTTGAATTCAAGAAGGGTTTGAGATCGGTGAACGGAATCTCAACCTTCTGTTCTCCTTCGGCGCAGCTCAATACTTCGCACTGCTCGAAGTTGATACGTATTCCGTCG
>DASYPT010000064.1:0-8709 GCA_036006355.1 Pyrinomonadaceae bacterium | reverse complement strand
GCAGTTCTGTCAAACGTCTTCCTGCATTTACATCCGGCGAAGATCAACCGCGACGCAGTACGTTATCCCTTTACGTGGGGGATGGGCGGAATCACGTTCTATTTATTTATTGTCCTGACGTTCACTGGCGTGTTGTTGATGTTTTATTACCACCCGACGAAGGTGGATGCCTTCCGCGACATTCTCTACCTCGAACACGACGTTCCATTCGGCAAACTGCTGCGCAACATGCATCGCTGGGCCGCGCACTTGATGGTAATCACGACCTGGCTTCACATGTTTCGAGTTGTGTTGACAGGCTCTTACAAGAGGCCACGTGAATTTAATTGGTGTGTCGGCGTAGTTCTCTTAGTGTTAACGCTGCTGCTTTCGTTTACCGGTTATCTACTGCCGGATGATCAACTTGGATTCTGGGCGGTGACCGTCGGCACGAACATGGCCCGAGCTACTCCGATGCTTGGACATGAAGGTCCGTTCGGGCCTCAACTCGGGTTGACTGCTTACAACGACGTGCGCTTTGGCTTGCTGGGTGGATCCATCGTGGATTCGAACGCGTTGTTGCGTTCATATATCTGGCATTGCATCGGCATTCCGCTGGTCGCTTCGATCTTCATGGCCGTGCACTTCTGGCGCATAAGGAAGGACGGCGGAATCTCGGGTCCGGCTCCGGTGATGTTGGAATCTGAGATGAAGGCGGTCGCTAAAAAGAAGTAACCTGGGACTGCATTAGTGTTAATTCGTGTGATTCGTGGATCGTTTGTTACGTTCGAGACTTACCGATCCACGAACCACACGAATCAACACGAACAAAGAAGCTGATTCTTCGGCACGCTAACGTCGTAAAAGAGAAGACATGCGAAGATTCATTAACAAGTGGACGATTCTCGGATTAGTAGTAATCCTTGTCGCGTTGGCGGCGTTCTCTGTTCAAGATTGGCATCAGCTTTGGACGATATCGTCAGCGCCTGACAACATACCCATCGTAGCGATGCTGTTTCTTGTCCCTTTCTTTACCTGGCTCGGAGTCAGACAGGCGGTCGCTAATGATCAGCTTATAGATCAACTTGAGGCTGATCCCAAATTAGCCAAGACACATCACCGAAAAGTAGAACCCTGGAGGCCGGGTTGGGCTAAGGAGCTTCATGTCTGGCCATATCTTGTTCGCGTCGAGTTTCTGGCCACCCTCATTGTGACCGTGGTCCTTTTTGTTTGGTCAATCACACTCAACGCGCCTCTCGAGGAGCCAGCGAATCCGAACCTGACAATGAATCCCTCGAAGGCGCCGTGGTATTTCCTCGGTCTCCAGGAAATGCTTGTCTACTTCGATCCCTGGATAGCCGGCGTAGTAATGCCTTCGATCATCATGATCGGATTGATGGTCTTCCCCTATGTCGACTCCAACCCATTGGGCAACGGTTATTACACGCTCAGGCAGAGACGCTTCTCTGTAATGATGTTTGGCTGGGGCTTTTTGATGTGGATCCTGCTGATCGTCATTGGAACTTTTATCCGCGGTCCGGGGTGGATTTGGTTCTGGCCGGGACAAACATGGGATCACAACGCAGTTGTTTTTGATAAGAACATCGATTTACACGATTTCATCGCTACAAGTCGGATCGGGAGAGCTCTGCACTTGGGTTTTCTTCAGAGCGCCCCAGGCAAAGTAATCTTCGGAGCGTTGGTGGTCGGCAGTTTCTACATTATCGGGGGACTATTCTTCCATTGGTTGATGCAGGTGGATTTCAAGCGGATTCGACTGCGGCCACCGTTCAATCTGTTTCCAAAGGATCCGTTTGAGCAGAAACTCCTGGCGCGGACAAGTCTTCTGCAGTACCTGACATTTCAATTCTTTGCAGTGAGTGTCTTGCTGGCGCTTCCCATTAAGTTGTTATTGCGGCTGACGCTTACTATCAAGTACGTCTGGGTGATCCCCAAGATATTCAACATATGAGTAGCGTGGAGGAACGATCATAGTGGCTGATGCTCCAGGCCCCGGCGAATCATTAATCAGGAAAGAGCCTGAGTTACCGGCACAAGATCCAATCGCGAGTCGTTCTTCGAGCGGTTGGATGCTGCTGTCTGCGTTGTTGCTGACCGCCACTCTCGCATGGGCGTTGTGGGACGAGGCGTTTGGTCAACGACCGTGGAAGGGCATGCAAAGAGAGTTTGTTGCACGCTACACGCGCTATCTTAACAGCATAAAGTCGCAGTCTGCTGAAAGCGAAAAGGAGATAAAGGACTCTTCTGAGTATCAGGTTTTAGAGGAGAACGAGAAGGCGGCACGCGAACAAGTTAAACCTGATATCGAAGCAATCGATAAGGAAGTTGCGTCTATTCAGAAGAAGCTCGATGCAGTCACTGATCCCTTCCAGAACCAACGCGGTAGACTAACGGTCATCAACTACAACGTCGAGACGGCCACTAGTCCGGCAGCGAAAGAAAGGCAACGAAGAAATGCCGATACTTTGAAACAGAGGAAAGTGGAAGTTGAACTTCCTTCTGATGACGGAAAATCGGTTAACGTGCAGTATCTCGATTACAGAGCTCTGGAAGCTCTTTATAACGACTTGCGCGATCGCAAGGCATCCCTTCTCGGTGATAAGGCCGACAAACTAAAAGTTCCCACCGAACTAGCAAAGAAGAAAGACGACTATTTAAAGAACCACCTTGTGGGTCTCGGTCCGGCAGCAATCGAGGGTCTAAAGTCAAAGGCCGCTAACTTCGATTACTCCATTCTCGGTCATCAGATCAGTGTCAATGCTTACAACATCGTAGATAGATGCGAAGTATGTCACCTGGGAACACGAGAGCCGCTGGACATAAAAGCTTCTGACATGGCGCCGGGTGGTCCGGGAAAAACTCCTGATGCAATGGCTCAAGCGTTCGTAAGTCATCCGAACAGAGATCTGCTCGCGATTCATAATCCTGACAAGTTTGGTTGTTCTGGATGCCATTGGGGAAACGGGCGCGCAACTACCAGCGACGTCAAGGGACACGGTCGTCATCGATTTTGGCTCTGGCCGATGTTTGAAAAGGAAAACACCGAGGCCGGATGTCAACAGTGTCACGCAAAAGATCGTGTGACCCAAGGCGCGGAGACGCTCAATCTTGGTCGCGACCTCTTTATGCAGCGTGGCTGCATGGGCTGTCATCGTTACGAGGGTTTCGATCGCGAGACAGATTCGCTGAACAGTACGCGACAAAACATCGGCCAGTTGGAAGATCAGATCACCGCCAATCAAAAACAGATTCGCATGGCTGAAAATCCTCCGTCGAATATTAGCGACGAGGAAGCCAAGAATCTGTTGGTTCAGGCTGAAGGTCTCAAGGTCGCAAACAGTTTATTTGCTGCACGTATCGATCAGCTCAATGTGCAGGCGAAATATTTGATGCAGGACGTCAAGAAGGTCGGACCGAATCTAAAAGACGTTCGTTTGAAGTTGCGCAAAGAATGGATTCCGGTATGGCTGGAAAACCCACAGGCGTTTCGTCCTGAAACCAAGATGCCAACCTTCTGGCGAATAGCTTCAGGCATCGGCGATCGGCCGGCGCAATTGCGCGATAAAGACGGCGAGGAACAGATTCAGGCAATCTCCGCTTACTTGTGGCAAGACAGTTTCGATGGCAAGTTGCCTGAACAACAAAAAGGTGACGCAGGACACGGTAAGACGCTGTTTGAATCGCGTGGTTGTTTGGCTTGTCACTCTATTGGTGAAGGCGACAACAAGATCGGCGGCACGTTTGCTGCAAATCTTTCAAAGGTTGGCGAGAAAGAAAACTTTGACTACATCGTCCGCTGGATTCACAACCCGCGTGAACGTTACGCACCGTATTGTCCAAAAGAGAAGCGCGACTTAACTCCTGAAGATTATTCAAAGAAAGGCTTACCGTACGTTTTCGACACTGAACTACACTCGCGTTGCCCAAATGATGGCGCGGAATTGCAGGTTCAGAACATGACGGTGATGCCTAACTTCCGTCTCTCGGAAGGTGACGCACGCGACATCGCGACTTATCTGTTCTCGTTGTCGTCGCCCCCAGGTTACAACGCGGCAGCTTTTATGGACGATCCAAATCTTAAGGAAAAGGGTCGGTTACTAATCAAGCAATATGGCTGTGCCGGTTGTCATGAGATTAAAGGATTCGAGGAAGAGCAGCGCATTGGTAAAGAGTTGACCGTCGAAGGCGCGACGCCTATCGAGCGTTTGGATTTCGCGCTGCAAACCAAGCACGCGGAAGAAGGACTCGATCCGCTGAAGCTGCGACCAGACCAAAAGGAAGAGAAACCCTGGTACAACCATAAAGGATTTTTTGAACACAAGATCACGCAACCCTCAATCTATGACGAAGGAAAGGAAAAGGATCCTAAAGATCGGCTGCGCATGCCTGAGCCTTTCCTGACACCTCAGTGGCGCACTGCGCTCACAACCTTCCTTCTCGGTAGCGTCGGTAGTGAAGGTGCAAACGTGCCGAGTTCTTTGTTCTACGACCCCGAGGATCAGCGTCGTCAGGATATTCAGAATGGTTGGTGGGTGGTCAAAAAATACAACTGTATGGGCTGCCATCAACTTCAGGTGGGCCAAAGATCAGTCGTGATGGATCTGCCGTTTTATCAAACGGCAGAAGGCAGGGATTTGCTGCCGCCAAGACTTTCGAGCGAGGGTGCGCGCGTTGATCCGGCATGGCTTCTCAGGTTTTTGCACGATCCGTCGTTGAGTGGTGAAAAGACTCCCGAACAACAACAGCAGATCAATGCGTTGCCGGCAGCGTCTCCACAAGCCGCTGCGTCGCCTTCCGGTGCTTCGGCTCCAGCCGCTCCGTCGGCTGTAAAGCTGAAGCCCCAACCCGGTCTCGATCGCAACGGCGTTCGTCCGTATCTGCAGTTCAGAATGCCAACGTTTAGCTTCTCGCCGAATGAGCTACAGGTACTTGTTCGCTTCTTCATGGCGATGTCGGGTCAACAAGACCCCTACATCAAGGAGCCAATGGAACCCTTAACCGCGGAGGAGCGCCTAACTGCAAGACAGATGTTTACGTCAGGCACGCCTTGTTTGAAGTGTCACGTTACGGGCGATCCAACTCACGACGCGAAGGCGATTGCACCCAACTTCCTACTTGCCAGTGAACGGTTGAAACCTGATTGGACATTCCGCTGGCTACTCGATCCGTCGCAGATCTCGCCGGGAACCGCGATGCCAACCGGTCTATTCCGAAAGGAAGGCGATCGCTGGGTTGTGAATCTGCCGAATCCTCCGGCAAGCGCAAATGCTTATCAACATGACCATGCGCGCTTGTTGGTTAGATACATGTTCCAGATGAGTCCGGAGGAGCAAAGAGCATTGTTAGCAACTGCACCGGTAGCTCCGGCAGCAGCTGCACCGAAAGCGGAGCATCATGCGCGTGCAAAAAGGAAACGTGTAAACCATCATGCAGTGTTGCGCGGAGGTGGTTTAGGAAGAATTACCTCAGACGCGATGAAGATCGCGATGAAAGCCTACAAGTTCAGTTAGCTGAAGTGCGTTCTGCGTTCGCAGAGCTTCCATGCTAAAGTGAACCTGAAAGGCATACTAAACGGGAGGAATTTATTATGAAGAAGCAGACAAAGGTCTGGCTTGTGGTGGCTCTTGCACTGTCGCTGGGAGCGCTTGGCTCGGCTTGTAGTAAAGCGCCGGTAGAAGATACCAATAAGAACGGTGGTTCTGACACAGCTGTGGCCTACTCCGGTCCAACCGGAACAGTCACTGGTGTAGTTTCCTTCAACGGCACAGCGCCAGCACCAAAGAAGATCGACTCATCAGCTGACCCTGTGTGCGGTCAGAGGAATCCGAACCTCGAAACCGAAGACACCGTTGTTAAAGATGGCAAGCTTGCCAACGTGTTTGTCTATATTAAAGACGGAACGACAACTGACGGTAAGAAGGTGGGCGACTTCAAATGGGATACCCCCACAACCGCAGCTCAGTTGGATCAGAATGGTTGCCACTATCGGCCGCACATCCTTGGTGTTCAGACGAATCAAAAGATAAGCATCACCAATAGTGACCCGACAACACACAATATCCATCCAACACCGAAACAGAATCCAGAGTGGAATCAATCGCAACCTAACGGAGCTGCACCGATTGAGAAATCGTTTGCCAGATACGAGGTTCTCGTACCGGTGAAGTGCAATCAACATCCCTGGATGAAGTCTTATATCGGAGTGATGAAGACGCCGTTCTTCGCAGTCAGCGCTGATAATGGCAGCTTCACCATTAAGGGCGTCCCAGCTGGTACGTACACTCTTGCCGCCTGGCATGAAGGCGGAGCAGACGGAACGACAAAGACTGTGCAGGTAACCGTTCCAGCGAATGGAAGCGCGACGGCCGACTTCGCATTTGAGGGCGCTGCCGCAGCGTCAAATCAGGGTGGTTTGCAGATGCTGCCGGCCATTGAGTTTCCGATGTTAGGCAGGAAACACTGAGGACATTGCCGATTTGCGATTGCCGATTGCCGATTGTTCACGTGGACATCGACAAATCGGCAATCGGCAATTGGCAATCGACAATGATTTATGTCCCGGGGTTTAAATCGATTTGCAATACTCGTCGCTTGCGCGACGTTTTTCTTAATCATCGCCGGTGCGTTGGTAACCAGTAACGACGCCGGCTTAGCAACCTCCGATTGGCCGCTTTCGAACGGCCAGGTGTTTCCCAAGATGGTTGGTAATCTGTTTTGGGAACACGGACACCGGATGGTTGCGACTACAGTTGGTTTGTTGACCATCGGATTGATGGTCTACACCCTTGTCAAGGAAAAGCGCAACTGGGTTCGCAAATTGAGCATTGTGGCGCTTGCTGGTGTTATCGCTCAAGGCTTGTTAGGTGGTTTGACAGTTAAGTTGATGTTGCCGCTGGTAGTTTCTGCTGCACACGCGACGCTGGCACAACTGTTCTTTTGCACGACGGTTAGTTTGGCGGTGTTTACGTCGAAGAGTTGGATTGAAGCTAACCCGATTGGGGAAGAGAAGGACAATGTTCCGGTTCGTTATCTTTGCACGGCTGCATTGGTAACGATCTTCCTGCAGCTGATCCTCGGTGCGACATTGCGTCATTCCGCCACTTGGGACAAGCAACTGCCGACAGAGTTAATTCTGGCTCATATCGGAGGTGCGTTCGTTGTAACACTGATTCTTGGTAGCGCCGGAATCACCGTTTTACGACGTCACAAAGGCAACGCCTTCTTAACGCGACCTGCGACGATTGCATTGGTTCTTCTGGTTGTTCAGCTTTCTTTGGGTTTAGCTGCATATCTCGTGCGAACGGCATCACCGAATGATCCGCAGCCACTAAACCCCATGATCAGCGTTACTGTTGCACACGTAGCATGCGGCGCTTTGGTGTTTGCCACGACGATCGTTTTGACTTTAAGAACTTACAAGGTTTTACCAGGTTCGCAGACAGCGGTAGATCTCGCTGCCCGACCTCAAGAGTCTTAGACCTGCATGGAAGAATTCGCGATTAATTTACCAGCCAGTGCCGTAGCAACGATCGAACGGCCTCGTTTGTCCGCCAGAGAGCGCGCCAGCGCTTACGTCGAACTAACGAAGCCGCGAATAACCTTTCTGATAGTGTTAACGTCTGCCGCGGGTTTTGGGCTGGCATCGCGAAGAGGTATTGATTATCTCGCGTTAGTGAGCGCTCTTTTAGGCATCGCGCTCCTTTCATCAGGAATCGCCACCCTGAATCAGTACGCTGAACGTGACCTCGATGGCTTGATGAGACGTACGGCGGGCCGGCCCTTGCCATCAGGAAAGCTTGCACCGTGGGAAGCGCTTGCCTTTGGCGCAGGACTCACGATCGCAGCCGAGGTTTATCTGCTGTTGCTCGTGAATCCACTGAGCGCGTTGCTTGGTCTGACCGTAATCGCTGGTTATCTATTCGGCTACACACCTCTAAAGACGCGTAGTTCACTTTCAACCGTGGTCGGCGCATTTCCAGGAGCTGTGCCTCCCTTGATTGGCTGGACCGCAGCTACAGGGACCTTGAGTATCGAAGGCTGGGTACTTTTCGCGATCCTTTTCCTGTGGCAGTTCCCGCACTTTCTCGCGATTGCCTGGATGTACCGCGAGGATTACAGCCGTGCCGGCATTTTGATGTTGCCGGTGGTAGAGCCTGACGGCAGAGTGACAGCTCAACAAATTGTTTTGTACACGCTCATGCTCATACCCGTGAGCCTATTGCCAACGGTGCTTGGCATCTCGGGCAGGTTCTATTTCTTCGGCGCGATAGTTTTGGGTCTTCTTTTTCTCTACAGCAGTATCAGAGCGGCATTCTCCATGTCGCGACAGCAGGCGAAGCAATTGTTGCTGGCTTCGGTTTTGTATTTGCCACTGCTGTTTATCTTGATGGTTGTTAACAAGTAAGTGTCCGATAAACTTCAGTTTGTCGAGTCACGCAAACCACAAACGATGATTTAAAGCGAACTTTGCAAAATCCTCGTTCTTAATTTGCACCACACGACAAACTAAAGTTTATCGGACATAAAACTAAAGGAGCGGTAACCGATGGGACGAGTTCTTGCGGTTATTATCTGGATAATCACAGCTTTGTCTGTACTCCTTTTTGTTAGTAAGAAGTGGTGGTTTCCTGCCGCCATCTCTGAACACGGCCCGGCCCTTGACCGGCAGTTCTTCATCACAATTCTGGTTGTAGGTATCGCGTTCGCTGC
>DASYPT010000063.1:0-12745 GCA_036006355.1 Pyrinomonadaceae bacterium | reverse complement strand
GGCGCGACCTCATTTTCTTGGCACGGTTGTGTTGGACCAATTAAAGACTCCGACGGGTTCCGTCTATGCGAGGCAGATCATCGATGGTCAGCAACGCGTTGGACTGGGTGGTCTCAAACCTGCGCCGACTTTCCCTACCTTGGGGTTATTGTCTTCATCACGCTAAGGCGCCGAAGTGTCCTTACGGACAGAACGCCTGCTTCACCAAAGACAATGGACCGTGCCACAAGCTCGTCACGACACCTGAGCACGCGCCAGTGATCGTGGCTACACTCGAAGATCTAAAGAAGAGCCGCGGCATCGCTCGGGAAAAAGGCTGGGAGATGTATGCCAACGATCTCGGTGATCAGATTGACGGCATGGAGAAGGTTCTCTCTGAATTCGAACTGCCAACAGAGCAGCGTCGGATGAACCGAGGCGGCAAGTGATGAAGCTCAAGCGCAACACACAAACCATTGTGCTACTGGCCGCCGAAAAGAGTCGGCACGCTCGTCGCCGAGTTATGGAAGCCCTCATTGAAATGCAGCGTGAGGGCGCCGATATTAACTTCAATACCGTCTGCGCGGTTGCTCGCGTTTCTAAGACGTTCCTATACGACCCAAAGCATTCAGACCTCGCTCAACAGATTCGGTCGCTCCGCCAAGTAACTCCACACTCGACTGCGATCAACCCGACCAGAGCAAATAAGAGCGACTCAGCCAAGGACGCTCAGATTGTCCGCTTCAAAGAACGCGTCAATGCGCTTGAGGAACGAGTTCGCTCACTACAGGAAGAAAACGAACTGCTCTACGGTAAACTGAGCAACCTGCGCGGCTAGAATGGTGCTTAAGGTCACCGGCGGTCTTCGGTAGTGGAGGCGATAGCGCACCTCTAAGGAAGCCAAGCCCCTCAGTATTCGCTACGGCCGGGCCAATTCCATACAGCCGAGCGTGAACACGTAGGGGAAGGGTGCAGGGTCCTTCCTCGGATACAGACCGTCGAAAAACACAAACATCCGGTTCGGATCCGTCTCGCTATATTGGAGCGAAGGCTTCCATGGGCCGCCGAGGTGCCAGGGACTGTCCGACATACCCATGATCTGCAACGGCTTGCTCCAATCTGAGATTTTGGCCGTGGGAGATTTGGCCTGACACCACCACAAGCCAGTCGTGGCCAGCGGCACACCCTTACCCAAAAACACCCGCGAGAAGACCGCCTCGTAGCCCTGCTTGGTCTTGATCACGCAGAAATCGAAAACCTTTTCTTCCGCGGGAAAAACGATCTGATGTTTGGTCCAGTTCGTGCGGCCATCAACGCTCTCAGAGTAGCCCTGGACTAAATAGTCCTCCTGGTTGGAACCGGCGACGTACCACATCTTCCACTTGCCGTCGTGATAGATCAGGTTAGGTTCATAGACGCTGCCATGCTCCCACTCTTCGTTGGCCACAAACACTGGTGCGGATTGATCTACCCATTTGGTTCCATTCCATTCGAGGTAACCGATTGTGTAAGGACCCCAGACGTTTGCAGCGCCGCCGGCATAGTAGATTCGCTCGACTTCTGCGCGCCGATTCGGATCCCAGCCCTTGACGTAAGACGGACAGTGCCGTCCTCCTTTGAGATCCCAGGCTTTGCTGGCTTCGTGACCGGCCAGGTCGGCGATTTTCGTCTTGTCGTTTTGATTTGATGTCAGGGTCCATCCGGTTGCAGCCAGCGGAGCGCCTGGCGGTAAGGATGCGCTGAACAGTTCGATGCTTTCTCTGTTTTGCGCGCGGCCGGCTAGGTACATCCACCAGCGGTTATCTCGTTTTGTGACCGTCGAATCCGTCAGAATAAATACGTCGGTGATTGGAGCAAATCCATCAGCAGGATCGAAGATTTTGGTTTCTTTATTCGGCATCTGCTTACTCTGAAGATTGGCAAAGCATGGCTCCGCCAGACGAAATCCGCCCAGACCGCAAATCGCCAAGCCCTTCAAGATAGCTCGTCTGCTAATCATCAACGTCGTCGACCTCCAAAGAGACGTTCTGAGAAAGTTCTTATACGCACGATTACTCTGGCGGGTTTATCTCGATTTTCATGCGTACACACTTGTTTAAGGCCTCGCCTGCAATGCGCTTCGCTCCATTCCGCCGAGATTAAGCCGAGACACCACAACATGTCAGTTTTAGAAGACGATGCGACTGAGAGGGAGCAAATCGGGGATTTTTCACAGAAGAGGATGCGAACAGTTTTGGCTAGGACGCTGGCCAGACCGGGCAACTTCATGACGAGCCCTCTGACGGCTTCGCCGGTTCAGCTGCAAGGCCGAAGCGTAAACGAGGGCCACGCGCTCGCTGTAATCAGAGTTGGGGGGCATTCGTTTATCGCTGCCTCACTCATAACTTCGGGCGATGGCGCCGGAGCACCTCATCAACGCGCTCGTTCCCGGTAGGATAGTCGGCCTCTTCAATCTTTGCGCCGGCGGCGATCAGGGTCTCTATAACCGGCACAAAGTCGATACTCGGCTCCCCGTGCATAACGGACCACGTCGCCTGGCCCAGCACTGTTCCGCCGTAGACGTTCTTCGCTTCAAGAGAAGCACCACGATCCAGCAGTAATTTGACTATTTCTAACTGTCCTCGATGCGCGGCAAGGTGCAAGGCAGTCTGATTGGTGTTCTCGCCAACGCGCAGATCCACACCTTTCTCCAAGAGGAACTCGGCCACCGCTCGGTGGCCATACTCACAAGCCCAAATGAAGCCTGACTCCAGCTGCGCTTTGGTCGCGTTTGCTTTCAAACTGCCATCCTCGTTGAAGAAACTCTTCACCACATCGAGCCGTCCCACACCGGCGGCTCCCTCGAGATCCAAACGGGCTCCTCGCAGGGCGAGAAACGCGGCAGCTTCCGGGCGATCATTGTGCAGCGCCGCAAGCAATGGGTTATATGCTGCCGGAGCGCCGTTTACGTCAGCGCCGTGGTCTATTAAGGTCCCCAGCAGCGCGATGTGCACGCCGACTCGCTCCGTATGGACGCTCGTCGCCACCATACCCAAAGTCGTACCGCTTCCCATCGCACCTTCGGTCATGGCGTCGATCTCGGCGCCAGCGTTGAGCAACACTTTCGCAACTTCCACGGCGTTCTTGGGAGATTTTTGACGGTAACCCTCAAAGCCATTCGCGCCGATGTAATGAAGAAGTGTACAGCCATGCTCACGCGCCGAACGCGCTCGAATCAAATCCGGATCTTCACGCAGTAACCGCTGGAGTGTGGCTATATTACCTGTTATGACCGCATCTGCGGCAACTTCGAATTTTGAGATGCGCGAACTTTCACGGAGCAACGCTTCGATATGTTTCGCGAGTCGTGTCCAGCTCTTGAAGCCATGAGCCCGAGCTATGACGAATTGCGCGTTGGCAAGGGCACACCTCGGGGTTCGGGCGTCCGAGTTGGTCAGCTTACTTCGAGCAAATTCCTCAAGCTGGTTTGCTTGATCCTCGATCCACTGGCGGAGTTGAGCCGTGATCGTCGCGCCCTGAGAATCAGCGAGCCTTTTGATCCATTCGGTGACCCAGGCGCGGATGGCGTCAGGATGGTCAGACTTGCAGGCCCTGACGAGATCCTTTGCCACCTTCTTGTATTGTTCGAGGTTTGGGCGCGGTGGAAGGGGAAGAACGGTGGCTGGATTGGGATACATACGAATCTCCTTTCATTGCGTTGCCTGGAGTCCGCATGAGTCAGGCTGAAAGAAGGTTCGTAGCCTTCGTTTGTTTGGATTGAAGGTGGGCACGGCCCTTTCCGCGGACTGGATGCGCCCTTTGCGCCGGTCTCAGTATAGTCGTCGGCAAATCAATTACAAAGTCCGAGATCACGGCTGCGCCAGAAGGTCGAGCTCTACAACGTTGGGCGGTCGCTTTCCTGTCCGCCAACTATAGAAGCCGTCGGGAGATCACCAGTCCGCATTGCTTGTCAATCAGTAGTTAGCCTCATTCGTATCCTCTTCTGTATTCCGTCGCATCCTCTTTTGTTATGTGGTGGACCACATTACTTTTGTATATTCGAATCCACTTCTAGAACTCGATGCGCGGAAGCGCCTTTCGAAAACTGGAGAGTAACGGTCTTGGTGGATATGCTGTTTAGGTAAGACCTTTCTGATCATGTTTTCCTTTCAGAGTTCTAGTTAGTCGCGGTTCTCAGTTTGATCCAACACTCAAAAGCATTGAAGCCTCCATTATTTCTGGAGGCTTCGTGATGCCATGTTCGGCAGTTTGACGATTTCCGTCACATCCGTACATGCTGTGCCGTGCATTGCTTGGCTAACGCTTTTCGTAGCTTTGCGTGGCCTTGCTGTGCTCGGCAATATAGCCCATGCAACTCACAAGTCAAGAATAAAATAGCGCAGAGTTTTATGTAATTATATTTCACGCCAATGGGCTTTTCGGTCGCGCCAAAGATCGGCTATGTGTGCTAACTAACAGACGTCTGACATGCCATCCTGTATAAACATTCAGTTCGTCTAACCGTCAGCCTAATTGGTTCGCTTTCCGCCCACAGTCAACCGGTTAATAGCATAAGTTTTTTGTCTATTCAGCTTTTCACTAAGCAAAAAGGAAGTCAAATGAAGCATGTACACAAACTGATTGTTTCATCGTTCATCTTGGTTCTGCTCCTGCTGGCTGTTTCAGTGTATGGACAGGTCCACAAATACTTCACCCCGGGTACGGTGTGGGGTGTAACCACGATCAGAATCCATCCGGGCATGGATCAGGCTTACTTGGAATACCTGGACACGCAGCTGAAGAAAGAATCAGATATTTCTATCAAGAATGGCTTCATGAAATCCTACAAGATTTTACGCAGCCAAGATGATGATAGTGGTTGGAATATGCTGATTCTGCGTGAATACGATAGTTTTGCCTCACTTGAGAAGAATGCGGAAAAAGCAGACGAAGTGCTTCGTCAGGCTACCGGTATCGACGACCAAAAGGGCATGGAAGGGTATACCGATCGGTCGAAAATTCGAGATGTCATGGGCACCAAGTTCATGCGTGAAGTGATACTTAAATAAAGCTGCCCGGATGAGTGAAGCATGTTTCGAATAATGAAGGGATTGACGATACTGGTATTGTGCACTACCGCCGTATCGGCGCAGAACTCTACAAAAAAACCAATCGAAGGCGTCTGGAAGGTAACAGAGATCGTGGTCACCGGTGCGGACGCCGTAAATGTGGCAACCCCGCAGCCCGGGTTGATCATCTTCGCCCGGAAGCATTACAGCGTAATGTGGATTCCAGGAAACCAACCGCGCACCTTATTCAAAGGAGAGAGCCCTACGAACGAGGAAAAGATCGCAGCATACGATTCTTTCGTGGCTAATGCGGGTACCTACGATGTGGCGGGAGAGATATTAACCCTCCACCCCGTGGTCTCCAGATCTCCGAACTTCATGGCCGGCGGATCAGCGAAAAACCAATTTCGGATCGAAGGAACAACACTGTGGCTCATCCAGAAAAACACGGACCTCAGTGTGCGCCACCGGCGACCGCGTTGCGACGTCATCCGGCCCGGCCAGCGAAACGCGGCTGAAACTCAGTCGCGTTGAGTGAGCAGCGCATGCAAAGCGAAAAATGACGTAAGCCGTCGGCCAGCTAACGACCAAGCACGCCAGCATTGACTTCCGCATTGCCTGAAATAAAAAGCAGTGATTTCCGGCATCTTGGGTGATTCGCCCGGCCTTTCTATAAGGAGCTGATATGAAGAAACAATCTCTTGTTTACGCGCTACTATTAACTTTACTGTCTTGTTTTCTAGTAGTAGGACAAGGATCGATGAAGAGTAAAGCGGCAAAGGCGGGAGGCGTTGAGCAGCAACTCAAGGAGATGGAAGACGACTGGCAGAAAGCGACAAGAGCTAAAGACACTGCCGCGCTCAAACGCATCATCGCCGAAGATTGGGCCGCCACAAATGAGATGGGCAAGATTCTCAACAGAGAAGAGTACCTTTCCCAAACCACTGCAAACACTGATGTCATCCAGTCGAACGAAAATACAGACATGCTGGTGCGCGTCTTCGGCGACACGGCTGTCGTAACCGGCGGCCTTACGGAGAAAGGAACGCGAAACGGGACAGCGTACACCGACATCTACAAATGGACTGATGTCTTCGTGAAGCGCGGCGGTCACTGGCAAGCAGTCGCCTCGCAGTGGGCGAAAGTTCCCTAATCCAGAAGATTGGGGGAGGAAAAAAGAAGGAGGCTTGCTCGCTCCCTCGAAAACGCCCGTGCCTGAACACAACTCACCTTAAGTATCCGGCAACGGTGATCGCGGTGCATAATATCGAGCCCGCCTGCGACCGGACTCTTTTTATTTTCTTTTGTCGAAAAGTCGGCAAGAAATCGACGCGTTGGCCTTACCTGACTTCCAGCCGAGTGACCAGCGACTTTATCCTCGCAACTCCTCTTTGTCTTGTATTCAACTGTATCCAGGGCAGAAAGAAGCAGATCAGAACAATCAAGACAAAACTTAATGTCACTCGCCGATTATCCATGTCGCGCAGCGAATGTACTTTCGAATACCAGGAACAATCGCACCTAACACCCGAGTCAAAAACCGGATGGATTATGACTGGAGCTTGATTCTCAGTATCTGATCTTCACGTTGAACGCGCCGCCATTATCGCTGTAGTCGTCGTCGTTAATCGCGAGGTAAAGACGGCCATCAACGGGTACACTGAGTGCTAGCTGAGTCCCCACTAGAAAGGGTTGACTCGCTTGGCCGTTTGGCTGACGAATGTAGCCAATCAGCGCACCCGGTCCTGAGTTTGGCATAGGACGGGTTCCGACTACCGCGCCGAAACCGCTGACCTTTCCACCCTCCGGCCCAACTTGTCCAATGCGACGACCGGCAATAACAGTTCCAGTCGTAGTGAAGGTGATTTGATCTCCTGCATGTACGTCGATGTTCGTGTCCGTGCCACGTGATATGCCGGGGACATCAATAACTACCTCCACTGGCGTGCGTGTGGCTGTAGATTCCCTCGTTCGCGGACGATTCCGTGGCCGTGGATTGCCAGACGAATCGTCGGTACGGTTATCTTCGCCCATCGCCGCCTGATCGCGCTCACGCTTTACTTGTACCGTGAAGGAGCCGCGAGCATCGGTGTAAGTACCACGGTTCGCTGTCAGGTATAAGCGCCCATCACGATCCGAGACGAACTCCCGAGACGCACCCAACTCAAGCACAGGTGCACTTTGATCGTTCCCAATGGCACCGATCAGCATACCTTCGGCGGCGGTGGGAAGAGGTGAAGAGGGATCGCTGGTTCGTAATCCGTCGGGCGTAATTCTCGAACGGCCTGCGAGAATGGTTCCCGAGGCTGTTGTTTGGACTCGTTCGTTGCGGCGCAGATCAATTCCTGAGTCGATCCAGTTCGGACCGAGAGGCACGTCAACCACGCGAGTTTCAAACTTCAATTCATCGAGTGAGCGACCATCAATCTCCACGCGCTCCACTTCACTGGGGCGGAAAAATCGAATTTCGCCTTCGTCTCTGGCTACGGTGGTTCGAGTAGTGTCAATAACTTTGAAAGCAAAGCGACCGTTGATGTAGCCGATTAAAGTACCTCGAAATGATCGGCCATCACGGAGGTAGAGTGTGTCACCAAGCGCGACACCTGACAGCAGGAATATCGCCAAGAGTGTCAACAAAGCCAGGATTAGTTTCTTCATGAGTTTCCGCCTTTCGTCTCCATCTTGCATCGACTGCAAGTTCATCGGCCAAGGTTGGCTGATCAAAATTCATGTACTACTGGGAGAATTGGTCGGGGGTTAGAAGAATGCAAGTTTCCGAATCCTAAGAACTATCGCTGAGAGCTTATACCCGTTGGAAACAGGAGGGGCAAGAGGAGGTAGTAATCCAGATTGAGGACGCCCGAAGTATACTCATCATTAGAGTCGCGTAGTTTTAGATATCCAGGGAAACAGCAGTGTTTTAGAAATCCCAGTTGCATCGGTGAAATAACGCAATATCTTGTGCATGGTCCAATATAGTTCAGGGACACTTGAACGCCCAATCTATTGCCCGAATGCCCTCAGGCTTGGAGTGGTCTAAAAAAGGAATTTGATCGATTGAGTTGCTGCGAGAAAAGCTCGGATGGCATCGCCCCAGTTTTCGCTGATGGGACCCGTGGGGCCACGATTACGACACAGTCATAGCGCTTCGAGCCCAACAGGCGCTCCACTGTTGGACCAGCAGTCTCGTCAGGCCGGATGAAGCCTACATCGGCCTCCCATCCTCGAGCAGCGAACTCCTTCATGGCGACCTCTATGCCGGGCGAGGTTCTTACCAAGCTTATTCTTTATCATCAAATGTTCTTTGGTGGGCCCGAAGATACTGAGGAAGGAATGCTGAACGAAATCCGTCAGACATATCAGGGCAAAGTAGTTTCTGCGCACGATCTGGAAATCTACTAAATGACGACACCCTCAGTCTCTTTTTGCAGCCAGACGGGTCGTCGCGACACCTACGGCCAATCTAATACGCGCTTGCAGTGGATTCGCACGTAGGCGACTTCTTTGTTGAGTTGCGTGGGCGAGTTGCTCAAGCGCAACGTTGGGTTGCTTGTTGCGGGTGAGACATTATCACCGTAAGTTTGAAGGATGAATTTATCTACAATGATGAGAAAAATTCTCTTTCCAATAATTTTGAGCTTTTCTGTCATCGCGTTCGCCCAGAGTGCATTCGCACAGTATGATGAGCCGTATCGTCCGCAGTTTCATTTCTCGCCGCCTTCGATGTGGATGAATGACCCGAACGGGATGGTTTATTACAATGGCGAATACCATCTTTTTTACCAGCATTATCCGAAAGGCACTGTTTGGGGCCCGATGCACTGGGG
This sequence comes from Pyrinomonadaceae bacterium, assembly GCA_036006355.1. GTDB lineage: Bacteria > Acidobacteriota > Blastocatellia > Pyrinomonadales > Pyrinomonadaceae > PSRF01. The sequence continues at coordinate 3,891 of DASYPT010000063.1, read as the reverse complement.
ACACGCCGTCAGCCGTGATTTGATTCACTGGGAAAATCTGCCGATTGCACTTGCGCCCGATTCCCTCGGCTATATTTTTTCGGGCAGTGCGGTCTTCGATAAATACAATTCGACTGGGTTCGGAACGGAAAGCGATCCGCCGCTCGTGGCGATGTTCACCTATCACGACCCGACCGGTGAAAAAGCGGGACGGACAGATTTTCAATATCAGGGCCTGGCTTACAGCCTCGACAAAGGAAGAACGTGGGCGAAATACGATAAGAATCCGGTGATCCCAAATGCGGAGAGGCTGAAAGATTTCCGCGACACAAAGGTTTTTTGGCACGAAGAGGCTAACAAATGGCTCGTCGTTCTTGCTGTCGGCGACCACGTCCGTTTTTATAGCTCAAGGGATTTGAAAAATTGGCAGATGGAAAGCGAGTTTGGCAAGAATGACGGCTCGCACGGCGGCGTTTGGGAGTGTCCGGACTTCTTTCCTTTGAAAGTAAAAGGAACCAATCAAGAAAAGTGGGTTTTGCTTGTGAGCATTAATCCGGGCGGAGCAAACGGCGGTTCGGCAACGCAGTATTTTATCGGCGATTTTGACGGTAAAAACTTTCGCAATGAGAACCCGCCGGAGACCGTCCTCTGGCTCGATTACGGACGCGACAATTACGCCGGAGTTACCTGGTCAAACGCGCCGGAAGAAAGGAGAATTTTCATTGGCTGGATGAGCAATTGGGATTACGCCCAGAAAGTTCCGACCAAAAACTGGCGTAGTGCGATGACTCTGCCGCGTGAATTGAGTTTGATACAAACCGAGAAGGGCGTGCGTCTTGCGCAGAATCCGGTTCTCGAAGCGGAGAAGTTGCGTCGTCAACAGTTACTTGACCAAAGGAATTTTACGGTAGGCTCGAAATTCAAACTTAACGCTCAATCGCCTTTGAACGAAATTGTTTTTGAACTCGACCTGTCAAAAACAACCGCTAGGGATTTTGGTATCAGTCTGAGCAATAAACAGGGGGAGAATTACCGGATCGGCTTTAACGCCGCGAGCAACGAATTCTATTCAGACCGCACTAAAGCAGGAAATCACAAGTTCGCCGATAGTTTCGCGCTTAAAAAACATACGGCGCCACGCACCTGTGATCACAGGGTTCTAAAAATGCGTCTACTTTTCGACGCCGCATCGGTCGAGCTTTTCGCCGATGACGGCAAAACCGCTTTGACCGATACTTTCTTCCCGACTCAGGATTTCAATGACTTTGAAGTCTATGCCCCGGACGGAAGCATTCGACTCCTCCAACTTCAAATGTGGAAACTGAAATCAATCTGGAAGTGACTATTTCCCGCTGACAACAATCGACCTAGTAGTTGTGGACGCCGCGGCCTCCGGGTTCAAACCCGCCACACGGAGATCGATTCACGTGTCGCGCGATTCGCGCAGCTACGTCGATTTCGTTCTTTACCCCTGGGACGATCATGAAGGCTTATTCCGCGTTTCATCCTACCCTACTCGCTCGGCAATCAGGTGCTCGCGTTAGTTCAATGTCAGATCAGAGGCATTGAGCCTGGACCAATCAATACTTTTCCCAAGTGGCAGGATTTGCGGCGTCACGTTAAGCGAGGTGAGAAAGCGCTCACACTCTGCATGCCTGTGACGGTCAAGCGGAAAGAAACTGACGAGACTGTCGAGGAGCAAGACGCAAGCCTTACGACGTTTGTCTATAAGGCTCGCTGGTTTGTGTTGGCCCAAACTGACGGCGAAGCAATGGAATTGCCTGAGATGCCAGCCTGGGACGCTGGTCGATGTATGAGCGCATTAGACATTGAGCGCGTCGCGTTCACTGCTACAGAACCAACTGACAAAGCTCGCCAATGATCGATCTTCTCTGATAAGTTTTCCGGGTCTCAAAGACTTCGTTCGAGTTCAATGGGCTTATTAATCGCAGTTAGTTCACTTCATCGTCGCACCGAACAAGCGCTTGGAGCGACTCGCCGGTGAGTAGCCTTTATTCGTAGATGCGTGGGCGAGCCGCTCAAGCGCAACGTTATGCGTTAAGTCATGAATTCTAAGGATTGGTTTAGAAACACAGATTGGAATGCCGAGATTGAGAAGGCCTTCTTCGAGAAACTTCGACGGGCCCGTGACAAATCGCAGTACATTAGAATTCAGGCTTCAACCTTGGCTTCATCTAATCCTGAAGTTGCATTGAAACTACTCGAGCACTATTTCGCTTTGGGAGACAAGTTCGATTACGCACAAGCTTACGTCGATCAAGCCACAGCGTATCTGGCAATGGGGGAATTGGAGAAAGCAATTGATGCCTATGAAGCGGCGCTCACTAGAGAGGCGGAGTTCCCTAATCTACAGACACAAGCAAATATGGACCTTCCCTTTCTCATTGCCTTGCACGAAATCGAGAAATTGTATGATCGCGCTTTGCAATTGCTAGACATCGCAGAGTCGAAACTCATGTTTCCTCTTGATCATTTCAGATGGCATGCATCCAAGGCACTCATTAATACGGCCAGGGGCCGTAACGTCGACGCTATGCTGAGTGCATGTGAAGCGGTTGTCGGGGCTGAGAAGAGTCATTCTGGCTTCCCGTATCATCCGACTGTAGGATTAGTCGGAGGACAGTACGAAGAAATTCACGCTAAGCTGAAAGGACTATGCCACGCATAACACGCGCTTGGAGCGGACTCGCCATGAGCGGGCTTCTTTGGTGAGTTGCGTGGGCGAGCTGCTCAAGCGCAACGTTCGGCAGCTCCTTCACTCACACGAATGAAGCACAAGGTTCTATATTCAATTATCATCGTGGGATGCATTGTCATCGTGTCGTTGTGGTATTTCCCGGCAGCGCACGATTAATGGATGGCGCCTCTGGCCTTGCTAGAGCACAAGAGACACCAAGGAATTGAGCGTCTGCGTATTGGTTCTGAATGGCACGATAACGGTTTAGTGTTTCCAACGACTATCGGAACTCCCTATACGCTCTCGTCGCTCACAAACAAATGGTTCAAGCCCGCGCTCGTCAAAGCCGACCTTACTGGCTTCAATCTGTACAGTCTGCGTCACACTCACGCCACGCTCTTGCTCGCCAACGGTGAAAACGCAAAGGTCGCAAGTGAGCGGTTGGGCCATTCAACGATTGTTCTCACCTTAGATACCTACAGTCACGTCCTACCAGACATGCAGCAAGGTGCAGCTGATCGTATTGAAACTCTGCTCTTCAAAACGGGGAGTTAAGTATGGAACGAGACGACGAAGCTTATATTCACTACCAAGAATGCATAACTCCCCTTAACTCGGCGTGGCAGACACTTGGAAAACTCGAAGAGTTATCAGTTCATCCAGTGCTACGCAGCGCTTCGTATCATATGGCTCTGATCGATTATGCAAAGCCCTTTACAAAATCTTACGGGAAGGACGGGAGGACTCACCAACTCAGAGTACCAAGCCTGCTTTCGGATGAGGAAAAATCGTTGCATCATGATCTAATGAAGCTTCGAAATAAGTTTCTTGCGCACTCAGACTTAAATGAGAAAGACGCAAAGGTATATGTTGGCCGTATTGGGAACGAACCTCTGCCCCTTATTGTTTCGAACACTGATCCTCTAATGCCGAAACCCGCCCATGTTAGACAGTTGATCGAAAGAACACTTGATATTCTCTATCAAGAATTGCCAATCTATTTCCAGCGATTCAAAACCTAGATTACAAACTTTGCGACGTGTCGATCCGCCAGAATTGAAAGCAACATAGCGGTTGGCACACTATAGGCACACTAAACACGAAAACGGGCAGTTAGTGATCATTCACTTGCTGCCCGTAACTGTTTGATTCTGTTGTGGTGCCGAGGGCGGGAGTCGAACCCGCACGTCCTTTCGGACAACGGATTTTAAGTC
>DASYPT010000062.1:0-18828 GCA_036006355.1 Pyrinomonadaceae bacterium | reverse complement strand
ATCTGAGACGAATCCTCTTGCCGGAAGACTGGCAAGGTCACGCATTACGGAAGGATTTTCCGCTCAGAGGCTACGAACCGTACAGTCTGAAGTAACGAGTGTCCGATATGCTTTAGCTTGTCGTGTCGTGACAAACACGGAAGCTCCGGATCAAATCAGATCTTTTGGGCACGACACGACAAGCTAAAGCATATCGGACATTACACAATTTACTTAGCAATTTAGTTGGCTGCGATTATACTGCCGCTGCCTATGAGCAACCAAAGTGCTGACGAGCTGGATTCGAAAGAGATTGCAGCTGATTTGCTCGACCCGTACGAAAAATTGGTGAGCATTGAAGTGCTGGGCAGTGAGGTTAATGTCCCTGAACGAAATCGATTGCTCCGCTGTTTTCAATATCTTTCAATAAACACCATCTCTTACGGAGACTTTTGTTGGAACGGTGAATGCACCAATTGTCAGGTTTGGTATCACATGCAAGGCCAGGATCAAACGAGCGATCGTCCAGCACTGTCCTGTCGCATTGAATGTGTGGAGGGGATGGTGATCACGAAGTTGAGCAGGTTTATTCAGTTGGAGGGCATTACCTGATCTCGGGTTTTCGAACTTGGGTATTGGGTCTTGATACGAGCGCAAAGGCCCAAGACCCAAACCCAAAGACCGCGCTTTAATTTCTTCTCGCCCGCCGCAAGTCGCGATGAAAATCGCGAACGTCTCCACGTCGATCAAGACGGTCAGTTCTAATATCGCGTCTGTCACCCAAGATGTCGCGAGAGTCAGCACGAATCTCCTGACGATCTGCGCGCAGCTCCTCCCGGCTCGCACCTTCTCGACGATCTTGACGAAGCTCTCGCTCGTCACCACGACGATCTATGACATCGCCGCGAAGATCCCTGCGATCGAGACGCAGATCTCGTGAGTCGGCTCGTATCTCGTGTCGGTCAGCGCGCAGTTCCCGGCGCTCCCAACGATTGATGTTTCTGCGCTGCGCTGTCGCCACTCCTGTTGAAATGCAAAGTACCAGAAGCAACAGCAACACACTTCTTCCTGTGCTCATGAATAGATCCTCCTTCGTAAACTAGTTGGATGGGTGTCCAATAACCACGCAGGAGAGAAGTTCACTCCAAGACGCAATCTCACCGTCCAGTGAACCCTTGTGGCTCAAGTTCAGAACCCCTTGCTGAAAGACTTAGACGCCAGCGGGCATGCTGAGGTCGAACAATTTTGGGTTTGTGCTTCTTAAAACTCTCTGCGCTTCCTCGGCGTTCTCTGCGTCTCTGCGGTGTTCCTGTTGGTTCGTGGTAATTGTGGGTCATCTAAAACGAAACACCGCAGAGACGCAGAGAACGCCGAGGAAGCGCAGAGAAAGATTGAGTTGCCTTTCATATTCGTTGTCCGGAGGCAGGGTGACCTTGTGCTAAGTAAGGAGCACAAGGAACAAAGCAGACAGAAGATTAAGTCAGTACTTCGGCATCGTCGGATCGACGTCATTGGACCAGCCGATTATTCCTCCTTTCAGATTCATCAGTTTTCCTGTAAAGCCCGAACGTTGTAATGCATCGATAGCTCGCGCGCTTCTTCCCCCCATCTTGCAGTGCACTACGGTTTCACGGGCAGGATCGATTTCATTCATGCGAACCAGCACTTGTGCCAGCGGAATGTGAATTGAATGTGGCAGACGTGAAATGGCCACTTCATTGTTTTCGCGAACATCAACGATTTGTATATCGTCACCATTATCCAGACGTTGCTTAAGTTCACTTGGCGTGATTTCGTCCATTATCGAGCTCCCTACTATAGGACCTATAAGACCTATTCGACGTATTTGCGCCGAATCTTAAATCTGAAATCTTAAATCTTCAATCTGCCCGTTAACGCACGTTGAAGCTTCTACGTTAAAATCGTCGGGCAAAAATCACCTGAAAGGCCCACGTTATGCGATTCCAGTTTTACAGCGAAGCGCTTGCCGACGTACCCAAACTCTCGGTGGACGGCACCGTTCCTAACAGCGTCCACTTCTCCCATTGGAACGGTAACGAGACAGCGACCGAACTCAAGGCCGACACCTCTACCGAAATCGCACTAAACCTCGTTACTTCGCCTGAAAAAGATCAGTTCACAAAGAATATCGATCTGGTTACCAACAATCACTTCGATACTGATGGAATGCTTTCCGTTTGGACTGTGATGACTGGTGAAGCGGCTCTAAAATATCGCGACGTTCTGATCTCAGCCGCTGAAGCCGGCGATTTTTCTGAATACTCAAGCGCCGATGGCGTCCGCATTAGTTTGGCTATCCAGGGCTCTGATCAAGCAATTCCTGAGGACAACACTGGTTCTCCATTCGCTCGCATGCTTTCAGGTGAGGGGGTAAACGACGATGCGCGTTGTTATGAGCTGATACTGCCAAAGCTCGAGCATCTGTTGACGAACATCAATGATTATGAAGCGCTATGGCTGGCAGGTTGGAAGAAGATCGTCGATGCGTTGGAGAGTTTCGATCGAGGTTCGTCAACAGTGACTGAATTGAACGACTCGAAATTATCGCTGGTAATCCTGGCCCCTGAAATCTTCAGTGGCAGTGGATTCAATCCCACACGCCATTCGGCTCCTTATACGGCGATTTCAAAGTTCGTTCACGGTGAATTGTTTGTCATCGCGATACCGTCTAGTGATGGTTGGTTTTACCGCATCGATTATCCGTACTACTCGTGGGCTGAGACTGTTGTGAGGCCAATGGTCACGCGTCGCGATCTAACTAACGCGCTGCAAGCTCTTAATTCAAAGGAAGGCAATCGAAATGGTCGGTGGCAACCAGACAATAGCGAGATGACTTCGGCAGCGAAGTTCACCGATTCGAATCTGACGTTAATGCCTTCAGAGTTGAAGCCCGAGGAAGTCCTGGAAGCGTTTGCGACAAGTTCAAAGGTTCTCACGACCGGAAGCGGAGCGTAGTTCACAAAGCACAACTGAAAATGCATGACGTAATCATCATTGGCGGCGGGCCGGCAGGAATATCAGCGGCTCGTTGGTGCGATGAATTGGGTCTTGACACACTCCTGCTCGAACAAGCTGACGAGATCGGTGGACAACTTCATCGAATCTACAATCCAATTGAAAATTATTTAGGTGTTCACGCTGCCGGCGGAGATGAGTTGCTGCAGCATTTCAAGAGTGAACTGGAAACCGCAGACTTTGATCAGTGGACGGGAGTTGTTATCAAGTCTCTGGATCTACGAGCCAAACGTGCGGTGCTGGCAAGTGGTGAGGAGTTGCAATCTATAGCGATCATAATTGCCACAGGTGTGAAGCGTCGTGAATTAGGGATCGCAGGTGAACGAGAGCTTGTCGGAAAAGGGATTATGGAATCCGGGACTCGCGACCGAGAATTGTACGCGGGTCAAGATGTATGCGTCGTCGGTGGGGGCGATGCAGCTGCCGAGAACGCACTGTTGCTTGCGGAGAAGTGTGCGACAGTCACGTTGGTTCATCGCGGCAAGAAGTTGCGTGCTCGAAGAGCGTTTCTCGAACAGCTTCAAACGAACCACTGCATCACTGTATTCAGGGAATCAGTGCTGACGCGCATTATTGGCGACGAACATGTCGAAGCAGTAGAGATCTCAAGGCGCGATGGTTTGAAACCGTTTCAGCTGGCGGTTCGTGGCGTGTTAATTCGCATCGGTGTCGAACCCAATGTCGAGTTGTTTCGAGATCAGGTTCAGTTGGATGAAAAGGGCTACATTGCCGTAAACCACGAACACGAGACGAACATGCCCTTAGTTTTTGCTATCGGCGATGTATCGAACCCAGCAGCACCGACGATTAGCAGCGCGGTCGGAGCTGGGGCGACGGCGGCGAAAGTAATTGCCTCAAGATTGAATGGCTGATAAGTCGAATAGGTCCTATAGGTCCTATACGTCCTATATGAATGAAACCTATTACACCAACGCTCACATTGCTGCTTACCCGGTTGAGTACATTGCGGGCATCGATCTGTACAACGCCGGAGAGTTTCATGCCGCACATGACGTGTGGGAAGAACGTTGGATGGGCGAAGTTGGTCCTGATGAAAAGCTGTTCCTGCAAGCGATGATTCAATCAGCGGTGGCTTTTCATCACCTCGATATTGGTCGGCCTGGAGCGAGCAGGCAAATGTATCAACGGGCGAAGGAGAAGTTTGCGCGCCTGGGGAAAAGAGTGTTCATGTCACTTGATTTGGAGGAATATCAGGATCAGCTGGACACTGCATTGTCGTGGTTGTTGAGTGTTCCCGATCCCCGTGATCACCCAATTCCGCACATTCAACCGCCGAAGATTCGGCTGTTGGCTGAAATCAATGAGTTCGATTAGAGACCTCTGCGTTTCGTGTGTTTCGTGTGATTGGTGGATCGTGTCTTCGCAGCGGTAAAAGAGATCCACGAAACATACGAAACGTAAGGCAGGAGTCGCAGGGGAATGCTGAGCAGAATGTAATCAAATGAAACTCGCTCTGAATTTCGTCAAACTTATACTGCTTAGCGCGTGGGTTGGTGCCACGCTGTTCTTTGGCGCGGTCGTTGCTCCAGCAGCGTTTGGCATTCTCCGGTCATTTCAATTAGCCAACGCAAATGAGGTTGCTGGCTCAATTGTTACCCGCTGTGTCTCGGTCGTAAATATCACAGGCTTCATATTCGGACTCTTCATCCTGCTCTGTTTCTTTCTTACTGCAAGACCCAAAGGTCTGCGATTTCTTTTTGAATTGTTGTCCGCTGGTATATTCGTTCTGGCAACTGGCGTCGGCCATTGGGTGATTGCCGCGCGAATGCGTGCGTTGAGAGTTGCGATGATCCTGCCGATTGACCAGGTCCGGCCCGACGATCCCAGGCGAATCGAATTCAATAACCTGCACGTATATTCGGTGAATACGCTGTTGCTTGCTATGATTGCTGCCCTCGTAACAATCATTTTGATTTCGATCCGAATCAAGAATCTAAAAATTGAGGATTGAACACTGCAGTGGAGATAATTGAAGACCTTCAAGAATGGCAGAGGCGTTATGAAGCATGGCAACGGTCCGGAGCGAATCGCGACGAGTCTGACTATCCTTACGTAAGAAACCGGCGTGCCCCTTTTACGCCTGCGCGCAGGGCGTTGCCGATGTTGAATCTGGCTGTCATCTCATCAGCAGGTGCCTACATCGACGGCACGCCTGAGTTTTCCGAAAACGATTTGAGCTTCAAAGAGATCCCAATCGAAGTTGAGGCTTCAGATCTTCGCTTTACCCCAAGAGGCTATGACGCGAGCGCTGTCGAACAGGACATCAACTCGCAAATACCGGTAGCTCGTCTTCTCGAATTCGAACGAAACGGAATCATCGGTCAGCTTAACGGAGTGTTCTGGAGTTTCTCCGGTTACATTCAAGATGCATCTGCAGTTGCTCATCAGTTGGCGCCGGCACTTGTCCAACGTTTACAACGCTATGAGGTGCAGGCAGCACTGTTAATACCTGCATCGAGATTGTGTCACCAATCCGTCGGACTTATAGCGCGCGCCACGGAACTCGCAGGGATTCCAACTATGACACTGGCCGTCCTCAAAGATGTCGTTGAGAGTGTTCGACCGCCGCGCGTCGCACTATATGACGGCCAATTGGGCAGCATCGCGGGTAAGCCAAACTTTCCAGAACATCAACGTCGAATCCTCGACGAATCACTACGCTTGATTGAACCGATGGATCAACCTGGCGTTCGCAAACTAGTTGTTGAACTCGAGAGCCAGGTAGAACTATCACGCGGCGAGCGATAAAGTGTCCGATGAACTCTAGGAAACTCTGATTAAGTACCTTCGACGCATAGAGTCCGTTTGCGAGAAATATGAAACTCAGAAAAAGAACAACCTTTAGGAACAAGAATAAGCCCCTTGTTTGAGAAATGTTATTGCAATCCAGATCTTCTTCTTAGAGTGAGTTTGAAACCGCGGTCTAAATCCAAGGCGGAGCTACGCTTCGAGGAGACTTAATCAGAGTTTCCTATAGTTTGTCGCCGTGCAAGTCATCCAACTCAGATTCATTCAGCATTCTCTGGACCGCAACGCGACAAACTAAAGTTCGCCGGAAATTAATGAAACGAATCTTATTTGTCATCCTCGTCCTGATTCTCGCTACAGTCGTTTATCTCCTGGTTGCTCCAGTTCCGATCGATCCTGTGGCCTGGACTCCTCCTACTGCGCCTGGTTTGGTTGGGCCATACGCACAAAACAATCTGCTCGCTCCTGTGCAACGCCTTCCGCTCGGAGACGGTCGTCATCCCGAAGATGTGGCGCTCGACACCGATGGTCGCATCTATGCCGGATTCGAAGACGGAAGGATCATTCAACTGCAGGCAGACGGAAATCAGCCAAAAGTTTTTGCCAACACAGAAGGCCGGCCTTTGGGACTCGTGTTTGATCACTCCGGCAACCTGATTGTTGCCGATGCGATTAAAGGCTTGCTTTCCATTAGTAAGAATGGCGAGATAAAAGTGCTGACAACCAACGCAGACGGAGCGAACTTTGGTTGTTTGAACGATTTGGATGTGGCGGCAGACGGAACGATCTATTTCACGGATGCCTCCGCGAAGTTTCCGATCTCGCAATTTGCGAACGATATCCTCGAGCACAGGCCCAACGGTCGGTTCCTCACCTACGATCCAAAGACGCGACAGGTGCGAACTCTTTTGCGCGGGATCTATTTTGCCAATGGCGTAGCAGTTAGTCCCGATCAGTCTTATGTGTTGGTCGCCGAAACTGGTCTCTATCGCGTCATTCGCTTTTGGTTAAGTGGACCGAAACAGGGCCAATCGGAAACGTTTATCGACAATCTGCCCGGCTTTCCTGACGGCATCTCATCCAATGGAAAAGGAAAGTTCTGGTTGTCGCTCGTTACACCGCGCGATGAACTACTCGATACAAAACTGTTGCCGCATCCGTTCCTAAGGAAAGTTGTAGTTCGCCTGCCGTCATTTCTTCATCCGGCCCCGAAGCGCTACTCCTTCGTTCTCGGTCTCGATGAGAACGGCAAGGTGACTGACAACTTACAGAACGGCGCGCCGGATTGTTATGCCGAGATCGCGAATGCGGTTGAGAGAGATGGCATGCTGTATTTCGGAAGCATTGCCGAGAGCACCGTCGGCAAGTTCAAGCTTCAGCGCTAATGGCAAACCGGAGTCACCAAGGCAAAATACAGTGTACTTTGTTACTTGTATTTTGTTCCTAACTTGCAAATCTACTCCGAACAAGACAAAAGGCGCTTCGCCGTCGAAGCGAAGCGCCTTCAGTTTTCTCGATTGGCGAAAGTTTAGCTGGCTACACTCGATACGCTGGGAATCGATGTAGTCTTGGCACTATCCGCGGCGATGGGTTGCATCTTCGAAGTATCGAGCGGCTCGTCGATCTTCTTCACTTCTTTCTTGTTCTTCTCGGCTGCTGCTGTCATTTGGAGCATCTTGCAACTGCCTTCAAACACCGCGCCTTGTTCGATGATTAGTGACGGTGTTTGGATATTGCCGTTGACTTTAGCTGCTCGGCCAAGCTCCAGTCTTTGAGTTGCGATAATGTCGCCGTTGATTGTTCCGTGAATGACAGCGACTGCAACCTCGATATTTGCGTCAACTTTGCCATTTGCTCCAACGATGAGTGTGCCACTTGACGAACTCACTCGGCCTGAGAGGTGTCCGTCAACCCGCATCATCGCCTTAAAATTAGCCTCGCCCGTGACAACTGTTCCGCCCCCCACAAAACCACTAAGTGTTCCTTCTTTGATATCGCGTGCCAGCGTTTCACTCTCGGTCATCGCTCGCGATGAGCCTGGAGCTGTCTCAGCAGGTTTTGGCTCGGGCGCCGCCCCCTGATAAGAGGAATATGACTTGGCAGCGGGATATTCGGGCACTTCCTGCTTGTGGCTGGAGTTGTCGTTCTCTTCGTGTTCCTTGGGATTCTTTCCTATCCTGAGCATTATTAACCTCCGTATTGTGGGGGCGCGAATTGTTTAGTTACGGTGCGTCGGGTTAGAGCAACAAAACTGACGCGCTTACCTTGTTTTTGTGGATTTCTAGCTTTGCGGCTAGTGCGAATGATCTACCGCACGGAAGCGGGACCTCATCATAGACAAAATGAACTGAAAGTGTCTATACCTGTAACCAAAATGTAATCGGATTAAACACCTCATTCGGAAGCATGAAGGATGAAGGCTGAAGGCGGAAGCTTGAAAACCCCACAAACAATGCCCATCTCTTCATCATCCTTCCGAACTGCCGTCCCAGCACGTCACACCGCTTGTTTTCTGTCATCGATCATGTGGCAGACACCCTCAAAGATGGCCCCATCCTTAATGACAATCGCGCGGGTCCAGATATTGCCGTAAATCCTTGATGATGGGCCCAGTTCGACTCGCTCTCGGGCCACGATATCACCGGCAACTGTGCCGCCAATTACAGCAACCGCGACATCGATAGTTGCGTCGACTCTGGCTTCAGCATCGACAATGAGAGTCCCAGTCTTTGAATAAACCGAGCCTGCAATGTGCCCGTTTACTCTTACCATACCTTTGAAATCAAATTCGCCGGTTAGTTCGGCGTCCACCAGGAACGCCTTAGATGGTTTCTGGGTCAGCCGCACGCCACTCTGTGAACCGACCTGCCCTGTTAACAAACCATCAATCGACATTGAACCTTTAAAGTGACATTCACCAGTAATAACAGGCAATTTACCGCGAAATTCTGCAGGTCCTTCGCTTTTGGGTGTTCGTTGGTCGCCGTCGAAGGGTCGTGCGGACGCGGAACCCTGACTTGGAAGAGTAGTTTTTCTCTTAACCTCAAGCATAGAGAACTCTCCGAAGAGCTCTAACTGCTTTTCACCTTTTCGAATTGTCCGTGGGAGGGAAAGGGCGAAATTCTCCTGGCCCAAAGCGCTGACCTGAAAAAGAGCGTGCAAAGTACCACAGGAGTTACTAATGGACAAGAAACTTTTGCATCGATACCCCACCCACCGAACAGAAGCGCGATCCCTAACACACGAAAGCTCTTCTGTCGGAGCGCGGTCGTCCTCGGCCGCCCCCGTCGGACAGGACCACGGTCCCAACACACGAGCGCTCTTTGTCGGAGCCCTTCCATATATCTGGTCGAGGTGGTTCTGTTCGACGGGGGCGGCCGAGGACGGCCACGCTCCGACAGAAGAGCGTTCGTGTATTAGGGATGCTGACTTCTGTTCGACGACGCACCTTTCGAGGATTCGGTGACATTTGAAAACCATTTAGCTGCATGGCATTCTGAGTGCGCGTAGATGGACACAGAAAACAAAACCAGGACCCGATTATTGCGCCGAATGGGCGAGGCGATCGCTGACTTCGGAATGATTGAAAACGGCGATCGAGTCATGGTGTGCATCTCGGGCGGTAAGGACAGTCATACTCTGCTCGACCTGCTGCTCGATGTCCGAAGGCGAGCGCCAGTTCACTTCGATCTGCTGGCAGTGAATCTCGATCAAAAGCAACCTAATTTTCCAGCCGAAGTTCTACCCAGCTACCTTCATGAAAAGGACGTACCCTTTCGTATCGTCGAACAAGATACGTACTCCATTGTGAAGCGTTTGGTGCCGGAGGGTAAAACCTTCTGCTCGGTCTGTTCGCGTTTGCGACGCGGCATTCTTTACAACATCGCGGTCGAAGAACGTTGCAACAAGATAGCTTTGGGACACCATGCCGACGACGTAATTACAACTCTCTTGCTGAACCTGTTCTACGTCGGTTCGCTCAAAACAATGCCGCCGAAACTGCGTTCGACGGATGGTCGTAATACAATCATTCGTCCGCTGGCTTATTGCTGGGAGCACGACATTGCGGAATATGCGGCGCACAAACAGTTCCCAATCATTCCGTGTGACCTGTGCGGATCACAGTCGAATCTTAAGCGTGCGCGAATCAATCGATTGGTCGGCGAATTAGAGAAGGAAATCCCTCATATTCGATCATCGATGTTGAATGCGCTGGGAAACGTCGCTCCCTCACACTTGCTCGATCACAAACTTTTCAATTTCAAAAAACTCGAATCCGGTGTCGGTGATCTGGAAGCTGAACTTGATCTGGCAGTTGGCCATACCGATCGAGATCTCGAACCAGCCTTGGTTTCTATTGGTACTTAAGTGGATCCCGACGCTGAACTACCATGCCAACAAAACGTGACCTTGATTTCAGCGCGTTCCCTCCGGGAACTGTGACCGAATACACCACGCTTGTCTGTCTCGCCTGCATCTTCGATATCTTCACTAAACAATTTGGTCTGGCTCCGCGTTCTGCTTACTCCGAAATCAAGCGTTACTCGCCAACCATCAAAGAACTGACATCACGTAAAGCTGTTCGACCATTCTTCGATAGCGATGAGAAGCACCCTCGCTGTCCGTACTGCGATTCGGCCAAGCGTTGGCATGCGCGGATCGACACGCACGAGATTGAGGGCGGGAAAACCACGGATACAGCGCGCCGGGCGCTGGTCAAAACTTTGGCTAAGAAGGGCGATCAGTTTGGTGTTCTTGAGTTGAAGTCTGACCGCCGCACGGCGTTTTTTGAATGGTTGGATACCCAACGCATCACAATCGATTTGGATGAAGACAGTTGGTTACTCCAGGCAACGAAGTCGTTGTTGGAACGACGCCAACCTAAGACGAATTGGGCTGAAGTTTTTGAAGGATTGCGCGCGGTGCGTCCGTCGGCTCGCTTGTCGGAAGGCTGGGAACGCGACGGCGCTCGCTTGTTTTTGTCGCCGACGCTTTATAACGAAGCTTTGCTGGTTCAGTACCTCATCAGTCGATCGCATGAACACGGTGGGCGCACTCTGGAGGGACGCTTGACGTTGATGGAGTTGATTCGACGCTTGAGAAGAGGTGGTTATCTCGAGGCACATGGGATCACCGCTTTCGATCAGTTTGAAATATTGGAGAAACTACTCGATGAGGTTGCCGGGTCTGGACAGTTGAAGTTGTACTTCGTTGTCGATCGTCGTGAGTTTTTGGAGAAGGTGAAGTCTGTCTACGCGAGCTACGCGACATGATCCATCCACAGATTTCGCAGATTGCAAAAAGGAGAGAAGCGTCGTTTTTATTAAAGGAATCTGTGTAATCCGCGTAATCTGTGGACTAGTTTTCTCTGTTAGCACGTCAAGTTTTCCCGCCGATAGTGATGTGTCACAGGACGCCGCCTGCCAACACCAATCGCGTTTCTTGAGATGATGAGAGTTGGAGGCAATTGACGTCGCTTGAACTCATTTGCCGGCGACTCGACTCGATTCAGAACATCGTAAACAAACGACGCCTCGAACCCTGTCTTAACAATCTCCTGCGCGGTTGCTCTTTGCTCGAAATACAGACGCAAGATCCGATCGAGCTGGTCATATGGTGGCAAAGACTGATCATCAAACTGGCCCGGCGCAAGTTCTGCGGATGGTCGTTTCTGAATTATCGACTGCGGAATTATCTCGCGCTCCCGATTTATGTGCCGCGCCAACTCGTAAACTTCAGTTTTGAGTACGTCACCAATGACCGCCAGCCCTCCGTTTGTGTCGCCGTAGAGCGTGCAGTAACCGAGAGCGAGTTCCGACTTGTTGCCGGTTGAAAGCAGCAGTCGACCCTCGGAGTTCGAGATTGTCATCAGAATGTTTCCTCGAAGTCGAGATTGCAGGTTCTCGGCGGCGACTGAACTTCTTCCTTCAGACGGTGCTTCCAGTTTCAATTCACGACGCAAAGTCTCGTAAGCCTGTGAGATTGGATGTTCGATTACGCGCATCGCTAAACGCCGACCGAGCTCAAGGGAATCATCGATACTCGATCGAGATGAATAAGGTGAAGGCATCATGACGCTCAGCACGTTTTCAGGGCCTAAGGCTTCACAAGCAAGCGCAGCCACAACCGCGGAGTCGATCCCGCCCGAGAGTCCAATCACGGCAGTAGTGAACTTGTTCTTGCGCGCATAATCATGAATGCCCAACACCAATGCAGAGTGAACTGTCTCGATGTCGTCTCCAGGCAGGCAGCGGGTGTCGTCAACTCCACATTCGAGATCAACTGTAGCGATGAACTCTTCAAACGGCGGCGCTTGTAAGATTATCCGGCCATCCTCGTCGGCCACTATACTGGCGCCATCGAAGATAATGCCGTCGTTACCGCCAACCAGATTGACGAACACGATCGGTTGCTTCGCGGCTTTTGCACGATGCGAAACCATCGCACATCGCTGGGCCATCTTTCCTTTGTTGAAGGGTGAAGCATTGATCGAAACCAGAAGCTGCGAACCCATTTCTATCAACTCATCAGCCGGGTCATTGGAATAGAGTCGTTCCCTCCAAAAGGTCTTGTCGTTCCAGAAATCTTCACAAACAGCCACACCCAGTTTTATGTCGCAAAGTGTAAATAGATGTCGTTCGTTTGATGGCTGAAAGTAACGAGGATCGTCGAAGACGTCATATTCGGGTAGCAGGGTTTTGTCCGCAAACCCGAGAAGTTCGCGATTGCGGATGACGGCTGCTGAGTTGTAAAGCCTCCGACCCGCGGTTACACCGGAAGGCCGCACAGTTCCAACGACCGCGGTGATTCCTTCGGTGGCAGCGATGATCTTTTCGAGTGGATTAAGGGAACAACGTTCCAGATCGCGATCGAGAAACCAGTCGAGCGACGTATATCCCTGGACACTTACTTCGGGTAGAACGACGAGATCCGAACGGTCTCTTTTCCCCTGCTCTATCGCCCGAATGATACTGTCTGTATTACTTTCCCAATCGCCATTGATAGTGTTGATTTGGCCGATGGTTACGAGCACTGTGGTCTTGGGCCTTTGGTGTTTGGACTTTGGGTCGATTAGATCGTGCCTGTTTCGGTGTGAGATCGCAAACGGAGAGTATAGGACCTATTCGACCAATGGGAGACGTATGCGACTGACAATCTGAAATCTTGAATCTTAAATACTTGCGGTTTTGCCGCTCGTAGATCGTTTGCGCTATATTCTTTCTGCCAACATGCGGAGGGGTCGCATAATGGTAGTGCAGCGGTCTTGAAAACCGCCGGCCGAAAGGCTATGCAGGTTCGAGTCCTGTCCCCTCCGCCATCGATAGGCTGGACTATTTGACGGCTGCCTGTGGTTCCATTAACACAAAAAATCCCAATTTGTCTGCTTCCCGATGTTGCACGCTGCTTAAAGCTTGCACAAAATGATGACCCGGCATTTATGAACCAGTTGGGTGTACCACCCACACCCTACCGGTTAGATACGAGCCGGCGCTTCAGTTCCTTAATGCGCGTCTCCAGTGATGGGGCCAACCTGTTGTCGAGTGCCAGACACTGCTCGAAGTCTTTTGCCGCATCGGTTTCTTGTCCGAGGAACAATCGGGTTAGTCCGCGATTGGCGTAAGCGCGGGCGTTTGCGGGGTCGCTCTCGATTGCTTTGTCATAGTCGGCGACAGCGCGCGCCGTGTCACCTTTCGCTTGTCTCGCAACGCCTCGGTTGTTGTAGGCTTCAGCGAGCCTTGGGTTGATCCGGATGGCCTCGTCGTAGTCGGCGATGGCGTCGTCTCGCTCCCCTAAAGCTTGCCGAACATTGCCACGATTATAGTAGGCGACAGCGTTGAGCGGTTCGATCTCAATGACCTTGTTAAAATCTGAAATGGCAGCATCCCAATTGCCTGCAGCAGATCGAACGAGGCCTCGATTCAGATAGGTTTGGGCCGATCCGTGTTTGATCACGATCTTTTCCCGTTGATCCAGACTGGCGGGCGCCGCCAGACGGTCGGTCTGACTTGAGACCTGGGCCTGGAGAAGTGGGGCGTTAACCAGCAGCAGAAGCGATAGAAGTAGTTGGCGTTTCATAAATACCTCCTGAGGTTTGAGATTGTTCGAGTTTCGGCGCGGAGTTTCTGACGCCGACGGAAGCTACACGGGGTCGGTTTATGCAGTCCTCAACGAGCCATCTATTAGTTCTTAATTACTTCTGAATCCGCTATCGATTGCTTATGAGTAGTCCAGCGAAGCACTTTTACGAGTTCGGCCCTTTCCGCCTGGACACCGCCGAACGCATTTTGCTGCGCGATGGGCATTCTGTGTCGCTAACACCTAAGGCTTACGAGGTATTACTGGCGCTCGTTCGACGAGCTGGACACATCGTTGAGAAAGAAGAGTTGATGAAGGAGGTTTGGAGCGATGCCTTTGTCGAAGAAGGCAATCTGACACACCACGTCTTTACCCTTAGGAAGATTCTGGGTGAGGGCCACGACCTCGAGTACATCGAGACGATCCCAAGGCGTGGCTACCGCTTCGTTTCACCGGTGCGCGAAGTGAGAGATGAAAGTATGGAGCTGGCGGAGAATCAGAACGGACTCGTTACACTCTCAGCAGATAAGGCAACAGCCTCGACGGCAGCGAGGATTGAAAATTTAACCGGCGGTACAATGGGCTACAAGAAAGGCGCAGTTCTCATAACAATGCTGCTGGCCTTCATCCTGGCCGCCCTCTCTGTATACAAATATTTTAATCGTGGCGGTTCTGAATCTCACTCCACCGCGAACTCTCAGAAGATGCAGCTGAGAAAGCTCACCAGCGACAGCAGGGCCACGATTGCGGCAATCTCGCCAGACGGCAAATATGTGGTCCATTCGCAGCAGGACGACGCTGGGCGACAAAGCCTCTGGCTAAAGCAGGTCGCCACTTTGAGCGAAGTTCAGATCGTCCCGCCCATCGAAGTCACGTACTTCGGGATCAATTTCACTCCTGACGGCAGCTACCTCTATTACGTGATGCGAGAGAAGAACGCGTCTACTGCCGTGTATCAAATGCCAGCGGTAGGGGGCACTCCGAGGAAGATACTGCAAGGTATTAACGACGGCCCTATCACATTGTCCCCTGACGGGAAGCGATTCGCCTTCGGGCGCCAGAATCAGTTGTGGATCGCCAACGCAGACGGGAGCGGAGAGCGGGAACTCGCCACGAGCAAGAGATCCGGGGGGTTCGATAGTGAGGGAGGACCGGCATGGTCGCCGGATGGGAGAGTGATTGCCTGTTCGGTCGGAGGAGTGGACCCAGGAGGGGGCTATGAAGCTTCGCCTAAGCGCTACACGCAAGACCACACTGTGGTCGGAATCGATGTCGAAAGCGGAGTTGAGAAACCAATCACAACCCGCCGGTGGTATGAGGGCGGGCAGGTGGCGTGGCGCACAGATGGAGGCGGCCTCGTGTTGGTAGCTGACGAGCAGGTCTGGCAACTTTCATATCCGGGTGGTGAGGCGCGAAAGATCACCAACGACGCGAACCAGTACATCGGCATCAGTCTGACGGCAGACTCCAGCGCGCTGGTCACCGTGCAACTTGATAATAAGTCGAGTATCTGGGTCGCGGCGGGCGATGATGTAGGGAGTGCTCACCCGGTCACGTCCGGGGTCTATGAAGGTTTTCGCGGCCTCTCGTGGACGCCAGACGGTAAGATCGTCTACTCCTCGATGGCCAGCGGCAATTGGGACATCTGGTTAATGGCTGCCGACGGCACGGGCCGCAAACAGCTGACCGCCGACGAGGTTTCTGAGAGCCAGCCGTCGGTCACAGCCGACGGCCGCTACATAGTCTTTGCCTCGGTAGGGCACATCTGGCGGATCAACATCGACGGGAGCGATCCTCGGCAGTTGACTAACGGCGGCGATTGGCCTGAATGTTCGCCCGATGGGAAGTGGGTGGTCTACCGCTCGTACGCTTCGGGCCACTCGAATCTGTGGAAAGTGCCGATCGAGGGCGGCGACCCTGTGCCCGTGACCAGCATGATCTCCACTGTGCCTGCCATTTCACCCGACGGGAAACTGATCGCTTTCAGAAGTGATGACGAGGCGAACCAGCGAATAAAAATCTCTGTCATCTCGTTCGCGGACGGGAGTCTCCTGAAGGCATTCGATGTCGAACCGACCACAGTCATCGTGGGTGATTTTAAGGTACTGCGCTGGACGCCCGACGGCGCGGGACTGGCATACATAGACACCCGCACCGGCGTGGCTAACATCTGGGCCAGACCATTGGACGGAGGTCCAGAGAGGCAATTAACCGACTTCAAGTCGGAGCAAATCTTTAAATTCGCCTGGTCCCGCGACGGGAAGCAACTTGCCGTTACACGAGGCACAATGATGAAAGATGTGATCCTGATCAACGGTTTCGAATGAAATGGAGGTCTCCGGGTCCGGGGGTAATAGCCCCAACATCCATCTCAAAAACAAATCAGGGCACGCGGCGTTTGCTCTGTGTTAGACTCAGATTGCGTGCTAAGCCCACGCGCTAACCGCTGAACCTCACGCCCAAATCCAATCGAAGTAATTCCCTCAAAGGAGCTTCTCATGTTCGAAAAATGCACAAATTGCGCTACGCGAGTCGTGAAAGGAAAGAAGGATCAGAACGGTATCTTTTGTTCGGCAGTGTGTCAGGCCTTCTTCCGCTATCCAGGGTTCTGCCAGAACTGCAACTCTTCTACTACGCCTGATAGCGCAGGTTCCACCTTCACGCTGAATGGTATCGGCACAAAAATCTACGGCGGCAAAGACCCATGTCCCGAGTGCGCGTCAACGATTCAAACAAAGTGGTTCGTCGTGTTATTCATTCCACTGATTCCGATCGCAAAGTACCGAACGAAGTGGTGTACTCCGGGCCGGTACATCAGTCGTAAAGTCAACAAAAAGTTGGTCAACCAACAAGCCCGTTCCAGCGCGACCTTCACCTCGACCATGGGTCGCTAATCCCGAACCGATCACACTACATTCTTCACCGATCACTTTGACGACCGCCTTTGCTCATTTATATTGGTAGGCGCATCGGGTTGAAAAAACGTGCAGAGACCATGAGGTTTGAGTCCTGACACGTTTTCGATCTGCTTGTACTCACTCTGCCCACGTTGTAGTGAGTAATCCATTTTAAGTTCAAAAAACCCTCGCATTGACTGACATACAGTTTTTTTGATTTGGCTAGGAAACAGTCGTTACTAATTAATTCGACGCAAAACCCCAACTAGTGCTTCTCAAACACGGAGCGCATTGACTAGTCGCGATCGAGAGGTAACGTCGGCTCACCGGAGGCCTGTATGAGCTCGAAGTCTTTTGCGAACGACCTTTTCATCAGTTATGCCCACATCGACAACGCGTTTTTCCCGGGTGGCACAAAGGGCTGGATCGATATGCTTCATGAGCGTCTCGAGATCCGTTTAGCACAACTCCTCGGGGAAAAACCGAACATCTGGCGTGACCGAAAACTTAGAGGCTACGACGATTTTGAAGAGACGCTCGTTATTCAGCTTTCGCAGTCGGCGATTCTCCTCGCAGTTGTTACACCGCGATACGTCGACTCACCTTCATGCCGCAGCGAAATCGAAAACTTTTTCAGATTGGCAGCTGAGCGAGATCGACTTCAATTCGGCGACAAGCGCTGCGTCTTCAAGATTGTAAAAACCTACGTTCCGCTACAGGACCATCCCACCGGCCTGCAGGACTTACTCGCCTATGAGTTTTATGAACGGAACGAAGCATCGCAACGTGTTTATGAGTTCGACGCGGAAATTAGTGCGCAGGGTGAGAAAGACAAAAGATACTGGAGCAAGTTTGAGGATCTCGCCTGGGACCTTCACGAACTAATCAAGTTCCTCGAAGCACCTGAACCTGCCGACGGAAAACCATCGGGCTCAACCATCTATCTGGCTGAAACAACTTCCGATCTTGCTGAACAGCGAGACAAAGTAAGAAGAGAACTCACTCAGTTTGGCCACATCGTTCTACCAAATAAAGCTCTACCGTTAGAAGTCGGAGCCTTTCAGACAGCTGTCCGTGATTACCTGCAGAGCAGTCAGTTGTCTGTCCATCTTATTGGCGAGTACTACGGCGTTGTTCCAGAGAGAGAGCGCGCCGAACGCTCAATCGTGCGTTTGCAAGAGGAGCTCGCCGTCGAACGAGGAGATGATGCGCACTTCTCCCGGTTAATTTGGCTACCGCCTGGGTTGCAACCAAAGGACGAGAAGCAACAGAAGTTCGTGGTCGATCTTCAGAACAGTTTTTCGTCCCACAATGGTTCCGAATTACTTCAGGTCAAGCTGGAGGATCTAAAAACAATCATTCAGTCGAAGTTAACTGACAAAGCAAAACCCGTTGTCGCTCAAACTAATGGATGCGGACCCACCAGAGTCTATGTGGTTTGCGACAGCCGAGACTTTGCAGCGGTTGAACCACTGCAAGGTTCTTTATTGGACCAGGGCTACGAAGCGATTCTTCCGCTACTCGATGGCACTGATGCGGAAGTGTTTGAAGATCACAAGGAAAACTTATTGTTGTGCGACGCAGTTTTGATCTTTCAAGGAAGCGCAAGTGAAGGGTGGCTCCGCATGAAGTTGAGAGAGCTACTTAAGCTGCCTGGGTACGGTCGTACGGCGCCTTTACTAGGGAAAGCTGTCTATATCGGAGCGCCGGCATCACCCGTGAAGGAACGTTTCAAGATGCTGGAAGCCAGGATCATCAGAAACTATGGTGAGTTCGATCCCGCATTACTCGTACCGTTCATCGCTGACATCAGCAAAGCAAAAGGAGAGTCACGATGAGATCTGAAACCAGTGACATCTTCGTAGAACAGCAAATACCAACAAACCCATTCCCTGGTTTACGTCCATTTGATTTCGAAGAAAGCCATCTTTTTTTTGGACGCGATGGCCAAAGTGAACAGCTGATAAGCAAACTCGGCGCAACTCGTTTTCTCGCGGTCGTGGGAACTTCCGGCAGCGGAAAGTCATCGCTCGTTCGCGCAGGCCTGATGCCATCGTTGTTGGGTGGTTTT
>DASYPT010000061.1:0-37583 GCA_036006355.1 Pyrinomonadaceae bacterium | reverse complement strand
CCAGAATGCCTACGCCGAAAAGTGCGATTACTGCCTGAAGGAAGATTGTTGAGGCTCGTTTCATTTGCTTCTTTTGGGCGGTCTACACGCGATCCTATACCGCAATCTTATTGCATGTCAATACCTATTTATCGTAAATCGATATATTGCGGCAGAATCGGGCCGGCGCGGTCAGGCTGCAAGAAGGTCTGACGAATGCCAGCCTTGGCTGCTTGCGCGACGATTGTGTTAGGCGTACTAAAGCGCGGAGGAAACTTTCTTGAATGATTTGTCGAATTTTGATTTGGCCGTTCGACTAAATGGTGAAAGTAGAGATTAGAGGCTACAGGTTGGAGGCTGGAACTCAGAACTCAGAACTGAGGACTCAATTGGGCTCAACCGAAAGCCGTTACAGAAAAAAGGAGAAATCATGCCGCAATATTTAGTTGCTAACTACCTGCCCGACGACTTCGACCCGTCCACCGTAACCGAAGCCATGATCGAGGAGATCCACGCGCTGAACCGCGAAATGATTGCTGCAGGCGTGAGGAAATTCGCTTGCGGAATTTCCCCGGCCGGCAACGCAAAGACGGTGCGGAAGCAGTCTGACGGCACGGTGCTCGTCAGCGATGGACCATACACCGAGACCAAAGAGCACATGGGCGGTTTTTGGATACTGGAAGCTGCCAATATGGACGAGGCACTCGCGTGGGCGCGCAAGGGCGCCATCGCCTGCGATACGGCGGGCGAGGTGCGCGAGCTTCTATTCTTCCCGGACCCGAATGCCGCAACGGAATAGTCTCACCCGCAGCGACTTCGAATAAGGCACCGTCTTTACCAGGATGAACGACAAGATGTTTTTCTCTGTGCAATCTCTGCGGTCCTCTGTGTCTCTGTGGTGAAATTGCGCGGAAAATACTCACCACAGAGGCACAGAGATCGCACAGAGAACCACAGAGAGGATTTGGATTCGAAGGGAACTCGCTCATGAGAAAAATTACCGTACTTGAACACATCACCCTTGACGGCGTCATACAAGCAGGCGGCGGACCAGACGAGGACCCGAGCGGCGGCTTTAAGTATGGCGAATGGCAAGCGCCTTTTGACGACGACGCGATCGGCGCGGCCGTGAAAAAGATGTTGGATCTGCCGATCGACCTGTTACTGGGCCGTAAGACTTTCGAAATTTGGGCGACGTTCTGGCCGCAACATGGCGACATTTGGCCGCGCGTCAACACGGCCACTAAGTACGTCGCCTCGAACACGATGACTTCTCACGAATGGCAGCCGTCCGTCTTTCTAAACGGGGATGTTGCGAAAAAAGTTGCCGAGCTCAAAGAGGGGCCGGGTCCCGATCTGCACATTTGGGGAAGCGGTAAGCTGCTCCAGACGCTGATGAAGCATGATCAGGTCGACAACTTCTGGTTGATGATCTATCCGATCACCCTGGGCCAGGGGAAAAAGCTATTTGCCGATGGCACGATCCCGGCGGCCTTCAAGGTGACGGAAAGCATTGTCGGCTCAAGCGGCGTCATTCAAGTGAACTATGAGCGCGCCGGTGCAGTACAAACTGGAACAATCGGGCAATAACAACTTAGGATCGTTGTCGAATTTCGATCCCCGGAAAGCGCTGCTACCTGAGAGGCGGTCAATCCAATGAGAAAGCTAATCTTCGGAATTAACATTACCCTGGATGGCTGCGTCGATCACACCAAACAAATTGCTGATGAAGAAACACATGAATACTTTACGGACCTCATGCGAGATGCGGACCTGCTCGTTTATGGGCGTAAGACCTATCAATTGATGGTTCCTTTTTGGCCTGATGTTGCAAAAAACCAGTCTATGACAAAAGCATCGAACGAATTTGCTCGTGTATTTGACTCCATCAACAAACTTGTTTTTTCACGATCATTAGAGAGCGCTGAAGACAAAAACACGAGAATTGTTGGTACGAACCTTCACGACGAAATACTTAAGTTGAAACAGCAACAAGGCAACAATATTTTAGTCGGTGGAGTAGACATTCCTTCACAACTTATGGAGCTTGGACTGGTGGATGAATATCGTTTTGTCGTTGGGCCAATCGTTGTCGGAGAAGGTAGGCGGTTGTTAGAAGGTGTTAACTTGAGGGAGAGGTTACAACTAAAGCTTGTTGACTCAAGGATTTTTGAATCAGGTTGTGTTGCACTTCATTACTTGAAACAGTGACAGAAGACTCTGCGACCGCTGTGCCGCTGCCTCCGACAGGAGTAAAAAAATGAAATACATCTGTTTGGGCTATATCGAGCGAGGAAAAGTCGAAGGCATGACCGACGACGAACGAAACGCAATGCTCGACGAATGCTTTGAGCACAACGATCATCTGCGCGCGAACGGACACGTTGTTGCCGAATTACCTCTTCAGCCTCCGGAAACCGCCATGACCCTGTATTGGAAAAACGGCAAAGTCGCGACCACCGATGGCCCCTTTGCGGAAACCAAGGAACAGATCGGCGGCATACTTATCGTCGAGGCGCGAGACCTCAATCACGCCGTTCAGCTTATGTCACAGGCTCCAGGCTTTAAGTATGGACTTGGACCAGTCGAGATACGGCCGGCTGCGGAATTGGACGAAATGATTAAAGCAAGCGAGCAGCGACGGCGACAGAACACTGCACACTGAGATGGTCTGATGTAATAGGATCAGTTTCGCGGCATTACTAACTTGCGGCACTCATGCATGCCAGTCAACCGTGCAGCCGAAACTGTAGTAAGCCTGCGACCACCGTAGGTACGGATTCAGTTGAAGTTTTTGAACAGTCGACAAAGTGTCCCATTTGTGGGTGTATCACTGTCGAAACGGACATAAGCTTCCCGATTGGATGACCGCCTCCAAAACAATAATCACTGCAATGCCAAACGGCCGGCGCGGAATTGATATGGGTCCAATCAAAATCTTGCTGATTGCTTTTCTTGTAGCTGTCGGCAGGATTGCTCTTGTGGCGCAGACTGGCTCAGTCGACCCTTCACGAAAACCTGAGCTTAGTTTGCAGATTAAGGCCACACTTGGCGGCCATGCCAAGGAGATCATCGACATCGTTTTTAATGCCGACGGAGAGAGCTTCGCCACCGCTAGTCAGGATGGACTTGTACAACTGTGGAACAGTCGAACTTTGGAGAAGCAGGCCGCCTTCTCGCGCTCTGGTAAATACTCGAACCTCGTGTGGGCACCCGGGGGCCGCACCATTGCTATAACGCGCAAGGGGCGGGACGACAATTACGAAACAGAAATTTGTGATACGCGCACTAGTAAGTCAGGTGTCGTCATTCCGGCTGGAAAGAACTTTCCCCACTCGGTCTGGAGTCCGGATGGACAAATGATCCTGATCGTCGACATGGGGAGAACAGTGAAGGTATGGAACGCGAGTACCGGAAAACTGATCTCGTCACTCGAACAAGATCCTCCCTGTCCCAAACGATCATTCTTAGAGTCGCCTTCGAAGCCAGCGTGCTCAGATTTCAACTTTGTAAGCGGACGTTTCCTCTCTGATGCGCGAACAGTCTTGACCAGCAGCCCTGCCAGCTCGTCGAAACTCTGGGATGCGGAAAGCGGTAAATTGAAAGCGACGCTCGATGATCGTGAGAGCCGCAAGTTTATAGCAATGGCCGACCCAGATGGTCGTGTTCTGGTTGTAGACAAGGCTGGCACCGTTACTTTGTTGGATTCGACTACAGGTTCCGTCAAGCTCACGCTTGAAGACGCAGGCGTTCCGCAGGAATTCAGTCCGGATAGCCGGAGCCTCTTGATGGTTAAGTCGTTGTCCACTGATCGAAACGGAGCCCAAATTAGACTCCTTGACGTCTCGAGCGGCGACGTGCGGACGACTTTTGAGATTCAGGTCGTCCCATGGAATGTGACCGCTCATTGGAGTCCGGACGGAAGATTTGTAGTAGTTGCAGGGAATGGTCAAACTCAAACCATAGTCGTTGATATGCGCACTGGACAGGTCGTCGTGAAGTTACCTTATAGCGGATGCAGTCCCGATACTTGGATTGGAAGCACTGGCTGCGAGCCGTTTCTGTTTAGCGCTGATGGACTAATAGCAATGAAACAGGCACGTCCACTTCGGTTGTTTAGCACTGACGGAGGATCGCTTGCTAAAGTCGAGAACGCCTCTCTGCCCGCGGATTTTTCCCCCACCAACGCGTCCATGTTCGTTACCAGAGGTCAAGACAAGCGGGTTGCGGTCGTCTGGGAAATAGTCTGGAAATAATTGCTCACCAGCGATTCCAATTCTCCTGATTGCTCACCACACCCTTACGCGCTCCTCAGGTGCCAGGTAGAGTTTTCGACCGCGTTGAATATTGAAGGCCGTGTACCAAGCGTCGATATTCCGCACAGTGTCCCCCCGATATTGATCGGGCGCATGGCCATCTGTGGCCAAAAGAACGCGCAGGTACTCGGGGCGCATCTTGGCGCGCCAGCTTTGCGCATATGCGATGAAGAAGCGTTGATCGTCTGAGAACCCATTTGCATTCGCTGACGGCTTGCCAGCATACGCACTGCGATAGGCATCGTAAGCTGCTGAAAGCCCCGCTACATCGGCAATATTCTCGCTCAATGTTAGCTTGCCATTCACGTGCATTCCTGGAAGCGGCTCGTAAGCGTCAAACTGTGCAGCCAGGCGATCGGCAGCGGCGCGAAAATGTTCGAGGTCCTGCGGCGTCCACCAATTTAGTAGCCGGCCATATGCGTCGAACTGGCTACCTTGATCGTCGAAACTGTGACTGATCTCGTGACCAACGACCGCCCCGATGCTGCCGTAGTTTTCCACCGGGTCGGCATTAGGATCGAAGAAGGGTGGATTCAGTATCGCTGCCGGGAAATTCAAACCGTTTTGTATGGGCAGATTCAGCGCATTAACGGTCTGCGGTGTCATCCACCATTCGGTTTTGTCGACCGGTTTCCCGAGTTTCGACAACGTCCATTGATAATCAAAGAGACTCGACCGCTCAGCATTTCCCAGCGGATCGTCGCGCAGGATCTTCAGGCCTGAGTAATCTCGCCAGTGTTCCGGGTATCCAACTCCGACGTATAACGTGCCGAGTTTGGCTTTTGCTTTTGCTTTGGTTGCCGGCGTCATCCAGGTAAGATTGTCGATCCGTTTACCAAATGCGGCGACGATATTCTTGACCATCGCTTGAATCTTCGCTTTGGCATCAGGCGGAAAGTATTGCTTCACATAAAGCTTACCGACAACGTCACCCAGGTCTGCGCTGGTATTGTTTACAGCGCGCTTCCAACGATCAGATTGTTGCGGAATACCATTGAGCGTAGTGCTGTAGAACTTGAACCGCTCGGTGGCGAAAGATTTTGGTAGCAGCCCCGACGCGCGGTCGATTGCTCGAAACGTTAGGTACTCCTTCCAAACATCGAGTGGTTGATTCGCGATGAGCGCGGAGATACCTGTCACTGCGCCGGGATGCCAAACGACAATGGTTGGTTGAGCAGATAGACCAGCGGCGTTGAAGAAGGTCAACCAATCAATTCCCGGTGCTTTGCCGGAAAAGTCCTTCCTGGCCCACGGATTGTTTGCCTTCTGTATGTCGGCGGAATCAGTGCGCGAGGCATGAACGGTCGCGATCATCTTTTCCAGATCGTAGATGTGCGCCGCCTTTGTCTCCGCGTCCGCGATTTGCGCCAGCTTCAGGATTGTGACGATGTGCTCGCGATATTTAGCTTGCAGCTCGACATCATTCTTCTCAGTGCCTAAGTAATTATCGCGATCCGGCAAACCCAGTCCGCCTTGCAAAAGATAGGGCACGTTGTGAGTAGGGTTGTTGAGATTTGGCGAGACCCAAATACCGAACAATCGATCGGTGTAGAAGTTTGTCGCGTTGAGCGGGTCGACGTCGGCGCGCAATTGCGAACCGAGCACGCGAGCGAGCGCCGTCTTGTCGGCAATCTTGTTGATTTCATCAAGCTCGGCCTTTATCGGAGTGAGGCCCTTCTTTTCGATTGTTTCCTCATCCATGAAAGCATCATAGTAATCGCCGACCTTCTTCGCTTCGGGATCGTTTGATTTACCTGCGCCTTTAATCAGGTCGGCCGTGCGCGCGCGAACTTCCTCAGCGATGATGTCGCCCGCGCCGTAGCTCGGACGATCCGCAGGAATCTCGGCAGCTTTCAACCATCCACCATTCGCATAATCGAAGAAGTCATCGCCGGGATCGACCGACTTATCCATGCCAACGACGTCGATGCCTTCAGCTCTGGCCGCCCGGCCGGAGAGCAGGACATTGCCGTTGGCCAGCAACAAGGCAACGCTCACAAGAGCGATTATTAGAAACTTCATACGTTCAATTTTTTTCAGCATCTTTGCATCCTCAATTTTTGCGCGAGCACGGATGGTTTTGGCGGTTGTATCTCTAATGATTGCCGTACAGAAGAGTCTAAATCACCCGGAATAAACTCGCACGCCGCGACACTGATGCGTAGAGGGTTCGTACTTACGAAGAACATTTGACATAGAACCGGCAGCGCATTGATACTGCCCGTAGCGCGCTAACAGGGCGCCACCTACCCGCGGCAAGGGAAAGATTCCCACCTGTTCGGTCTGAGTCGAGTGCGGCACGCACCTTCTTTCAGCCTGGTTTCAGCGGGGCACAGGCGATGAAATGAAAGGAGGTCGCAATGACCACTTCGAAGTCTCTACCTGATCGTCCCTCTCTCGAATCACTCCGCAAACAAGCAAAGAAACTTCAACGCGATGTTACAGACGGTGACGCCGACGCCATCGCACGTGTACGCGCGCAGCTGCCAGATGCTGATCTGCTCTTGACGAGGCGCGATGCCCTACTTGTGATTGCGCGCGAGTACGGCTACGCCGGCTGGTGGGATCTTGTAGCTGAGGTAAACAAGCGTCAAGACAAAGGGTTGGAGTGGGCGCTAGCACAGGCTCGACATATGATTCATGACAACGACGTCGAAGGTCTCAAGCAACTGTTAATTGAGTACCCCGAACTGCTTTCCTGGCAGGGCAACAGCGCAGAAGCGGGTTTGTTGGGAATTGCGACGGGCTCTTATGGTGATAGCTTTAACGAGTTGAGCGAACAACACTTCACTCGCGCGGCGTGCGCAGAGCTGCTGATCGATGCAGGCGCGATCGTGATGCCTTCGGTGTGCGATGGTCTCCTCGACTCCCGCGCCAGAGGGTTGCTACAGATATTTCAACGTAAAGGATTGCTCCCGAGCACTCTCAAATTCTTCGCAGCGATTGGTGACATCAACGCTGTTCGCACGAGTCTCGATGAAAACGGAAACGATCTCTCCGCAGTCACTGAGGCGTTTACAATCGCCTGCAGCTTCAAGCATGAGACCATCGCATCGCTCATGCTGGACAAAGTCATCGTGCTCGATCCCGAGCTCGGCGCACGCGTTGACGAAAGTGTAGGTCGCCAGGCATTCATCGAGTACTTCATCGAGAACCGACCTGCGAATGCAACAACTGTCGGGCCCTGGAAAGCATTTGTGATGGAACAGGTTAGGCGAGCGGTCTACTCGTGGAGTGGCAGCGAAACTTCGCTGACCGATCTTCGCGGAAACAGCGACCTGAAGACGTTCGTTAATCTCTTACATCGCGAGCCCTGGATGCTTGATGAAGCGTTCGTGGAGTTTCAAACACAGATCATCGGGCGAGCAGCGCTGCATGGTCGCTCGGAGTTCATCACAGCACTTCTCGATTTCAATCCCGCTATCCTGCGGCGTCAGCCGCCACCGCCATCGCAGGCGATCGAGTTCGCGTTCACGTATGCGAACACACACGTCATTCCGGTACTTAGACGCATCTGGGAAGTACCCGACGATCTGCCGCATGCTGCAGGCATGGGCAACCTGCCACGGGTGAAGCAGTGGTTCGACGCCTCGGGTGCGCCTGCGTTGGGCGACGTCGAGAATCACTACCCCTCCAGCCCATACATGCCGAAGGATCGGGTCGAGGAATATGCACAGCAATGGGCCGCGCAGAGCCCGCAGCGTGTACTCGACGTTGCCCTCGCCTGGTCAGTCATCAACAACCATCTCGACGTGGCTGACTTCCTGCTGCAACACGGGGCGAATATCAACACGACCTGGAGTTCGCATGAACCGGCCAGCATCCTGCACGAGCTAGTCTGGCATAAGAACTACGAGGCGATGCAATTTTTGATCGACCGCGGCATCGACATGACGATCAAAGACTATCGCTGGAACAGCAACGCTGCGGGTTGGGCGCGTTACGCTGCGAATGACGAAAAGATGGCCCAATGGCTGGAGGATGCGGATAGGAAGAGGGAGTAAAGTACAGACTCCTGAATCATTTCTCCACGATGCTCATCAATTTCCTGGTGGCTGCACCGGTGCCCGCTTTTCAGGTCGCCGGCGATTAGCGGCAAATACTCAAAGAAAGAATTCACCTGGAGATCAACACACACGTTATTCCAGTTCGCACTGGCCACTTCCGGAGATGCTAAAGTAGATCCAAGGAATCTTATTTCGAAAAACAGATCGATTAATGACTACCTGGAAACTCATGAGTTTTGTTGTTGCGCTCTTTGCTTTCACTCTGCAGGCAGATTCAAATCTTTTATTCAAACCCGACAGTGCGGAGATGAATCAACATGCCCCTGCCGTTTGTCACGTGCGACTGCAAACGACAAAAGGTGATGTGCGGATTGAGATGCGACGCGAGTGGGCGCCGAATGGAGTTGATCGTTTCTACAACCTGGTTCGTCACGGCTACTATGACCAGTCGGCCGTCTTCCGCATTCGTACCGGCATGTGGGCGCAGTTTGGAATCAACGGCGACCCAAGGATTTCTCAACTCTGGCGGACGCGTACAATTCCCGACGATCCACGGAAAGAATCTAATGTGCGGGGGACTGTCGCCTTTGCGTTTAAAGATCCAAACGGTCGCAGCACGCAAGTGTTTATCAACCTGCGCGACAACTCTTCAACGCACGACAAAGAACCATTTGTTCCAATCGCCAAAGTTATTGAAGGAATGGATGTCGTCGATTCGCTCTACTCAGGGTACGGTGAAACTTCCGGCGGTGGAATTCGAGCTGGAAAACAGGACCCTCTCTTTACGAGGGGCGATGCGTACTTAAAGGAAAACTATCCGCTGCTCGACTACATCGTTAAGGCAACTGTTGAAAATTGATTGCCGGCAATTAGACTCCGATATGCTGTCGCGTGCTCCGCACGCTAGTTAACGTAATGAGTTTTTACGACAAGACTCCTAAGACCGGGTGACTTCGGAACCATGGGGACTGTTCGGTCGCTTTCATTCAACGGTACGAGCCTGCCCAGCTGCGGAGGAGAGACCTCACGATGTTTGCGAAAGTAGTCCATCACGATCTCAGACAAGAGTGGGCCTTTCTCTATGGGTTGAGATTTCATCAGCGTGTAATATTCGTCTCCGCCTTCGGCAATGAAGTTCGTGATCCCAACTCGGTAGAGTTTTCGATCATCAACGAGTTGGCCGCCGATTCTTAGTTCTACTAGACGATGTCCAACAGGTTGCCGCATGTCATAGATCGCGCGCAAACCCGATACCTGTGCCATTCCGTGAATCAGACTCAAGCTGTGCTCCAAGACTTCACGAATCTGAGCCCCTGTCATTTGAAAAGTCCAGAGATAGTTGAGGAATGGCAGTGCATCAAGCACGTGGCCCTTGTTGATTTCGCCGGCTGGTATGTCCCAACGCAGACCGCCGGCATTCTCGATGGCGACATCGGCATGCGCGCGTTCGCGCATGACGTCAGCGACGAAGCTGCCGAGAGATGACTCGGCTCGATAGTCGCGCACCAATCTCGTCTTATTTACACCCAGGACCTCACCTATTTGTGGTGCGACCAATTGCTTATAGTAAGCAAGCTTTTTCGCTACCACCGGATCAGGCTTCAACTGATCGCTCCAGACTTTCACCAACTCGCCTTTGTGTGCAATTACTTTCTTATCTTTAACCATCAACTTCAGGTAGCCCAGGCGCGTGCCATAGCCGTAGGTTTGCACAATTATGGTTCCAGTCCTCGGATGCACGTAAGGCTTCTCGATGCCGATATGGGCGTGGCCGCCGACAAAAACATCTATACCCGGCACATCGCCACAAAGCTTGATGTCGTCGTCAAAATCGCGTTGTAGATCGGGATGGGCCTCTGCATCGGTCTGCTGTGGTCCAGTCTTACCCTGGTGTGACAGAACAACAATCAAATCAACTTTATCCCTGAGTTCTCTTACCGCTGCGGCAACTTCGGGTTCGGGGTCACGGAATTCAAGATCAGAAACCAACGCGGCCGGAACCACCCCGATTGCGTCACCTCCGATGATGCCAATGACTCCAAGCCGAACGCCGTTTCGTTCAATGATCGTGTAAGGTCTCGCATAGCGAAGGTTCGCGCCCTTGTAATAGATGTTCGCGCCGAGCACTGGGAAAGGCACCAAGCTCATCTGCCGGGTGAAGTTGGAGCTGCCATAGTCAAACTCATGATTGCCAATAGCCATCGCGTCGTAATGCATGCTGATCATCATCTCCATCAGCGCTTCGCCACGTGTAAGAAAAGAGAGTTGACCCGTAAACATGTCGCCAGAATCAAAAAGGAAAGTTGTTCCCCCGCGCTGTCGATATTGATTAATCAAGGCTGCCAACTGCGATGCACCTCCCAGCTTCGGCTCGCCTGGTAACCAGTAAGCGGGAATCGGATCAAACGCGCTGTGAAAATCGTTTGTGTAGAGAATTGTTAGTTCGTAGTTGGCGTGATTCTGTGCGGTTGTTGGCTGACAGAGCCAAAGGAGAGCAAGCAGGACCTGACCGAGGAGAGATTTTCTCGATAGAAATCGCATCATTGTGCAAACCTCAAAGGGAAATGAGTGTGCGCAGGAAGGTTAATGACGGACTGGACAAATGTGAAGCCTCAGAGCGAGTCTTGAGAAATTTGAATTCGCTTTTGCTCGTCCTTGATGAGGCTTCACAGCACCCGCTATACTCGCCACAAATCGGAGTAAAACCTAATGACCTCAATCCAACGATGGACCTCAGCCGATCTCGATGCATTCCCAGATGATGATGGGAAGCGCTACGAAATCATCGATGGAGAACTCTTTGTGTCTACACAACCTCACTTCTATCACCAACTCGTGTGCGGAAACATACACGCACTGCTCAAAACCTGGAGCGATAAAACACAACTCGGCCGACCCATTTTCGCTCCCGGCCTTATTTTTGCCGACTACGATGATGTCGTTCCCGATGTGGCATGGCTCTCCGAAGAACGATTGGCGATTGCGCTTGCAGATGATGGGAAACTACATTC
The DNA here is from genome assembly GCA_036006355.1 of Pyrinomonadaceae bacterium. Taxonomy (GTDB): domain Bacteria; phylum Acidobacteriota; class Blastocatellia; order Pyrinomonadales; family Pyrinomonadaceae; genus PSRF01. The sequence goes on along the minus strand of DASYPT010000061.1, from coordinate 26,270 downwards.
GGCGCCCGACCTCGTAATCGAGGTGCTTTCACCAGGCTCAACAAACAAGCGGCGTGATCGAGAGGCTAAACTTAAACTGTATTCCCGACGAGATGTGCTGGAGTATTGGATCGTCGACTGGTTGGCGCACTCCGTTGAGATCTATCGCCGTCAGAACACCCAACTTGAATTGTTCGCCACTCTCACCAAAGGCGACGTCCTTGAAAGCCCTTTGCTGCCGGGCTTCTCCGCTCAGACTGATGAATTGTTCGACGGCGTTTCGTAAGTGTTTGAGTGGACAGTCGGAGTAATATCACCCTTTCAAAATTTTAGGTAAGGTTTTTCTACCAGAGTGGCTCTTATTCTATGAGGCCTGCAAAGAGTAGCGACTTGGTAAGCGACGTCAGCATTCTAATTCACAAGGCTCGTGACTCTAGTCACCCTTTGACTGAGAGACATGAGGCATTTGGGGAGTTGATCAGGAGGTATCAAGACATGGCGTTCGGTTGCGCGTACGCCGTGTTGGGAGATTTCTATCTCGCTGAGGATGCTGCTCAGGAAGCTTTCATTACTGCATGGCAAAACCTAAATCAGCTTCGCGTGCCAATGGCTTTCTCGGGATGGCTCAGGCGGATTGTGCTGACAAGGTGTAATCGCCTTACCAGAGGCCAACGATTATCAATACTTCCGCTGGACGTGGGAGTGAATTCGGCGTCGCCCGAGCCTGACCCACAATTCAATGCCGAGCAACGCGACCTGCGCGCGAAGGTGTTGGCGGAGATTCAAGGGTTGCCGGAAAAGGAACGGCTAGTGACGACGTTGTTTTATGTTAACGGATATACGCACAGCGATATCGGCGAATTCCTCGAGCTTCCGGTGAGCACTGTAAACAAGCGCCTGCATTCAGCGAGGCAACGGCTCAAGAAGAGCGCTACAGTTGAAATGTTCAGAGATGATCTAAAAAAGCGGCGACCTTCGCGCAGTCGTGCGTTCGCCGAGAAAGTCGATGCTCGTTTAAGACCATTCGGCGAGCCGGATTGGGGGGCGGTTTCGAATATTGCTGTTGCGAGCGAGAAGAACGCTGAAGATCATGAAATCTGGGTGCGCCGCAGGCAAAAGTTCAACGAGGCCCATTATGTTCGTCGTCAATATGTCGCGGAGCATGCAGAGACACGCCAACTGCTTGGTTACGGATCGATCGAACAGTCGGTTTACCTGCCAAGGTACAAGCTATTTCTAATTATTGAACCGCAGTGGTTGCGACGCGGAATTGGAGAACTCCTAATTAGTCGCCTCACAAATGATTTAAGCGCGGTTGGCGCTGTAACGGTGACGTTCCAGGATTACGAATCGTCGAACGACATGCAGGAGTTGCTCAAAGCACATGGCTTCACCGAAAGAATGAAAGTTCTTCATTTACGACTCGATCTCGCACAAGCCACATTCGAAAATTCTTCAACCACGATTGATCGGGTTAAGTCTCGCGGTATCTCAATCAGCACGCTTCATCAGGAACGCCGAAATGATCCTCGCTACATCGAAAAATTATATGAATTGACAAGTACGCTCGAGCGTGATGACCCGGCACGCGATCCCTTCTCGCCGCCCTCATATTACGAGCGCGAAGCAAAACTATGGTTAGAGCAACCTTACGTGCTGCAGCATGGATATTTCATAGCGAAACACGGCGACGACTACGTCGGCATCACAAACCTCAACCGAATCGATGCTGTGCCTGAGGCGATATCAGTAGGTTTCACGGGTGTGAAACGAGAATATCGACGGCAAGGTATTGCAACTGCCTTGAAAATATCCGCTATCGAGTGGGCGAAGGAACAAGACTACAAAACCATTTGCTCACAAAACCAGGCCGCCCATTCGTCACTACTCAAACTCAATGAGACGCTCGGTTTTCGACAACGTCTCAGCTACGTGATGTTCGAAAAGTGCATGAGACAGATCGCCGATATTGACCCAAAGATTTACGACGAGTATTCCGGCCAGTACCAGGATCCGGATCGAAGACCGGAACTGATTTTCACCGTAAAGAACGAGAGCCGCCGGCTCACGCTCGAGTGTATCGGTCAAAAGGTTGAACTCTTTCCAGAATCGCAAAGCAAGTTTTTCTGCAAACCGTTTTACGGTGAATTCGATTTTGTCACAGACGAGAATGGAACTGTTGTTCGTCTGGATTCACGTGTCCGAGGATTGAATCAACCTGAAACGGTGCTTCAAGCGAGGAAGATAGTCTAGAACCGAAATGTCCGACGAACTTTGGTTTGTCGTGTGGCCCAACTAAGCACTGGAAAATTAGAGGCCCCACATACCGCCCACGACAAAGTAATGTTCGTCGGACATTACTACTCCAACGGAGGCAATGTAATGACACTGAGGCGTACAGTCCTTCTTCTTGTTCTTGTTTCGATCGGCTTCACTCTTTCAACTGTTTTAGTTACAAGTGCGTCCCTTGATACAACTCGAGATAAATCTTCTTCTACTGAAAAGACGGCCGAACAGGTCTACAAGAACATTCAAGTCTTCAAAGGCGTGCCTGCATCGCAGCTCGAAGGAGACATGGCTTTTATTACCGGCTCCCTTGGAGTCAAATGCAATTACTGTCACGTAAATGGGTTTGACAAGGACGATAAGCCCACCAAGCTTACCGCGCGCAAGATGATTCAGATGGTTTTCGATCTCAATAAAGGAAATTTCAACGGGACAGGCGCAGTTTCCTGTTACACGTGTCATCGAGGTAAGCCGCTACCGATCGCTGTGCCATCGCTGGGATTGAACTTGTGGCAACCAACTAATCAGCCAACAAAAGAGGAAGTGGCATTACCTACAGTCGAGCAAGTGCTTGATCGTTACGTGGAAGGATTAGGCGGAAGGCAAGCCTTGGAAAAAATCAGCACTCGCGTTTTGAAAGGCTCTCGCATTGGCGCCGACGGAGTGCTCGTGCCGGAGGAGGTGCAAGCCAAAGCGCCAAACAAATTACTAATAACCACCAGCTATCCAAAGCAGGTATTTCGAACCGGTTTCAATGGGGCACAGGGTTGGGCCAAAAGTAATGAAGAACAACGCGACATCCCCAGAGACATGTTGGCCGAGCTAAAACGCGAGGCTGAATTTTACAAGGAGACAAAGCTAACAGAGCTCTATTTGAAAATGCGCATCGTTGGGAAAGCCAACGTCGCAGACCATGAAGCTTATGTTATCGAAGCAACGCCCAACGACGGAGGCAATGTTCAGAAACTTTTCTTTGATACACAGACAGGTTTGCTCGTTCGCAAATACAGCGAAACAAACATTGCCCTCGGCCAGTTTCCCAGTCAAACTGATTATGAGGATTATCGAGAGGTTGATGGTGTGAAGTTACCTTTCCTGATTCGCTGGTCAATTCCGGGCCGGACCTGGGGCCGCAAGATTACCGAAGTAAAACAAAACGTGCCTTTGGATGATGCACAGTTCAATGTGCCGGCTGCTGGCAAATAGAAAACATCAGAACGTGATTTAAAAAACGGCGGCGACCGATCTTCGTGATCGTTCGCCGCCATTCAATTTCAGTAGATCACTGTGAGCCGTCGCTTTGTGCTCGCGCAATGAAAAGCTGAGCAACGGATTTCCCCAGCTCGACACCGGCTACATTATCCATCTGGTAGTGAATGCCCGCCCAGATTCTTGAATCGCCTGCTTCCTTACCAAGTGCGCGGATGAAATCTGCTCGTGTTGGGAAGAGGTACGCGAGGAGTTCGGCCCTCGCTGTTGAATAGGTCGAATGGTTAGAAGGGTAACTCGGAAAATTCGGCACTGGAAACAGGGGAACAATAGCCGGATCGAGTTGACTCGGTCTGATGTACCAGTACGTGAACTTACCGTCCTGGCTGGCGATGAAAGCATCGAATTGCACCGCCGCGAGCAGCGCGTATATGCGTGCGGCTCGTGGCGGGTTCTGATCAAGCCTATCTTCGGAAATCCACTTGTCTACATAACGATAGGCCCACGTGTTTGCGCCTTCGGGCCCCTGCCAGTAGAAGGCTTTATTTCTAAAAACGAATGTCGCAGCAGTTCCCGGAGCTGATCGGGGAAAGTTGCGGACCTCCGCCAATTGAGACTGCAGCTCGGGCGAGGTGCACTCCGGTGGCGCCGGTGGTCTGAATTGGCCGGGCGACGTTAGTAGTAATGGTTTCCAGTTCCCACCAGTGACGTTGTTGGGGTTCGTCCCAATCCATTTACATGGACCGGTTGGCACGGAGCCCGTCCAGGGTAAAGCGGATCCATCCGTATCGGCTTGCGCGATGACCTTCTCGGCAACGTGCTGGCCCAGCGCAAGTCCAGCGTAATGATCACTTGGAAACTGCACGCCAGCGAGCACACGAGACCAACCCGCTTGCTCGGCGAGTGTCTGAAATGAACCGGCTTCGGCCGGCAGGAAATGCGCCAGTACAGTTGCTGCGGCCTGCGCAACGGCGGAATGTTCCGATGGATAAGACGGACTGTTAGCAACCACAACCGCGGTTGGTAAATTATGGTCCCATTCACTGGGCCGTCGCCGGTTGTAGAAGTATTTAGACTCCCACGCAGCGATCGTCGCATCGTACATAGCGAGCGCCACGTATGTATAGACGCGGTGAGGATATTGAGTCGTTGCTGTGCCGGCGAGTAACCGCGAGCTGACCAAGTCGATCCAGCGATAGGGTGGTGCCCCAGCATCCCAAAACGTAATCTGCTGCCGAACTTGGGCGTTATTCTGGCTGATCAAATCAGTCATAGATCTCAATTCAGCCCATGTGTCTGAAGGATTCGGAGGTGGTGGAACTCGGTAGTCCCGGCCCGACGAGATGACCCACGTTCGCCAGTTGCCTGCACTGGGTTCGATTTGCCCGCTCGCTGGATCCGACATTGCCCCTGGGTTGTCGATGTTCTGTTTGTGCGCGTTACAGTGTGGCGCCTGACTCAAAACAATCGAGGCAACTAAGATGGCCATTAGAATGTTTTTCATGCGAATGCTCCTTTTCAAGAATGGTGCAGTCGGGTATGACGCGCGGATTAAATGCAAACGGGGATTAATGACTTCCTCGTTAAGGTGTAGAATGCTCACCCCGAGGATTCCCCCACGTGCGTTTGTCCAAGCGCCTTCTACGCTGGTGAACCTAAGCCGACGCCAGCATTCATGTCCTTACGCGAGCCGGAATTTTTTCGGAACGTTTCTTGACCGAGGTAATGAGCAAGCAAGTCAAAAATATCTACGAGTTCGGGCCGTTTTGCCTGAATCCTTCCGAACATACTCTGCTGCGTGAGGGGCGTCCGATTCCGATTAGGCCGAAGATGTTCGACATTCTTTTGGTTTTGATCGAGAACCATGGCCATCTTGTAGACAAAGAACAGTTGATGACTTCCGTGTGGACGGAGCAATTTGTCGAAGAAGGGAATCTCAATAAGAACATCTCGATGCTGCGTCGCGTGCTGGGTGAGGGCAACAATGGCCAAAAGTTTATAGAGACAGTACCGAAACGGGGCTTTCGCTTCGTTGCTGACGTGCGGCAGCTAAATGATTTCGGTGAGCCTGATTTAGTTAGCGGCGGACGTGCATCAACACCGGTTGTTTCTGGCGAAGATGAAGCGAGCGGTTTTCAGGAAGCTCACGATCCTGAGTCAACATTGCCGGCGGCCCATATACGCACTCTACATTTCAGCAAAAAGTGGCTTGGTATCGTCGTCATAGGTCTTTTGTTCGTGGCCGTACTTGTGTATGTCACTTCCCTCCGAGAGTCGCGGACCTCAGTAACACCAGCAATCACATCGATTGTAGTTTTGCCACTACAGAATCTTTCTGGAGATCCCGCACAGGAATACTTCGTAGACGGTATGACGGATGCCCTGATTGGAGACCTCGCACAGATAGGGGCGTTGCGCGTTATTTCTCGAACCTCGGCCATGCACTACAAAGGCACCAACAAATCGCTGCCGGAGATCGCCAGGGAGTTAAACGTTGATGCAGTGGTAGAGGGAACTGTCCAACGCGCTGGGGATCGGGTGCACGTGCGTGCACAGCTAATCCACGCTGCGACCGATTCACATTTGTGGGCAGCGGATTACGATCGAGATTTGCGTGACGTGTTGGATTTGCAGGCTGAAGTGGCTGGGGCTATTGCCAGCGAAGTGCGTATTAAGATTACGCCGGCTGAGCGAAGCCTACTCGTTCCTAAGAGAGTCATTTCGCGAGACGCTATCGACAACTATTTACAAGGTCGTTACTTCTGGAACCGGCGCACAGAACACGATCTGCGTCAGGCCGTAGTCTATTTCGAAAATGCGATCAAGGCAGACCCTAACTACGCCCAGGCGTACGCGGGCTTAGCTGATTCTTACAACCAACTTGGTACTGCGATGATTGGTGGTTTGCCATCTTCAGAAGCAAGACAAACTGCAGAAATCGCAGCGAGGAAAGCTCTGGAGATTGACAATGAGGTAGCGGAAGCACACGTTGCACTTGGTTATGTGGATTTCTTCAATTGGAACTGGGCCATAGCCGAGGCAGAGTTCAAACGCGCTCTTGAACTGAACCCTAACTACGCCTTTGCTCACAGCCAATACGCTCTTTATCTCGTAGCACGGGGACGCATCGATGAGGCTCTTGCAGAGATCAATCGCGCGCAAGAGTTAGATCCGTTGTCACTCACCATGAGTATGACCCGCGGCTACATCCTTCAAAACGCGCGTCGATACGAAGAGTCCATAGACCAACTGCGCCGTGTAATTGCATTGGATCCGAATCATTACGGTGCTCATTGGTTTCTGGGAATGGCATATGTAGCTAATCACCAATTTGAGGAAGCCGTCGCTGCATCTGAAAAGGCAGTTGCACTCTCTGGACGTGCTCCCGCCGCACTTGGAGTGCTCGGATTGGCCTACGGCCTCGCGGGACGGAAACGCGACGCCAATAGAGTGTTGAGCGAGTTATTACAACTGCAGAAACAGCGATATGTCACGCTAATGGCCCTCTGCTATGTGAACATCGGACTTGGCAACAAGGACCAGGCGTTCGCGTGGCTTGAGAAAGCATATCAGGAGCGCTCCAACCATCTCGCCTTCTTCAAGGTGTCACCAACGGTCGATTCACTTCGATCCGATCCTCGCTTTGCTGATCTCCTGCGACGAATAGGCCTGGATTCAGAATCGCGATAACACGCACAAAGCACAAGAGTATTAGTGATGTGAGTATTGCTGCTTAGGGCCTGGCGTCAGATCCACCATCAACTCTTAAACCCCCGCTCGAGCGCAAACACGATCGCTTGCGCGCGTGTCCACACTCCCAGCTTGTCGAACAGATTCGAGACGTGATTCCTGACTGTCTTCTCGCTGATCGACAACCGCTCCGCGATTTGCGCATTAGCCAAACCTTCAGACATCAGCGTCAGCACTTCCCTTTCGCGTGATGAGAGCGAGGCGAACGCGGGGTCCTCGCCGTGAGCCACGCCTTTGACCTCCATGAATTTCAGCACCTCTTCACAGAAGCGTTCCCAGGCCGGCTCGTTCTCGAGCAGTATGTGGTTCTTCGACTCGAGCTCAATAAACTGCGCACCCGGAATTCCAGCGGCGAGAATGTGCCCTTCAGTGATCGGGACCACGGCATCGCCTGACGCGTGAAGCACAAGAGTGGGTACACTAATCTTACCGAGCAGCGAAGTGACATCCATAACAGCGCGCGACTCGAGAAGTCGCGCAGCGGTCTCCGGCTTTATCGTCTTTCGGCAGAGATCGTTGTACCAGCCGAGTTGTTCTTCGGTTCCTCCTGGGATGAACCGTGAGGTGAACACTTGTCGAAAAGTGGGATTATCACTTCCCCATTCCAACCGAACCATGTCAATCATCGCCTTGTAGAAACTCGCGCGATCAGCGTCGCCACGTCGAAACGGTCCACGTGCGTAGCCGCCGTACAGCACGAGTTTCGAAACCAGCTCGGGGTGTTTCACCGCATACGCTACGCAGATCGCGCCACCTTGAGAAATGCCCAGAAGCGAGAATGGCTCTCGCAGATCGGCCGCCGCGACGATGTCCTCCACGTCTGCAACCCAACGTTCAACTGACAGATCACCGGTATTAGGGTCGGTCATCCCGCAGCCTCGCTCGTCGTAACGGATGTAGCGGAAATGATCGCTGAAGAATCGTAACCAGTGACGCCACACGGGACTCTCCCACTCGTACTCAAGGTGCGTCAGCCAGTTCGCGGCTTTGATCATTACGGGACCCGCGCCAGCCTCGGCCCAGGCGAGTTGGACCCCGTCATTCGTCCGCACATATCGAATTCTTTGAGTGGCTTTCTTCATCACAAGTACACCAGGCTGTTAGCGTGTCGTGGTTCGGTTTGGTGCACGACAGGCTGACAGCCTGTCGTACTACAAGGACTAATGTCCCAGCTGGACGGCGCGAAGTATATGCAAACCGGGACGAAACGCCCATAGTCAACTCCTCACGACGGCCTCATCATGCCACGCATGACGCAGAAGGTTGGGCTCGTAGCTTACTTACATGATCTTGTCCGCGAACACCCGGACTTCGAGGTGCTTTGCGAACCAATAGCCGATCTCTATTGCTTCCGCTATGTGCCGAACGATTTGTCGGAGCACAAAGATCAACGTGAAATTCGTCAACTGCTCGACCACCTTAACGAAGAGATCGTGGAGAGTGCCCAATGTGAGAGCCGTGCTCTGGTAACGAAGGTGTACGTCGATGGCCACATCGCGATCCGTATGTGGGTCTTTTCCGATGACACTGTGAGAGAAGACGTCGAAACAACGTTCGAAGCAATCGCGCGATGGGGAAGGCTGTGTACCAAAAAACACTTAGTAGTCAGTTGAACAAGATTGGAGTGAAATCAATGTTGAAGCGAATAGCATTCTTCGTCTATGGAAGTTTTAGTTACGTGATCTTTCTGGGAACCTTTCTGTACGCCCTCGCTTTCGTCGGCAACTTAGGGGTGCCTACGGCCCTGGATGGCGCAGCAAAAGGACCTCTTGCGGTGGCCTTCGGTGTTGACGTGGCACTCCTGGGGCTGTTCGCAGTACAGCACAGCGTGATGGCGCGCAAGTGGTTCAAAGACTGGTGGACTCGCGTTGTGCCGAAACCGCTGGAACGGTCCACCTATGTTCTGTTTTCAAGTTTGGCTTTGATCTTGTTGTTGTGGCAGTGGCGGCCTTTGGGCGGCGTCGTGTGGTCGGTCGAAGATCCGGTGGGAAGTTTCGTTCTGCGCTCTTTGTTCGTCTTCGGGTGGGCGCTGGTGCTCGTATCGACATTTCTGATTAATCACTTCGATCTCTTCGGCATGCGACAAGTCTGGCTGTACCTTCGCGCGCGGCCTTATACCACGCTGAACTTTGGAACACCTGGACCATATCGCCTCGTCCGGCACCCGCTCTACGTTGGCTGGCTGTTCGCTTTCTGGAGTACACCGACGATGACGTTAGCCCATCTGCTTTTCGCAATTGCCACGACGGCCTACATTCTGATCGCAATTCAGTTGGAGGAGCGCGATCTGGTTCGCGAGCACGGCGACTCTTATGAGAGGTACCGTCGATCAGTGCCAATGCTTATTCCCTTCACTCGACGGCGACAGTCCGCGAAGCCACCAGCTGGTGTTTCCGCGAGAGCTCAGTGAGGAACTTTGGTGACAGGCAAGGTACCTTCCCGGCTTTGCCTCAAAAGTGAAGTTTCATTGGATTCGGCTCTGCCAACTGTTGTGAGGCATGGCTCTGCCCTGCCGTGTGGAGCGATAAATTGGTTTTGGGCTTCGCCCTCGATGTGTTTCCAGGTGTAAGGGCATGACGGCGTAGCCCAATTGAAATCTAAGCCCGCTTACGGCAGGGCAGAGCCGTGCCTCACAACAGCTGGCAAAGCCGAATCCAACTCTACCGCGGCTTCACTGATTGCCACTCGAACTCTCCTTATCACGGCTCGCTTCCTTCTTGTGTCGGAGCCACTCGTCAATGCTCTCGCGAATAAACTCGCCCAGGTCTTCAAATTCCCCTGCCGATTTATCCCAGAACTCCTTGAACACTTTTGGATCGAAAGCAAAGCCGTATCCACGTCCATGAACTCTTGCCGAGCCAAGCTCGTCTTCATAATAGGCGGCAAGCTGCCGCGATGCCATTGCTACCACAGTCAGCGAACTTCCCGCAGGCAATGCTTCGAAAATTACGCTAACACCCGGGTCTAACTCCTTAAGACGTGTCAGCACGCGATTGTACTGATCGGTGCAAAACGCAGCCGCGTCCTCTTTACCGCCAGTCCATTCTGACTGTAGTGCCATTCGCGACGTACGTCGCAGCACATTGATCAACTTAACCAGTTCTTTCTCTCGTTCCATATTTACTCTCCGATTACTTTCTCAGAAGACTCTGCGACTCCTCTGGGTTCTATGCGCCTCTGTGGTTTGAAAAAATGAGCGACGCCGATCCTCACCGCAGAGAGACGCAGAGAACGCAGACGTAGCGCAGGGGAAAAAGCTATTCGCATGTCACAGACATAGGCACGCACCCGACTCGCCTGCGCCGTGGGCCACAACCAAAATAAAACCCACGACCAAATCCACGAACAAACTCCGGCTCATCAGCTTCGAAGTAAGCGAGTAGCTCTTTGGCAGCGAGACGAACCACTTCCGGAGACGCAGTTTCATTTACTGGCGTGAACAATGGTTTGATTGTCGGCTCGAGTTCCGTTAGTCGAGTTAGTACACGGTTGTACTGCGCGATGAGGAACTGCGTTGCGTCCGGACCCGGTTTGGTCCAGGCAACTGCTCGCGCGATTCGTCGCAAGACATTAAGCAGTTTTATGGTTTCTTGTTCCATCTAATTCTCCTTTTGTTCTTCCTCTTCCAGTTTCGACCGAATCAACTTCTTCCCATGATGAATTCTCCACTTCACCGTAGATAACGGCACTCCCATAAAAGCGGCAATACGCGCCAGGGGCATCTCATCAAGAAAACGGAGTCGCAACGCCATGGCATACTCTGCAGGAAGACTTTCGAGCGCTCTGATCATCAACTCATCCCTTTCCTGCTCGCGCAGTGGTTTTGACAGCGCTTCAATCTTCTCCAGCAGCGCCTCATCCAGCGGTACTCGTTTACTCAGTTGCTCTGTTTCACTCTTACTAAATCGCAAAGCTCTATGACGCGTTATTGCCGACAACCATGCTGGAAACTTGCGCGGTTCCTCAATGGAAGGCAAAGCTTTAAACGCTAGCAGCAGAGAGTCCTGCGCCACATCCTCCGCATGATCGGCGCCCACAATCGTTCGTGCCAATCTAACCACCGCAGGCCTGTATCGCATGACAAGTTGTTCGAATGCCTCAAGGTTGCCGAGAATCGCCGCGATCACCAGCAGCTCGTCCGGCGACTCTACGTTTGTCATCGATGCTCCACGCTCAATTGAACCTTCACTTGTATAGAGACATGTTACGAGGGAAAAGTTAGGTGAGTTTGGAAATAATTTTGCGACGTGTGATTTCATGTATTTCGTGTACTTCGTGGATCGGGTTTTCAGAACCTGAGCAAACGATCCACGAATCACACGAAAGCACCGCAGAGACGCAGAGAAAGCGACGAGGATGGGCAGAGAGGATTCTAAATTAGGTCACTACTCACAGCTGTCATGATGCAAATCCGTTTTCGAAGTTGTTTAATGTAGCTACGGTTCGCCGCGCGCTCATTCATGGCGGTTGAGCTGAATTCAGGAGGAATCAAAGATGACGCTTCGGGATTTCTATCTAAAACGTGCAAAGGCCGAGTTTCCGGTTTTTCTAAAAGTATTGAAGGCGTTGCCCAAGGACATCAGCTACAAACCGCATGATCGTTCACCGTCGGCCCAGCAACTAGTCTGGATCGTGACCAGTGAATTGAAGGCTTTGATCGATGTGGTAGACACCGGCAAATCCGAATGGGTAGACGTCACGCCACCAGGCCTGGATGAGATGATCGGCATGTACGAGAAGTGGTCGACTGAGCTACTCGACAAGGTCGCGAAGTTGGATGATGCTGCGCAGGAGAGGAACGCGCAGTTTCTTTATAAGGGCACGGTAGTCATGGAGCGACCAACGGTAGAATTTCTTTGGGACTTCATGTTCGACGCGATTCATCATCGTGGGCAGTTGAGTGCGTATCTACGACCGATGGGCGGCAAGGTTCCGTCTATCTATGGACCCTCGGCTGATGATCCGGGGATGTAATTAACGGTTTTACGCATAACAACGAACTTCAATACTTCGCTACCGGCTGGATAAAGGATCTCCTTCACGGCCTCATAGCCCAGTGCGCGATAGAAGTTCAAACCCGGTAGGGTGGACATTAACTCGAGGGAGCGAAAGCGTGCCTTCTGTGCTTCCGTCTCACATTTTCCCAAAATCGCACGGCCGACACCTCGTCGGGCCCAATTCGGGTGCACAAAAAAGGCGCGTATCTTCGCAGCGTCCCGCTCAGGATTGAGCTCACCAACTTGACGCGAATTAGCGTGGTCGCCACCGAAAAGAGTTTTTCGGCGACTCCAGCCACCACAACCGATCAGCTCAACACCTACTTCGGCGACAAAGTAAGTGCCATCAATGATCAATTCTGAATCAACTCCATAGACAAACGAGATAGCCGCTTCGATTTCATCATCGTTGTAATCATTTCGGCTTAACCCGCGCGCAGATGCGCGAATCAACGCGGCGATCGCCGCCTCGTCTGAGGCTACTGCTTTTCTGATTTCATAGTCCATCCGCAACATCATTTCACCCTTCGCTTTTGTGATACCGATTGTACAATGACGTAAATGACTCCTTATCTTTGTGTGCGTGGTGCTTCCGGGGCAGTAGCCCGACTGTCAAGGAGGGCTCATATCAATCAGTACAGCATAACGAATCTGAGCCCTCCTTGACAGTCGGGCTACTGCGCCGGAGCATCACGAATCACACGAACTTACACAAAACGAGCACCCATTTGAGATCTGTTATCGCGTTCCGATAATGCGCCATTCGAGTAGGACGACAACATGAAGATAACTTCGACGGTTTTACTTTTGCTGCTGTCGATACTCTATGCACAACCACTTCCAATTCAACCTCCTGCAACCTACGAAGTCTATGCGCTGAGTTACGGCATCTACCCTGGCTTCCCCGTTTCCGCTCTTATAAGCGGTGCTGACCAGAATCGGAAGATAGATCTGCAAATGATGATCTGGCTACTCAAGGGATCAAATGGTAAGAAGATCCTCGTTGACACTGGCTGCTACCGTGACACGATCGCACAGCTCAAAGGCATCAAGAACTTCATCAAACCATCTGACACTCTTGTCAAAGTTGGACTGTCAGCGAATGACATCACTGACGTCATCCTTTCCCACATGCATTGGGATCACGCAGACGGTATTGATCTATTTCCAAACGCAAAGATTTGGATTCAGAAAGACGAATACGATTACTACACAGGCGCAGCCTGGCAGCCCGGCGGCAAACACGGTGGCATCGAACCTGACGATGTTCTCACGCTGGTAAGACTCAATACGCAGCAAAAAGTGAATCTGATTGATGGTGACGATCGGGAAATCATCGACGGCATTCGCGTTTATACAGGCGGACGTCACACGTTTGCCTCACAATACGTCGGCGTGCATACCGGCAACGGTACGGCAGTGATTGCTTCAGACAACATGTATCTGTATGAAAACCTGGACAAGCACGCGCCGATCGCTCAAACCTTCGATGCTGATTCGAACATCAAGGCTCAAGATCGCATGAGACAGATTGCCTCGCGTGCAGACTTGATTATTCCAGGCCATGATCCTGAAGTGTTCGTGAAGTTTCCAAAGCCTGGCAATGGTGTCGCAAGAATTCAGTGACGGTATTGGATGCAGTCTGTACCACCTCGCGGTAGCGGGTGGGTGCGTAGCTTGCCGTTGCCGATTGATCTTTGGCTTCGCACCCACCCGCTACCGCGAGGTGGTACTGACCGAATCCAAGATGAAGGAAACGAAATAGGAAGTTGAAATATGATTGACGGAAAGCACAAAGGAGAGCCAGAGCCTCGGCGCGTTCGGGTGTTTTTTTACGGCACTTTCATGAGTCCAGAAGTGCTCGCTCGTTATGGCATCAACGTCGAGAACGTCACGGCCGCGCGAGTCCACAACTTCGACATATACATTCGGCCGCGCGTAAACCTCATTTCCAAGAATGGTGCGAGCGTTTACGGGGGCGTTGTGAGCGTGACGCATGAGGAGCTGGACAGAATTTATAAAGGTTTGGAGAAACAGTTCGGCTTAAAATATTTGCCTGAGGCTGTTTTGGCTGAACCAATCGAGACGACCGCAGAGAGCGAACCAGTCCTCTGCTTCATAACTGCGCAGATGGAGCCCGGTGCCCCAGACCCGGAATATGTGCGGGAACTTGCCACCTGCATACGCGCACTGAACCTTCCGGAATCCTATGCCTTGCACATCGAGTCTTTCAGGTAACTCAAGATGGTGTGTGCCAAGCCTTCAAGTTGCTTTCGCAGGACGGTGGATGTTTCAATGACGCCTAGATCCACTCATTCTCTTTCAAACGGCCCAGAAAGGATAAAGTTATGCGCCGCTTTTCATATTACATAGGATTACTGGTTGCGATAATTTTGATTGCAGTGATTCTGGCTCCTTCTCATGTCGAGGCCATCACTTATGGGTTCGTTGATACGAACAAGTCTTACGGCAATGCCGGTGCTTTTGTAGTAAAAGATTCGAATGGAGAAATCTTTCCTATCTGCTCGGGAACCCTGATCGCTCCGGATGTTTTTCTTACTGCCAGTCATTGCACCGTATACTTTACGGGCCAGTTAGCGCCTCAGGGATTCACGGCCTACGTGAGCTTCGATAGCCCCATACCTTTCGGCGATCAAACCACTGGAACGACGAACTTAATTCCAGTGAGCCAAGTTGTCACTAATCCAAACTACAATCAGGCGCAAAGTGACTCGGGTGACATCGCTGTTCTCATTGTTCCCGAAAGTGCTACGGCAGGCATTACTCCGGCACAGCTTCCGACCTTTCGCTTACTCGATCAACTCTCAAATCAAAACGGACTCAAAGACAGTCGATTTACTGCGGTTGGCTACGGCGTGCAAAATCGTGTTGTCGGAGGAGGTGTTCCATTTTTCCAGGACACCAATCCGATTCCGCGCATGTACGCGTTCGAAGGCTTTAATGCTTTGAACAAAGGATACCTAAGACTGTCGCAGAATCCGGCCACGGGCAACGGTGGTGCTTGCTATGGTGACTCTGGCGGTCCTAATTTCCTCGCCGTCGAGGGAACACGATTAATTGCTGCGATTACAATTACGGGTGATGCTGTTTGCAGAGCTACCAACGTTGCCTATCGCCTGGACACTAGTTCAGCACGCGATTTCCTCGCGCCGTACGTGTCGCTGCCTTAGGACAATAAGATGGTCTGCTTATTTAAGACAAAGTCGGTTTGAATCTGGGATTCTCATCAGTCACACAGGCTGCCCAGAAACATGATTTGAATAGAACGTGATCACGTTGCCCGACGGCTCTCGGACTTTGAAACCTTCGTGCTCGGGTGAAATTCTTTCAATGGGCGTCGGATCGAGCCCTAACTCAACAAACTGTTTGTGTGTCGCATTCAAGTCTTCGACCATCAAATCGAATCGCGCATCGCTTGCCGTTACGTTTGCATTCGCTAAAAGCACGAGGTGCGTCCCTCCACGAAGTTCGAGGACTGCAACCTCGGGCCGCTGAACGATTGGTCGCATGCCTAGTTTGCGCATGAAGCTTGCCGTTTCTTCCAGGCGACTCGTTTCCATCACCACATGACCAATCCAAACAGGCGGGCGCAAATCTTCTTCAATCAATTTCGTTCTCCTTGCGAATCACTCAGTTGACGTCATAATCGAGCGTCATGTTGTATGGCGGCTTGTGTCCGACGGCAAATTCGCCCTCTCCCTGTAATCCATCAAGCCCCTCAGTTCCTGATCCGGAGACAACTGACACCTCAACTTTGGCAATTCCATTCTCGAAGGTCCCGCTATGTTGAAATACAAAACTACCAGAACGACCTCCAACAGAGCCGACCACTCGCTCGAGTCCAATGAAAGTCGCCGACCCATCACGGCGGTACATCATCAGGTATTCCACTCTGCCTTCGCCGGCAATGTCTCCTTCGTATGATTTGGTGGCGCTGACGCGTGAAAGCTTCGCCAAACCCACCGTTTCGTCATAGGGTTTTTCGTCCCAGGATTTCAACGTGAATGTAGCGGCTGCATGATCGTCCATCGGTTTAGTCCTCTGTTTATCTTCGGTTAATTCTGGCTCGACAAATGTTGATTGCTTCAGTAAACGCCTTCGAAACTTCTTCCGCGATTGCCTGGTCGTTTGTGTTGAAGAAGAACCCGTAAGATTTCTCTTCCAATGCATTCCGAGTAGCACGACCGCCAGCAGTTGTCTCCAGCTGCTTTTTGAAACCGGGACTGCCAGCGCGAGTCTTCAACTCCAGGACCAGCGCCCGTGGGAGGTTCCGCTTCACCATCTCCTTTATTGTATAGATGCGTGTCTTATCAGGATCGATCCATGACAGGTCGACGCTCGTGTTATTCACGATTCTAAGATTCCGCAGGGCCGGAGGTATGTTGTTGTTATCCTGCGTGACTTCGCTTGAACTCTTCCAGGCTATCCGGCAGTTTGTAAAACTCACTGCTTCGAATTTTGATGTCCCGACCTCACCACCTTGTCCCTCCGAGAGCGAATAACTCAAATACGTTTCCAATTTTGTTTTGAGTAAGTCGAGAGTTGACCGTAAAGGATCCTGGGGTTGTGCGTCGATCCGTTCGCAAGGCAAGGCTACCAAAAGCATCAATGAAAAGAAGAACACAAGCGTCCATCGTTTCATTTAACTACCTCCACGCTTTCAAAAGAGTCAGGGCTACGACAGGCTGTTAGCCTGTCGCGGTCATCGTTATTCTTGCTGTCGCTCCAGGGCCGTCGTTATACTCGATGCTGACTCGGAGTTTAACAACAATGACCTCAACCTTGCGGTGGACATCAGGTGATCTCGAGGGCCTCCCCGACGATGGGAGACGCTACGAAATCATCGATGGAGAACTCTTTGTGTCCAAACAACCTCACTTCTATCACCAACACGTGTGCGGAAAGATATACTGGTTCCTCGAAGACTGGAGCAATCCAAGTAACCTTGGACAAGCCATTACCGCGCCCGGTCTGATTTTCGCCGACGACGACGACGATGTCGTTCCAGACGTCGCATGGCTCAGCTGGGAACGATTGGCGGCTGCACTTGGCGACGATGGGAAATTGCATTCAGCCCCCGATCTGGTAGTTGAGGTCCTGTCACCAGGCTCAACAAACCAACGCCGCGATCGCGAAGCCAAACTAAAATTGTATTCTCGGCGCGGGGTTCTCGAATATTGGATAGTTGATTGGTTGGGCCATTCCATTGAAGTCTACCGCCGCCAGAACACTGATCTCGACCTGTTTGCCACCCTCATAATTGGAGATCTGGTCGAAAGCCCGTTGTTGCCGGGCTTCTCCAAACAGGTTGATGCAGTCTTTGCCGGCATTTCATGAGGGTCACGTCGGAAGCAAAGCCCGCTTGAGATCTAGTAGCGTAAGTGCCCGCGAATTATTCGACGCCGCTAAATCCTCCTATCAAACTTCCGAACATCATCCCAATGCTGCGGAGGAATTAACAGTCCATGCACAAGCGACTGTAATCCCAGGCTGCTGACCAAGCCGTAAGTGTCAACCAAACCGGAAATGATCAGATTCGGCTGAAGATGCAGCAAACGTCGAACATGCTGTGGCACTAACAAAGCTTGAACCTGTAACAGCAATTGATAACGCAGCACTCCTAAGTGTCTGCGGTACGACTGGAACAGCATCGCTGTGTACTTACCATAACTCAGATCACGAAGCAGGTGACGCTCCCGATCGACCTGCCATTCGCTGTACGTTTTTGGTAACTGCGTGACATGCAATCCCTCTCCAATTCGGCGAAACACGGCGAACAAATCCACCTTTTGTAAGTTTGACAGCGGTCGATAAAGGAGCTCATGAGCACGCTCGGAATAATCGATCAACATGTAAAGCACGTCACGGTACGCCCAATCGGGTATCGTTTGCTGCCGTTCGTTTTCGACATGACTGTGCTGCGCGTTGATCCGGTCAAGCGTGCGAAGTGCTTTCTCTTCATCTACAAAAACGATGTCCTGCGCATAGCGAACAGTAGAGAAAAGTCGGCCGATGGGATCACGAGGGATTTCGCCAGTGAAGAAGAGCCAATCAACCGAACGGTTGAGTGCAAACTCGGCAGCGGATCCGGCAAATATGAGAAGCACCAAATCGGGATCGCCCCAGATTCGTCTAACGATTGAGCTACGTTCGACAAAATCAGTTTGCTTCGTTAGAGACAACGCATCACTCGACTGTGGTACGAACTGGCTGTCTATCGCAATTGCCATGGCGGTTTCTTACTACAACAATCGGCTTATGTTCAAATCGGAAAGGGAAGCTTATCGCAAACATTCGTGTAATCTGCGTGTTCTGAAGATAACACCTCTTTCGCAGTATAATCTGGCGACACGTTATGGCTCGAGTCACCGCTCTCAACATCAACGGGAAAAAGACTGAAGTCGATGTTGATTCAACCGTCAGTCTGTTAAGCGTGCTGCGCGACTCGCTCGATCTAACTGGCACGAAGTACGGATGCGGTGAAGGTCAGTGTGGCGCGTGCACAGTTTTGTTAGACGGACAACCTACGCGATCCTGCGTCACGCAAGTTGGACGCGCCGCGGCCAAACAAATCACCACAATTGAAGGCCTGGAGAAAGACGGCAAGCTTACTCCGCTGCAGGAAGCTTTTATCAAAGCCGATGCGATGCAATGCGCCTACTGCACATCAGGAATGCTCATGGCAGCGAGTGCGCTCCTGGCCAAGACTCCTCGTCCAAATCGCGATCAAATCGTAGAGGGCATGAATCGGAATATCTGTCGCTGTGGTGTGTATCAGCGAATTGTCGAAGCCATTCAACTTGCCTCGGGTCAACAAGTCGCCACGCTGGGACCGCAGGCGTCCCCGCCTGCTCGCAGCCATATCCAGGACCTCGATGGAAATCGGGAAGGCGAGGACGCCTGCGCTTCCAGCACAACCAAACTATGAACGACGAGTTTGCGCCACAGATCTCAATCGAGCCCGAACGCTACGAACTGTTTGAAGCGTCGAAATACAACTTCGATCTTGATCGACGTGACTTCATTAAAACGTTCGGCCTCGGAATTCTCTTTATCGTTCCTCTTAGCCGCACTCTCGCTCAACAACGAGGGCAGGAGGAATCCGGACGTGCTCGAGGCAATAACAATGTGCCGAACGACGTCGGTGGGTGGATCCACATCGATGAAGACGGCGCTGTGACAGTGCTCACGGGCAAGGTTGAGTTTGGTCAGAATGCGCGGACATCGCTCACTCAGGCGGTGGCCGATGAACTACATGTTCCCATGTCGCTGGTTCATCTGATTATGGGTGACACGGACCTGGTCCCGTTCGACATGGGAACTTTCGGTAGTCTTACAACGCCGATGATGGCGCCGCAACTCCGAAAAGCCACCGCAGCCGCAAGAGAAATACTGATTGCGATGGCGGCCGAACAGCTAAAAGTTCAACCCGCTGATTTGCAGATCGTCGATGCTCGCTTTGTGAATCACGACAAGTCGAAAACTTTGACGTTCGCCGAAGTTGCAAAGGGCCAAAAGCTCGTCAAAGTAATTCCAGAAAACATCGCGATCACTAAGGCAAGTGATTGGACGACGGCTGGAAGGCCTGCGACGAAAGTGAATGCCAGTGAATTCGTGACCGGCAGACATCGTTACACATCCGACCTCAAACGCGAGGGAATGCTTTACGGCAAAATTGTTCGACCAGCAGCTTTCAATTCAACGCTTGTCTCGGTTGATACAAAAGCAGCGGAGGTTATCCCTGGAGTCAAAACTGTTGTCGACGGAGACTTCATCGGTATCGCAGCACCGTCACCCGAAACGGCAAGTAAAGCTGTGGATGCGATTACTGTTCATTGGAAGTCACCAGGACAGCCGTCAAATGCGGAATTATTTGATTTGCTTCGAAAGACAACGGAACAGCGCGGTCGAGGTTCAAGAGCGCAGGGGTCCATAGCCGATGGGTTGAACGTGGCGGATAAGAAATTATCTGAGACATACACCGTAGCCTACATCGCACATGCACCACTGGAACCACGCGCTGCGGTTGCGGAATGGAATGGCGACAAGCTTACTGTTTGGACTGGAACTCAACGACCCTTTGGAGTTCGAGGCGAATTGGCTGAAGCGTTTCATATTCCTGAAGACAAGGTGCGGGTGATTGTTCCGGACACTGGTTCGGGTTACGGGGGCAAACACAGCGGTGAATGTGCTATTGAAGCTGCGCGCCTCGCACGTGGTGCAAACAAACCAGTGAAACTTGTCTGGACTCGAGCTGAAGAGTTCACCTGGGCATACTTCCGTCCTGCTGGTGTGATCGATGTCAAAAGCGGCGTCAAGACAGATGGAACGATCACAGCCTGGGAGTTTCACAACTACAACTCAGGAAGCTCGGGAATTCAGATCAAGTACGACATCCCAAACACTGACATTCAGTTTCATCAATCCAACTCACCGCTGCGCCAGGGTTCATACCGAGGGCTCGCCGCCACTGCCAATCATTTCGCGCGCGAGAGTCACATTGATGAGTTGGCACACGCGGTGAACATGGATCCATTGCAGTTTCGTCTAAAGAACATTAAAGACGAACGGCTACGCGATGTACTGCAAGCTGCGACTAAAGGCTTTGGATGGGGAAAAGCGAAAGCGGAAAAGGATCGAGGTTTTGGCCTGTCATGCGGTTTTGAAAAGGGTGGATATGTTGCGACGTGCGCTGAAGTAGCAATTGATCGCTCCGGCAAAGGGGATCCTATAGTCCGAATTGTCCGGGTTGTCGAAGCGTTCGAATGTGGCGCGATTGTGAACCCATTACATCTCAAGAATCAGATCGAAGGCGCCATTGTGCAGTCAATCGGTGGTGCGCTGTTCGAAAGTATTAAGTTTCAGAATGGAAACATCCTGAATCCGCACTTTGCCCAATATCGAGTGCCAAGATTCAGCGATACTCCCTCAATAGAAGTAGTCTTAGTTGATCGCAAAGACCTTCCTTCGGCAGGTGCTGGTGAAACGCCGATAGTCGGACTGGCTCCGGCAGTGGCGAATGGGATCTTCAATGCAACTGGGACACGGATCCGCTCACTGCCGTTGGCGCCAAACGGAATTTCTACCGCAACCTTGTTTACTCCCTTCGGACACCACCAGGCTTCAGCCGGTGGTACTTCAACTTTGTAACTACACCCCAACCTTCTCTACTCCCTTCGGACACCACCAGGCTTCAGCCGGTGGTACTTCAACTTCATCGCTAAGCACCACTACAACGACAGACTCGGGCTGGTTTCTGTTGCTAGCTGTGAAATTGATGGACCACCGGCTAAAGCCCGGTGGTGTCTGAATGTTGGTTGTTCTGTTGGTAGCTGTGAAGTTGAAGCACCACCGGCTGAAGCCGGTGGTGTCAGGACTGAGATTTCAAGGTCAACAATACTATCTCTGGCGGCACACCAAATCGCACAGGAATAATGCTCGTACCGATCCCAGTGGTCACAAAAAGGTCATGTCCGTTCTCTATAACGTGTCCACGAACGTAACGTTGACCATAGTTTGAGGGTTCTATTACAGGCCCAATAAATGGAAACCTAACCTGGCCACCGTGTGTGTGTCCTGCGAGAAGCAATTGGACGCGTTGCGGAAGCTGCGGAAAGATATCAGGGTTATGCGTGAGTGCGATGATCGGTTGATCCGCGGGAACATGATCAATTGTTTGCGTGATGTGTTGCGGTCTGGTCCAGAGATCGGCAAGACCTGCAAGCCAAAATGTGGCTCCGCGTGTGTGCACTTCGAGCACTTCGTCTTCAAGTACTCTGATGCCGTTTGTTTCCAGCGCACCGCGTACTCTATTCCCGTCGTACCACCAGTCATGATTTCCAAGTACTGAATAGACACCAAGCGGCGCTTTGAGGTCCTTCAGTATGGGCGCGAACACTCTCGGCTCCATTTCAGTGCCGCCGCGGCCTCCGGATATATAGTCACCAAGAATGATGATGATATCGGGATTAAGTTCATTCGTACGTTTAACGATGAGGCGCAATTTGTTTTGATTGATGAATGCGCTCCCGGCGTGGATATCTGCAAGAACAGCAACCTTCAAACCGTTCAGTGGCGTTGGCCAGTTCTTGACCTCAATTGTTTCGTATTTAACGACGAGTCGGTTGGGTTCAATAAAGAAGCCCCAGAATACGAGCAAGCCGATAATGACTGGGATGGCAGCGAGTGTGACTCTGATCCGTTTTCGCCACTTTGGAGTGTGACCCCATTCTTTAGGACCAGGAAACCGCCGGATTTCGCGGTACAAGAAGAGAAACAGGCCAATGAGGACAGCGACTGATATGACAAACGGAATGCTCACAATTTATTTCAAATTTAAGATTTCAGATTTAAGATTTGTCCTTGGGTTTTTGGTCTTCGGTCTTTGGGTTTTGTTTAACTTCCAATCGCGCAAAGTCAAAAACCAAAACCCAAAGACCAATGTTAAAATCTGAAATTTACAATCTTAAATTCTTAGGTCCCCGGCAACGTCTTCAGCGTATCACTAAAATGTGATCGATCCGCCAACGCATGAAGCAATGGCCCCTCCGCGCTAAACTCAACAACACTGACCGAGCCGGTCGGACAAACAAACCGGTAACGGAACCGCCCAACATCAACACCCAACAAAGCGCACAGTATGATCCTGATCGTCGCTTTGTGAGCCACAATTAAAACGTTTCCGGTGCTGCAGTGTTCCGTAATCTCTTCAATCAGCTGCATTCCGCGCCTGGCAATTGCTACGGCCAGCTCTCCGCCGGTTGGGGCATGCCAGGCTGGATCCGCTAACCAACGAATGTAATCGTCGTGGTACTTCTGTTCGACCGCACTTTTCGTCAGACCCTCCCATTCGCCATAACCGATTTCGTTGAGCTCCGCCCGTGGTATGGAAGTCATTCCAGTGCGCTCGCACAATGGTTGAGCAGTGGTGATCGTTCTCCGAAGGCTGCTTGTATAGATCGCCTGCCATTGCATACTTGAATAGGCGTCGGCGAAAGCCTGGGCCATCTGCCGGCCGTCTGAAGTTAATTCCGGATCAAGACCGGAACCGCAAAACGTGTCATCGCGGCTCAATTCCGTTTGTCCGTGTCGAAGGAAATAGAGTGTTAGTGTCATGAAAAATTCCTCTCGGCGAATAGCTTCGCGTCCCATTTTTACCACAGTGCGTCTAGTATGCGGAGCAGAGATAAAAGCATTTACGGATTGACACTTTCTGATATCTTTTCCCGCGAATAAAAAGGAGGCTTATGAAGCTTAGACTTGCCATTCTCTTCAGTCTTACGTTCGCCACCATCTCTTTCGCGCAGGCACCTGAGCGCCAACAATTCATTCGAACAGAGGCTCCTCTCATAGCACTCACTCATGTGCGCGTCATCGACGGAACAGGAGCGGCGGCAAAAGAAGATCAAACGCTCGTCATCAGCAACGGCAAGATCGATTCAGTTGAACCGAGCGCAAGTGCCAAGATTCCTGCCAACGCACAGACGATCGACCTAACCGGCTATACGGTCTTACCCGGTCTGGTCGGGATGCACAACCACATGTTCTTTCCAATGGGTGGCTCGCCGCCCATGTATTCCAACATGGGAAGCAGTTTCCCTCGTTTGTATTTGGCGAATGGAGTGACAACGATTCGTACTACGGGAAGTGTCGCTCCATACACCGATCTGGAAATCAAGAAGCTGATCGACGCAGGACGGACGATCGGACCAAAGATGCATATCACCGGACCATATCTGGAAGGCCAGGGTTCGTTTACACCGGTGATGCACACCCTGACTGGTGCTAATGACGCGAGGCAAATGGTGAACTACTGGGCAGATCAGGGTGCTACTTCGTTCAAGGCCTACATGAACATTACACGCGATGAACTGCGCGCAGCGGTTGAAGAAGCACACAAGCGCGGACTCAAGGTCACCGGACATCTCTGTTCAATTGGTTACAAGGAAGCCGCGGAAATCGGGATCGATGATCTCGAACACGGACTGCTCGCCGACTCTGAATTTGTGCCAAACAAACAACCCGACCAATGCCCGCAGGGAGTCAGCAATAATCTGAGACAACTTGATTTGAACAGCGCGCCGGTACAAGACATGATCCGAACTCTGGTCGCAAAGAATGTTGCGGTGACCTCGACGCTACCGGTCTTTGAAGCCGGTGGCGCGCCGTTGACGCAAACGGGAGTAGGCGCGGCAAGTGCTCTTCTGAATCCACGCGTGCTGAATGTGATGTCAACAGATGCGCGAGTTCGTTACTTGCAAGCTCGTGCCCGGGTACCATCAGATGGAAACTTCAATACGTTGTTTCGCAAAGCTATGGAATTCGAACGGGCTTTTGTGAAGGCGGGTGGTTTATTGATCGCCGGACTCGACCCAACTGGAAACGGCGGCATCGTCGCGGGCTTTGGTGATCTTCGGGAGGTCGAGCTTCTGGTTGAAGCCGGGTTTACTCCCGTTGAAGCAATTAAGATCGCTACTTTAAACGGAGCAAAGTTTCTCGGTGAGGATGCGCGTATAGGTTCGATCAGCACCGGCAAACAAGCCGATCTGATGGTTGTAAAAGGAAATCCCGCTGCCACGATTAGCGATATCGAAAAAGTGGAAATTGTCTTCAAAGACGGTGTCGGCTATGACTCCGAAAAGCTGATTCAGTCGGTTCAGGGATTGGTTGGGATTAGGTAGAGTTAGTACGACAGGCTGTCAGGCTGTTGTGTGTTAGTTGGGCAGCGCGACAGGCTAACAGTCTGTCGTACAGGTGGAGACTATATGAATATTTTCAATTCGCGCTTTATTCCATCCATCGTATTGATTCTGGGTGTTTGCTGTACGGTTCTTGCACAAACTCCAAACTACCCAGCGCCGGCCGAAGGTGATTACGTCATCAAGGATTTAAAATTTCGATCTGGCGAGAGTCTGCCGGAGTTGCGACTGCACTATCGAACAATTGGCACACCTCAAAAGGACAGCGCCGGGGTGGTTCGAAACGCCGTCCTGATTATGCACGGCACTGGCGGAACAGGATCACAATTCTTAGCGCCGCAGTTCGCACCCGTGCTCTTCAGTGCAGGAAAGTTACTTGATGGCACTAAGTACTTCATCATCCTACCCGACGCTATAGGTCATGGAGGTTCAAGTAAACCCAGCGATGGATTGCATACAAAGTTTCCGCATTACACCTACGACGATATGGTGCTGGCCCAGTACAGACTGATCACCGAAAAACTCGGAGTCAACCATTTGCGACTTGTCATGGGCACCTCGATGGGCGGCATGCACACGTGGGTTTGGGGTGAAACCTATCCAGACTTTATGGACGCGTTGATGCCCCTTGCGAGCGCACCCGTGGAAATAGCCGGTCGCAATCGAATAATGCGCAAGATGATAATGGACGCGATTAGAAGCGATCCCGCCTGGAATAATGGTGAATACAAGACAGAGCCTACGGAAGGACTAACCGCTGCTGAAAACATTTTGCTCTTGATGGGAAGTGCTGCTCTTCCCTGGCACAAACAGGCAGGAACGCGCGATGCGGCGGATAAGTTTTACGACGATCGGGTTAAAGCAGGTCTGGCCAGGGCTGATGCCAACGACATGCTTTATTACTTCGACTCATCACGTGAATACAATCCCGCGCCACAACTCGAGTCGATCAAAGCGCCGCTCTTCGCAATCAATTCAGCGGACGATCTAATCAATCCGCCTGAGCTGGGAATCCTCGAGCGCGAGATCAAGCGAGTCAAACAAGGCAGGTATATTTTGCTGCCGATCACAGATCAGACTCGCGGACACGGCACGCACACAATTGCGGCGATTTGGCAGGACTACTTGAAGGAGTTGCTGGAAGTTAGCGAGAGACAATGATGTCCGATATGCTTTAGCTTGTCGTGACTTGACCAACCAGCCCGCTGAATTCTCACGGGCCGCTTGGTCAAGTCACGACAAGCTAAAGCATATCGGACATCATTGTCTCTCGCTAACTTCCAGCAACTCCTTCAAGTAGTCCTGCCAAATCGCCGCAATTGTGTGCGTG
>DASYPT010000060.1:0-25572 GCA_036006355.1 Pyrinomonadaceae bacterium | reverse complement strand
TCGGAGAAGAGAAAAGTATTGCTCAACCTGTTCAGGGCCATAACGAGTACCTGCAGTTGGAATCAGGTGGGGTGGACCGATCGAGAACCACTTCACGCAGTCGTCGAGTACAGCCAGCAACTCATCCAGATTACCTTCACCAAACGCTCGGTAAGCGTCCTTCACGACGTTCACGTTCTCGTGCTCGTTCATTCTAAAACTCCCTAATTGAAAATTGACTACGAGAGATCTCTCGTTTCCAGTGGCGGAGCGATGATCCGCAATCCAAATGCCAACACCTCCGATCGTCTCGAGGAGTGCAATACTCAGTAATGCCGTCAGTTTGAGCCAGTGACGTTACCGCGAAGCTACACGGCGCGTGGCGTTTTTCTTCCAGGCAGCAAGAGAGCCTCATCGCGATCATGTCTTTGACGTCCGCTTGTCACGGAACTGGGTGTCACCGTATGCTCCAGAAAAGGCTCCATTGTTGCGCGGCAGAAAAACATCGACTTTGCGTCTCGACGTACACAACCCCCGTGACAAGGTGGTCAATTCTGGCGCAGGAATTTCAATTTTTTGACGGCATGTAAGGCAACGACGCGCTCAAAGCACTGCATCACAGCCGCGTTGAGGGCACTGGACCTCCTACCGCATCCCCACGCGGG
The DNA here is from genome assembly GCA_036006355.1 of Pyrinomonadaceae bacterium. GTDB lineage: Bacteria > Acidobacteriota > Blastocatellia > Pyrinomonadales > Pyrinomonadaceae > PSRF01. The sequence goes on along the minus strand of DASYPT010000060.1, from coordinate 24,928 downwards.
CTTTCTTGAGCGGACGGTGTGGCTCCCTTGAATCTGCGGAAACGTGATCAGCGCGCTGAACAACTTGACGGAAGTTGTTAGATTTCTCCCATCTTGCGAGAAGCAGACGAATCACGTGACGGCAGCTGACACCGACACACAACAAACGGACTACGAACTGGCGCAGAGAGCAGCCCAGGGAGACATGGGGGCTTTCGAGGATCTTTATGAGCGCCACAACCGTCGCGTCTATTCGTTGTGCTTGAGAATGACGGGCAGTGTTTCAGAAGCTGAAGACCTCGCTCAGGAGGTTTTCATCCAGCTCTTTAGAAAAATCGGCAGTTTTAGAGGCGAATCGGCCTTTACGACGTGGCTTCATCGACTCACCGTCAATCAAGTGCTCATGCACTTTCGTAAACGTGGTGTTCGGATGGAGCAGACCACCGAGGATGGTGAAACGCCCATCCAAATAGTAATTGGGACGGAAAACCCCAATTCGATGCCTGTTGTGGACCGGATCGCGTTGGATAAAGCCATTGCGCAGCTGCCGCCCGGTTATCGAACAGTTTTTACCCTTCACGACATTGAAGGGCACGAGCACGAGGAAATTGCGAAAATGCTGGGGTGCTCGGTAGGAACGTCCAAGTCGCAATTACACAAGGCAAGGATGAAATTGAGAGGATTGCTGAGGCAACAGAACAGCGCTGAATAGCCTCGAATAGTGCAGAGTCAACCAATCGGCTCTTCTGCAGTCTTCCCGTTGATTCATGAAAACCAGGTTATGTTCTGTCTTCCCGCGATTTAGTAATATTCGCCCGCACTTTTGCGGCAGAACAAGGTGAAAGCAATGAACTGCGAGAAATGCCAGGAACTCATCCACGATCTGCTGGACGGCACGCTTAGCCGCGCCGATGAGTTCACCCTAAATACGCACCTAAATGAATGTCTGGATTGCCAGAGTGTCCGGCAAGACTTGTCAGCTATCCTGGGATTCTGCCGATCGCATCGAGGTGAATACGAAACGCCACCGAACGCACAGGCGCTCTGGTTGCGCATTCGGAATGTCGTGGAAGCGGAAGCGGCGAACGTTAAAGTGAAATCGAAAGCTCCACGCAAATCATTTCTAGCCGATTTGTTTGGCCGCAGTTGGGAGTTGTCACTTCCGCAGCTTGCGTCTTTTGCTGTTGCTATCATGCTGCTCGTTTCAATCGTAACTGTCGTAGGCATCCGTCGTTTTGGCAACAACCCGCCTATCGAACAGCCTCAACCGCTGGCCTCAAACATCAATGAACGCGTTTTTCAGCGACAACAGGTTATCAATTACTGGAAGCAGCGAGTGGAGCTAAACAAGGCGCGGTGGAGCCCGGAGATGAGGGACACATTTGATCGCAACCTTCAGGTTATTGATGCAGCCGTTACTCAGTCGCTGAATGAATTGAATCGGAATCCCCATGATGACATTTCTGAGCAAATGCTCAATGAATCGCTCAACGACAAGCTCGCGCTGTTGAAAGAGTTCTCCGACCTGTGATGTGCAAAGACAGTAGTCGGCGATTTGTTTTTCGGAAAAGCCCCTAGTGATGAAAGCCACCTCCTTATTCCGCAGTACTTCGGTCCGCAGATCTCTGCCTTTTGCGGTGGCAACTGTCATCGCAGTTTGTTTCTCAAGTGCCGGCTTTGCTCAGCAACACTTATCGAAACGCTACCAGACCGGGAAGAATGTTCGTATCGAACTAAGAAATATTTCCGGTACCATTGTTGTTGAATCTTGGAATAAAGATGAGATTCGCTTGTCAGCAACGATGGAGTCACCTAACGCTCATATCGTCCCCAAACAGATGGATGAGAGTTTGATCGTTGATGTAATGAACGACAATCGCGGTCGCGGCGACGTAGGTGATGTGAATTTTAAGTTGCAAGTGCCCGTCAGCTCTTCGGTGGATTTAGAGACGCGTCGAGGACAGATTAGCGTTAGCAATATTCGCGGTTCCTCTGTCCGCGCTCATGTCTCCACTGAAGGTGACATCGAGCTTACCAACATCACTGCAGGGCAAGTTGTAGCTCAAAATACCATCGGCAACATTTTCTTTGATGGGGAATTCTCAACTGGCGGCACTTACGAATTCAAATCAACCAAGGGCGACATCACAATACGTATCCCCGGCAATTCAGCATTTCGTCTGGTCGCGGCATCTCCTGCACGCAAGATAGCGCTGGGTGAGTTCTGGAATAACGGGTTCAAAACACAAGACGGCAGAAGATACGTGGGTGATGTCGGCGACGGCCGCTCGTCAGTCTCAGTGACAAACTTCAGCGGACAGATTACGTTTCTGAGGAAGTAGAACAAGTAAAATCGTCTCTATGGAACGGACGCGATCACCGCGTCCGTTTTGCTTTGGAGAGAGACAAGTAATATCGGTCAGGCTTAGAAAGGTCTGCGGATCGTCGGGGTTCTTTGCGTCTCGAAGGTAAATGCGCAGTGAAGAATTAAAGAGGTCATCATCCCAACTATGGATTGTTCTTCTACCTACACAATGTTCTGATATATTTTGATTCGCGAACGTGCAGTTTCCAGGAAAGGAATTGTCATTGATCAATATTGTCCGGTTAGCGATCCTCCTCGCCATTCAATTGGTCACAATCAATCTCGCATTGGCTCAGGATATTAAGTCTTCCGTTCCCACGCTGCTCAAGCGGACCGCAACACGTCACGAAACCACGCGCTTCAACTACGGCGGCACAGTAACCATCATCGGAGCTCCCAAAGGCTCAATCAAAATCGAAGGGTGGCAGCGCAATGAAGTTGAACTCACAGCAGATCTTGAATGGCAAGCCGAATCTGAAGCAGACCTGGCTTTGCTAGTACCTCTCAACAACTTTGCATTTGACGAAGACGCGGATCACCTTCGAATAATCACAACAGGCACTCATGATCGGGAGTTCATGAAGAGAGCTGCAAAGAATTTTCCCAAGAGACTCCTGAACCTCCCCTGGAAAATTGATTATCAGCTGCATATTCCTGCTTCTGCTGATGTTGAGATTGATGCCGGTCACGGTCCAATAACGTTCTCAGGCGTTGAAGGAGCGCTCCGAATAAATGCCACTGAAAGTGAAACCGCCTTGACCTTAACGGGCGGCAGCGTGTCAGTCACTATTGCTGCAGGCAATGTAAACTTGTCGATACCCGTGCGAAGCTGGCGAGGTGGTGGCGCGGAAATCAGAATTGCGGCTGGAGTATTGAACGTCGATCTTCCGCCAGGATTTAGTGGCGACATTGATTCAGACGTCTTGCGCTCAGGCAAGATCGTTAATACATACGAGGGGTTGGGAACTAGAGAGAAGCCAGGAATCACTGAACGAACAATACGCGGGCGAGCGGGAGCGGGCGGAGCGTACTTCCATTTCACCGTCGGTGATGGTGTCATCAATATAATGTAAAACGTACTTTTGTTTTGTTCTTTGTGCTTTGCCGTCTAGAATGTGCGACTCGTTTTTCAGCAAAGACAAAGCACCAAAGCACATTGTTATGAGTATCAAATCAGATAAGTGGATTCGGCGGATGGCGAATGAGTATCGAATGATCGATCCGTTCGAACCTGACCAGGTGAAACAGGTGGACGGCCGTCGCATTGTTTCTTATGGAACGTCGAGTTACGGATACGACATTCGGTGCGCCGATGAATTCAAACTCTTCACTAACATCAACAGCACGATCGTCGATCCCAAAGAGTTTGACGAGAAAAACTTTGTGAATTTTAAAGGAGACTCGGTAATCATTCCTCCCAACAGTTTCGCACTGGCGCGCACCGTCGAATACTTCCGGATTCCCCGTAATATTCTCACTGTCTGTTTAGGAAAAAGCACATACGCTCGTTGCGGGATACTCGTCAACGTGACCCCGTTCGAACCAGAGTGGGAAGGTTACGTCACACTCGAGTTTTCAAATACCACACCGTTGCCGGCAAAGATCTATGCGAACGAAGGTGTGGCCCAGGTGATCTTTTTTGAGTCTGATGAAGTCTGCGAAACCTCCTACAAAGACCGAGGCGGAAAGTATCAAGGGCAAAGAGGAGTTACATTGCCGAAAATGTGATAACGGTCTTTGGTCTTTGGCCTTTGGTTTTTAGAACGACGCTTTGCAGGAATAGTCGTCAAAGACCAAAGGCCAAAGGCCAAAGGCCACAGACAATTACTGGCCGGAACCCCATCGAGATGCAGCCAGCCACCGCCCCTCTTACCACTTTAAACTTTAAGCGTCTCGATCCACGCGCAGTATTACCAACGCGAGGCAGTGCGGCTGCGGCTGGACTTGATCTCTACTCCATCGAAGACATCACCCTTCAACCTCATGAACGAGTTCTCGCGCGTACGGGGATAGCGGTTGCGATACCGCACGGATTCTATGGTCGAGTAGCGCCGCGGTCAGGGCTCGCGGTGAAGAATGGCCTCGACGTGCTGGCAGGCGTTATTGATTCGGATTACCGCGGTGAACTTTGCTGTGCGCTTCTTAACACCGGTAACGAACCGATTAAACTCGCGCAGGGAAGCAGGCTGTGCCAGCTGATCATCGAACAAATCATCACTCCGACTCCCATCTGGTCGGATGAGCTTGAAGACACCTCTCGCGGCGCTGGCGGATTCGGATCAACTGGATAATCCCTCAGGTCAGTGGCTAGTGGTCACTCGTCAGTCGAATAGGTCACATAGGTCGAATAGGTCCTAGATTCACCACTAACAACCCTGAATCATATCGGACAATCTCCACCCCTTTTGATTCATCTGCTCGGTGCAAGAGTTTCGCAATATTCTCGCCACCAACAGCGCCTCGCCATATTCCATCATTACTTTTGACTTCGAAAAACCATACAACTCCCTTGTTCACTGTCTGCACCTGATTCGGTGTAGCCAGTTAAACATCCCTCAGTTTCCTATGAAAAAGGCTAAATGACCTTAGGTTAAGGCGTTGGCACAAAGTTTGAAGCGGATGGACCGAGGAAGGTTTTGGGAGGAGGAAAAATGAGGACAATCAGAAAAACAATATTGCAGACCCTGCTCGTTGTTGTTGCCTCTTTAGGAATGGTTGAAGCTGGGGTGGCCCAGTTCAATTCAAACAATTCTGATATTCGAGACATCGTTCGACGTATTCAGACGGATACGGCCACTCTGCGAAACTCGGCGCAAAACGCCGCCGACCGCGGAAACTACCGCATGAACGACCTAAACCAGTTGCTCGTAAATTTGGACACCGCAACCACCCAGTTCGATCGTCGATTGTCTTATCGACGTGCGACGGCTGACGACGCGCGCCTTGTTCTCGAAAAGGCGACGCCTATTGACAACTTGTTCGTCAACAATCGAGGGACTCGATCGGGGACCTTCGGCGACTGGCAAAGACTTAGAAGTGATCTGGACCAGTTGGCCCAGGCATACAACCTTAGTTGGCAGTGGAACAACACTACTAGTGATACGGGTACCTATCCAGGAGGAACTTACAACAATTCCAACCTGACGGATATCCAACTGCGTCAGTTGATCCAAAGGATTGATAGCCGCACCACAACATTCAGTCGCAACTTCCGTAACGATCTAAACAGACAAAACACCAATAGTCGCTCGCTGGATCAAGCGAGACAACAGCTCAGTTCGTTTGAAACTGCAGTTGTTCAAATTCGCAATCGGGTGAACACTCGACAGATAGCTTCGAGTGATGTGAACAATCTGCTGCAGAGTGCGGCTTACCTCAACAACTACATCCAAAACCGACAGCTGGGTTATCAGACTCAGAATAGTTGGTCCCCACTCCGGACAGATTTGGATCAGCTGGCCAGTGCTTTCAACATCGCCTGGAACTGGTCTACTTATCCGGGCCCCGGCGGATATCCGGGCAACAGTGGGTATCCAGGCAACAGCGGATATCCCCGACGTGGTGACCTGACAGGCACCTATCGCATAGCAGCGAGCCAAAGTGACGACGCACGTCGCGCAGTAGATGATGCGACCAGGAACTTGTCATTGGCAGAACGTCAACGAGTTTATGACTCGCTTCTACGACGACTGGATCCGCCGCAGATGTTGGCTATCGATCGTCGTGGAAACTCTGTGACGATTGCGTCAACACGGGCGCCGCAAATCTCGTTTGTCGCTGACGGTCGCGAGCAAGTTGAGACCACTCAAAGCGGTCGAACTGTCAAAGTTCGGGCCCAGATCGTTGGAGATCAACTGAGCATTAGCCGAACAGGAGATCGGTCGGACGATTTTTCTGTGAACTTTGCTCTAACAGACGGTGGGCGGCGGTTGCTGGTAACGAGAACGCTTTCAAGTGACCGGCTCTCGCAGACAATAACAGTGCGTACCAGCTACGATAGAACATCCGATGTGGCGCAACTGAACATCTACGAGACCAATCGTGAGACTCCGAGTGGTGGAAGTAGTGACGTTGCAGGTACGTTCGTAATTCCAAATGGAACGGAACTGGTAGCTGTGCTCAATGGTGATCTGACAACGCAAAATGCTCATGAGAACGATCGGTTCACGATGACTGTGCGTTCACCTGGGGAGTATGAAGGCGCCACAATCGAAGGTTACGTAACGAGCATCGATCGCGGCGGTCGCATTAGTGGCCGCTCGCAGATGACGCTCGACCTCGACACCATTCGACTACGCGATGGACGCAGCTATCGATTCGCCGGCATACTTGAAAGTGTTCGCATGCCAAATGGCGACGTTGTTCGCGTTGACAATGAAGGTGCTGTTCGTGAGAGTGATCAAACGAATAAGACCATACAGCGAACGGCGATCGGTACGGCTGTCGGCGCAATCATTGGAGCAATAGCGGGTGGTGGCAAAGGCGCAGCTATAGGAGCGATAGTCGGAGCCGGCGCCGGTGCTGGTTCCGTTTATGTTCAGGGTCGTAACGACGTTGAATTGACTGCTGGCACCGAAATGACGGTCCGAGCCACTGGTCCGCGAAACAACTAACGATATCCTCATCACCAGCGAAGAGACGGGCAGCGTAACAGCTGCCCGTTTCTTTATCCGCAGATTACGCAGATTGTAATGAGCAAATAGGTCTTATAGGTCCTTTACTTCAAATAGGTCCTATTACGACTGGCTACTGACCACTGCCTAAAACGTCAGTTGAGTGGAATGTTGACCGGTTGAGGAATGCGTTCGATTACGAGTGTTAGCTTCTGACTGTTTACCACCGGCCGCTTATCAGGAGTCTGAAAAAATAGGAACCCTCGGCGTTGAGACTGATTAGAGTCGAGCGGTGTCTTGACGTCGAGACCGTAGGCTCCCACATCACTCTGAAACTGTTTCTTCGAATAGGGATTGTAGAGAAACACTCCATTCGCCTTCATGATTCGCGACACTGCTTGCTTCGTCGTGAGCAGTTTCCAGTTCCGGTTTTGATCATCGCGCACGCTAAAACGAGCGCGCTTCAGATCTATCGGTACACCACTCTGAAAGTTCAATTCCAGACGGACGGGTAAAACACCGCTGAGAGGCAGATTCGCCTCAAAGAGTTCCTGCGTTTGCTCGTCAGTGAGCAATGGCGCGACGCGCACTGTGAAGCCACTGGCATCGGCAGATCGCGATTCGGGTGGCAATGGAGGCAATGCAGTCGCAGGCTTGACCTTGAATAACGAAATCGAACACGACGCTAGTAGAAGCGAACTGCACAGCACCGTTACCGGGGCGATTCGTCGAAGGTCCATGCGCTGAATTTAGCACACACGACGGTCTTTGGTCTTTGGCCTTTGGCCTTGGTTTTCGATTTGTCAAAAGTCCAAAGGCCGAAGTCCAAAGACCAAAGTCCTCTGTGTTAATATCCCTTTACACATGATCCGGCCATTTCGTGGTGTTCACCCGCAGATCCACCCTACTTCCTATGTGGACGTGAGCGCGCAAGTTATTGGCGACGTTCATCTCGGTGAGGAAGCGTCGATCTGGTGCAACTGCACAATACGAGGTGATATTCATTTCATTCGAATCGGTGATCGATCAAATGTGCAGGACAATTCCGTCATCCATGTTCGCAACGGAACTCATCCGACGATCCTTGAGGAAGAAGTAACGGTCGGCCACAGCGTTACTTTGCATGGGTGTTATGTTGAGAGAGGTTCGCTGATTGGAATTGGATCTATTCTGCTCGACGACGTAAGAATTGGCGGTGATTCGCTTGTAGCTGCAGGTTCCCTTGTTAGTCCAGGAACCATCATTCCGCCGAGATCGCTGGTGATGGGATTTCCGGCTAAAGTCAAAAGAGAGTTGTCTGATGAAGAAGTAAAAGGACTGGAAGTCTTCTGGAAGAATTACGTCGGATACACGCGTGAATACAAGAATCTGTAACTAATGCCTTCTGCTAAAACACAACCCGCCCGGGGCATGCGCGACTTCCTTCCCGATGATGTTCGCAAACGCGAATACGTCATTGGAGTGATCAAGGAAGTCTACGAGCGATACGGGTTCGAACCGTTGGAAACCCCTGCTGCTGAGAACATCGAAACGCTGATGGGAAAATACGGCGAAGAAGGGAACCAGCTCATCTTCAAAATATTGAAGCGAGGTGTGCATGAAGGAAGTGGTGAGGCTGACCTCGCATTACGCTACGACCTGACGGTTCCACTCGCGCGCGTTGTTGCTGAATATCGTGACAAACTGCCGAAGTTCTTCAAGCGTTATCAAATTCAACCGGTATGGCGTGCAGACCGACCGGCACGAGGTCGCTTTCGAGAGTTTTATCAATGCGACGTGGATGTGTTGGGCTCGCGTTCGATGGTGGTTGAGGCAGAGATTTGCGCGGCAGCTGCAGAGGTCCTAAAACGACTTGGCTTCAATGATTTTTGCATTCGTTTGAATCATCGAAAAGTGTTGACCGGGATTCTTGGTGTAGCTGGAGTCGGACTCGAGCAACATGACGGCGCCCTGGTTGCACTTGATAAGTTGGACAAGATTGGACGCAAGGGAGTTGAAGAGGAACTAAAGTCTCGTGGTATCCCAGCCGTTGCGAGTCAACGCCTGCTTGATTTTTTTACTGAGCTGACTGCGTTGGAACATGCGGCTGAGATTGCGGCCGGTGAAGACGTTGGTCAAAAACAAGAAGCCCTGAACAAGGCCGTTCTTGGACGCATTGTCGAATTTGTAAATGATAATGAGATGGGATCACAAGGTGTTGCCGAGCTCCAATCCATTCTGGAATTCACACAAAAAGCCGGAATAGCGCCACAGGTTCGGATCGATCCAAGTCTCGCGCGCGGACTGAGCTATTACACTGGTGCGATCATGGAGATAAGCGTGAAAGATCTCGCTGGTAGTCTCGGGGGAGGCGGCCGTTACGACAATCTGGTTGGAATGTTTGCCGCTCAGGATATCCCTGCATGTGGTTTTTCACTTGGACTCGAGCGGATTCTGGTTGTGATGAGTGAACGCGAGATGTTTCCGTCGAACCTCTCCGGTGCGGCGGCCGATGTAATGATTGCGATTTGGAATGACGAATCGATTGGAGAATCAATAGAGCTGGCCCACCAACTTCGCGCTCAGGGTTTAAGAGTCGATTTGTATCCGGAAGCTGATAAACTCGGAAAGCAATTCAAATATGCATCGGCACGGGGGGTGTCTTTTGTCGCAGTGATCGGTGACGAAGAGCGCGCTCGCGGCGAAGTTGCAATTAAAGACCTGAGAAACGGAGTACAGCAAACCGTGAAGCGTGCTGAGGTTGCTTTCAAGCTGAAATTAGGGAAGATTTTCGAATTTAAGCAGCAATGAACCTGGATGTAGTCAGTACCACCTCGCGGTAAGCGGGTGGGTGCGCAGCCAAATCAGTCGTCAAGCCAAGCTTCGCACCCACCCGTTACCGCGAGGTGGTACTGACCGCCTTAAAGCCGAAGCCTTAATTCACGAGTCTCCAGGACGGAAGAGGAACGTAAACATGTCAGAAACCTCGTTCACGGAAGATTATCTTGCAGACTCGTTATCGTCGTTTCGCGCATACAAGAAACTAGCCGACAAGGCTATTGCGCAAACAAAAGACGACGAGTTATTCGTCAAGTTGGATGAAGAAGGAAACAGTATCGCGATCGTTATGAAGCATATGGCCGGCAACATGATCTCCCGCTGGACTGACTTCCTTAACAGTGATGGAGAAAAGCCGGATCGCAATCGCGATATGGAATTTGTGATCGAAATGAGTAGCAGAGAGGACGTGATTGCATATTGGGAGCGTGGTTGGAAATGCGTGTTTGATGCAATTGAGCCGCTGACGCCGGGGGATTTCTCCAGAACAGTGACGATTCGTGGACAGAAACACACAATTGTTCAGGCCGTCAACCGGCAACTTATGCATTACGCGTATCATATCGGCCAGATTGTTTTTCTGGCGAAGCATTTTCGATCGACCGAGTGGCAATCGTTGAGTATTCCACGCAACCGATCTGCGGAGTTCAATCAGTATCTTGACCAGAGTGGCGATCGGTCGGCTGATCGAGAAAAGCAATTTGATGCAGGTGTTGATTTTGCGAAAAAGAGGTCTTAGGCCTTTGGTCTTTGGCTTTGAAGACAAACATCAAGCGCTAAGGCCAAAGGCCAAAAACCAAAGACCACGAGTAGAAATATGAACGCCTCCATCCACCACGTAAACGTCACCGTACCCAAGTCGCTCGAGGATGCGGCAAAACATTTCTATGCTGTAGTCATGGGTCTGACCGAGGTGCCAAAGCCTCCGGAGTCGCGTGGACGCGGCGGTGCCTGGTACCAACTTGGCGACTTTCAATTACACCTTTCTATCGAAAATGGACTCGGCGAAGAATGCATTAGCAAGCGACACGTTTGTTATACAGTCTCAAGCCTTGCCGAGGCCGAGCAGAGCTTCCGTGACGCGGGAGTCGAAATACTTCCCGACGACAATCCGACGCCTGGATGGTCACGATTCTATGTGCGCGATCCCGGTGGAAACAGATTGGAGATTGCCCAACGCTGATCCTGGGCTGAGAGCTTTGTCAGCTGAATGCTTCTGGTCAAGTTGTGGGTAATGAATAGGTCCAATACGTCCTATAGGTCCTATTCTTACTGACACTGATGCCGAAAGAGTGAAAGCTTAAAAGTACAAAGCACAATAATTATGTTAGATAACCTCGGAGAATTGGAACGTACGCACTCGTGTGGTGAACTGCGTACCAGTGACATTCGCAAGCAAGTGACGCTGATGGGTTGGGTGGCAAAGCGCCGAGACTTCGGTGACCTGACCTTTGTTGATCTACGCGATCGAGAAGGGATCACTCAAGTAGTTTTCAATGCGAAAGACTCAACACAGGCACATGCAAAGGCCAAAGACATACGCGGTGAGTATGTGATTGCCGTGACGGGTGAAGTTGTTGCTCGCGACGAGAACACCAGGAATCCAAAAATCGCCACCGGTGATGTTGAAGTGCACGCGCGGGAGTTACTCCTGCTTAACGATGCTCGTACCCCGCCATTTCAATTGGACGCTTCCGGTGAGGCACTCGCCAGCGAGGATCTTCGTCTCAAATATCGCTATCTCGATCTGCGCCGGCCGCAGTTGCAGGGAAACCTGCGATTGCGTCATCGCGTTGTGTCAGAGATACGCGCGTATATGACTGAACAGGGCTTCACCGAAATCGAAACGCCGATTTTGATTAAGTCAACACCCGAAGGCGCCCGCGACTATATTGTTCCGGCACGAGTGCAACCCGGTAAGTTCTTCGCACTGCCACAATCTCCACAGCTTTTCAAACAACTCTGCATGATTGCGGGGCTCGATAAGTATTTTCAGATTGCTCACTGCTTTCGTGATGAAGATCTGAGAGCGGATCGTCAGCCGGAATTCACACAACTAGACGTCGAGATGAGCTTCGCGACTCTCGATCAGGTTTACAAGCTTGTGGAGGGTGCTTTTGGTCGCGTGTTTAAGTTGATTGGAGTTGATTTAAAAGTTCCATTCCCTCGACTCACTTTTGCGGAAGTCATGTCGCGGTTTGGTTCTGACAAACCTGATTTGCGAATTCCTGGAATGGAGTTGAAAGATCTTTCAAGTGCATTGGAAGGCACTGACTTTGCTCCTTTTGCCTCGGCACTCGGTGCGGGGGGACAAGTAAAGGGTCTGGTTGTGACGCATGGAGCAAATCTTTCGCGGAAAGTTTTGGATGAGCTGCAGGAATTCGCGAAACGCTACGGCGCGGGCGCACTCGCCTGGATCAAGTTGGGAGACGAGGTTAGTTCGTCGTTGTTGAAAGCGTTGGGACCAGATGTGGTCTCTCGTATAGCTGAAGTTGCAGGAGCTTCTAAGGGCGATGCCGTATTGATTGTTTCCGGAAAACCAAAAGTGGTCGCCGCCAGTCTTGGAGCGCTGCGAAACGAAGTTGCCAAGCGCGAGAAGTTAATCCCTGAAGGGAAGTACGAGCCACTATGGGTGACTGAGTTTCCGATGTTCGAGTTTCACGAGGAAGACGGACGTTACTATTCAATGCATCACCCGTTCACTTCGCCAGTGGACGAGGACCTGGAATTGTTACAGCGCGCAGTTGAAGGTGGAGAGACTGAACTTCTCGGGAAGATTCGCACTAAGGCTTACGATCCGGTGATTAATGGCGTCGAGATGGCGAGCGGCTCGATTCGTATCCATCGTCGAGACGTTCAACGATTAGTCTTCAAAGCACTGGGCATGACGACCGAAGAAGCCCGCTCGCGATTTGGGTTCTTCCTCGACGCGCTCGAATATGGCACGCCCCCGCACGGTGGAATTGCTCCCGGTATTGATCGTCTGATGATGGTCCTCGCCGGCACCGACAACATGCGAGACGTCATCGCATTCCCAAAAACCGCATCCGCCGCAGATCTGATGATCGATGCTCCCGGCGAGGTTGATGCAAAACAACTTGAGGAGCTGCATCTAAGGATTGTTGAGGACTGAGCTTGTCAGCCGATAGGACCTATAGGACTCATTGGACCTATACTCCCCAACAGATGATCCTCCGCCGTGAACACCTGGCTGCAATCATTTCACATGCGCGTGAGACTGCACCGGACGAGTGCTGCGGCATGATTGGTAGCGTAAATGGCTCAAAGAGTAACTCCATTTACCAGCTTCGCAATGTCGGCTCAGATCCCGAGAGAGCCTATGAAGCAGCTCCCGAAGAGCTTTTCGCAGCGCAACGTCAGATGCGAGAACGCGGAGAAGACTTGCTTGCGATCTACCATTCTCATCCTCGCTCAAACAATCCAACTCCATCCGAAACGGATGTCAGGCTCGCATACTATCCGGCAGCCACTTACTTGATAATTGGCCTGGCTGGAGAGCAACCCATTGTTCAGGCGTTCCTCATTTCCGAGCAGCAACAGCTTTGGGAGCAGGTTGAGTATGTGATCTCGGACGAGTAAGATTGAACTCGCGGCGCGCAAGCTCGTAAAAAGTTAGTGATGGAAACAAATAAGAGTAAATACGACACTAATCCGCTGGATCCCGATGTAGAACGCAAGACTGCAGAGACCTGGGGAGAAGGCGGTGGCGGGGCACCCACAACGCCGTGGGTTCAGGAACCCACCGGCGAAGTGAAGAATCCAACTGAAGAACCTCGCAGAAATGTTTACTCGGAAGCCCCAACTCGACGTTACGACAGTCCCCCTTTAGAACAGCCCTATCCTTCGGTTTTCGTACCTCCCACATACGCACCGCCATCGCAATATCAACAGCCACAAAGCGTTTATCAAGCACCTGTGGGGACTCGGCCAACCTCGCGCCCGATCGCTGGAATGGGTTTGCCTGAAAAGTGGGCGGTGACCTTGCCCTATGCGCCTTTCTACATAGGGTTAATTGTTTCGCTTCTGGAGCTCTTTCTTGTTCCTCGTTCAGAGACAAAGGTCCGCTTTCACGCATCGCAGGCGGTCGCCTTGCACCTTGGTATTTTGATAATCCAAACGGTATTCGGCGTGATCTCCTCCATAACTGACACCTCGCTGGGGGGAATTCTATTCAAAATGGCCGCGTTCGTTTTTCTGTTGATATCCATGATTCGAGTTTCGAAAGGCGAACCTCATCATATTGCCCCGCTGGCCGAGCCCGGGAAGTGGTTCAACGAACACATCGAACCGCGAAATCAGAGATAACAGGTGTACTGGCATCTTCGTTGCTTAAACATTCGACGGGTCAGTTCGGGCCTAGGAAATCAAGGCCATGAGAAGTGAAATCGTTCTCAGTTATGTATGGATGTTGCGTTTTCGTGCACTGCTTACTGAAAAGGAATGCTCAAATTTGGGAAACAGGCTATCGAAAAGAATCATCAAAGCACCTGGAATTTATCCAGCTTTTCCGGAGGTAACGATGTCTAGCTCGCGAATAAACACCGGTCGAAAACTTATTGCCTGGTTAACCCTCTTCACGTTTCTGGCAATGCCGCTGTCGTTGGTGGCGCAAACACAGATCAAGTATCACAACAATAAATACAGCCCACAGGACGACGTTAAAGTAGGCAGGCAGGCCGCACAGGAAGCGGAACAGCAGTTTCCACTTCTTCGAGACGAAACCATCGGCAGTTATGTAGAGCGGGTTGGACAGCGACTTGTGAGCGCGATCCCCACAGAGTTTCAACATCCCGAATTCCGATACTATTTCAAGGTAGTCAACGCGAGCGACATAAACGCATTTGCGCTACCTGGTGGTCCAATGTACGTGAACCGTGGGATGATCGAAGCTGCAAACAATGAAGGCGAGATGGCTGGCGTAATGTGCCATGAACTTAGCCACGTTGCGTTACGACATGGAACGGCGCAGGCAACTAAAGCGCAAAAGTACAGCATTCTTTCAGGCATCGCCGGAATCGCCGGAACAATTCTTGGCGGCCAGGGTGTGGGCCAACTGGCGCAGATGCCTTTCGGAGTTTACTTCCTGAAGTTCAGTCGTGAATACGAGACCGAGGCTGACTTGCTAGGCGCGCGCATTTGCGCGAATGCCGGATACGATCCACGCGATCTCGCAAACATGTTCAAGACAATCGAACGCACGGGCGGCGGTGGAGGCGGCTTCTTGAGCGATCACCCGAGTCCAAACGATAGATACGCACGGATTAATCAGGAAGCACAGTATCTTCGCGTTAATAATCCGATACGAAATTCGCAAGATTTCGCTCGGGTTCAGGAGCGACTCCGCGGTTATCCGAGAGCACAGACAATGTCGGAGATCGCGCGTAGCGGTCAGCGATATCCTGTCGGCGACAATACCGGGAACTATCCAAGCAATGTCCCAACTGGAAGAGTCGAGTATCCATCGAATCGCTTTCAGAGTTACAGCATTATGAACGGCGGTGTCCAAGTGAGTGTGCCGAATAACTGGCGCCAAATTAACGACTCAAACTCAGTTTGGTTTGTGCCTGAAGGAGGTTACGGACAATACAACGGACAGGCTGTGTTCACTCACGGGGTGAGTTTCGGTGTTGCACAAACGAGTAACCGCAACTTGCAGGGCGCAACTGATGAGCTTGTAAACAATCTTGCTCAGGGCAGCAACAGCCTGCGAGCAAATGGTGGCTATCAGCGAACCACACTGAGTGGTCGCAATGCCTTGTGGACCTCTTTGGCTAATCGTAATGAAGCGACGGGCAGACCCGAGAATATTCGATTGATCACTACGCAACTTAGAAACGGACAATTGTTCTACATGATTGCTGTTGCCCCTTCGAATGACCAGGGGTTCGATGCTGCGTTTAATACTACGATGAGGTCGGTGAGAATTACTGACTAGTGGATGGTAGTCAGTAGTGGACGTATAGGTCGAATAGCTCCTATAGGTCCTATACTGACTACTGACCAGGCACAATCTGAAATTCCTTGGCTTCCTGCCAAAGACTCTCCAAATCATCAATCGATACATCCTGAAAAGTCTTACCTTGATCCCTCAACTTGTCTTCGATGTATTTGAACCGTTGCCGAAACTTTCGATTCGTCAACTTTAGCGCTGCTTCTGGTTCCACGTGCAGATGCCTGGCAATATTGGTCGCCGCAAACAGTAAGTCACCGAGTTCTTCTCTGACTCGCGCATGCGTAGCTTCGTCTTTGAACTCGGCGTGTTGAGTTATTGCGCCCCGCAGTTCCTCAATCTCCTCATGCAGCTTGTCGAAAATGTCGTCGATGCTCTTCCAATCAAATCCGACACGCGCCGCTTTCGTGGACAATTGATGCGCTTCCATGAGAGCGGGTGCTTTTGAAGGCACGCCATCAAGAATTGACGTTGACCTGTTTTCCGTTTTACCTGCTGCTCGTCTCTCCTCCGCCTTCATCGTTTCCCAATTAAGGAGAACGGTTGCTGAATCATCTGCCTTTACTTCGCCGAAGACGTGTGGATGGCGACGAACCATCTTCGTATGAATTGCGTTGGTAACATCGTCGATCGTGAACTCGCCGCGTTCCTTTGCAACCTGTGCATAGAAGATGATTTGAAATAGTAAATCGCCAAGTTCGTCGCGCAATTCATTCGGCTTACCCGCACGAGCCTCCTCGACGGCTTCGAACGCTTCGTACGCCTCCTCCAGCATCATCGGCGCAAGAGTGGCGTAGGTCTGCTCACGATCCCAGGGACAGCCATTGGGCGATCGCAGGCGATGCATTAGATCAACAAGGTCTTTGAATGTTGCGGGCATGATTCTGCTCTTAACCACGAAAACAACGTTCTTGTACCGCTAACCAAAACTGTGATAGCGTCGCAGTTAGGAAGACATAGTGGTGTTTCCTTCGTCTGCGTGATCGTCGTAAGCAACGTCATTCTACAGACAAAAGATCCGTCGCTATGTCTTTTCTTTGTTTCTCACAAACATCGTATTCAGCTGGTGACTCTTACAGGAGTCTCCAAAGGTTGTTTTCCTGTTTGAAGAAAGGAATTTTACATTTGAGCAATCGTGATGGCGATGCTCAAGGTAGGAATGAGCCAACCAACAACAGTTAAATATAGGTTTACCTATATCCCTGAGTTGGACGGCCTACGCGGCATATCTATCCTCCTTGTCTTCATTCATCATGTCTACTTCACCGTACTGCCCGGAGGTTTTCTCGGGGTCGACATTTTCTTCGTTCTCAGCGGCTTTTTGATCACCTCACTTTTACTGAGGGAGTGGGATCAATTTGGTTCCCTCAACCTGAAGCTCTTCTATATTCGTAGGGCTTTGCGATTGATGCCCGCCCTAATCACTCTCGTTTTAATTCTCAGTGCGTATGCTTTCATCTTTCTAGATCACTTGACAGCAGCCAAAACCTACCAGGGTATTTGGTTAACGCTATCTTATGTCTCGAATTGGATTTATGCCTTCGGTTTGCGCTCAGCGGACAACCCGTTGGGAATTACGTGGTCGCTCGCTATCGAAGAACAGTTCTACCTGTTATGGCCATTCATCTTGAGTCTTGCGTTGCTGAGTAAACGGTTCACGCACACAAGATTTTTGACGATTCTGACTCTGTCTACCGTAGTTGTTGCCCTAAATCGAAGTTTAATACTCGAAGCCAATGCAAGCATCCCGCGTGTTTATTATCCGTCGGACACTCGAGCTGATGCGTTACTGATTGGGTGCCTGATTGCGTTCGTAATGGCGCATCATACGATCCCCAGGCAGAAAGTTTTCCGAGTTTTGCTCAGAATTTTTGCGGTGCCGGCGACAGTATTTCTGATCTTTATGGCGGTCTTCGCAGACTGGACTTACTTACTCTTATTCCATGGCTGGATGTTTACGCTGATTGATTTATCCGCCGGGATAATCCTGACATTGGTACTCGTTTGTCCGCCTCGTGGTCTCACTTTGCTTTTGAGTTTTGGTCCACTAGTTTGGGTAGGCCGGGTTTCTTATGGGCTTTATTTGTGGCACTGGCCCGTTCGGTGGTTCGTTTATCATCAGCAGGCTCTCCCTCGCACGCCAGGCGAGGTAATAACCGCAATAGTACTTTCCTTCGCGTTGACTGCCTTCTCTTATTATGTGGTGGAGCTGGCTTTCCTACGTTGGAAGACCCGTTTCCACTCCGTCCGCAGGCCGGACGTTGGAGTTACCAGGTCAATTCAAATTCGTAATCCGACGAGCCGCCTTTCGGATCCTTAATTCGTACGATTAACGTGAAATCGTTTTCACGTGACGGCTGCTGCTCGATGTAGATCTCACCGCGTCCCCTCTTTCGGCTCAAACTGACATTCACGCGACGCGAGGGTAAAGAGGCACCGAAATTTTGTTGCGCGTCATAAAACGGCGTGCCGCCAATGGTCTCAATCTCCGAACTGCCACCACGGAACCTTATTCGTATATCGTCATCAACCTTGCCTTTCCAGGTAATGCGACCACCGCGTCCGGGACCTGGATAGTTGCCGCCACCGTCGTTTCCACCCGAATCGATTTCCTGTCCAACGTCTGATAGTAGTCGCTGAATGTTGTACCAGGACTCACGTTGCAAATTATTTCGTTCGATTGATCTGGCGACGTCCTGAAGGAAGCTGAAAGCATCCCGAAGATCGGAGTTACGTCGTCGATCAACTACCATCCTGTAAAAGATCCGGCTGGCGCCGCTAAACTGTTGAGACAACATTACCGCTTCGATGTCAGATCGGTTGCTGCGATTCGAGTTTGAGTAATTACGGTAGGTCGCGTCCGCAAAGTCATTCGCATCTCGTGATAAGCGAGACGTGAGATCTACGAGCCTGCTCGACTGTGATTGTCCAAATTGCCCAAAAGTAGTTTGCGCAAAGAGCAAAACAGCACCTGCTACAAGAAGTCTCGTTTTCATAGTGGCTCCTGTTATTGAGGTTTTGAACGTGTTAACGAAATAAGTGCGATTGGGGAAAGGTCGGATTTCTCTCTGCGCTTCCTTTGCGTTCTCTGCGCGGTCAATGGCTCTCTTGTTTTACCACATAGACAGAAGAAGCGGAGAGAAGAAATTCAAATCAACTATATGGACAATGACGGCACCCGCTATCGCAACAATATCCACGACGCCGCAGATAGTCGGCGGTGAAGACCAGAGCCTCACCCTCAAGATAATAATCTTTGCCTTCCTTCAGCAGCCCGCGCAGCAAATCTACGTCTACCTTTTGGAAAACATTTTCGTTATTTAAATCGCCGAACACTTCAGGGTGAATGATATGCGCAAGGATTTCAGCGCCTTCAACTACACGTGGGCCGGGCCGCGCGAAGTATGAATTGGCGTCCATACCGTAAACTCTTCCATCGCGCACCGCCGGCAATTCATAGAACGGTGATTCGCGTGCGCCAAACACACTCCAGATCTGTTGCATCGTTTGTCGCAAGTTAAAACCGCAGGGCATGATAATCAGCACTTCGGGCGCATAATCGACTACATCCTTCCACGAAATTCTGATCGACTCACCACGTTCCTTTCCAAGTTCATCGCGACCACCAGCCAGCGTTACTAACTCAGGCACCCAATGGCCGCTCGCGTAAACAGGATCCAGCCATTCCATGCAGAACACACGTGGTGTTGTCGAAATTTGCGCAGTCGATGCAGACAACTTTTCTAGCCGAGAACGATATTGATTTACTACTACCTCGGCCTCAAGTGCCTTGCCGGTTGCTGCACCAAGGTCTCGAATGTTATCGAAAATCTCTTCCAGCGATTGCGGTGTCAGCCAAAGAACTTCAGGAGTATGTGGCAGGTTCTTCAGTACGTGCGAAACTTCGTTCCCTGATGGTGCACATACCTGACAGAGATTCTGCGTGAGGATCAAGTCGGGTGCGAGTTTCCTTAGAAGTTCTTCATCGATTTGATAAAGGCTCAAACCCTCTCGTAATCGATCCGCAACGGCACGATCAATCTCCGCCTGAGTCATACGCTCAATCGGTAAGACATTACGTACCACTACAGGTTTCGTGCGGACGCTGGTTGGATAATCGCACTCGTGAGTGATACCGACGATCGAGTCTTCAAGCCCCAAAGCACACGCGATCTCGGTTGCAGAAGGAAGTAAGGAAACGATGCGCATTAAGAATTTAAGATTGAAGATTTCAGATTTAAGATTTGGCCAAGGTATAGGACCTATTCGACCTATATCTTGCGATCACTAACCACCCAATCTCAAATCTTAAAGCTCACGCCCGAATCGCCGTTCCACTCTTCGCCAGCAGTTTCTTATCTTTGAAAGAGATCTTCCCATTCACAATAACCAGATCGATTCCAGATGAAAACTGATTCGGATTTTCTACAGTAGCATTTCCGCGAATTTTTGCTGCGTCAAAAACTGTGAGGTCCGCGATCGCGCCATCTTCAATCAAACCTCGTCCCTTCATCGCGGGCTTCACTAAACTGGCTGGAAGCGTCGTCATTTTCTCGATGATCGTCTCAAGCGGCATGTTTATTTCCATCGCATGTCGAATAGCGGTTGAAAAACATGCGGCGCCTCGGGGATGGCAGTTGGCGCGCGTTTCAAATTGAATACCACCGTCAGATCCAATCATACAGAATGGTTCCTTCAAAGCGACGTCAACGGTTTTTTCCAATGGCATTACGCCTTCCGGTACGGCAACGAGTGTAGATGATTTCCGATAACGCGCGAAACTCTGAGGCGTTAGTCGCTCTGAGCTGCCGACGACACGCAGGTCATTGAAGGAGATGCCATAACGCTGTTGCCAACCGGAATCGAAGCGTCTGTTATACAAATAGGTTGCCCAGTATGAGTAAGGATAAACGCAGGTAGTGATTGATAGTCCTTCTCCGTTCGCGGTCCGGATCCTATCGAGTGCGCTTTCCATATGGAATGTGCCGCCAGTTGAGTGCAGGTGATCGATGTGCACGTGCGCGCCGCTTTCTTTTGCGTAGCGAACTGCCTCGTCAACGCCCTCAAGTTCTTGTTCTCGCGAAGAGTATCTGAGGTGAAGAAACAGCGGCCGATCATACTTCCTGGCGAGTTTCGCGTATTCAAGCACCTCTTCGAACGGCGTAGGCTGGTACTCCAAACTGTGAGAAACTCCCAACGCACCTTCATCAAGATTCTTTTCGATTAATCGTCTGCGTGCGTTGATATTCCCTGCTTGTCCTCGGATAGCCATCACGAAAGTTGACACACCGAAGTTGATCGAGTGAGGTAGTTTGGCAAATTTTTGGTAGTACTCACCGCACGCAGCACTACCGCCGTGCATCTGCAAGGCGGTTGTCACACCGTCAGTGACTTTATACTTCTCGAACGTATCGTACGTTGACTCGGGATCAATTGCGTTGTCGGAAAGTATGTCTACAAAACCGGGCGATACGATTTTCCCACTAACGTTGATTGATTCCGTTCCGCGCAGTTGATTTCCCAGGCGTAGTTGTCCGGCGGAGTCAATTCCGACATCCAGTGTTTGCCACTTAGCTTTGTAAAACACTTTTCCGTTGTGAAGGACAAGAGGTAGTGTTTGCGGTTCGACGTATCCGGCCGTGCGAGTACAAGCCGGCAGTTCAACGGCGGCAAGAGCTGACAGGGAGAGTTGGAGAAAAGTGCGACGTTTCATCGGGGCGGTTGGATTTACATCGCTAAAGAATCTGGACCAAACGTCTTGAAAATCACGGCAGGAACCGGTGGCGTGAAAGCTGATTCGTTCCAGCGAATGTCATTTTAACAAACTGGACCGCGCCAGGGATCTCTTATTTTGAGGGGGAAACAAGAAACAGATTCAGCAACTAACTAGATAAGAACAAGTAAGACATCTGAGTAGGTCTAGCCAATCTCCTGATTGCTTCTGAATCAGCGCGCTGATTCAGAGCTTCAGGAGATTGCCAGACCTACTCAGATGTCTTACTTGTTCTTTATCTCAGTTCGTTATTAATGAGTTCCAGCACTCGATGTCGAACTTGGCCCCAGAATCTTGTCGACCTCGGCACGTGCCTCATCAAGATCCTTCTTCAACACAGCGTACCTTTCTACTGCATCGCGCCCAATCTTTTGATCGACATTTGCCGTCATTCCTGACAGGTAGGTGATATGCGCCTGCAGGCCGGGTTTTCCATAACGCACAGGTTCAGTGAGAAGTTTGTTTGCAATTGCGTTCAGACTATTCAGTTTGTCCGCATCAGACGCAGATCCCTTCAGTTTGTTCTGCGCATCACGGACGCGTGTGACTAACTGATTGACAGCTGAGACAAGTTCGCGCATGCGCATGTTGTGCTCAAACTGTTCCTGCAGGTCAGTAAGTGTTACACCATCTTCGGCCACGCGAGGGTCGATCAGAACCGCAAAGGACTCAGTGAGTGTCATGCCGCCGGTCTTTAGGCGGACTCGATACTCTCCCGGTGGCATGGTCGGACCAGCTTGATGTCTCACGTCCCAAACAAAGCGATTCAATCCGGCATTTTTTGTGACGCGCGGAGGTGGAGTAGATCGACGACCTGCGGGTGCAGCATCCGGATCCTCGGGTGGACTCTGGTCCCCTCCCCGCCCTGATCGCGTTGGCGGTGTGTCGCTGTTATACGAGTTCACGACCTGACCTTTGCTATCGAGTATCTCGACTACAACCGCTTCGGTAGGTGGTGTTGGCAAGTAGTATTCGATGATTGGTCCGAGGTTAAGCGGCGCAACGCGAGTTCTATATCCGTCGCGCGGTTTGAATAATCGAGCCTCGGTTGATTTTGTTTGTGGTGTTAACTGATGAAGTGATGTGATGTCATCGATAATCCAAAACGCGCGACCCTGAGTCGAGACAACCAGATCTTTGTGGTGCACCTTGATATCCGACACGGGAACGTTTGGCAGATTCAGCTGGAACGATTGCCAGTGACCGCCATTGTCAAAAGAGATGAACATCCCAAACTCTGTACCTGCGTAGAGCAATCCTTCGCGATCAGGATCTTCACGGACAACACGTGTAGGCCAGTCGACTGGGATGCCATTCTTTCCGGTCGTTAAGCGCACCCATGTCTTTCCGTAGTCATCTGTGCGATAGAGGTAAGGTTGAAAATCACCAAGCAGCCAGCGATACACCGCGAAATAAGCGGAACCCTTTCGATGCGGTGACGGATCGATGTATTGAACGCGTCCTCCAGGTGGCAGATCTTTAGGTGTTACATTTGCCCATGTCTTCCCGTTGTCTCTCGTAACGTAAAACGGTCCGTCGTTGGCGCCGGTCCAGATGACACCTCTTTCCAGTGGCGATTCAGCGATGGCGTATAAGCTGCTGTAGAACTCTTCGCCAGTAACGTCGCGAGTGATTGGCTCACCGCTTGCGCCCTGGCAACAATCCGGATGCGCGGTCAAGTCGGGTGAAATCTTTTCCCATGTCACACCTCGGTCGCGGGTTCGGTGAACATATTGCGAACCGTAATACAGCACATCCGGATCATGCGGCGACACGGCCATTGGTGAGACGCGTTGCATTCGATAGATCAAGTCGCTCGCCGGATTGCCGTAGAGCGATTGACCACCTATCCAATAGCTTTTCTCCTGGCCGGTCTTGAGATTCATTACGCCGTACTGTCCTTTGCACGATCCATAAACGATCTCAGGATTCAATGGATGTGGCATGATGGGCCCCGTCTCACAACCCGGGCCTGTGCGCCAATCTCCCGTGTTATTTGGATCAGCCTGGCTCGAAATAATCAACGTCGTATTGTCTTGTTGAGCGCCGTACAATTTGTAAGGAAATTGGTTGTCAGTCCAAACGCCGTAAATCTCAGCGGTCGGTTGATTCATTTGCGTTGACCATGTTCGACCGCCATCAGTTGAAATATTTGCGCCACCATCGTTCGATTGGATCATGATCTGATTGTCTTTGGGATTGATCCATATGTCGTGATTATCACCGTGTGGTGTGCGGAACACTGAAAACGACTTGCCGCCATCCGTTGATTTGAAGAAGCCTTCTGCGCCAGCGTAAACAATATCGGCATTTACAGGATCAGCTCCGAGTGTGGTGTAGTAAAACGGCCGCTGAATTAATGAAGCTTGCGAATTCACAAGCATCCACGATTGGCCCGCATCGTTGGAAACGTACAGGCCACCACCTGGTTTGGCTTCAACTAATGCATAGATGCGATCTGGTTTTGCCGGCGTGACGGCAAGATTCGCTTTGCCGATCAGTTCCCCTGGCAGTCCATTCGTGATTTTGGTGAAGTGCTCACCGCCATCAGTACTCTTGTAGAAGCCTCCATCAAGTGAACCGCTGATGATCGTCCATGGTTTACGTTCGAGTAATGACAACCAGGCATAAACCACATCCGGATTTCCCGGTTGAAGTTCGACATCCATCGCACCGACCTTGTCTGAGAGAAACAGCACCCTGCGCCACGTCTGGCCGCCGTCAGTTGTCTTGAACACGCCTCTTTCTTCGTTTGATTTAAAAATGTCGCCGACGGCAGAGACCCAAACAATGTTTGGATTCGTCGGATGAATGCGCACCGCACCAAGCTGCCCTGCGTTGTACAGTCCAATGAATTTCCATGTCTGTCCAGCATCGGTTGACTTGTAGATCCCACGACCGGTTGAGACGTTGCTGCGGACGCTGTCTGAACCGGTGCCGAGGTAAATCACGTTAGGATCTGATTCCGACACAGCCACGCAGCCAGTCGAACCTAGAGGTACTTTGCCGTCTGTTAATGGAACCCAGGTCGCGCCGCTGTCGGTAGTTCTGAACAATCCTCCACTTGCCACGCCCATGTAGAACGTTTTTGGTTGCGAGGGAACACCGGTTACTGTCGTTACGCGTCCGCCGCGCGACGGCCCGACAAGACGATAATGCAAACCTTTGAAAAGAGCCGGATCGATCGTGTCGTTCTGCGCATGGAGTACTGAAGGAAAACAGAGAGCAAGCAGCAGAAGTAAGATAAGCCGGTGCATTGATATTCCTTTTGTTTAGATGAAATGCTGTGAAACGAAGCGTGGGAAGGATAAACGCGCGAGGGGAGTGATGCAAATTTGTTCGGGCGCCAATTCGATCACTTTGAAACAGTGGTCCGTTTCAGAATAAACAAATTAGGAAGTGACAAGCCC
>DASYPT010000059.1:0-74642 GCA_036006355.1 Pyrinomonadaceae bacterium | reverse complement strand
TGAATGATCGCATCCGCAAACTCTGCCGTTCGTGCTGAGCCGCCAATATCTCGAGTGCGTACCTTACCTTCCTCGAATACTGTCAGCATTGCGTTTTCAACTTTGTCTGCCGCTTCGCGCTCGCCAATGTAACGTAGCATCAGGATACCTGACTGCAGCAGAGCGGTAGGATTCGCAATTCCCTGACCTGCGATGTCTGGCGCAGAACCATGGACTGCTTCAAACACTGCGCCTCGCTCTCCGATGTTTGCGCCCGGAACTAAGCCGAGTCCACCGACGAGGCCTGCGCAAAGATCCGAAACGATATCGCCGTAGAGATTTTCCAACAGCATCACGTCAAACTGTTCGGGTCGCATGACTAACTGCATACAAGCGTTATCGACGATCTTGTCGTCGGCAATTATCTCGGGGTAACTCGTGCTTACTTTGCGGAAGCACTCAAGAAAGAGACCGTCTGAGAGCTTCATGATGTTAGCCTTGTGAACCGCTGTCACTTTCTTACGAGACTCGCGGCGCGAGTACTCAAAGGCAAACTTCGCGATGCGAGTTGAAGCCTTCTCTGTGATGATCTTCAAACTTTCCACTACACCCGGAACCACAACATGTTCCAAACCCGCGTACAAACTTTCTGTGTTTTCTCGAACGACAACGAGATCAAGCTCAGGATACCGACACGGAACGTTTGGCAAGGCGCGAACCGGCCGAAGATTGGCATAGAGATCGAGAGTCTTGCGCAGGCCTACATTGACCGAAGTAAATCCTTTGCCGACGGGAGTTGTTACCGGCCCCTTTAGAGCAACTTTGTTCTGCAGAATGGAGTCGAGCAGCGCTTGCGGTAATGTCTCCCCAAACTTTTCGAGCGCCTGTGCGCCGGCGTAATGCGTCTCCCATTGGATCTCGACGCCCGCAGCTTCAATAATGCGAACAACGTTGGAAGTGACTTCGGGGCCGATGCCATCTCCGGGAATTAATGTGATACGGTGCATGCAGTTTTTGGTCTTTGGTCTTTGTGGTTTCTGGGTGGGATGTAGGATAAAGCTTTGGGGAGAGAGTGACAATGGTCAGTAGTCAGTGGTCAGTAGTCAGCGGTCGGTCGTAATAGGTCGTATTGGTCTTATAGGTCCTATACCACTGACCACTGACCACTGACCCAAAAGAGCTTTAATGAACAATCACGGTCATAACATCATCATCGTTGGCGGCGGAGTGATTGGCTTGTCCATCGCCCGATCACTCGCCCTTCGCGGTGTTAGTGATGTTTGCCTGTTGGAAAAATCCGGCCTTGGCACTGAAGCATCGTTTGCGGCGGCAGGAATGCTCGCTCCGCAAGCCGAAGCCGATTCGCGCGACGCGTTTTTCGATCTACTCTGCAAAAGCCGAGACTTATATCCCGAGTTCGCCGCCGCTTTGAAAGAAGAAAGCGGTGTCGATATTGAGCTCGACCAGACTGGAACGCTGTATCTCGCATTCAACGAGCACGATCAAATAGAGATCGATCGCAGGCATGAATGGCAAACTCGCGCCGGTCTTCCGGTCGAGAAATTCAACTCATCCGACGCCCGGCTCCTTGAACCAAACATAGCGCCGAATGTTTCAGGCGCACTTCATTTTCCAAATGATGTTCAGGTAGAAAACCGGCGCTTGCTAAACGCGTTGGTAAACAGCGTCGCGCAACTTAACGTCAAATTGCGCACTGGTATCAACGTCGAGGCAATCCGCACAGAGAAGAATCATGTGACCGGGGTGCGAACTTCGGAAGAAACACTCGACTGTCGCACCGTGGTTCTCGCGGCAGGGACGTGGACGAGTCTCATTCATCCAATGATTAAGGTCGAACCTGTTCGTGGCCAGATGGTTTGCCTCAACACCGCACCGCAGCTGACTCGACACGTTATCTATAGTCCGCGCGGTTATATCGTTCCCCGTCAGGATGGACGGCTTCTGGCAGGTTCCACCAGTGAGCGAGCAGGTTTTGTAAAAGAGGTAACGGTCGAAGCCGTGACCTCGATCCTGCGAAATGCCATCGAGATTTGCCCGGCCGTCACATCTCTGCCCGTCGTTGATTTGTGGGCTGGTTTGAGGCCAAAGGCGCCCGACGGTTTGCCAGTGTTAGGGCCTTGTGGTGAAATTGACGGGCTGATTTATGCAACCGGGCACTATCGAAACGGAATCCTATTAGCGCCTATCACTGGAGAGCTAATAGCCACAACTATCGTAGAAAATACTTTGCAACCTGAGCTTGCTCCTTTTAATCCAGATCGCTTTAGTTCTCTGGCCGTCAGCTAGTTTGTACGAAATGTCAAAACAGCGTAATCAAACATTGTTTGTCGTAGCTTTGATCCTGTGTACCTCTGTTTTAGGACGATCGCAGTCGCTAGACACGAAAGCCGCAGACAAAGGGCCTGATAGTCGTTCTGCGCACGAGGTTTTTGAAGATGCAAATGGTTATCTCGGACGGCGGTATCAGGAATTCAATAAGAAGCATCAACCATACGACCCAAAGCTCGAAGCCCAGGTTAAAAAAGAACAGCATGACCTTGCGCTCAAGAACGCTGCAATTCTTGAAACTCGAAACTTGCATGGCGACGATCGATATTTTCTCGGCCTGCTCTATCACTTAGCTGGTGATGGAGACAACGCATTAAAGACGATGGCGCAGTTCGTCAAAGATCAGCCCGATGGAGAAAAGGCTCAGACAGCTCGGAATGTTGTCGTCTTGTATTCAGTTAAAAAAGACAAAGTCGCCGATGCACTCGCAGCGATTGACGACTACGCGAACCATCAACCACAAAGTCCCGAAGATCGCTACAGGATGGAATTCTTAATTGCTGACGCCTTTCTGCGGGCGAAGGACTTCTCCCAGATGGCTACGCATTCCGAACAGATGATGCTGGCCGCGAAGAAATTTGCGACAGAACACAAGTCAGAGGTTGCAAAACGCGACGACATGTTTCTGAAGTCAGCGATGATGTTGTCCGATGCCTACGACAAGACAAGTCGGAAAGCGTTGGCGATTTCGATGTGGCAAGATCTTCGGCGAACCTCGATGCAGCTACCGTCAGGAACACTGTACAAGATGGCAACGTTCCGACTCGCTTCGTTGTCGCCCAACACCGACCTCAGAAAGATTTCAGATGAACTTGCCACTGGAACAGTCGCGGCACCGCCTGAACTTTCGGGTAATCAGTGGATTGATCAAGAGCCCGTGAAATTGTCGAACCTGCACGGTCAGGTTGTGTTGCTGGATTTTTGGGCGCCGTGGTGTGGACCCTGCCGTTTCACTTTTCCGAAGCTGAGTCTTTGGCATCAAGCTTACAAAGATAAGGGTCTGGTTATTCTGGGGGTCACGAAGTTCTACGGACATGACGATGAGCGCCAGCTGACACCGGGAGAAGAGCTCGCTTATTTGCGTCAGTTCAAGAAGCAAAATCGACTTCCGTATGGATTCATTGTTGACGATTCAAGCACGAATGATTTCAATTACGGCGTGTTTTCAATACCGATGTCGTTTCTGATCGATCGCCGCGGAGCGATTCGTTTCATAGCAGTCGGAGCGGGAGAGAGTGAGATCGCAGAACTCGGCAAGATGATTAAGAAATTGATCGAAGAACCTGGCGAAGAGAAGTCAGTGGGCAGTAGTCAGTAGTCAGTGGTCAGTGGTCTTTGGTCTTTGTTGGTCTTAGGTCTTTGGTCTTTCGCCTTGATCTTAGCGAATTGGATTGACAAATAAGACCAAAGACCTAAGACCAAAGACCACTTACCACTGACCAGGTCGCATTTTATGACTCAAAACATAGACATCATCCGGATCTTAATAGCGTTCGTCGCCGGAATCGCTTCATTCCTTTCTCCGTGCGTGTTGCCACTCGTGCCCGGTTATATTTCCCTGATCTCCGGCGTTAGCATTGACGGGCTGAAAGAAGGAACGAGCAGCCGGCGAGCTGTCATCATCAACTCCCTCGCCTTCAACGCCGGTCTGTCAGTCATCTTTCTGATTCTCGGTACAACGGCTGGCCTTGTTGGCGCCGCGATCACAAGTAATCCATGGGTGCGAATCATTGGTGGCCTGGTAATAATCGTCTTTGGTTTGCAGTTAATTGGCATACTGAAGATCGCCACACTCTACAAAGACACAAGGTTCTTTTCGCAGGATAAGCCGCGCGGCATTCTCGGGTCAGTCACATTAGGGATGGCGTTCGCAGCGGGTTGGACTCCGTGTATTGGACCAATCCTCGGCGGAATTATCGGGCTCGCCGCCACAAGTGGCGGCTGGAAAAGTGGATTGGTGCTTTCAAGTTTTTATTCTGCGGGTTTAGCTGTTCCCTTTCTATTGACGGGTCTCGGCATAAATAAGTTCCTTGGCTTCTACGGAAAGTTTCGCAAGCATCTTCACAAAGTCGAAGTTATTTCAGGAATAGTTTTGATTGTTGTCGGCTTACTCGTTATGAGCGGCAAATCGACAGTACTGGCCAGCTCAACGCTTACGAAATACGGCTTCAACGCTGAGGAGTTGGTTGTCAAATTTCAAAACTGGTGGTACGGCAATAAACCAGTCGCACCAGCTTCTGCGGGTCCAAACACTGCTTATCAAAATGCACCAGACGTGGAGTTCCGCACTCTGGAAGGGAAGCCCTTTCGACTAACGGAACTGAAAGGCCAGGTTGTTCTGCTAAACTTCTGGGCGACCTGGTGCATTCCATGCCGCGAAGAAATTCCCGCGCTCAACTCGCTGCAACACGAGCTTGAGGCAAAGGGATTGAGAATAGTGGGCGCGTCACTCGACGACGATGCCGAAGGAGTGAACGCTTACCAGAAGGATGTGCGGAAATTTGACTATCAGGTTCTGTTGGGAGGTAGCGATCTCAAAGTCAAATTTGAACAGTCCGTTCTCCCGACTACTTATCTGATTGATCGCCAGGGACGTATTCGTCAAAAAATCATTGGCGCTCGAGATCGCGCCGGTTGGGAAGCCGCAATTAAGCCTTTGTTGGATGAAGCACCAACCCTATCGAGCACAACGAACTAGGTTTGTGGAGTAACACCATGAAAAAACTTTCAATTCTCATTTTTGTCTTTGTGTTGTCACCACTGCTCGCCTTCGCCCAGGCTGGTCACGAGTATTCTCCACTCGTTGAGAAGACGGTCAATTATAAGAATTGGTCGTTGCCAGAACTCACGACTGACAAAGCTGACGATCTGCGTTCGTTGGTGGCGGGCAAGAAGCTTGTGATGATCGTTTACTTCGCACCCTGGTGCGGCAACTGGCGCAACGAAGCACCAATCGCGGCAAAGCTGTATGAGAAATACAAAGCCCAGGGCTTCCAGGTTATCGGAGTTAGCGAGTACGCAACGCGTGATGATGTGAAGAAGTACTTTGGCGATGCGGGCGCGCCCTTTCCTGTTGTGACCGAGTCTGAAAGTCGCGACGACAAACAGAAGACGCTGCATTACGGCTATCGACAACTCACGGGCGACAGTCGCAACTGGGGTTCGCCATGGAACATCTTTCTTGAACCTTCCAAACTAAATGCCTCGGGCGACGTGCTTGCCGAAAAGGCGTGGGTAGTTAACGGCGAGTTGATTGAAGACGAAGTGGATAAATTCATCGCGTCGAAAGTCACAGCGACAAGCGCCGTGATCACGCCATGTAAGAATTAGCGGCTAATAAAACTCCCTAACCAGAATCCAGCAAGTTGGGAAGGGGGTAAGCGGCCAACTCAAGCCCTCCAGCAATTGAAACAAGTTGGGAAGGGGGTAAGCGGCCAACCTAAAAGCCACCAGCAATTGAACAAGTTGGGAAGGGGGTAAGGGGCTTGAATTGGCCGCTTACCCCCTTCCCAACCTGTTAGATTCTAGTTGCAGAGTTGTTTGCGATTTCCTCGATTGACCGCTCGACGTTTTCGGTAGTCCTTGCACGTTTTGACGCTTTAAGAATTTTCCTAACCAGGTTTCTCCAGAAAAACCCCAGATTTTCGCAATTCACTTCACAGGCATACCACTTGCCAATTCTCCCCTCAGCGAAACGACGCTCCCGTCGAATCCCCAAGGGCGACGTTGCGAAGCGGGCGTGTAGCCCGGAGATTAAGTGGAGAGAAAAACATGACGAACCGACACACACTGAGGTTTTCAATTTTCGCAGCTGCCGCTTTGGCACTTTGCTTACCTGCTCTCGCGGCAGCGCAATGGGGACAGTATCCCGACAATCGCTATCCGAACCGCAATGGTGGTTACGGTGGCTACGATGACCGGTACGTGAAAGATTCCGTCAAGCGACTTGATAACTTAGCGAAAGACTTCGAACGAGATATGGATCGCGCGCTCGACCACAGCCGCGTAGACGGAACAAGACGTGAAGATCAAATCAATTCCGTCGTACATGACTTTCGTCGCGCTGTTGGTGATCTGAAGTCGAGAGTTGGTAATGGCCGTGACTTGAATCGCAGCTATAACGAAGCGCAGCGAGTAATGAGCCTGGCTGATCAAGTCGATCGCTTCGGCGCACGCAGACTGGATTCACGAACTGCTTCCGAATGGTCGCAGATTCAAGGTGAACTACGAAACATCAGCGACATTTACGGTATTGGGTATCGCGGACGCAATGGCGACATCTACGACCGCAACAACAGAAACAACCGCAACAATGATTGGTGGAGACGCATTCCATTCCCTCGGTAATCCCGCCCGCTAACCCCTGCCAGTAACCTTCTTTTAGAAGGCCTCGACTCGAACCGACGAGTCGAGGCTTTCGTCTGTCTGATGTCCGATATGCTTTAGCTTGTCGTGTCGCAACCAACCAAGCCCTGAGTTTTCTAAGAACCTCTCAACACTTGGGGCGCTTGGTTGACTGCGACACGACAAGCTAAAGCATATCGGACATAATGCGACCATGCCCGGCACACTCTATGTTGTCGCAACTCCTATCGGTAATCTCGGCGACATCACTCACCGTGCGATCCAGGTACTCAAAGACGTTGACCTAATCGCCTGTGAAGACACTCGACACACAAGAAAATTACTTCAGCACTTTGGGATAAACACAAAGACCATCAGCTACCACGAGCATAACGAGGAGAGTCGTTCCAAAGAATTAATTGCGCAGTTAACAGACGGTCGCAATGTCGCACTAGTCTCAGATGCGGGTACACCGACCATTAGTGATCCCGGATTTCGACTCGTCAACGCCGCACTCGAGATTGATATTCAAGTCGTTCCCGTTCCAGGACCCACTGCAGTCATCACCGCGCTTGCCGCCTCCGGACTTCCCACCGATGAGTTCTTTTTTGCCGGCTTTCTACCTGGCAAGCCGACAGCGCGCCAAGCACGGCTTCGCAAATTGAGTCAGATTCCCGGGACGGTAATCTTTTACGAGGCGCCGCACCGGCTCGCGGCGTCGCTCAAAGATGCACGAGAAGTTCTCGGTGAACGCGAGGCGGTTGTCGCTCGCGAGTTAACCAAATTACATGAAGAGATAAAGCGTGGCCGTCTTACTGAACTGGCGACTCATTACGCAAATAATGAAAACCCGCGAGGTGAGTTTGTAGTTTTGATCGATAGGAATGTGCTTGATAACGAAAGTGCTCTCACCTCGAGGAGCATCGATTCATTGGTCACTGAGTTTGAAGAACAAGGCCTGGATCATCGTGCGGCCCTGAAAAAGGCGGCGCGTGAACTTGGAATTTCACGCGCCGAAGCTTATCGCCAACTGTTAGCTGAGCGTGCTCGTTCTTAGTTAGTGCTCAATTGGGCGGGCAACGGCTTATCAACTTTCACACGGACGGCGCGATTCGCCAATTCCCACAACGTCATATATACCGTCCGCGTGATCTTCTCCATCTTCTGATAATCGATCTTATCCGGTGAGTCTCCCGGCTGGTGGTAATCCTCGTGAACCCCATCGAAAAAGAAAATGATAGGAATTCCTTTCCTCGCGTAGTTGTAATGATCACTGCGGAAAAAGAACCGGTTCGGATCCTTTGGATCGTCGTAGCGAGTATCGTAGCCGATATTCAGATACGATTTGTTCACCGACTGAACTAGTTCACCCAATTCAGTGCTCATCATTGTCGAGCCAATCAGGTAGACATCGTTCGGACCAGTCAGCTCACTATTTCGCGGGTTAGTGTCACCTTCCTTTTTGCTGCGGCCAATCATGTCGATATTGAGTTGTGTAACGATGTGGTCGAGCGGAACTGTTGGATACTCAGTGAAGTAGCGCGAACCCCACAATCCTTTCTCTTCGCCGCAATGCCAGACAAACAGAACTGAACGTTTGGGACGCGTCGGCGCCTTTGCAAGAGCTTCTGCCATTCCGAGAAGTGCGGTGGTTCCCGAACCATCGTCATCCGCTCCGTTGCAAATTGGATCGGGCCCATTCGGAGCGCAGATGCCAACATGATCGTAGTGGGCGCCCAGCGCAACGTATTCGTCCTTGAGAACCGGGTCACTACCTTCCCAGATTCCCACGACATTCTGTGTTGGCACCGTTTCGGCTCTCGACGAAAGATTCAGCGAAACTGTTTTCGACGCGTTAAGAACGAAAGGTGCCGGCAGCGTTGGAGTATACAAAGCGTTGAAAATTGCTGTGGCACTACTCTTCTCGCCAACAAAAAGTGAGTTGGCCACTTCCGGTGTAACAACAATGGAAGGCAATGGCGCGCTCGTCGGTGTTTGGAACTTAGCAACCACAGTGGTTCCGCGATCCATTATTCGTTGCCGGTTTCGCTCCCAATTGGCGAGGTACTGAAAATCCGGAACGTAAATGATGCCGACTGCGCCAACCTTTCGCGCGTAGTCGTTCACGTTCATGAAGTCTTCGCCCTGCTTGCCAAAATCAGCACGCGTAACGCCGCGCGGTGGCGTGTTTGGGCTGCCAAAGACAACTGTGATCTTGCCGCTTCCATCTACACCTTTATAAGCATCAATATCTTTCGACTT
Organism: Pyrinomonadaceae bacterium; assembly: GCA_036006355.1. Lineage (GTDB taxonomy): Bacteria > Acidobacteriota > Blastocatellia > Pyrinomonadales > Pyrinomonadaceae > PSRF01. Next base: position 65,708 of record DASYPT010000059.1, on the reverse strand, counting down.
GACGAACCACCCAGTTCCAGCGAAAACGAGTTGACCTGAAATACGTCCCGAACCGCCGGCAGGAAGATAGTCGGTACCTTGAGTTAGAACTCGGCCGTTCAATTCAACTCGGGTTTCACCACTGTCAATACGATTGCGTGTGAGTTCTATTCGTTGGAGAAAGCTGCCGTTGTCACCTGCAGGTTTGAATCCCCAGCGCGAGAGATTCATCGCGAGAAACTTCGCAGTTGTATCGAGACCTCGTGAAGGCGTGTCGCGTCCCTCCATTTCATCGGAGGCGATGAACGACAAGTAATCCTTTAACTGCGCTGCCGCGATTGTATCGATGCCGCGTTGGGCCGCTGGTGTAACTGCTGCGGCCTTTTTAAGTTTTTCGGCTGTTCGTTGGGCGTGAGTCGCTGGATAAGTGATGACGAGCAGACTCGTCAACACACAGGTAGTTATAAATCTTCGCATGCGGGCTCCTAACCGACTGTTCTTGAGCTTTGTGTTTTGAGCTTAGTACTTTGAAATTTCAATAGGTCCTATTGAAGTGGTAAGCACAAAGATCAAAGTACAAAGCCTAAGCTTCCTGTACGGCTTGCACCAATCGTGTCAGGGTATCTTTTGCGTCGCCATACAGCATGCCTGTGACGGGCTTAAAAAACAAAGGGTTCTCAAGTCCCGAGAAACCCTTTCCCTGTCCGCGCTTGAGAACGATTACTGACTTGGAACGGTCAACGTCGAGAATCGGCATTCCCGCAATCGGGCTACTCGGGTTTTCACGCGCATCCGGATTGACGACGTCGTTAGCCCCAACGACAACTGCAACGTCTGTCGTGGGAAACTCTGGGTTGATCTGTTCTAACTCGTAAAGAGACGAGTATGGAACGTTTGCTTCTGCGAGCAATACGTTCATGTGACCCGGCATCCGTCCCGCTACTGGATGAATACCGTACTTCACGGTAACACCGCGTTTTTCGAGGACGTCCGCCAGTTCGCGCACAGCATGTTGCGCCTGCGCAGTTGCCAAGCCGTAACCAGGAACGAACACGACTTTATTCGCGTAAGCAAGCTGAGTCGCGACGTCGTCCATGCTGACCTCGCGCATTGTTCCTTCGTGAGAACCTGCACCGGCAGCGGTCGCTGCACTTCCGAATGCGCCGAACAAAACATTCGTCATCGAACGATTCATCGCGCGGCACATCAAGATCGATAGTATGAACCCGGAGAAACCGTCGAGCGTGCCGGCAATGATCAGGACTTTGTTATTGAGGACAAATCCAGTCGCGGCCGAAGCGAGACCAGCGTACGAATTCAGCAGCGACATAACAACCGGCATGTCTGCCGAACCGATCGGCATGACTAACAGCAATCCAAAGACGAACGCGAGTCCAACCATCGTGAAGAACAACGGCATCGATCCTGGTACCACGACGAGATAAATGAAAATTCCGACGGTAATAGTCAATAAGGCCATGTTGAAAATATTTTGGCCTTTGTAAGTCATTGGAGTGCCGCGAACCAATCCCTGAAGTTTGGCAAACGCAAGCAAACTTCCCGTTGTTGTCAGTGCGCCAAGCATTACTTCAAAGCCAAGCGCGCCCATCGTGATTCGTTCGAGATGTCCGCCGGTTCTATAGAATTCCGAGATGCCGACAAGTGCCGCAGCGAACGCTCCAAATGCATGTGACAACGCGGTTCGCTGGGGCATTGCAGTCATCGGCACCCACACGCCCATTGCAAGTCCTACCAAAGAACCAATTACAAGTCCGGTGATGATCCAGGTGTAGTTGATGATCTCGTGATGCACCAACGTGCCGATGATGGCCATTAACATGCCGACTTCGGCGAGGTGCATTCCGCGTTTCGCGGATTCGGGATGGCTCAGTCCCTTCAGTCCGAGGATGAAGAAGACTGAAGCGAGGAGGTAGCTAAATTCTATGAAGTAGGTGCGCACTGATGTGTTGGCCTTTGGACTTTGGCCTTGGGTCTTTGGTTCTTCTAAAACCAAAGGCCAAAGGGCTATTTCTTCCGCTTAAACATCCGAAGCATTCGATCGGTGATAACGAAGCCACCGACCACATTGGTGGTTGAACAAACGACTGCTATGAAACCGAGAATGGTGCTTAACGTGTTGTAGCGTGCACCAGCAGTCACGATGGATCCGACCAGTGAAATACCGGAGATGGCATTGGTGGCCGACATCAATGGCGTGTGAAGCAACGGCGGCACACGTGAAATAACCTGGTAGCCGAGAAATGCCGCGAGCACAAAAACGTACAAGGCTGAGATGAGAGTATCTGTTGACATATTCTTAACTCCGTTTTGTATGTCCGATATGCGTCTGTCTTGTCGTGGCGCCGATCAAAAGCCCCTCCGATCACAAAGCCTGATGACGACCGTTTGACATTTGGGGGCCCGATCGGGAATCACACGACAAGCTAAAGCATATCGGACACTCGCTTATTCACAATCTCACCGTTATGCGTAACACACGACGGTCCAACCACATCATCATTCATGTCGAGCTGCAACTGTCCATCTTTCATCAGTGGCGTCAAGAACGCGGTGATGTTGCGCGAGTAAAGTTGACTCGCATGCACTGGAACAGTCGCTGCGAGATTCGTAGGCGCCATTATTGTGACGCCATCGTGCTCCACGATTTCATCAGCCTTCGTCAAAGCACAATTGCCGCCAGTTGCGCCGGCAAGATCAATCACCAGCGAGCCTCTTTTCATTCCGTTCACCGCTTCTTCTGTTATGAGTAATGGCGCGCGACGACCAGGAACTTGTGCAGTAGTGATGATGATGTCTGCCTGTTTGGCGTGTTCTGCGATAAGCGCCCGACCGCGGTTCATCGCTTCATCTGATAACTCGACAGCGTAGCCACCGGCGTCTTCAGTTTTGAGTCCTCCGAGATCAACTTCGAGAAATGTAGCACCGAGGGATCTGACCTGTTCACCGGCAGCGGCGCGAACGTCATAACCTTCGACAACTGCGCCGAGCCTTCTCGCGGTGGCAATTGCCTGAAGGCCGGCGACTCCAGCACCAAGCACCAGGACACGCGCGGGCGGGACAGTACCCGCTGCAGTCATCAGGAGTGGAAACATTCTCGGAATTCGAGCGGCGCCGATTATCACTGCCTTGTATCCAGCAACCGTAGCCATCGAAGAGAGCGCATCCATCGATTGGGCACGAGTGATACGTGGGATCAACTCCACTGCAAATGTGGTGATGCGGCCAGCCACGGCGGGTTGTAAAGCTGCCGGTTCATCAAGCGGTCTCAGAAACCCGATAACGACAGCGCCATTCTTCAGTCGGGCAAAGTCGTCTGCTGAAGGACGATTCACTACCGGCAGGACGTCCGCGGATTTCAACAAAGCATTTCGATCGGCGGAGAGTTCAGCGCCGGCATTGCGATAGTCGTCATCACTGCGAGCGGCGCCGATTCCAGCACCGCTCTCAATTTGCACTGTTGCCTGGAGTGCGACGAGTTTCTTTACCGCCTCCGGCATCAGCGCTACACGAGATTCGCCCTGTTGGTTCTCACGCAATACAACGATGTTCATTGCGTGCCCTCTTGGCGATTGGTATTGAAGTGGATCCCTGTGGCGACGGCACCAGCTGGTGAGTTCGGCATAGATGAGATGCTATTTGAAGTGCAATGTATGCGGCTTGTCGAGCGCCCGTGAGTATATAACATTGTAGAGCGGTGCTGTAATCGGAGCAGGAGCAGGCAAGATTGTAATAGGTCCTATTGGTCGTATAGGTCCTATTATTGCCAGCCTGCTCCTGCTCCGACGTTCAACTTGCAGATCTCGCGAACCGACACCTATAATCCGAATCCTGCCAATGGCGCATTGGTGTAGTTGGTTAACACGCTGCCCTCTCAAGGCAGAGATCACGGGTTCGAGTCCCGTATGCGCTACCAATTCCTTTCAATTAGTTAGAGGCAATCACTCAGACAGCAGTTTTGCTGCGGCTGGGTAACGAACCGTACCGAAAACTGCGTCCAATTTACCTACTGCCTCAGCCAGAAACGAAGGACTCAGGTGCTGGTAGCGTGAGGCCATGCGCAGGTCCTTATGACCCAAGCGTTGGGCGACGGTATGAATGTCTGCTCCGCTCATTCGTAGCCATGAGGCGGCTGTGTGTCTCAGATCGTGAAAACGAAAATCGACGATGCTCAATGCCCGACAAGTGCGTCTGAATGCAACGCTCACCCGCTCGGCTTGAGTTGAAGGCGAGTTGCGTGACGAAGATGTGTAGAGATAGTAAAAGATTAGGTTCGGAAGATAGTTCCGAGCAATCTTTGTGAGGAGTTGCAGTTATGAAATGTTCGCTAGCTCGTTTCTTTGCTGTTGTCGCGCTCATACCAGCAGTAGCTTTCACTCAAACGCAATCGCAAAAGCGCCCTGAAACTACTCAGATAAAAACGTCCCAAAGCGACACAATCAAAATCTGTCGCCACCTTCCGATACCGGAAGGTTACGTTATCGTTGGTTTACACAATTCATCCGCCTGTCCAGACGGCGCATATGTCCTGAAGCGCGAAAACGCCACACCGCAAGTCGTTAAACAAGAAGATTACCCATTTCCAGCGGCGGCTGCAGCACGGCCTCGTAAAGTCAGTGGACCAGTGTTGGATTCAGTTACTAACCCGGGTGATTCCAACTTGAGCGAGCCTGAACTGAAGACCGCCAGGGGAACCTCTATCGAGTTACCGTCGGCAGCTGCTGCAAAGGATCTTTCACCGACCAGTCTGGACATAACGCCCGATGAAGAAGTTGGGGCTGGCGATGTGGTCCGGATCGATACCAACCTCGTGACTGTGCCTGTCAGCGTGATGGATCGGCAGGGTAAGTTTATTCCAGATTTGAGACGCGAAGTGTTCAGGGTGTTTGAGAACGACGTCGAGCAACCGATTGTGCATTTCGAGAATACGGAGAAGCCTTTCACAGTTGCACTGATGCTTGACACGTCAGGGTCAACCTACTTTCACCTGTCGGAGATCAAGGAAGCGGCAATTACTTTTGCCAAACAACTTCGGCCACAAGATCGTGTTCTGGTTGTAACCTTCGACCGGCTGGTCATGATGCTGACCGAGGCTACGAGCGATCTCAACGTTGTCACAGATGTTATCCAACGCAATGCAGTCTCGGGCTTTTCCACCCGCGTTTATGATGCAATTGAGCTAGTAATAAAACAGCGTTTGGACAAGATTCCCGGGCGCAAAGCGATTGTGCTCTTCACTGATGGCGTAGATACCTCGAGCTACCACGCTACCTATAAATCTACACTGCGGGATGTGGACGAGCGTGACATCCTTATCTATCCAGTTGAGTACGACACGAGCGATTTCATACCTACGAATCAGACTACTTTTACGACTGTGACGAAGAAGAGCAACCTTCCCGGGGGTTCTTCACAGACAACCTATACTGGTCCAACCTCAACTATTGGGGTAGCGGGATCGTACACACCTGATTACAAGTTGGCTGATCAGTTTCTTCATGAACTAGCAGAAAAAACTGGTGCACGCCTGTACCAGGCCAACGATAAGATCCAACTGGCCGAAGCCTTCCGCAAAGTCGCCGAGGAACTAAGCCATCAATACAGTCTTGGTTACTATCCCCGAACGACCCTGCAGAGTGGTGAGCGTCGTTCGATTAAGGTGCGAGTCGAGCAGCCCGATGTGGCCGTGCGGGCGCGGGAAAGCTATACCCAGCGGAAATAGTTTGGCAGTGAACCGCCAAACCCTTCAACGAAAGCGCATACATAAAAAGAGCAATTGAAAAATCAAAGCCGTAGCGTCATGTTCAAAAAGACAATTAGGATGCCACTCATTGGCCAACCGAAAATCGCATGGTTAGCCTAATTGCATGAGCAGCTCTGTAGGCTTCACTCTCAACAGAGGAATTAACGAACTTGAAAAACTACGAGAAGCCTGCTCTAGCCTAAATGATGTACTACGAGGTATCGCAAGTGCTCAAGCTTGCATTGAACTTCAGAACTTCGGCCTAGCCAAGGACCACTTGAAAGCAGCTCAGTGGCACGCGGGAGAGGTTAAGAAGATCATAACTGCATTAGGCCAATCTAAAAACCAAAAGGCCAGCCGCAGCTAACCTCTTGATTCGGTTACCCTGATTTCCTTTACAAGACCCTTTTGAAACCTGTGATTTTGTTAAGCCCGCGTAGCTCAGTGGATTAGACCGCGTGCCTCCGGAGCACGAGGTCGCCGGTTCGACCCTGTCTGCATGGTCGGTCTACCCGGCTTGCCGCCCACCGCGTATGTTGATTTGATAGAGAGGACGGATACGCTCATTTGATCATTCGGGCCGGCAGTATCGTTGCGCAAGCGCCCATTGGGATGAGTGGCTCCTACTTACCGGCGATGCCTTTGTTCACCAGAACCTTAACTTCAACGCGACGGTTCTCGGCCCGCCCTTCTTTAGTCTCGTTCGTTGCCGCTTCTCCGTATTCGCCCATCGCACCTGGCGCCACGATATGCCGCACCGGCACGCCGCCCTGCTGCATCAAGAAAGTAATCACTGTTTTCGCCCGGGCCTCGCTCAATTTTGTGTTCATCGCAGCGTTGCCGCTCGAGTCCGCAAAGCCCGTCACCTCGATGATGTATCCAGTGAGGCCTTTTGCGGTGTCCGCCAACTGTTTGAGTTGATCAGTATCGTCCTTTGAGATCTTAGTGCTACCACTTGCGAACTTCACGGTTGCTTGAGCCTTCGTGTCATAGTCGGCCAATGCGGTAAAGCGCTGCGTGTTCGACTGGATGTCACTCATGTTCTGTTCAATCTTCTTTTTGTGTTCCGCGATCTTCTGCTGGTTGGTTTCGATATCCTCAGTATTGGCGGCGATCTGCTCCTGGTTGGCCACGATCCGCTTCCTGTTGGCCCCGATCGCCTTCTGTTGCTCTAATAGCTCCTTCTCGTGCTCAAGGACTTGATCTGCAGTCGGTTGCAGGCCGGCCTGGATCATCTGGGACGATTCAATGTCGTCGCCATCGACGGTAATCGTCTTCGCCACAACGCGTCCTTCGCCATCGCTCGTTCCGTCGACCGACACTTTGAGTCCCGGTATCAGCACCGTTGGGGCCATTTGCTCCTCTTGCAAACCAAACAGCCCCCGTTTATCTCTAATTTTCGTGCCTTCGGTGAGAACTACGGTAACTTTCCCCGTCTCGGTATTTACGATCAACGTTTCTCCGGTGCGACCACTGATCATGCCTTTGACGTCAGTCTCTGCGCCAAGAGCCGTTATCGATGCCAATAAGAGCACCGCGATCAAACTCGCGACAATCGTTTCCAGTTTTCTATTCATAGGTTTGCTCCTATTTTCACTATTTAAATTCAGATTTTGCGATTTGTTCCTTCTTACTCCCCACATATCGCAAATCTTAGGGTAGCAAGTCGCGTGGCAAAACATACCTGCCAATATTGACAGGCTTAATTCTTCTGCAGCCGATGCCTGGCGCTCACTGGCTGACGTGTTAAGAAATATCGCGAACGCCGAGGCTTCGTTAAAGAACAAACAACACCTAGTAGCCGATCATCTTGGCGTAGCGAAGTGGAATGTCGAGCAGGTGAAGAAGGCGATCACTCTTGTTGGGCAGTCGAAAACCAAAAGTCCAGCCGTTAAGCTGACCTCTTGGATTGGTGGAGTACCTCACCCAGTTTGTTCCTATTGGCGCTATTCTAGGCGCGATCTCGCTGGCGAGTCCTTTAGAGTTTTCTCAAAGTTTTCTTTGGGAGTTATTAGTCCCGGTGTTTAGGTTTTATTGACACTCCCAGTCCATTATGTAGCCGTCGGCGCTACCCTTGAGCAATTGAAATCCCAGGCTGATGTGGCAGCCCTGGCGCAGCGCACTGTACCGCCCGTGAGACTATCGCCGGGCGACGATCGTGATGAGTTAGTAGTGTCTGACCCTCGACGCGTCTGAGGGCAAACGCTTTCGAGAAACAGGCAAGATCATCATTGCTTGACAACTCCTAACAAATCCTCACAATCAGAGGACAAAAGGCGAGCATAAAACAGTTTGCAATGGTTGGTAGCGCTGTTTTCAGATAGTAGATTGAGCGGGCCCCTGTTTGAGACAACGAGCTTTTTCAATTCACACAACAGTGAAAATCCAATGAGCAAAAACAACTTAGAGGCTACTGCCTACCACGAAGCCGGCCACGCGGTTGCTGCTTATATTCTCCGGGTGCGTTTTCACTATGTGACGATCAAGTTTGATGTCGAAATGGGGACTGCGGGCCACTTGTTGCAAGTTCTTAATAAGAACATGTTGCGTTGGGAAATGTCGGAGGGGTGGCCAGAGAGATACCGCACTCGCCTGGAACGCCTGGCAATGATTTCTCTTGCTGGCCCAGTTGCGCTGGAATTGATAACGGGACAACCCCAATGGGAGCTCGCCCCAGATGACGCCCGAACGGCCATAGATATGCTGTCTCCGCTCACCCGCGGCGAACCGGATGAAACGGACACGTATTGCGACTTGCTTACCTGGCGGGTGCGCAACATTTTGGGCGCGCCGTATCCGCATTATCGAAGAGCTATACAAGCCCTCGGGTACAGTTTGTTAATCGCTGAGACCATAAAGTATCGAGACGCCCGGGTCATCATTGAAAAAGCAATTCCGGTTACTGATTTGGGAGTTAACTTTGATCAAGCGGACAGTGAAGCTGAGATCTTCGTGGATAGTTTAAAGAAGCGGGTCATCGAGAAAGCACCGGGGCCGCAGAGCACCAATATTGAGCTCAAGATAAAACCCCCAGAAGTGAAGAAAATCAGCCAACAAACCAGCGTTCTTAACGCTTGGTTGAAGCACACAACGAACAACCCCAAGTGACGCCACTCAGCACCGAGGAAACCAAGGCTGCTGTCGATTTTGCGAAGGCACTCAACGAAGGGAAACAGAAATGAGAGCACGAACCCCCGAAGAAACGCCGGGCGACATGGTTCCGCTTTCACGTCTTACCCTTCAACGAAAGCGCACACATAAAAAGAGGAGTCGAAGAATTAAAGCCGCAGCGTCATCTTCAAAAGACAACTGACTGCTCGTTTGCTACGTATCAACTGAAGGCGTAGAATCTCCGGCCAATCGGCTGAGCTGCTAAATGTAGCTCGCCAAGTGATTGCCGGGGTGAGGACGGTGATCACAAATTCACGGTCTTAATTGATTGTGAGAACGATAGCGGCATGGTTCACCACGAATCGTGCCGCTTTCGCTTTATAAGAAACCAAAAGGCCAGCGCATTAAGCTGACCTTGTGGATTGGTGGAGCACCTCCCCGTTTGACATCCAACAGTATGCAGCATCCAAGACAGGCAAATCGTTAGAGTTTTCTCAAAAGACTATTTGAGTGTTGTTAAGCCCCGGCCCACGTCGGGTGTGACAGGTCCATTCTAAGTAGTCCAAAACACAACCCATAATCCAGATGATCGAGACCCTTGGTCCCATCATGTAGCGAACTGTAGCGACGTAAGGAGAAGCAAAACCGTGCGCCTCTCCTTAAGGTCGATCCCGACTTCCCTGAGCTTTCACGGAAGCGCTTCAACGTTCACGTAGAATTTGAAGCTGCCGGTTTGCTGAATGCCGAGGAGGAAGCGCACATCAAGGCTTGTGCCATACCTCAGGGTTCACTCACGGAAATGCGCTCTCCCTTTACGGTTCCCGCCGCAAGTTCACCGAGCTTATTGCCAAAGAGATCGTATAGATCGAGTGTGAACGAACCGTTCTGGGTATTGCCCCGATCGCTTAGGGTAAGCGTTTCGTGCAGATGGCCCACACCTAGGAAACTTCCATCCGCCGTGTACAACCACACTCGGTGATTGAGCCTAAAAGTTTGTGGCGCTGCCTCATCCCAAGTCCCAAGACAGACGTTTCCTTGCCTGGGATCTACGTTCGGGTTGTGAACTTCGGTGCCCCCGGTATTCCAGGTTTGAAACGCCTCCTGAATTTGCTCACCCCCAACCAGAAAGCTGATGTGCCAAAGTCCAATGATGGAGGTGTTGACTGCATTGCCGCTCGGGCCAGTGGACTGGTTCGGCGCAGTCAATTGCGACATTTGTGGTTGGTTTCGGACGGAAGCCGCCGCTGCCGCCAATGAAGTAAACGAAGCACCGCATTGGGCCATGGCCGAAGCCTCGAGGGCGACCAGCAACATTAACGAGACCGCAATCCTGACGAGTGTTAAGTGGATCCTTCTAAATCTCGCAGTTTGCTCGAGGTTGCTCAATCTGTCTCGACACTCCATGCCAGGCTCCTTTGCGGCGGGTCGTTCGTTATTATTTTTAGGAACTCGTGAATTCTTTAAGCACATATCTATCTCCTTTCGAACGAAGCGGCACTTAGCCAAATCTGGCCTTGATCCGGGGCCGCTGTTATTCTTTGCTCTATTTACTAATGCGCAAATCGCGTGGGCAATCTCTAATGACATCCGCGACATTCGCCTCTGCGGGAGCCGTCGCTGCAAAATCGATTGACGTTTTGATCGTTGGTGAACGGGTCGCGGCAGTTCTGAGCGTTCTTCTGCTTACTTGGGAAAAGGTTAAGTTTCTTTTGCTCAACTGCCTGACGTGCAGCCTCGGCTTCTTTAATGCCGAAAGGCATCACAAAAACATCAGGTTCCACTGTTGTCCCTATTACTTGGGAACCCTAAATCCGTTTCTGATAAGCGCGCGGAGAAAAAACCCTCATTTCAGCAGGCAAACCTACATCGAGCACATAGCGACGTCAGATGGGATGTCGATTGGTGAGGGCAGCTAGGTTGTCTTTGTCGGTTTCATGCTCAATGCGCACAGCACCACTTCACAAATGAACTGGCGCCCTCTCAAGGTAGAGATCACGGGTTCGAGTCCCGTATGCGCTACCAATTCCCTACAAAAGTCGAATGGCTTTTTTAACTTGAAACACTAATTTGCCCTCCCCCGACGCCAAGAACCGTGCTCATGAACTTCCGACATGATGGGTCGAGAGGCTCAAAGATCGAGAAGTCGGGCATCTCTTGATGTGGGGCCGCGAGGACAAGGTGCACTAGCTTTAGTCGTTGCGCCTTGTCCAGATGTTCCCAAAACGTCAACATCCCAAGCTCATCGTCAGTCGGTGAGTTGTGCACAGGATCCGGATGAACAAAAGACGTCGAGTAGAGCTCTCGACGCCAGGAGGTCGCAAACTCCTTCGCCAATGTCTCCGAAGCAAACCTTCGATTCCAACTCCGTCCCCTTGGCCGGACGAGCTGAAGATGTCCTAGTTCGTGGAGCAAAGTGTCATAAAGAAGAAAGCGACGGACTGCCCAAGGGGGCCATTGACCCTTTCGAGGTGCCCCGAACTCGGCTGCATCTCGTCCCTTCCCCAGATAACCGCGAAGGCTAACTCTCGGAGGTAGCACTGAATACAAATCGATGTCACGTCGGCCGCGCCTGCGAACCGATCCGAGCAGGCGAACACCGAAGCTCCTACTACTTAGAAACACCTCTCGTAAGCGCGCGCGAAGGTTCTCCGGAATCCGACTAAGGACAACGTGTACGTCTGTAGGGTTCACGTAGTTGACTAGTGCCGGGTCGTTCATGCTGTTTGCTTAAAAGTAATTATGTGGATCTAATCCTGCATCCTTCCCGTCGAGACAAATCGCCATCTCTTCACATTCCTACAAGGCGATGCGTAATTGTCCTGTCGCAACTTCGGCATCGTTCCAAAAGGAACGGGCGCAAACCAAATCACTGACCCCTTAGCCATACTGCCCGGAAAGCCCGAGGCGCATGAGTCTTCAGTGACCGTGCCAAAATCTTCGAGGACCTTTACGTGTCCGTTTTCGAAACTCAACAAGGAAGCCATCTCGATCAGTGTTCCCTGTGCCATGTCGCCACTCGTCATCAGCAACTCATCAAGCCCATCAAGATTCAGATCCAGTTTCTTCGCGATACTGTTTCTGAAATCAACATCGACATCCGCAACTAACTGCTGCCCGTTGAAGATGGCGACTCGCTTTGTGCCAAAGTTGTCCGCGTGAGATGCATTGCACTCGCTGACAGAAATTACGTAAAGCGTTTGGGTTTGACCGGGAGCGGTGAAGCTGCCGCTTACCGAATCCACAATCGCGGGAACGATCTGACCGGCATTACGCGCTGCCCGCAAATAATCGTCCACGCCGTTGCCAGCAAAGTTCCGGTTGCATTTGTTCTCATCGGTTAAGTACCTACGAAACACTTTCGAAAGCACGAACTTCTGAGTTGCGGGAGTGATCTTAGGCGGAGTGGTGATCCTGTCCTGGCGAAAGTCGACGAGTACCTGTTTGGGAGTTTGAGCAACAACCGTAGTAAGAGCAAGCGCTAACAGAAGGGGGAAACGGGTCATGGGGAATCCTTTCGATCCTGAATCGATCAGATAATACCTACAGGACCTATTCGACGCCTACATCTATCCCCTGTTCACTTTCCTCCTTTGATCTGCTACGGCTTTGCCTCAAAAGTCCAGTTTCATTGGATTCGGCTCTGCCAGCTGTTGTGAGGCATGGCTCTGCCCTGCCGTAAGCGAGCTTAGATTTCAATTGGGCTACGCCCTCAAGGTCTCACACTGGAAACACATCGAGGGCGGAGCCCAAAACCAATTATCGCTCCCACACGGCAGGGCAGAGCCATGCCTCACAACAGCTGGCAGAGCCGAATCCAATGAAACTGGACTTTTGAGGCAAAGCCATCTGCTACCGAACAAAAAATCGTGCGGGCACTGTCCACCTTAGCAACAACCTTCGCCCTAAGTCGTCGCTTTGGCTTCGAGTGCCCGCACGGTCCGGGCAGCGGATAGAGCCGAAGAACGGCCTATCTCCGTTTCCTGCCGCTGCGCCTACGAATCCAAATCAATAGCTTCCGAAAACTTACATCCGGGTGGTTGAGGAAAACTTGAGGAGCGAAAACTGGCCCATTTTTCTGCAATTTTCGTCGTTTTCAAAATCTGAGGAAAAACTTATGAGGGTCTCCACAAGGGGAGTTAGTGCGTGAGTATTGACCTAATCAAAATCCTTCTCTGCGCTCCTCGGCGTTCTTTGCGTCTCTGCGGTGCCGTAGTATGTCGAATGTAAATACCACGAATCACTCGAAGGCACCGCAGAGACGCAGAGAACGCCGAGGAGCGCAGAGAAGAATTTAAAGTACGAGAACTCTGATCTCGAACAGTCAGACGAGGCGGTCTTCCCTCCCCGGCAGTCACCCACAATTCCCTAATCCTTCCTTCTAATCTACACTCCGTGAACATCCCACAACGCAAATGAGGACAACATGAAGGCATCACTTCCAGGCGAGTCGTTGCGTGATCTCACTGAACGACTGCAAAAAGCGAACGACGGATTCTCTCAACATTACCCAGGTGAATCCGGAAGACGTCAACCCGTTCACACAGTCTACGGCGGCGCACATCTGTTCAGATCGGATTCAGCAAATCGACTTGGATCGTTGGCACTTCGTTCGCTCGATCAATTTGCTCCAGACCTCGTCGCATTCGCTCGGGTGCTGGACCTTCCCGGCGCGAGCCAGTTGGCGGATACGTTGCCCGATCAATTGCGACATGACAACAAACCGGCATGGCTCGCTCAAACGATCTACGAACGAGTGAAAGAAAAACTCCGACGCGAACCCGTCGAAGACTTTCGAATTGATTTCGAAGACGGCTACGGCAACCGACCCGACGTTGAGGAAGATGGTCATGCGGAATCCGCGGCCGCAGAGGTGGCCCAGGGTCAGGTAACTGGAACTTTGCCGCCGTTCATCGGCATACGTATAAAACCCTTCAACGAGGAACTCCGAACGCGAAGTTTTCGCACGCTCGACATTTTCGTCTCTACTCTTGCGGAGAAGACGGAAGGACGGCTTCCCAACAATTTCGTCATCACCCTGCCGAAGATAACAATCGCGGAACAAGTAGCGGCTTTGGCCAATTTGCTCGGTCGCTTAGAAGGCCAGAACGGTCTCGCGGAAGGAAGCTTGAAGTTTGAGATGATGATTGAAACTACTCAATCGATCATCAATCATCGCGGCGAGGTCAATCTTCCACTTCTACTTGCGGCGGCTGAAGGACGTTGTGTTGCAGCGCACTTCGGTACCTATGACTACACCGCCGGTTGCAATATCACTGCTGCACATCAACACATGCTTCATCCGGCCTGCGATTTCGCCAAAAACATGATGCAAGTCTCATTTGCCGGAACAGGAATATGGCTCTCTGACGGCGCAACGAACATCATGCCAGTCGCACCACATCGTCAGGTTGAAGGTGGAGCACCGCTAACTGCTGAACAGGTTGATGAGAATCGTCAAGTCGTTCACCGCGCGTGGAAACTGCACTTCGATCACGTTCAACATTCGCTCATCACTGGTTTCTACCAGGGTTGGGATCTCCACCCGGCCCAACTTCCCACACGTTATGCGGCCGTCTATTCCTTCTTTCTCGAGAGTTTGGAAGCAGCTTCGGAGCGTTTGAAGAACTTTGTCGAGAAGGCCGCCAAAGCAACACTCGTCGGCGACGTCTTTGATGATGCAGCCACGGGACAAGGATTACTCAACTACTTCCTGCGTGCTATTAACTGTGGCGCAGTGACTGAAGACGAAGCTTTGAAACTTTCGGGACTAACACTTGACGAGCTTCGCTCAGGATCATTCGTCAAGATTTTAAAGAACCGTTCTTAATGTCCGATAAACTTTAGTTTGTCGTGTGTGACCAGTCTGAACCTTAGTTATCTTAGCGAACGCTTCGAGCGGCGCTAGCTACCAACAGGCTGTTATTGGAAACTACGACAAACTTTAAAGTTCGTCGGACATCTGATTTTGAATTCACTCAAACAGTCGATAACATCGCCATACTTTAAGCGAGGAAATGTATGACAAGACTACGACAGTCCATTTCGATTCTGATCATTCTCCTGTTTACTTTTTCACCAGTGTTTAGCCAAAAGAAGTCAGCCACGAGTGGTGATCCCGAGTTGGCAAAAAAGATTGCCCGGTTTGCTCCCACTTTATTAACTGCAAATACAGCTAAACTGCCTGCTAAAGACAAACTCGCGCTCACGAAGATTATTCAAGCTGCAAAACTGCTCGACCCGCTTTTTCTTCGACAGATATGGAGTGGCAACGACGCTCTGGAGAAAAAACTCCTGGCCGACACAACACCTGTTGGACGACAACGGCTGCATTACTTTTACATTAACGATGGGCCGTGGTCGCGATTGGACAACAACGAGCCGTTCATAGAAGGCGTGCCTAAAGAGAAACCACCTCAGGCTGCGGCTTATCCGGATGACATGACGAAAGATGAATTCAATTCGTGGGTCCAGGGATTGTCGGAATCAGAGAAGCAAAAGGCTACCGGTTTCTTTTGGGTTATTCGAAGAGGTCCCGATCGAAAGCTGATGACTGTTCCGTACAGCCAGG
Source organism: Pyrinomonadaceae bacterium (assembly GCA_036006355.1). Taxonomy (GTDB): domain Bacteria; phylum Acidobacteriota; class Blastocatellia; order Pyrinomonadales; family Pyrinomonadaceae; genus PSRF01. The sequence continues at coordinate 50,289 of DASYPT010000059.1, read as the reverse complement.
CTTATCGTGAATATCTTGAGCCAGCCGCGAAACTCTTGCGCGAAGCCGCGGCCCTTACAACAAATGCGACGCTGAAAAACTTCCTGAGCAAACGAGCTGACGCGTTAGGCACTGACGATTACTATGAAAGCGACGTCGCCTGGATGGATCTAGATGCGCCAATCGATGTGACCTTTGGTCCGTATGAGACTTACGAAGATGAACTGTTTAGTTATAAAGCTTCATTCGAAGCTTATGTGACTCTTCGCGACGATGCCGAAAGTGCAAAGCTTGCGAAGTTCAGCCGTTATCTCCAGGAGTTGGAAAACAATCTGCCGATGGATCCTTCGTACCGTAATCCGAAGCTTGGCGCCGCATCACCGATTCGCGTTGTTAATGAGGTGTTCAGTTCGGGTGAAGGCAATGATGGGGTTCAGACCGCGGCTTACAACCTGCCCAACGACGAACGCGTGGTGAAGGAAAAGGGATCCAAGCGTGTGATGCTGAAGAACGTTCAGGACGCGAAGTTCAACAAGACGCTGATACCAATCTCTCGTGTCGTTTTGGAACCTGCTGAACGTGCTTCGCTGTCGTTTGATTCATTCTTCACGCATATTCTTTGTCACGAGTTAATGCATGGACTCGGACCACACAACATCAGCGTAGGTGGCGAACAGACTACCGTACGCAAACAACTGAAAAACCTTTACTCGGCAATCGAAGAGGCGAAAGCTGACGTGACGGGTTTGTGGGCCCTCCAATACATGATCGACCACAACATCATCGATAAGAGTATGGAGAATACGCTTTACATCACGTATCTGGCGAGTATGTTCCGCTCAGTGAGATTTGGAATTACTGAGGCTCATGGTAAAGGTGTCGCAATGCAGTTCAACTATCTGACTGACGAAGGCGCGATTAAGTACAACGATAAGTCAGGAACGTTCGGCGTCGATCATGAAAAGTTCAAAGCGGGCGTCACAAAGCTAACGCACGATCTTCTAACGCTTGAGGCCGAAGGCTCCTATGAAAAGGCTAAGGCGATTCTTGATAAGTTTGCGGTGATTCGACCGCCGATGCAGCAGGCACTGGATAAATTGAAGAATGTGCCGGTGGACATTGAACCTGTGTTTCCGATGGCGAAGTGAGCGTTGTCAGAAATATAGGACCTATATGACCAATAGGACCTATTTTCTGACTGAGCACAAGCGTCAGCCCTTAAACACTCTCCTGAAAAACGTTGCGATCTTCCACGCGTCGATCGCTTTCCACGGCAGCTCACCAGTCGTGTAATGACCACAAGGCAACCAAACAATATCCAAAGGCAGTTTTAATCGTCGTGCCTCTGCGATCGCCTCGCGAGAAAGATCGATCGGAAAGGTGAGGTCGTAACGCGCTATGATAAAACGCATCGGCCTTTCACCCATTCGTTGCAAACGCGACATGAAGGGGAACGGGCTTATTGGCTTCCAGAAATTCCGAAGCTCTTCCAGGTTAAGGTGTTGAGCAAACCCAGCCCTCACGTGTTCGGTAGACAACCCATGCCATACAACATCAGCGACATATCCCGAGACGTGATTGAAAGCACCCGCTGCAAGATCCGGCTCGTGCGCGAATGCCAGGAACGAAATGCATGAGCCAACACTCGTACCGAGTATTCCAACTTTTTCGTACCCTTCATTCTTCAACCACCTGACAGCGGCGCGTGTATCAAGTACCGCTTGACGCATCGACTGAATCGACCGGCCGACACTCGTGCTGACAAGGTAATCAGCACGTTCAAGGTCTGCGGGCTTTCGTTGTTGATGGTAAGGGAGTGTCAGTCGTAACGCAGACATGCCAATCATGTTGAAGATCCGACAAGCTTCGACGTGGCTTTCTGGTTGAGCGTTCCATTGAGGCAATACAACGACTGCCTTTGTCGGACGTTTGCCGTTCCGAGGCTTCGCAGGAAAGAACCGGCCACGAGCAAGATTGTTTTCGATGGATGGCGTTTCGATGGCACTTGTCCAAGTCAGCTGGTCACCAGTTAAGTTGTAGTCGAGAATTTCGGGCAACGCATAGAAATCGTCACTCGACTGCATCACGCGTTCAGTGTGTTTTTGTAGTACGACGCGTGGGTCGTCACCGTTGACGTGATCGAGGATGTGCGGGAGTCCCCATTCAAAGGGGAGTACCCGACGGTTGTTATCGCGCTGGTGATACCAGCGTTCCCGCCGGTGCATGTAGTTTTGCCAGAAGCCCATTACTCTTAACCTAACAAGACGAAATACAAGACGAATTCGAGTCGTAAATCCTAAGATACAACATGCCCAAAAGTAAAAAGTGCTTTGGCGAGAATCGAACCCCGGCCGGGAATTTCAGTTCTTAACGATCAAGGCTGGCGTCGCTCAAGTAGTCTTTTGATCATCTGCGGCAGGATTAACGAGGATTGGAGCAGCGAACCTGTAGTGAAATGTTTTGCCAAACTTCGAAACAAGCCTCGGGCGGTCTCTGAATAGCGAAACCACCAAACATCTGGAACGCTCGGAAACGAATTCACATGAACATGCTGAGGCGTTACTAATTCCAATAATCCCAGACGGCCATGGGTTCGACCATACCCGCTTTGCTTCACTCCACCCCACGGTGTCGGAGCAAGGGCATGAGTGTAAACAACTTCATTAACCATCACTGTGCCTGCTTCAATTTGTTCTGCCAGTTCACGACCACGAGCGATATCTGTCGTGAATATTGAAGCAGTCAAACCGTAGATACTATCGTTGGCCAAACGCACCGCCTCTTCATCAGTCTTGAACGTCATAATGGGCAACACAGGACCGAAGGTCTCATCCCGCATCAGCTTCATTGTGTGGTCCACGTTCGTGACAACTGTTGGCTCGTGAAACCAGCCTCGCTCCTGGCTTCCTCTCTTGCCTCCGATAACAACACGTGCCCCATTCTGCACGGCATCGCCGATGTGGTCTTCAACGATTTGAAGTTGCCGTTCGTTCGTCATGGCGCCGACATCGATGTCATCGGATGACGTCTGTCCTTGCTTGAGCCTGGCAGTTTCACTGACTACAAGCTCGATAAAACGTTGAGCAATTGACTCGTGCACATAACAGCGCTCGACGGAGGCACACGCCTGTCCAGCATTGCAAAACGCACCCCACACTGCGGCTCGCGCAGCGTTGGTCACATTCGCATCCTTAAGAACAATCATCGGGTCTTTGCCACCGAGTTCAAGCACGACCGGAATTAAATGTTTAGCTGCAGACTCAGCGACGCGTTTCCCGGTCGCAACACTTCCGGTGAACATGATCTTGTCAACACCCGATTCAACGAGCGCGGCGCCTGTTGAGCCGTCGCCAGTCAGGATTTGAAGCAATCCGGTTGGTAGTTGTGCCTCGTTAAAGACTTCGGCGATCTTCAGCGCAGAAAATGGAGTGAGCTCGCTTGGCTTAACAATGACAGCATTGCCGGCCATCAATGTCATGACCACTTCGTCGAGTGGTGTGGCCCAGGGAAAATTCCATGGTGAGATGATCCCTACGACACCTAGAGGCTTATAAATGATCTTCGACGAACGGCCCATCAGACCGTATTGGCCGATGTCGATTCGACTTGGTTTAAGTATTTTCGCGCTGTTGACAGCGAAGTAGTGCATCAGATCCAGAGTGGGAACGACTTCCATTGAGGTCGCTTCTGCCTTTGGCTTTCCGGTTTCCTGGGAAATTAACTGTGCAATCGGCTCAAGATCCCGAAGGACTATTTCCCTCGCTCGAGAGATCACTTGCCCACGCTGTCGATATGAAAGACTGGCCCACGATGGTTGTGCTGCGCGGGCTCGTTTGATTGCGTCAAGAACTTCAACTGAGCCTAAGAGAGGAACACGACCGATTTCCTCGCCAGTGGCAGGATCGCGCTTAATAATCTCTGAATGCTCGATTGTGTCTAACTCTGCTCTCATAGCGGATCGGTATGAAGGTAGACAGAATTGACGGGATTTACAAGGTGGGCTTCGATGCCACTCTCATGTCGACATTTCAGAAGCGGCAAAGCAGTCGGTTACAATCTACCTCAACACTTAAATTATGAGGAAGACTTCATGATCAGAACACAACTTCGAGAGTTCATACGTCGCATGGCTGCAAACTCGGTCGCGATTATTCCTGCAGCACGTGAAGCCACACGTTCAAACGACACTCATTATCGTTTTCGACAAGATTCGGATTTCTTTTATCTAACCGGCTTTGAAGAACCAGATGCGGTTGCCGTAATCAAACCGAATCAGTACACGCTTTTTGTTCGTCCCCGCGACCCCGAACGAGAGATCTGGGACGGGCGTCGCGCCGGTGTTGAAGGCGCAAAGAAAGATTTTGGTGCTGATGAATCTTTTCCGGTAGCCGAATTTGATTCGAAACTCCAGGAACTGTTGGACGGTGCTGAAACACTTTACTACCGGCTAGGTGTTAATCGTGATTTGGATCAAACGATAGTCGCGGAAATTGCGCACATGCGTGCTCTCAACCGCAAACCGATTCATCCACCACAGACCATTATCGATCCTGGAACAATCGTTCATGAGCTGCGTGTGCTCAAGAGTGCAGAGGAACTCGAGTTGATGCAACAGTCAGCCGACATCGCCGCCGAAGCACATTGCGCAGCTATGAAAGCTGCCCGACCAGGGATGCAGGAATATGAACTCGAGGCCTTGATTGAACGAATCTTCCGCGAACGTGGCGCGGCTGGACCGGCCTACACTTCGATTGTCGGAGCCGGCTCGAACGCGACGGTGCTGCACTACATCAACAACGACGGCGTGCTCGGTGAAGGCGAGTTGTTGTTAATCGATGCAGGCGCGGAATATAAAGGCTACGCATCTGATATCACCCGCACTTTTCCGATCAACGGTCGATTCTCTAAACCTCAACGAGAGATTTATGACCTCGTGTTGAAGGCCCAGATGGCGTGTGTGGAAATGGTTCGACCGGGAACGACCCACGATCAATTGAAGCAGCGCTCGATTGAGATATTGACCGAGGGAATGGTTGAGTTAGGTTTGTTACAAGGTAAGCCTGAAGAACTGATCAAAGACAAGAAATACGAGAAGTTTTACATGCACGGACTTGGTCACATGCTTGGGATCGACGTACACGACGTTGGACGTTACTACTTTGGACAGGAGTCTCGCGCGCTTGAACCGGGCGTAGTGATGACGGTAGAGCCTGGAATTTACATTGCTCCAGACACGACGGACGTTCCTCAACAATATTTGGGAATTGGAGTTCGAATCGAAGACGACGTGGTCTGCACTCAGAATGGGCCGCGCGTGTTAACGAGCAAGGTGCCGAAAGCGGCTGAGGAGATTGAAGAGTTGATGGCGAGATAGAGTCTATAGGACCTATATGACCTATTGGACCTATTCTTTTCTAACTTGAAAGCTCGGCAACGATCTCTCGCACAGCCGCCCTCGCCTCTTCAACTTCCTCTGGCTTGAACGACACCGCGCCCACAACGGCATGTCCGCCGCCGCCATAACGCTCGCAAATCTTCGCGATATTATGAGTACGCGGCTTAGGCGCCCAGGGGTTTGAACCCACGGAGATCTTCGTTCTATGAGCTCCACGTGTCAGGGCGACTGAATATGTTGTTTCAGGGTGAAGGTAGTAAGGAATGAACTTATTGAAACCTTCGTAACCTTCATCGACGAGATCAAACTGAATTACACCGTTTGCGGCCATCGCTTTACGACGAATGGCTTCCAGTGTTTCAAGATGCTGCTGCAAAATGGGCTTGAATCGCGTCTGAACCTCCTCGCTCTGTGCAACTTCCTCCAGCGATCTAACCGTCAACTCACGGATTATCCGATCTATGAACTGATCATCAGGATCTGATTCGATCACCTGCATCAGCTGCAGCGCTGGTTCCTTCAACTCAACACACTGCGCCGGTGAAGTGTAAAGCGCCCCATCGATGATGTGCGCCCAACGAACGAGGGACTCTATCGGTGTTGCATCAAAGCCAAACCGTTCACTTGCCACTTCAGCGATGAACTCAGTGCACGATTTCTTTGTTGCATCCAAAAACTTCTTGCCGGACTTATCAGCACGAAAGTGAGCCTCATCCTCTGGAGTCAGAAACGCCGACTCGTGATGATCGAACCACCAGGTCAATTTCTCAGAAGCGGCATACTTGAAATCAACGATTGCATTCTCGTCAGAATCAAGCAGGTTCTGATCAAACAAGTTACCCGGGCGATGCAGCAATCCTGTGTAATTCACTTCAGCTTCCGGGTGAATTCGCTGTTTATAAAAACGAGTGAAAGTTGCAGCCGAAGCCACGCCGTCAAAGCAATGGCCGTGATAGAGAAGGCGAAGTTTCATATTGGTTCCCAAAAAGAGCGCGACATATTAGCAACGGCGGGAGGGAGTGGCAAAGGCGGCCTTGGTCAGTGGTCAGTAGTCAGTGGTCTTTGGGGTCTTTGGCTTTTGGTATTTGGCCATTGGAGTTCAAGTCGTAGGAAGTAATCGAAGGCCTAAGATCGAAGACCAAAGGCCAAAGACCAAAAACCACTGACCACTGACTACTGTCCCTTCCGATGTGTATCCAGCAGAATTGAGAGGTGGCGACGAATATCAGACTCGTGGAGAACGTTACGCGGAGATTTCTTAACGGAGGACAACCAGGTGGGAGCGCCAGTATTCGTCTTTGCAAGGAGTAACTCTTCATTAGCAGACGTCAAACCGAGATGACGAATATTCGCGCATGCCAATCCACCACCTCGAACAATGCCATCACGTGGAGTTCTCGGCCAGCCTGCTTCGACAAACAACTTTCGCACACCATTGGAGAAGGTTAACAAACGACCAACCATTGTCGAATTGCCGATGCGAAATCGATGTGTATCCAGACTTGCGATCTGCAGACTCGCGCCCGCTCGATTCGCTTCACCGGCCAGGACCGTAAACGTCGAGACCAGCCATTCTATGCCGGAGGTCCTCAACAAATCGTTCGAGTTCTTTAACGATAAATATTCAGCTAACTCCGATTGGCCGGCCGCGCGGGCACGCCTCTCCGCTTCTGCCAGTGCCAGTACCCAAGCTTCATCGAGTTCACTCACCGCGTTTCTCCACCTCGGCAGTCAGGGTGCTCGCCGCGAATCGGGGGCGATGGTATCATGAGCCCCGAATCGTTCCCCCCAATTAATTGATATTGCTCGTGCTGATTGGAAGCACCCCCCGACTAATGATTAAACCACTCGCAATGTTGATGAGAATAATATTTAGCCGGTGTTGGTACCTGCGTACTCTGGTCGTGGCGTGCACAATTTGCACAATGGTGTCGGTCGTTCGCGCTCAGGCTGCGAATCAGTTCCCGCCTCCGACAACTCACATAAATGACTTCGCTGGCGTAATCGACACTCCCGTGAAGAACCACCTCGAGACTTTACTTAGCGGCCTCAAGGAACGAACGAAGATCGATTTTTACGTGGCAACTGTCGATGGGACCGGTGGTGAAGATATCGCGGTGTTCTCCCGACAACTAGCTACCGATTGGAAAATTGGCTCACGGACCAGCACTACTAAGAGCTTGCTTCTGGTTGTAGCAGTAGCGTCCAAGACTTCCGTCACTCAGTTCAGCCGCCTCGTTCAATCTGTATTGCCTGAAGGAATCCTCGGCGATATGGGACAGCGGATGAGAGATCAATTGACTGCCGGACGTTTCACCGAAGCGATAGATCAAGGCGTATTACTATTTCTAAATTCGCTTGCAGCTAAGCTCGGCTTTGCGGTTGAAGATCTCGACAAGTCTTTGCCGGCAAATGCCAGTGTCGCAGAAAAACCTCCTGACGCAGCTCAACAGCCAGCGAGTGAACCTACTCAAACGCGGCCCCGCGTCGTTGGCGAAGCTTCAAAAACAGAAGCTTCAAAAACAAAAGAAGAGGCAACGAATACTTCACCAGCACCAACTGACGACAAACCTGCAGTTACTGAGCCTTCAACAGTTGCTACCGAAGTAAAGCGACCTGAAAAGAAAACCACCACTAATCCGCCACCGAAGGCTTCAGCTAAAACAAGCAAAGCAGAATCGACTCCCAAGCAGATCGTCGAGCCTGTGGACGATGAAGCGGAAGCTGAAGAAGTTGAATTGACGCTGACACTGCCTCTCGCAAAGCGCGCTGAGAAGCTCAAGAGTTTTCTGGACACACATCCGGATTCAAAGGCGCGGCCTCGTGCCGTCGAGTTGCTCATCAGTACTCACGCAGGACTCGGCGATCAATTCCTGAAAGCCGATGATGTAGCCAACGGTGTTCAGCAATTAATGCTGGCGATCGATGAGGCCGATGCCGGCATTTCCGACAAACTCTACTCGGGTGTAATCGGGCAAATACCTGCGAACCTTTTTCTTCGCGGCCAGCCAGACGCGGCGTTCCAGGCCGCAACAAAGATTGAGAAGAAATTCGGTACCGATCCTAAGCGTTTAGTCGGCCTGGCGGGTTTTTACGTCACGATCGAGCGCAGCGACGAAGCTGTTCGGGTAGCCGAAGAAGCGGTGAAGCTGGCGCCGGATGCCGCTGAGTCACATCGTGTGTTGGCTGTCAGCCGTCAAATCAACCTGCAACTCGACGAGGCCGCTGCAGAGTATAAAAAGGCGGTTGATCTCGATCCTACCTCAAAGGCTTCGCTGAACACATTGGCGGATCTCACTCGCGCAAATGGAAAGTTTGATGACGCTTTAGCCCTGTACGATCGGCTACTAAAACTGGATCCAAAAGACGGAGCGGCAATCGCTGGAAGGGTCATATGTCTTTTTGAACTCGGACGCACAGACGAAGCGACGACTGCTCTCGATGCGGCACTCGCAAACGAACCAAAGAACCTCGCCCTGCTGAGTGGCACAGCCTACTGGTTTGCCTCGCATGAGAATTACCAGAAAGCATTTGACCTTGCACAACAGGCCGTCAGGATTGAACCAAGATACACGTGGGCACAGATTGCTTTAGTTCGATCGTTGCTTGGCCTGAATAGAAATATCGGTGCGGAGCGTGCGATGCGCTACGCACGACAGTTCGGCAAGTTCCCAACTTTGAACTACGAACTTGCGAATGTAGTTGCGTCGATGGGCTTTTTTGACGAAGCAGTGGAGATCTTGCACGAGTCGTTTTCGTTTAAAGACGGACAAGTCGAAACTTTCCTGGCCGGAAGAATTGCTGCTCGCGACAAAGACTTCATGACGTTACTTGGTCCGGAGCGCCGGGCAAGCCTTTATCAACCAACCGCCGCCGATTCTGCTGCGAACAGTAAAATGCTTACTACTCTTTTGGCTTTCGATACTGCCTTGAGTCAAAGAGACGGTGACAAGATCGATGAAACTAGCGCTTCCAATGCCGCTCGCGAGTTTGCATCTGGCGAAGATGGCATGAAGGCCTATCGACAGCTGTACGCCGCAAGCCGGTTGGTGAAGACAGGCGTTGCGCTAACTACAGCGCTTGAACTCATTGACGCTTCGAAACAGGGTTTGGAAGTGGCCTTACGCGCGCCCGTCGCAACCACAGCCGCGCAAGCTGACGAGTTTCGGGGCCTTCGTGCACAGGCAATTGCCGCAGGCACGATTCCGGATATCGCCGAGGCGCCTCGCAGCGCGTTGTCGAACATAATGCGCGGACGAATGGAAGATTTGACTGGTTGGATTCTCTTCAACCAGGACAAATATCCAGAAGCTATTGAACATCTGAAGCAGGCCTCAAGCGTTCTGCCGAATGGCACTCCGGCCTGGCGAAATACTTTGTGGCATCTGGGAGTAGTTCTCGAACAAACAGGTCGCAACGATGAAGCCCTGGAAAGTTATATTCAGAGTTACACCGCCGGCGAACGTGATTCTGTTCGGCGATCCGTAATTGAAAGGCTGTATCGGAAAGTTAAGGGATCTACGGATGGGTTGGAAGACAGAGTTGGGCCAGCGATTATCTCCAGCAAGAATCAGGCAATGGAGAACACTTCAGCGATGGTAACTCCCCCTACTGGTGTTTTGGAAAGGACAAATTCAAGCGGGTCGCTGGCGCCAGCGGAAAAAGCCAGCACGACACCAACAACAGAAGCTCCTAAGCCGGACCCTGCTATTCCAACTGCATCGCCTGAAGCTACGCCGGCCTCCACGCCTGAACCTTCACCTACACCATCAAGTGAACCGTCGCCGACTCCGACACCATCACCCGAAACACCATCGACAACAACAACTGATGCGCCGGCTACACAACCAGAACCAATCACCGATGAGGCACTTCGCGCAGCTGCATCTCGTGTGCGGTCTAACATCAAGATCAGCGGGCGTATTCTGGATTCAACCCGGACGGGAATTTCGAATGTTGTGGTTGTTCTTATCAGTCCGTCCGGTTCGGTCCTGGCATCAACTACGGACAATGACGGTTATTACTCATTCAACGTAGTACCATCACAAAAGACGTATCGACTCATTCCTTCAAAGGACGGTTATTCTTTTTCGCCGATTGATAAAGTCTTTGCCGGACTCATCAACGATCAAACAGGCGTAGACTTTGCGGGCTCAATAAATCGCTCGCCGTAGTTTTTTCGTGTAGTTCGTGTTTTTCGTGGATCGTTTAATGTTTACCCAAACGAGATCCACGAAATACACGAATCACACGAATGAAGTTTGGGCCTATAAGAAAAGCCCAGGTATTGCTTACCTGGGCTTTATATTTGCAAGCTAAGAAATTCCGTTACCGGTTAGCTTCAACCGAACCACCAATTGGTTTTCCATCCGCATCAAACACCCGCACCGTTCCATACTTCGCCAGGACGTCGCGCGTCTTACTCGCATCGCCTACTGCGACCACCTGAAGGTGATCCATGTCGATGTATTTCTGCGCCACACGTTGAACATCGTCAGTAGTGATCGCCGACACATGCTGCGGGTAGGTGTCCCAATAGTCCGCAGGCAGGTTGTAGATCTTTTGCGTGATGACGTTCTGTAAAAGAGCCTGAGGCTGTTCAAGTGAAAGTGCAAAGCTCCCAATGATGGCGCGCTTCGCATTCTCGAGCTCTTCAGCCGGAACCTTGTCGGTTCTCAACCTTGTCAACTCATACTTGAACTCTTTCATAGCGCCTTCAGTAACTTCAGTTCTGACTTCTGAACTGGAGATCCAGGTCCCGCGAAACTTTGAGCCACCAAAATTACTGTAGGCTCCGTAGGTATAACCCTTATCTTCGCGGAGATTCATGAACAATCGCCCGGATGGACCACCGCCAAGAACACGATCTGCAAGCAACACCGCAAAGTAATCTGGACTCGTTCGTTCGATCCCAAGCGTTCCAAGCTGTAATACGGTTTGCACGGAGCCAGGACGATCGATCAAAGCGATCATCGATGCTGATTGCGCAGGTGCAGGTGGAATGTTTATTGTCGGGACATCAGCCTTTTGCCAATCGCCAAATGCCTTTTGAAGCTTCGGCATCAATTCCTTCATCGTCACATCACCCACCACCGCGAGAAATGCGTTGTTCGGACGGTAGTAGGTCGAGTGAAACTGCGCGAGATCCTTGCTCGAAAGTTTCTTCAGCGAATCAGCCGGAGGAATAATTAGTGCACCCGGATGACTTCCGTATATCGCTTTCTGAAATTGCTCCGCAGCGAGAAACTGCGGTATCGATCTCTGGAATTGTACTTGAGCTAGTGTGCGCGTCTTGTACTTATCAACTTCGACCTGCGGGAATGATGGATTCCGAATGACATCGGCAAAGATGTCTAACGTTTGATCCAGGTTTTCGACCAGCCCGGAAGCTGTAACAGTACTTGTCAAGGAAGACAAACCCGACGTTGAGGATATAGTGGTACCCAACGCGTCAGCCTGTTCCGCGATTTCTTTGCTGGAACGTTTAGTCGTTCCCTCGCGCAAGAGCGCTGCGACGAAACTTGCCAGACCATGGTAGTCCGCTTGATCAGCTAACCCCCCGCTAAGGATCACCATCTGCATAGTGAACGTTGGGACTTTGTTGGCGTTGAGCAAGACTACACGGAGACCGTTAGCCAGAGTCGCTTCTTCGGCTTTCGGTAGCTTCACTCTTAAAACATCTTTGTTAACCGGTGCCTTGCCCTTGATGACGGCACCTTTCGTGCTCCCCTGAGACTGTGACGCCATACCTCCCTGAGCAAAAGACATTGAGGAGACAAGCGCTAACAGCATCAGTGCTGCTAGAAATCCTCTTAGATTCGTTTTGATTCTCATTGCTAACTCCTTATCTCCTTACTGTCCGGAAGCTCCGGTTGTGGCTTTCTCCCTGGCTTTGGGCATCGTTATGACAACTGTGCGATTTGTATCGAGCAGGTACTTGTTCGCGACACGTTGTACGTCTTCTTTCGTAACTGCGCTGACTTTATCCAAACGAGCATTTATCAAACCTGGCTCGTCGTAATAGACCGTGTATTGACCAATCGTCACTGCACGAATCAATGAACTCTGCAAGTTATTGACGAAGTTTCGTCGAGTGGTGTTTTTGGCTTTCTGCAGTTCCCAGTCAGCGATGGGTTCTTTTTTCAACCTATCGATCTCGGCATAGATGGCAGCCTCAACGTCCTCAGTTTTTACATTCGGACGCAGCGTTGCATTTGAGTAGAGCGCACCGACACCACGCTTTTCATCCATGAAACCGCCGACATTCGTCAGCATTTCTTTTTCCTTAACCAGTTTTTGATAGAGCCGAGAGCTCTGCCCGCTTTGTAAAGCAGCACTCAAAACCTGCAACGCGTAGAAGTCCGCGGTGTTGCCCGGCACAGCTTTGTAAGCAATATCCACGCGGGGCGCGCGAGCAAGTACATCGTCGACGTTGGCACGGCGCTCAGCTTTCTGCTGTGGTTCCATCATGTCAACTGGTGGTGGATCTGGTTGACGAGCGATCGATTCAAAACTGGTTCGGATCTTGGCAAGGGCGTCGGCTGTTTTGAAGTCACCGACAAGAGTCAGCACAGCGTTGTTAGGCGCATAGTACATCTTAAAAAACGCTGCGACGTCTTCGACGCTGGCCGCATTGAGATCTTCCATAGAGCCAATGGTCGTATGTTTGTAAGCGAAGTTGTCGTATATCAGCTCCTGCTGAATTTCTCCGCTCTTTCCGTACGGTTGATTATCGACACCTAAACGGCGTTCTTCCTGGACTGCGTTGCGTTGGTTGTCAAGGTTGTCTTTCGTGATCGCAAGACTCTTCATGCGATCGGCCTCGAGAAACAAAGCAAGATCCAACTGATTGGCGGGGAGCGCTTCGAAGTAGTTGGTGCGATCCTCATTAGTCGTACCGTTCATATTTCCGCCATTGTTGAAAACGAGTAGGAAGTGTTCACCGCTTCCCACATTTTCAGATCCTTTGAACATCATGTGCTCAAACAGGTGCGCGAACCCGGTCCGTCCCTGCCGTTCGTTACGTGAACCAACGTTATAAGTTATCGAGACTGCAATAACAGGCGCGGAGTGATCCTCGACAGTGATTACTCGCAGCCCGTTGTTAAGAGTTGTCTCTTTGAAATCTACTCGTACGCTTCGAGCGGTCTGAGCCTGTAGGGCTACGACGCTCAACGCGCAGATAAAGCTAGAGGCAAAAAGTCTTGAGACACGTCGCATAAAAAATCAAACTCCTTTTGTGATTGGGTGATGTCTCAATCGAGTGGGGTTTCCACACTTCAGGGCGAAACTCTAATTAAGCAACGCAGACATGCCCGTCTGCACGAGGTTGAGGCGGGCTTTTTGATTGTGGAGTTCGCCGGCGCTGAGTCGCGGAAACCACGAAACTCGGTTGCGTGGCAGGAATGTATGCGGTGGTTAGGGCAGTGTCAAGCGGGCGAGCAATTGACCAAAAGTATAGGACTTATATGAGCTATAGGACCTATATCGCCAAATCGCCCCAGCCAACCGAGAGACAATTCCAGCCATCCAAAACATTCGTCAAGCGTAGAACGCCCGCGTCAGACTAGCCGGCAACATCGGCCCTCGCACTCGAGCAAGCCCCATAAAACCGGTTGTTTTCGAACGCTCTTTAATTCACGCGGGCGTCGTGGAACTTGATGCAGGTTGTTCCTGCTGACAGTTAGAACGGCTGTATAATCGTTCACATCCGAGAAGCCATGAGCAGAATAACGTCCACCTTGCCGCGCATCCTGGCGACTGTTGCAGTCGCATTGACCTTAGCTGTTTCGGGAAAGTCTCAACAACCAGCTCCCCAACAGCAAGCCAGCCGTTACGACGTCCTAAACTATCGAATCGAAGCACAGATTATCCCTGACCAGCACCTGCTGCGCGCTGGCGCGGACGTCACGTTTGTGCCATTAGACGCGACGCGCTCCGTAGTCTTTGAGCTAAACGGATCACTCCACATCGAAAGCATCGAAAAGGACGGAAAGCCTTTGACCGGGTATGTGCAGGACGCGGTTGGAGTCGGCGCACTCGGACCCAGCGTCCGTGTCGACCTCGGTTCAGTGCTCCCGGCTAACCAACCAATTACGCTTCGTATTCGTTGGAGTGGTGCTCTGATTTCTCCGGAAGGTGGACCGCTGGCCACGAAACGACTGGCATACGTTGGTACGGAAGGTTCGTACCTGATGTATGCGTCGCGATGGTTCCCGTTCCACGATTACGCAGCAGACCGCGCAACTTCGGACATCACTTTCATCGTGCCTGCCGGTTTACAAGTCGCCGGGACGAGTGATGACCCCGTTGTTGCCCAACCTTCACCAAAAGAAGGCGCGGTTCGATATCATTTTGTCCATCGCCAGCCAGTCTTGATTGGAAACTTCGCAGCTGGTCAATACATCAACAAGAACCTGACCTTCGGCAAATACCAGTTGCAGTTGTACGCAATGCCCGGCAGCGAAAAGAGGATCGATTCGTTCGCGGAACTAACAGGCCGTGTTCTCGAGTTCTATTCCAAACACTACGGCGCACCGTTGTTTGGCAACCGGCTCGTTATCGTCCAAATTGACGATGAGAGTCTCGATACGTATTCGGGACCAGGCATCGTGTTTCTCTCTTCCAAGATGTTTGACACATCGCGGCCGATTCCCGAGGAAAAAATAGAACGCGAGATGGCTTATCAATGGTGGGGTCAGACGGTTGGACTCAAATCCTTTGACGACGCATGGCTCTCGCAGGGACTTGCGGAGTGGAGTGCGTTTGCTTATCGCGAGTCAGTTCTGAGTGCCGGCGGTTTAGACGCTGCTCAACGCGAACAGCAGGAGCGTGCGTTGACGTTCGAGCAAACTGCATCGATTGCTCGCGCCCCCAGTGCACTTGATGACCAGTCAGCCGCGTATCAATCAATTGTTTTCTACAAAGGTTCGATGATCTTTCGCATGCTGCGCGAGACGATTGGACGTGACAACTTCGAAAAGCTGCTTTACACATTCCTCGATACATATCGCGGCAAGAACGCATCGATTGACGATTTCGAAAAGCTGTCTTCGCAGATCAGTCAACAGAGCTTGAGATACTTCTTCGCGCAGTGGGTAGAAGGCACTGGCGTACCAGAGTTCACTGTTGATTACCAGATCATACGAACACGAGCCGGTAAATTCCGTACCCGCGGTACCGTGAAACAGAATCTTGAGAATCTGCGAATGCCTGTCGAGCTGATGCTGCGAGCTGAGGGAGACAATCAGCAGCTGACTGTTCGCGTGGAAGGGAAGAGCGAAGACTTCGATTTTGAATCCAATGGTCAGCCGATCGAAGTCGTCGTCGATCCTAACAACAAGATTCTGCGGATGTCTGATGAACTCCGTGTGTCGATCATCGCGAGACGCGGAATCGAGCAAATGAAGGAAGGCATCTACGCCGAAGCTCAGCAGCAATTTGAGGCGGCCCTCAAACTCGACCGCTCAAACTCGTGGGTCTACTACAATCTCGGCCTGCTCTTCCTCGAACAGCGAAACTGGCAGCAGGCGCTTGATAACTTTGACGCATCGTTGTTGGGTACATTGAAGCCCGCATGGATTGAAGTGTGGGCGCACATAAAGCGCGGCAATGCTTACGATGCCAAAGGTGATCGGAATAAGGCGGTGTATGAGTACCAGAAGGCTGTGCAGTCAGGAATCGATTACGACAATGCACAGGCTGTAGCGAAGAAGTTCCTGCAGACACCTTACGATCCGAAGGCACAAACCGCAGAAGCCCTGAACCCGGGAAACTAGCATGTCCGATATGCTTTAGAGCCTCTTGCAAAAGTCTTCACTCCGTAGGAGTGCGATGTTTATAGTATTGCGCGACGCACGGATCGCACTCCGTAGGAGTGCCATGTTTGTCCATGACTAATCTTAATTCCCTGAGACACTGTAAAAACCAAGGACTAATTCTTTTCTTGCACCACATAGCACTCCTCACGGAGTGCAACTATTAACTACCCCCTGGTTCTATAAACATCGCACTCCTACGGAGTGAGGACTTTTTGCAAGAGCCTCTTTAGCTCGCGACGCAACCAACCAGGCCCTGAGTTTTTAAGGAGCTATGATCTGTACGGCCTTGTGGGTTACGTCACGACAAGACAGACGCATATCGGACATTAGACGGCAACGATCGCGATCTTCTTTTCGTTGGCCACGCGAATCATCTCATCCCGCTCAAACATCAAGGTCTTTCCGGCAGTGATGCATAAACAGGTCGCCCCAGCATCAATCATCGCATCCAACGTCGGCACGCCAACCACCGGGACATCGAACCGCATATCCTGATTGGGTTTGGCTAGTTTCACTACTGTCAGCCCGCGCTTTACCAAACGACCAGCACGTCGCACAGTCTCGTCAGTCCCTTCCATAGCTTCAATGGCAACACACGCTTTGCTGCGAATTACAATAGTTTGACCCAGGTCGAAATGTGCAATACCGCGTGCTAACCCGAGACCGTAATCAATATCTTCGCGCTCGTGTTTGTCGGGCTGTCGACGAGTTAGTACTCCAGCCTGCGGTAAGCTGTCCTGCAGAAAATAAGTTGAATCGACGAGTTCAATGCCTTCGGTTTGTAATTCAGTAGCTATTGCGCCAATCAATGAATCCGTATTGCGTCGAGGAAGCTTTAACAGAACTTTCAGCATGCGAGCGTCAGGAACGGCACGACTAAAAATCTGCACGTGTTTGACTTGACCGGCCATAATTGCCTTATCGACGCCTTCATCTTTGAAGAAGCGAATCATTCGACCAAGCTGGCCGATTCCGACCCACTTCACCGTATCCGCAAGCGACTCGATTTCAGGGTCTGTCTCTTCACGAATTGCAGCCACTACCAACTGGGCGCCTGACTTTCGAGCGCCTTGCACGACCATGAAGGGGAACCTGCCATTGCCTGCGATTAGTCCAAACTTCATTTCGTGACGCCGCGAGTGGAGTCGTTGATAAAACGAACGAGATCGGCGACTTCGGGCGAATCCGTAATTTCCTGGCTGATTCGCTCGAGTGCCTGAGTAGTGTTTAGCTTTGCAGAGAGTAAAAGGTGAAAGGCGTGATGAAGGGCATCGATCGTTGATCGAGAATAATCTCGGCGTTTCATTCCAGTGATATTCAAACCATAACACTTTGCGTGATTGCCGACTGTCAGTGCGAACGGTAATGCGTCTTTGACAACAACGGAGTATCCACCAACGTACGCCTCTTTTCCGACGCGACAGAACTGATGTACACCGGAGTAAGCGCCGATATTTGCCCTGTCGCCTATCACTACATGTCCAGCGAGCGTGGCGGCATTCGCCATGATTACTCCATCACCGACACGGCAATCATGGGCGATATGTGCCTGGGCCATGATCAGGCAATCGTCTCCAACCTGAGTGAGCATTCCACCACCTGCTGTTCCACGATGAATCGTGACAAACTCGCGAATCTTATTACGTCTCCCGATTCTGGTTTCTGAAGGCTCACCTTTGTATTTCAAGTCCTGAGACGCAAGACCAATTGAGACAAAAGGAAAGACGTGAGTCTCGGCTCCAATTGTTGCGCGACCGTCAACAACGCAGTGGGATTCAAGTCGGACTCCATTGCCTAGCTCAACCTCATCGCCAATGATGCAGTAAGGACCGATGAAAGAGTCTTCACCAATACGCGCATTTGGACTGACCACGGCTGTTGGATGGATTGTTGTCGGGCGGGTGACTGTACGCATTTCAGATTTAAAATTTCAGATTTAAGATTTGAATTGGGCTTCGACTTTTGGTTTTGGACTGCTTTTGTTGTCGCCGACTCTCTTAAAGACCGAAGGCCAAAGACCTAAGACCAGGTCAAATCTGAAATCTGAAATCTTCAATCTTAAATACCAGGATCTCTCGGCGCTACGATACTCATGATTTCGGCGTCCGCTGCAAGTTCACCGTCAACTTTCGCCTCACCCCGCATGCGCTGAACTCGAGATCCTATCCGCAAGGCTGTCACTTCAAGCACTAAGGTATCACCTGGCACGACGGGTCGGCGGAATCTGGCCTCTTTAATCCCAGTGAACAAGACAAGTTTCTGGTCGCGGTCCTGGATTTCTCGTAACGCCAAAACAGCACCGACCTGCGCCAATGCTTCGACCACTAGAACTCCAGGCATTACCGGAGCTCCAGGGAAATGGCCCTGAAAGAAATGTTCATTGATACTTACTTGTTTGATTCCGACGATACGTTCGCGCGGTACCAGCTCAACAATGCGGTCAACAAGCAGGAAAGGATAGCGGTGCGGTAGAAGCTTTTGTATAGCCAGCGAATCGAGGACTGTTTCCATAATCTGCTATGGGCATTATGAATAGGCAATAGGATTATTGCGGGGGTGTGGTGGCGGTCGCAGCGGTAACCGGGTTCTTGCTGTTGAAGTCACTGATGAACGCGCGAGTTATATCAGTGCTATCGGCAGCATATAACAATGGCACCTGGGCGCCGTCGATAATCACATTAATGCCGCGTGATTTTGCAAAGACCTCCAGCGCCTTCCCGATCTCATCCTGCAATGGCGCAAAGAGTTCCTGACGACGCCGATTATATGAAGCCTGGGCATCTTCGGCCTTACGCTGAATATCCTTCTTCATCTGTTCCAGCTGATCTATCTTTGCCTGCAACGACCGCTGGTCGATAGGTGTTCCCTCAGGAGCACTTTGCAATTTACTGATTTCAGCTTCAAGAGCCTGCGCTCTATTCTGCAGCTGGGTAAGATCGTCTTTGGTCTTCTGAAATTCGCCATTCAGTTTGTTCAGTACAGTATTGAACTTGGCGATGCCGCTCTTCGGATCGAGAAACACATCCGTGTAGATAACAGCCATCTTGCTCACCGGCAAAGCGCCATTGGGGGCCGTAGTTTGCGGTGTCGTGACAGCAGGGGATGACTGAGTAGCTGGAGGAGGAGTTGGTCGTTGTGCCGAGATAGAAGTGGCGATTCCGATTACGACGACTGCGCTAATCGGAAGCAAATATTTTTTATTCATGATGTTAACCATAAGGGTCTCGAAATTATTCGAGACCCCGATAACTCGATGAATTCTGGACAGCAGTAACTACGGCGTGGAAACTGATGCAGTTGCCGGGTTCTTGCTGTTGAAATCGCTTATGAATGCACGCGTGATATCGATGCTGTCTGCGGCATAAACCACAGGCACCTGACTACCATCGACAATCACAGTAATGCCGCGGGCTTTCGCGAAAACTTCGAGAGCCTTGCCGATGTCTTGTTGCAGGGGCAGGAAGATTTCCCCACGGCGCTTGTTGTAAGCAGCTTCAGCATCTTCGCCTTTGCGTTTGAAATCGGTGTTCATCTGGGCCAGCTGATCTCGCTTCTGACGAATAGAGTCCGGCGCCGCGACGTTTTGGGTGTCATCGATCTCTTTGCTCAGGGTGTTGATCTTCTGTTGCAAACTTTGCAATTCAGTCTGACGAGGCTGAAACTCTCGATTAAGTGTAGTGAGCAAACTATTGAATCTGGCAATGCCCGTTTTCGGATCCAAAAACGCGTCAGAATAGATCATCGCAAGTTTGCTGTCGGGCACGGCCACATTGGCTTGCGGCGCAGAAGCCGCAGGGGCTGTAGTAGGGCCGGGTTTCGGCTGCTGTTGCTGAGCGGACACTGAGATAATTGCGACGGTCGTCAGCAGTGCGACGGCAGCAATCAAACGAACTATCTTCATAACGTTGTTGTAATACTCCTTGCTTTGAGGTGGTCAGATAAACTTGTTAGTTGTAAATCTACCCACCCAGGTTGGCTCAATTGATTAAAAGGTGCGGCCTACGCTAAAGCGGATGACCCTCTTTTTCTCATTGAAGAAGAACGGAAATCCATCAATAAACTGGTCTTTCCGCGCGTTCGGATTATACGCAAAGATCAAACGAAACGGTACATTGATGACGGGTACCTGCACCCTCACCTCCATACCTAAGCTTGATCGATAGTCTCCGATTTTTGAAAACAAACTCTGCGAGAGTCGGACGACGCTGTTGGTTTGTGCCTCCCCACGCAAAAACACCGGCTGGAAGCCTAGCGGCAACTGGGTAGAGGGATCGACCTGTCCGGTCTGTGCCGCTTCCAACTCAGCCTGAGACACAATTCGGTTATCACGCGCCACCAAACTCACGATCCCTCCTGGCGAGCCAACAGCAAGTTGTGGGTTTTTACAAGCTGCCAAACTACTAAGACTAACGGCTGCGAAACCACCGGCGAATCTGGGACAGGCAATGACACCAACCGTGGACAGGAATGGCTGGTCCGCAAGAAAATTACTGTTAAAGGATTGATCACCTTTAGTCCGCAAGTTGAATGCACTGCCGATATCGGCAAAGGCGGCCAAGCCAACTGTATCGCCTATAATAGGAATGCGATATTCGAAATTTCCCAGGATTTGGGTATCGCCTCCGATTGAGGTAAACGATCGAGGGAGCGACGCGACGTTGCTGCCGGATGCCCCCGTAAACACCCCCAGCGAGAGTGCAGTCGCCGGTAAGCCGGGTATCGGAGTCGGCGTCGAAGTTGGATTCGAAGCAAATACCACGTTGCGGGAAGTTATGAAAGTATCAACGGGTGCGACCGGACTGATCGAACGCACGTTGTAACCACGGATCGTAAACTCGTCACCCAGGAAGAAGCGTTCAAAGATTGGAACACCATCAACAAACGCCAGCGAGTTAGCGTTTTTGACCTTATCGCTTATTGCAAAACTGCCCGTCGTCCCCGCAAGAATACGAAAACCAAAAACCTCCGGGTGTGTAGACTTCTTTCGTCGCACCGGGATGAACTGCGTGTATGAAAGCGTGGGCTGGTACGTTCGCACATCGCCGAGAAGACCAGCCACCGCGAGCGCGACCGATAATTCACGACCCTTAGTAGGGTCGACGCTTCCGTTGCGGGTGTCATAAGTGAACGTTCCCGTCACTCGGCTCGTGAGAATGTTTGGCTGGCTATAGATGACCGGAATGAATGTGGCCGAATTGGGGTTAGAGTTTGACTCCGGATCTTTAACGCTCGACACGGAGAATTGGTAGGACGCGCCGATTCTGGAGAACTGAGTGAATCGGCGTTTCTTATAAAACTCGGACAGCGGCGCACTGGCGAAAAGGGAAGCACCGTACGAGTCACGCGTGAATAAATTCTCTTCGTTGATATTCTGCAAGTTGAACTGCGAATTAATGAAATCCTGTTGCGCAGCGGTATTCGAAGAAAGGAACGTACCTTCGCCAAAGAATTTCTGCGTGAAGGCGAAGAGAGAAAAGCCCGCACTAATTGGTCGATCCTTTATGTAAGGCTCCGTAAAGGAGAACTGGAAAGACCTTTGGCGATTACCGGCCGCAAGGTTGAACGACAACACTTCACCTCGTCCCAAAAGGTTGTTCGTCGAATATTCGAGTCCGAAGAACGAACCACCGATGCCGGACACACCACCGTTAAATGAAATCTGCTGGCGACCGCGTTCACTAACTTTTAGAGTCAGATCAAGTGTCGCTTCTTCGTCGTTAGTGCGGCGATCGACGTCCTTGTCTTTATCGATGGGGTTGAAGTAACCAAGCTGATTGATTTTAACGACCGAATACTCCCAGTAAGTATCGTTGTAAGTGTCACCCTCGTTAATGAGCACTTCACGGCGCAACACGTTATCGCGAGTAAATGTGTTGCCGATAAATTCAAGACGCCTCAGCGTGAACTGCTTTCCTTCTTCGATCGAGACATCGAAATCTACGACGCCTTCGTTCGGATTAGCAGGATTATCTTTGAAGGTGGGGACCGGTTCTGCGGTGTATTCAATGAAGCCCTGGTTGCCGTAAAACTTCTTAAGGTTCTCAAAGAGACCTTTGCTTACCTTCTCTCCGTTCGCGATGTCCCCTTTATTCAGACCGATTACAGAAAGAATTTGCGCTTCAGAAAAGATCGAGTTGCCTGTGACTTTAAACTCGCCGAGCCGATAAACCTTACCTTCAATTATCGGAACAGTGATGCGTAGCGCGTCGTCTGTCGAAGAGAGAAATGGCAAAGGAAGGATCGGAAAGCCCGTGTGTCTCCGTCCGATGTCTTCAACTCGAGGCTCGCCATGTCGCGCCTGGAGGTAACCCTTCGAGCGCATGTAGTTGTCAACCTGGTGCAGATCGAAATCAAGCTTTTCACGATTAAGAGTGTCCGAGCCTTTGAAGCGTGAAATCAATCCGGCCTCTTTGACATACTTCATCGCCCCACGAAGCGCACCGTCGCTGAACACCGTGTTACCTTCAAACTGAATCTCGACGACACGGACCCGTTCACCTTCGTGAACAACAAATGTGATTGCGAGTGAAGTTGCTGAGACTTCTTCCGTTCGTTCTTCGACTGTCGCGTTTGGATGGCCGCTCGCCGCCAGCAACTCTTTAATCACGCGCATGCCGTTGCGAACTTTCACCGGATCGTAGGTGCTCTCCTTGGATACACCTACGCGCTTTTCGCGAAACGCCTTTAAGACATCCGACTCCGGAACACTCTTCAACCCCTCAAAAGTAAGATCGCGAATCATCGGCAACTCGCTCACTTCAAAAATAACCACCTTGCCACCGCGCGGTCCGGTCTCAGTCAAAACACGGGTCTTTGTCTTATCGAAGAAGGTGAGCGAGAGCAAAGTTTGATAATCACGCTGAACCTGCTCTTCACTGTAGACGTCGCCAGGCCGAGTTTGTATGTAATAAAGGATGTCGTCTTTTCTTAGTCGACGATTACCAGTAATGTCGACCGATTCGACGAGTTGCTGAGGTGGTGGCGGATTTTGCTGGGCTGAAACGCGTTGGGGTGCCGCGAAGATTGCGATAATTCCTACCAGAATGCTCGAAAAGAAGAGCAAGAACGCTCGATATAAGTGCATAGGCACCAATTTTCCCTCAATAGTTCTTACCGGGCCTCGAAACTTCGGGGAGGTATGGCTGAAATAATAATCCAGAGATAGAAAATAAAGGCAAAATGCCAGGCACTGAATTGGCTCGAAGACAGCTTCTTTGATTCGATCAAAGGTGAGCCAGTTGCCAGCTTCAGGCGCAGCAAAGTGGCGCATTATATCGGCAACAAACTATAAAGTCCAAAGCCCGAAGTCCAGCCAGCGGATTGACTTGCATGGACTTATGACTTTGGACTGAATCGTTTCCGAATGATGTTTAGTGTATGAGAAGCGCGTCGTCGGCGGTCTCGATTCCGGCGGGTCGGAAATCTAACTCATCGCCACTCAAATACACCTCAACGAGGGGTGATCCGGAAAGTTGCCCTTGAATTAGTGCCTCGGAAAGCGGATCTTCAACGTACTTCTGCAAAGCGCGACGCAGCGGTCTGGCTCCATATGACCGATCGGCACAGGTCTTCTCAACAATCCAGCGCTTCGCCTCGTCCGTCAGGCGAACTTCGAAGCCGTGCCGGATCATCGTTCGATTGATTTGATCAACTTGCAGCTGAACAACCTCCAGGAGTTCCTCATCGATGAGCTGATCGAAGATGATGATTTCGTCGAGCCGGTTGATGAACTCTGGATTGAAAGTTTGCCGAACAGAAGACATCACCATCTCTTCCATCTTTTCACGGCTCGCATCGGTGTTTGCCTGGAAGCCAAGCGTACCCTTTTTCTGAATGAACCGGGCACCGATGTTTGATGTCATTATGATGATCGCATTCTTAAAATCGACCGTATTTCCCAACGCGTCAGTCAGAATGCCATCCTCGAAAACTTGTAAAAGAATATTGAAGATGTCCGGATGTGCTTTCTCGATCTCGTCGAAGAGCAAAACCGAATACGGTGAACGCTTGATTCGTTCGGTTAACTGTCCTCCCTCTTCATGGCCAACATAGCCTGGAGGCGAACCTATCAACTTTGAGACGGAGTGTTTTTCCATAAACTCCGACATGTCAAAGCGAATCAAAGCACGCTCACTGCTGAAGAGAAATGCCGCCAGGGATCTAGCGACTTCAGTCTTACCGACGCCGGTTGGTCCCAGGAAAAGGAATGAGCCAACAGGCCGCAGTGGATTCTTCAAGCCGGCTCTCGAGCGCCGGATAGCGCGAGCCAACGCTGAGATTGCAGGACGCTGCGAGACAACGCGCCTGTGAAGTTCTGCTTCAATGCGGAGAAGCTTCTGGGTCTCTTCTTCCTTGAGTGACGTAACCGGAATTCCAGTCCAACGAGCGATCACATCTTCAACGTCTTCTCGTGTCACTTCCGCGGAAACGAGAGCATCTTCCTGATGTCTGATACCAGGAGTCTCACCGTAACTGCGCGACCACTCGTTGATTTCGTTCCAGTCAGCAAGATTCCCCTGCTCGCGTCTAACGCGCAGCTTTACGCGCGCGCCTGCTTCGTCGATCACATCAATCGCTTTGTCAGGCAGGAAACGATCGGGAATATACCGGTGCGATTGATAAACAGCAGCGTGCAATGCTTCGTCGGAATAACGCACCTGGTGAAAACTCTCGTAGCGCTCACGAACTCCATCAAGAATGCTAACTGCTTCTTCCTCAGAAGGCGGTGGAACTTTAACGGCCTGGAACCGACGTTCGAGGGAACGATCTTTTTCGATTGATTTCCGAAACTCAGCTGGCGTGGTCGCACCGATACACTGAATCTCACCGCGTGACAGAGCCGGCTTCAAGATGTTCGCGGCGTCGAGTGAACCTTCGGCAGATCCGGCACCGACCAATGTGTGCAGCTCATCTATGAAAACAATGTACTGCGGGTTTTCAACGAGCTCGCGCATGATCTGTTTCAAGCGCTCTTCAAACTGACCACGATATTTTGTGCCCGCAACAATCAATGAGAGATCCAGCGAAAGGATTCGTTTGTTTTCCAGGAACGAAGGTACATCACCGCGAACGATACGCTGCGCAAGTCCTTCAACAATAGCGGTCTTACCAACGCCTGGCTCGCCAATCAAAACCGGATTGTTCTTGGTACGCCGGCAAAGAATTTGGACAACGCGTTCGATCTCGGCTTCTCGACCAATCAACGGATCCAGTTTGTCGTTGGATGCGTCTTCAGTGAGGTCGCGCGAAAATTCAACGAGGTGTGGCGTGTCTTTCTTTTGTGAAGTTCGAGCGTCAGCGCCGGACTGACGAGCAATTTCGTCACGAACTGCATTCAGACGTAAGCCTCGCTCGTACAAGATCTCCGCGGCCATTGAACGCTCTTCTCGAAGCAAACCTAACAGAAGATGTTCGGTGCCGATGTGTCGGTGCTGAAGTCGATCGCTCTCCTCGTGAGCATAAGCCAGAACGTGCTTCGTCTCGGGCGCAAGCGGCAGTTCCACTGAGGTCGAGATCTTCTCGCGGAGCAGTGTCCGGCCTTCAATCTCTTTGCGAATTGATTCGATTGAGACTTGTGCACGTGGAAAGAAACGACCCGTCAAGGTCTTATCTTCACGCATCAATCCCAATAACAGGTGCTCGGGTTCTATTGCTGGAGCGCCAAACTGCGAGGCTTCGTAGCGCGCGAAGAAGATTACACGGCGCGCCTTTTCGGTGTAACGTTCGAACATCTTGGTTTCGTTTAAAAGTTCCTAATGATTACCATGCCGGGCGAAAAACTAACCGCCCGGCAAGCTGCGGGCATTATAACCCATGGACGAGAGGAAAAAGCATTGTTCTGATCCTAAATAAGGAAATAGATGTAACGGAGGATCTTTTTCAGTGCTCGTGAAGCCGGCCAGCCTCCAACAAGAGCACACGATCACAAAACGCGGCCAGTTTTTTGTTATGAGTTGCAATAATCCCAATACTTCCTCGCTGGCGAGCGTGGTTTATAAGTGTTTTTCCAATAGAGTCGCCCATTACATCATCGAGATTTCCGGTAGGTTCATCGGCCAAAAGTAGCGCTGGGCATGTTATTAAGGCACGGGCAACGGCAGCACGCTGCTGTTCACCGCCTGACAACTGTGAGATCGGGACATTTACTCTGTCACCGAGTCCCAGTTCTGTTAACAAAGCTTTGGCTTCTGCAAAGGCCCGCGAGCGCTTGAGTCGTTTAATTAACAATGGCAACGCGACGTTCTCGATAGTGGAAAGATCCGTCATCAGATAATGAAACTGAAAGACAAATCCGACTTGAAACTGACGAAAGTGGGACGCTGCGTTGCCACTCAACTTTTCGACTTCTGTATTCCCTAACAAAATTGAGCCATGATCGGACTCAACAACCCCACCGAGTAAATGAAGTAACGTGGACTTACCTGATCCTGAAGCCCCCGTAATTGCCACAACTTCACCCGCCGATACTTCTAAATTAATTCCACGTAAAACTTCGACTCGATCAGAAGTCTGCGACACAAAACTTTTGCGCAGATCGGTCACGTGGAGTCCGATTGGCGCAGTCTTTTTGTCGGTTGCAGCATTCATTAGTATCGTTCGTTCCGACTTCTACGGGTCTTCCTCGATGGTACGTAGCTGATTCGTATTGATTCGTGGATCTCTATGCCCCGGATGTAACAGCCGATCCACGAATCACACGAATCCGATCACGGTGCACTAATTCAGTTCTCGTAGCGTTTCAACCGACCGCATCTTTCCCGCGGCGCTAGCCGGATATATCGTCGCCAACACACTTAGGACGACAGCAATTAGTCCTGCAAAAAGGACTTCGTTAAATCTCAAATTCAACGGAACATGGCTAATCGAATAAACGTCGGCGGGTAAACGCACGAGCTTGTAATGATTGGCGATTGCACATGCCACCAGGCCAATCACAATTCCACTCAGCGCACCAATAGCGCCAACCGCAGCGCCCACCATAATGAATATGAGCATGATTGCTTTTCGCATTGCGCCTAGAGCGTTCAGTATTGCGATGTCGCGACGTCGCTCGATCACCACGAGTATCAGCATCGTCGTGATGTTTAGCGTAGCTATTGCGATGATAAGTCCGATGATTAACAGGCCCATGCGACGCTCAACTGCTAATGCCGTGAAGAGTGGTTGATTCGCTTGCTGCCAATCGATTGTGTTGTAACTGGCTCCGAGTGTTTTCCTGATCTCTTCAGAGGTACGCTTCACGTCGTCAATGTCTCTAACCTGCACACTGATAATCGAAGCTGAGTGATTATCGCCAGTGAATGCTGTGACCGTTTCTAACGGAAGATAAATCCAGGTTGAGTCATATTCGAATAGACCTGAACGAAATATTCCCGAAACGCGCAGTCGCCGGGTTTGCAGGTTTGTACTGTTCGCTGCCGAACCTGCGGGAATGATTTGGAAGACATCGCCCACACTGAAACCAAGGCGATTCGCCAGGTCACTACCAACGACCGCCTGAGGTTCGACACCTGCAGGTTCTTTTTCGAACAGAGACCCTGCTTCGAGCCAATGGCTTAACGATCCTGCCTCAGCTGAGCCAGGCTCAATTCCACGCAGCACCGCATATCCCGACGATTTTGATCCGCGTACGACAGCGCCGTCATATGTTGTCGGCGATGCGCCGGTTACTCCCGCAATCTGACGAATCTGAGTTGCTACGGACGATGTTTCGGAGATGGGATAACCATCTGTCCTTAGTACGTTGATGTGGGCCGTTCCCTGAAGAATTTTGTTGCGCATTTCATCGCGAAAGCCGTTTGACAGCCCAAGTGCAACAATGAACGCTCCAACACCCATCGCGATGCCGACGACAGCTGCCAAACCGGTGACGTGCGCGAGGCGACGTTTATGTCGCACTCGCAAGTAACGCATAGCGAGAAACAGTTCGTAAGGCATTCGGAAATGGTCAGTGGTCTTTGGGGTCTTTGGCCTTTGGTTTTTGGTGGTGGCCTTGGGTTCGAGCACTGCAACATCAAGCCATTTCGAAGACCTAAGACCACAAACCAAAGACC
Source organism: Pyrinomonadaceae bacterium (assembly GCA_036006355.1). Taxonomy (GTDB): domain Bacteria; phylum Acidobacteriota; class Blastocatellia; order Pyrinomonadales; family Pyrinomonadaceae; genus PSRF01. The sequence goes on along the minus strand of DASYPT010000059.1, from coordinate 22,042 downwards.
ACTAACCACTGACCACTGACCTCATTCTTTAGATCATACTGCTCGGACACTTCTTCGTGTCTTCCGGACGATTTTCTGGTAGCAGGCGTTTCAAATTTGGCTGATCCTCAGCGCTCTGATCATCCATCGGGCGCAGCTCAAAAATGGTTTCGCTAATGCGTCGAAATCTATAGTGATTTTCTAATTGGGTGATCTGCGGAATTTCATCCCGCTGCCAACCGCAAGGTAACCACCAACGCGGATCGCTATCAATAAACACTCGCTTCCCTTTGGCAAAATGTTCGTTAATTACGCTGAAGAGGCGATCACCTGGCCAACCACCTCCTGTCCCGATTGTTTGCCACTGGCCAGCCCCAATTGATGCCCAATAAGTAACAGCGATCGTCTGTGACCCTGAGATCATCACTGCGTCACCTGGTAGTTCTTTCAAGCGCTTTTGGTAGTCCTTACTCATGGCGCGCCGTTGAATGAACTCGTAACTGATCGGCCTCATGATCAAACTAAATGTGATCGCGAACCCGACGACCAGGACGAGGACAGCCATAAACGCGCGCTGCACATTGCCGAGGAGGCGCGTTCCAACCAACAAGAGCCAATTAGCAGCTAAGGGCGCTAAACCTGGTAAACCAGTCAGGAAGTATCGCCAGTTAACCGTAGTGCTGTAATTGAAAAACAGAAGCGAATCAGCAAACGCCGCAACCAGCCACAAGAACAGCAGCGGGCTCAGTTTCTGTTTCCGCCACTCCAGAACAGGAGCAAATGGCAACGAAATAAAAACTACGGGTGCAGTGATGAAGAGATAAACAAAAAACGGGCGCAGATTCGCCAGTGCAACTGGATGACGGGTCGACTCATCGTCCATCGATTGCTTCCATCCATACCAAATGTGCCGGTAGTAGGGATCGGTAAGGAACCAATAGGCGAACCAGCCAAATGACAGAATCACAAAGACCAAACATGAAGCTGTTACGTAAAGCGCTTCACGCCGACCAAATTTCCAGCCACAAACGAATGGCGCCAATAGCAGCCACGGGGCATAAAACCCGATCGTCTCTCGCAGATTCATGCCCAGGCCCATCAAGCCAGCGCCGGCAAGAATCAGCCAAAGGTTCTTCCTTTGAATTCCGCGTAAATGAACCGCGAGAGCAACGGCCAGAATCAAAACCGAGGGAACGTCGGTCATCACCTGACCGCCATACAGAACAAACACCGGGGAGAAGACAATCAATAATGAACTGATTGTGGCAGCGGTAACCGAGCGAGTAACTAAACTGGCTAACCACCAACATGCCATGACTGCAAGTGGCGCCTGCGCAACTACAGCGTACTTAAAAACGAGGTAGGCGTTATCTGGTTTGAGGTTGAAGAGAGTCTTGGCAATTACAAACAGAACATGATTTCCGAAGATGAAAAGATTGCGTCCCAGCGCCATCGATGAGGGATAGCCAGCGAGTGACAGCATGGTGTAGTCCATACCATCCCAATCGCCAATGAATGGATCCACGAAGTAGAGGACGAGAATGAAACCGATTAATACGGGAGGCAGCCACCAGCGCCAGGAATGCCAAAAAGAGATTGCGCGCGGCGAGTTCGAACCGTCGTTCTTAACGGGGTTTTCAGGCGGCAGATTATAGGCGGCGTTTGTCTTCAGGGGCGTTTGAGTTACTTGATTGAGCTTCGACTGATGAGTCTGGACGTTTGACCATTTTCACGCGATTACCCTGCGCATTGTACTCAACTTCATCCATGATGTTGTAAATGAGGAGTACTCCTCGTCCGGAGGTTCGAAATAGATTCGCCGGATCGCAGGGATCCGGGATGTCGCCAATATTGAACCCTTCACCTTCGTCTTCAACAGTGAAGCACGCTTCTTTTGGGGAAAGCTCAGCGGTGATTTTCAGCAGCTTGTTTGGGTCGTTCTTGTTGCCGTGCTTGACCGCATTCACAAAGGCTTCATCGAGTGCGATAAAGAGGTTGGAACGTTCCGGCTTGATCAGACCGAGCTTCGACACGCGCTCCTGCAAGTACTCCAATACGCCATCCATAAGAGAGAGATCGCTTGGCAACTCAAACTCGATCTTCTCGTGAACGTAGGAAAGGATATTTGGGTCGTCAACGTAACGGAGTTTATAGGAAAGAGTTTGCTCTAAAATCTCGCGCAGTTCTTCGGCCTGGTAAGGGACGCGCAGGAAGTTGGCCGCTCCCATCTTGAAAGCTTTGATAATTGCTGGTTCAGTACGATTCGACGGAAGTGGAGTAACGAGGTGTTTGCGCTGCAGATCACCAATTGGTCGTCCATTAACCTCAGCTTCACTCAAGTCGCTGATTACAAGATCGAATTCGTCCAGATCGTTGCGTGCTAGCGCTCTCTCGCGCTCGCCGGTCACGACGACTTCGTGTCCGAGCTTGCCGAGGCTCTTTTCGAGGAGAGCACGCAACTCATCGTTATTATCCACGATGAGAATCCGGCGTTTTTCCATCCAGCTCCAATCTATCGACTTGTTGAGGAGAGATACCGCTGCGCGACAAGTCCGCTTGATGACTACCTGTACGAAATTCTGACGCGCCTCGTTCGAAATATATCAGAAAGACACGAGGTGATAACAGAGTATACGGGCATGGATTGCGAGGTTTAACTGGTTCCTTGCTAAACTACGAGGCAATTAGAACGGTGTGAATCGACTCACTCCGGAGGAGTGGAATGTTTAAAGTAACAGCGGGGTTTTGAAGTTTCGCACTCCTTTTGGAGTGCAATGTTCGTCGGGAATGCCTTTTTTTAATTCAGCGCAGGTGGGCGGGGACACTCTTCCAGGTAGTCGACGCGGAACATCGTACTCCTAAAGGAGTGCGTTATTCTTCGTCGTTCGCGATCTATAAACATTCCGCTCCTCCGGAGTGGGCGCTTCGCTCCCGTTCTAAGTCGGTCCTCCAAATGGCGAAGCGGAGCAATCTTCAAAATACCTCCGAATTCCTGGTGGCGCGTCTCGTCTTAGGCTTACTTGGGCGGCTCCCAGTCACGGTCTCCATGATGATCGGACAGGCGATCGGTTTGTCAGCCTACGTCGTTGCTGCTGATTTGCGTAGAACCGGCCGGCGCAACCTGCAGCTGGCCTTCCCTGAAAAACCAAACGAAGAAAGAAAGAGACTTTTGGTGGGGTGTTTTCGAAGTTTGGGGCGCACGCTAGGTGTGTTTAGCCAATTTCAGTACAGGTCTCAGTCGAAACTGAGCGAACTTTTCGAGGTTTCAGGACTCGAACATCTGGTCAAAGCGAAAAAGCAAGGCAATGGCGTAATCCTGTTCACCGGACACCTGGGAGCATGGGAGTTAACTAGCTTCGGCGCATCGGTAATCGAACACCCGTTTAGTTTTCTCGTACGCCGTCTCGACAATCCCAGGGTCGAGGAGATAGTTGACAAGGCTCGAATACGATTTGGGAACGAAACTATCGACAAACTCGGTGCGGCTCGACCGATGCTGAAGCTGCTACGCTCTGGAAAGGTGCTGGGACTGCTAATCGATCTGAATACGCTTGATGAGGAAGGAATCTTCGTTGATTTTTTTGGCGTCCCGGCATCGACGAATTTTATGGTTTCCAAACTCGCTTTGAGGACCCAATCGCCAATCATTCCTTTGTTCTCCCCCTGGCTTGCTGACAAGAAGAAATTTGGCCTTTACTTTAGTGAACCTGTGATTCCGCAACCAACCGGCGATGAAGATGCTGATGTTCGATACCTGACAACCACGTTGTCGCAGATAGTAGAGAAGATGATCCGGCAGTATCCTGACCAGTGGCTCTGGGTCCACAAACGCTGGAAGACGCGTCCGCCCGGTGAGCCGAAGATCTATTAGGAGCGAAGTCAATAGTATTCACGCACCCTTCCGCTATACTCCCATCGATGCAAGCCTCCGTGGAACGAGATCTTCCTGACGATCAACTGATTCAGCAACGCGTGAATCGTGCTTATGAGTTTGCCGATCTTTCTGACTACTCGTTCAAACAGCGCCTACTGATTCGGGCAGCAGACCTCGCTTTTTACCTTCTCATCAATCTCATTGGATTGACTGCACGATTCGAAGTAATTGGTTGGGAGAATCACGACACGGCCGAGCAGAACGGCGGACTGCCAATCTACGTCTTCTGGCACGATCGAATTTTCCTAACCACATATTGGTGGCGTCAAAGAAAGATTGTTGTAATGACGTCGCGTAGTTTCGATGGCGAGTACATTGCCAGGTTCATTCAGAGATTCGGTTACGGCGCAGTTCGCGGGTCAAGCACCCGTGGCGCTGTCGGAGCTGTCGTAGAAATGGCAAGACTCATGCGGGCTGGTTGCACAACTGCGTTCACCATCGATGGACCGAAGGGCCCTCCTTACGTTGCAAAGATGGGAGCAGTTTTGCTGGCAAAGAAGACTGGTCATCCAATTGTGCCAGTGACGATGGCGTTGGCTCGCTATTGGAAGTTGCCGAGCTGGGATCAGTTTCAAATTCCAAAACCCTTCACGAGAGCACGAGTGTATGTCGCGCCACCGATCTATGTGCCGGCGGATGCTGACGAAGAAACGGTGAACGCGAAACGCGATCAGCTACAGACTGTCCTGGACGATTTGAATCGCCAGACAAATGAGTGGCGGAAAAGCTTTTGACAGGTGCTCAGCAGTTCGTGATCATCGGATAGGTCGAATAGGTCAGATAGGTCTTATACTACTGACCACTGACCTTTTTTAGGCAGCCAACCTTTGCTTTTCTGCATCGATTTAACTGATCATACGCCTCTCCCAACTTCAGTTTCCGTGAAAGGTATTCAGGATGAAATTAGTTCTCGCATCGGTGTTGTGTCTATTTTTCGTTTCCAGTGCTCTCTCACAAACACCCTTGAAACCACCAACAGAATCCGTGATGGATCGCTTTTTTCGCTACGTAAAAATCGACACTCAGTCGGCCGAAGATCAAAACACAGTTCCCAGCACACGTAAGCAGCTCAATCTCGCAAACCTCCTCGCCAGGGAATTGACGGCACTAGGAGCCCAGGGTGTCCGCGTTAGCGAGTTTGGCATCGTCTATGCGGTTGTTCCCGGCAATCTTCCAGACAACTCCAAAGTTCCGGTCGTCGGCTTCATTGCGCACATGGACACATCGCCCGCGGTTTCAGGCGCAAACGTCACACCGGTTGTTCACAAGAATTATCAAGGCGGCGACATAGTCTTACCGAAAGATCCAACTCAAGTGATCAGTGTTGCAGACAATCCAGTTCTTAAAGACCTGATCGGCGACGACATCATTACTGCCGACGGCACAACACTACTCGGCTCTGACGACAAAGCTGGCGTCGCCGAGATCATGACCACGATCGACACGCTTCGCCAGAATCCTCAGATCAAACATGGAATGCTGGCGATAGCATTTACTCCCGACGAAGAGGTCGGCGGGGGCATCGAAAAGTTTGACGTCAAAGGATTCGGAGCGCAGGTCGCATATACAGTCGATGGTGAGACTCTGGGTGAAATCAGCAACGAGACCTGGAGCGCGAGAACAGCAACGGTGACGTTTCAAGGCAAGAGCACACATCCGGGCACAGCAAAGGGAATCATGGTCAATGCTTCGTACGCACTTGCGGATTATCTGAGCCGTTTTCCGCAGGACATGTTGCCAGAGACTACGGAAGGACGTGTCGGTTTCGTCCATCCCTATACAGGAACTGTCGACGTTGAGCAATCAACTCTGAAGATCCTTTTGCGGGATTTCGATACGAGTGGACTCGATGCAAAAGAAAAACTGCTGCGAGACATGGTGGCCCAAACTCAGGCTAAGTACCCGCGCGTAAAAGTCTCTATCGATGTAAAAGAAAACTATAAGAACATGAAGGAAGTTTTGAAGGACCATCCGGAATTAACTGAAAATGCTATTGAAGCAGCGAAGCGCGCGGGATTGAAACCTTATATCCGTCCGATTCGCGGCGGTACAGATGGTTCGGATTTGACGTTTAGAGGCTTGCCCACACCAAATCTGTTTACAGGTGGACAAAACTTCCATGGTAAGTTGGAATTCAATTCTCGACGTGGACTTGAAAAATCAACGGAGACGTTAATTCAACTGATTCAAATCTTCGCGCAGAAATAATTGTCCGGTGGTTTGGCTAGTCAGTAGTCAGGTTATAGGTCCAATAAGTCACATAGGTCCTATTCAACACCGTAACATGCCCGATCAATATCACAGCGGCTACGTCGCACTTATCGGCAGACCAAATGCAGGCAAATCGACACTGCTCAATAGCCTTGTTGGGCAAAAGATCGCGGCTGTGTCCAACAAGCCGCAAACAACGCGCTTTCAGATCAAAGGAGTGATAACAAAACCCGACGGTCAAATTGTTCTAGTGGACACTCCCGGTGTTCACCAGCCTGGGTACGAACTCAACCGCCGCATGATGACAACAGTTCAGGACGCACTGCTTGGGGTAGATCTTCTGTGCCTCATCAGAGACGCTTCTGTTTCCACTGGTCAAGGCGATCGATTTGTGCTTGATCTGATAAAACGCTCCGGCAAAGCGGCGCTCTTACTCCTGAACAAGATCGACAAGCTCGATGACAAATCAGCTCTGCTACCTTTGATGGACTGGTACAGCAAAGAATACGAGTGGCGGGAGATCATTCCAATCTCAGCACTCAAGGACGAGATGATGGAGGTGTTAATCGAAAGTTGTCTCCGTCATCTTCCGGAAGGTGCGCCAATTTTTGATGAAGACGAGTTAACAGATCAGTCGTTGCGCGTTCTCGTTTCTGAGATGGTGCGGGAGAAACTTCTGGACGCGACCGGTGATGAAATTCCGTACGTCACGGCAGTTGTAACGGAACGCTATGAAGAAGTTCGTGATGACTTCACTCGTATCTACTGCACGATCGTGGTTGAAAAGGCGTCGCAGAAGAAGATCGTGATTGGTCGAGGCGCAAATCGATTGAAGGAGATTGGGATCGAAGCGCGACGAGAGATTGAAAAGTTGCTTGGTCATCGTGTACATCTCGAACTGTTCGTTAAGGTCGAAGAAGACTGGCGCAATAGAGAGCAGTTGCTGGACGAAATGGGGTTGGGATGATTAAGGAACGAGTGGGCGAACAGGCGCACTTGGCGGATCGGATGAATTTCGTTAAAGAATTTCGGAAAGTGAAACAATAAATTGGCCGCGGTCGGACAAGAAAAACAGTGGCACTCCTTAAACGTCGACATTGAACCGTCGGCACGTGAAGCAGTTGAGTACGCTCTTATGGAAGCCGGAGCTTTGGGAACTGTTACCAATGATCCTTCGGACGGCCTGATCAGGATCGTTGGTTATTTCGAAACCACACCCGATCGCGAGCAAATAAGAAACGAACTTCTCGAAGCACTACGAATCTACAACCTGCCAACCTCCTCCGTTCGGGATATGAACGTTGAGCACTTTGCAAACCGCGATTGGCTTGCTGAGTGGAAAAAGAATTGGCAGCCAGTTGTCGTCGGAAAATTTGTAATTGCTCCGCCGTGGAGTCAAATCGCCGACCGGCCAGATCAAATTGTGATTCGTATTGAACCGGGCATGGCTTTTGGAACTGGCACACATGAAACCACAGGCCTTTGTCTCGCCGCGATAGAGAAACATTTCAGTGGTAGTAGTCTGCTTGATGTCGGAACCGGCACCGGCATCCTTGCTATTGCTGCTGCCAAACTGTTCCCTGAAGCAATAATCGTCGCTTGTGACATCGATGAAGATGCGATTGCAATCGCGCAGGGCAATGCGAGAGCAAATGATGTTGGAGATCAAATAGAGTTCGTTGTCGGCCCGGCAAATGATTCGATGTCATCTGCGGATTTGGTATGTGCCAATCTGACTGCGGATGTGATACTGCAGATATTCCCTACTCTAATTAATCTTACATGCGGCAAACTCGTCCTGTCAGGAATACTTGAAACACAACTTAAATCGATAGTTGACCGGTTGCATGAAACTGGTGTGTCAGACGTTGAAGTTACACAGGATGGTGAGTGGGTGTGTTGTGTTGTCTATTAGATCTTGGTACCCAAGTCCATGTCTCGCCGAAGATTCTTTGCACCTCCAGAAGCGTTCAACAAACAAACGGTTACGTTAACCGGTGATGAAGCACGACACTTACGCGATGTCCTGCGTTTGAAGCCCGGCGATGAAGTGTTCGTATTCGATGGTGCTGGAAAAGAGTTTCGCTGCACGATTGAAAGTGCGCGCAGGGACCAGGCGTTTTTGAGCCAGTGCCATGAAATCGCACCGACTCATGCGGAGTCACCGTTGCAGTTAACGCTCGCAGTTGCTTTGTTGAAAGGGGAGAAGTTTGACCTGGTTGTGCAGAAAACGACTGAGTTAGGAGTCGCTGAAATCATGCCGGTGATGACACGTCACGCCGACATTCATTTGCGCGATGCAAGCGACGCGGAAAAGCGGGTCAGTCGTTGGAAACGCATCGCAATGGAAGCGGCGAAGCAGTGTGGACGAGCCGTAGTGCCTTCAATCCATTTACCAATTTCGTTTGAATCATTTACACAAGAGCAGGGTAGTTCGGTCCGCTTCATGTTTTCAGAGAGAGGAGGCGTCAGTTTGGACGAGGCTTTTTCCCAAAGTGAGCCACCTTACAAGATGATCGCTTTGATCGGTTCTGAAGGTGGGTGGGCTGATGAAGAGATAGCAACAGCCTCTAACAACGGTTGGCAAGTTATTACGTTGGGAGGGCGAGTCGTGCGGGCGGAGACGGCTGCGATTGCAGTGACGGCTTTGCTCCAAAACAAATGGGGCGACCTGAAATAACCCTGTCCGATATGCTTTAGCTTGTCGTGACGCAACCAACTAAGCCCCAGGTTTCTCAGAGGTGTAAAACTTTTGTGGCTTAGTTGGTTGCGTCACGACAAGCTAAAGCATATCGGACACACTTTGACCAAAACCGTTTTCAGGCTCAGAATAGGCTGGAACAAAGAATGCTAGCCAGTCGTTTTTAGAAACAACGAAGAGTCTGCCTGAAATGACAAAAGAAGAAGCAACTGAAAAGGCTCGGCAAGACCTGGCGAAACGACTTGGTATACAGGAAAGCCAAATTACTGACCAATCCGTGTATGACAGTGACTTTCCGGACATGGCATTAGGCGCCGCCAGTTCAGGAGAAATGAGCGGCCAGATGATGAGCAAAGGTTGGAAAATTCATTTGAAAGCCGGTAACCAAAAATACGAATATCGCGCCGACAAGAACCAGCTCCGGCTGTATCAGTTTAAGGGGAAGAATTACAAAATCTAGGTCTTTGGGCTTTGGCCTTCGACCTTAGGACTTCATCGCAGAAGACCAAAAGCCAGAGGGCACTCATCAGAGGTACTACCATGAACCGCAATAATTTCCTTCCACATGTCGCACTCGCTTTAATCCTCATTCTCGTTGCCGCTTTTGCCGGGCAGCTCAGAAGGTGGCAGACGCAGTGGAAGAGCAGGATGCGCATAATCCCCGCGGAGGAAAAGCGGCGCGAGCCTATTAACAACACCGAAAGCGCTCCGTTCGAACCACGACAAGCGAATGCTCCGGAAGTTATGGTGAAATTCAAACCTGGGATCAGTGAAGAGGCGATTCAAAGAATCACTCACGGCTTGAACGATCAGGTTGAAGACGAAATTGAGGCGGTACCTGGATTAGATGCGATTGATGATCTCGACGACGTTGATGCGGAAACCGTCGCGAGTGAATATCGGAAGCTTCCCGAAGTCGAATACGCCGAGGCTGTTTTTGAAATTGAGGCGGATGACTTTGCGCCCTCACCGGTTACACCGAGTGACCCGCAATTCTCTGCTCAATGGGCGCTCCTGAACGATGGATCTCGAGGTGGAACCAAAGGCGCGGACATCAGCGCCACTTACGCATGGACCGTCACTACGGGAAGCGACAAAGTCGTCGTCGCCGTGCTCGACAGCGGTGTTGATTACACACACACCGACCTGGCAAGCAACATCTGGATTCGTCCGAACAACATCCCGGCTTACGAAGATCGCGAACTGGGCACAATTCAGGACTTCCATGGTTTCAATGCAGTTGACGACAGCGCTGATCCAATGGATGACAACGGCCACGGCACACACTGCGCGGGAATCATTGGCGCTGAAGGTGGAAACGACATTGGGATTGCCGGCGTCAACTGGAAAGTCCAAATCATGCCGCTGAAATTCATGAACAAGAGCGGATATGGAACGACCAAGGCTGCGATCGAAGCGATTAACTACGTGATCGATCGGAAGAAGGCGGGTGTTAACGTTCGTGTGATCAGCGCAAGCTGGGGATCGACACAGAAATCTCGAGCGCTTGAAGACGTTATCCGCAAGGCCGGCGAAGCTGGAATCCTTTTCGTAGCGGCCAGTGGAAATGCATCTACGAACAACGATCGCTCTCCACATTATCCGTCGAGTTACAACCTGCCCAATGTGATTAGTGTTGCGGCTTTGGATCGTAACGATCAACTCGCGACGTTTTCTAACTATGGCGTAAAGAGCGTGGCGATAGCTGCCCCGGGCGTGGACATTCTGAGCACCTGGCTGGGTGATGAGTATGAGGAGAAGTCAGGAACTTCGATGGCGACTCCAGTAATCTCAGGCGTGGCAGCGCTGATTGTTGCACACACTCCAAACATTACCGTTGATCAGTTGCGTGAAAAGATTCTCGCCTCCGTCGATCCATTGGATTCATTGAAAGGCAAGGTAGCGACGGGTGGCAGGATTAATGCAGCAAAAGCCTTGAAGTAGATCCACACCACCGGCTTTAGCCGGTGGTAATTGAATTTCACAACTACAAAACAATCTCCCTGTTTGTTGTTGGACACCACCAGGCTTTAGCCGGTGGTGTTTCAATTTCTTAGCTACAAAACAATCTTCCTTTCTTGTCGTTGGACATCAGGCTTTAGACCGCGGTGTTCAAGAGCAGCCACGAACACTCCTGCTTAGCTAAGAAGTTGAAGTACCACCGGCTAAAGCCTGGTGGTGTCTCAGGATCTGTTAGACCACTCTGTAGCTGGCAAATTAAGTACCACCGGCTGAAGCCGGTGGTGTTCCCGGACCTTAGAGAAATTAATTCCGCTACTCCAGCCAACGTAAGTCTTCAAAGGATTATCTAACGGCTGATCTCGTCCGATTGCTAACTTCCGAAATCCCGATGCAAGTCACTCACAAACATCTCGCTCTCCTTGTCTTCCTGTGGATCGGAAGTGCAACGTTGTCAGTGGCCCAGAAAAAAGATCAATTCCTCATCCAACAAAAGAAAGTCTTAGCACAAAATCCAGCGGGAGTTTCCTTTGCAATTCAAACGACGAACAACCAAACCCGCTTCCGGCAAGGCGAGGTGATTTCACTTCAACTTAGCTTCTCCAGTAGTCAACCTAAGAAGTATCACCTCGACGCCGCAACTTACGACCGCAGTGGCAGACTTCAAATTGACGACTTCCACGTCGACCCGACCAATGGCGTAAGCGATCCGCTCGACGACTATTTCAATTTTCAACTCTTGTCGATGGCCGGAGGTCTTCGAAGCTACCCCACGCTCGAGGTCAAGCCTTACGTCGTGAAAGCCGACCTCAACGAATGGCGCCGCTTCGACCGCCCGGGGAAATACAGGCTTTACGTAACGTCACATCGTGTAGGCACTGGTTACGACGGTGAGGGTGAGAATCAATTCTTTGTAGTCACTTCAAATGTGATCGAGCTTGAAATTGTTCCCGCCGATCCTTCATGGTCCAGGCAAACGTTGGCGGCGGCCAACGCAATACTCGATGGGAAGAACAACAATTCTGAAAATCGACGCGATGCGTGTCGCGTTCTGAGATTTCTGGGCAGCAACGAGGCCGTTCAAGAACTTGTTAGGCGCTTTGACGGGACCGATTCAGACTCTGGATGTACCTTCGAATTCGACTTTGGGCTGCGCGGTACTTCGCATCGTGCGCTTGCACTGAATGAGATGGAGAGTCAGCTTACAGCGCCCGATTTCGCCGTCACTATGGAATTCCTCAATGTGTTGACGTTTCTTTCGTTCATCCAGCAAAACGTCCCACCAATGCCACCATCCGGGCTAAACGTTAGTGACGAAGCAAGCAAACTTTGGCGTGCAGCTTATAAGCGTAGCAATGATATTTACGATGAGATTTTGAACAACTATCGCCAGCGTTTGCTGGCAGCGGTTTTCAACAAGAACAAGCATGCTCGCGCGGTCAGTTTGGAAACACTTCTTTTAATGACCGAGGGTGCAAGAGACTCGAAGAACGGAGGTGAAGATCAAGCTACCCTGAAGCACGCTCTTGCTCCGATTTTTTCGGAGCTTCCGGCAGAAACACAACAGAGTCTCCTTGAATACAGGTGGCGCGACATTGCCGGTGACGAGATGCTGCCGGTTCTGAGGCGTCTCTATGAGAAAGAGACGAAGTATCCGGACCTGACGAGCCTTGCGTTAAGTCGACTGTATGAGTTGTCTCCGGATGAAGGACGACGACTAATCATCGAGGAAATGCGGAAACGTGATCCTCGCGTGAACATTAATACGCTCACCTTGCTACCCGACGAGACCCTTCCTGAAGTCGACGCGTTAGTCGAGGAACGGGCCGGTACAGACAATTTTGATCCAGAGGTCCTTTTACAACTGGCCGAGAGATATGCATCCAGCGCAGTTGCGGCAAAGCTGAAGTCATCCTACGAAAAACAGGTTGGCCGGTTTGCATGTGCACCGCAGGAGGCGCTGCTTTCATATTTCCTTCGTGTCGATCCCGATACAGGTTTGGATCTTGTCGAAAGGGCGCTCGCCAGTCGTAAGGCGACCGGCTGTTACGAAACGCTGTTGGGCAACATAGCCAGGAAGCAAATGAGTCCTGAATTGGAAAAGATTGCGATTTCAAGTCTTGATGACGCTGATTCTGAAATGGTGAGAAGTGCGGCTGAGATGTTGGGACGATATGGCTCTAAAGACTCGCGCGATGCACTACTTCATCGGTTTGAGCAGTGGCGCGAACTCTGGGACGGACGTGAAAAAGAGTTGACCGAACAGCGACGCACCGATCCGTCAAATGTGCAGATGCGGCTCGAAGAGACTTTATTCAGAGCCCTTGCGAATTCGCCCGCCTGGCTTGCCGATGAGGAAATGATAACGAAGTTGCGCCAGCTGTGCGTAAGTCGCAACTGCACGTCTGAAGCTGATTCGACCCTGAACCAGTTTGGGCCAAATATTACGGTCTTCTTCGATATGCGCACTTCAAAGGTAGCTCACACATCGATCGGGCAATACAACGTGCTCTCGCTGGATCAACTGAAGACCAAAGTTACGCAGTACCCAAAAGGAACTACTTTTATGTTTGGTTCGGATCGCGCTAACACTGCGATCGAACAAAATGTCTTCGATGAGTTGAAGGTTTATCTTGAGAAGTATGAGATGAAGTTAAAAAGGTTCGACGCGGAAGAGAAACCACAGTAGTAGGCTAGGACACTACTAGTTGTCCGTCACTCTTCACTGCTTCTAGTGGACAGTTAGTAACAGCCTCCTCGCACTGTTTTTCTTCTTCGAGACTGCCTGGTTGGCTAAATACAAAACTTAAACCGTCTTCAGCATAGCGAAAGTTATTGGGCGCCACTTGCTGACAAGCCTCACAAGCAAGACAGTCCTCGGTTACATAGAATTTTCCTGGCACATTCTGGGGACGCTTCTTAGGTTGCTCACTCATGACTGTTGGGCGGTCTCAGTGCTTCTGCTCCTGCCTTCTGCTCCCTTGCTAAGGCTGAGTCAACCGCTTCTTCCCTTCCAGCGCCTGTTGATACGCACCACCACGAATCTCACCAAGCTTGATGACTTCATCAAACTCTTTCAAAGCTTCATCCTTGTTGTCCAGGAATGCATTTATTCTGCCCATAGCTTCGTGCGCACGGGACAGAATCGCCTTGTCAGATTCGGGTGACGAAGCTTGGATCGCAAGTCTGTATTGTCCAAGAGCGCGGTTGAGTCGATCGATTTTGATCGGATCATCCGTCGCATCCATCGCAGCTAAACTCGCAGTTTGTCCGAGCGCAAAAAAGATCCGCGGCTCACCGGGAAAGTCCCTGAGCATATCTTTCAAGTGGGCCTCAGCATCGATGTAATTCCGATTGCGAAGCGTGTCTTCCACCGCCGACAATTCTTTGACCAACGCAGTTTCTCTCGGGTTGTTTGAGTCATTGGATGCGCTTGCCAACTCAGCCTTTCGTGCTGCGATGCGCGCCTCTCGGGCTGCTACGGAGCGTTGACGAGCTTCTGCGTACTCGGCCGGACGTTTAGCTTCTCGAGTTGGATCGAACGAAGCAAGCATGTCTGGAAAGAAGTTGGCAATGTCGAAGCCCGCAGTCTCAATCCCTTTCAATTGATCGGAAAAGAAGAATGTAAGCACCGCGCCTTTTTCATATTCATCGGCAAGCCGCGCGATAGTATCGTCCTGTATCGACGCATTTTGCGTTTGAACATCCTTACCAATCGAAGTCCGGGTGGCGTCATCCTTGGCTGCACTAAGCCGAACTCGTGCTGATCTAAGAAGCAGCGCCAGCTTGAGGGCCTCGTCATAACGGGCATCTGCCGCCGCCACAAGTGATCGGCCGACAGTAAGAAACACGTCTGGACTCACCTGCGACCCCGCCTTCTCGCGTACGTCAAGCAACTTTCTAATGTCGTCTCGACGCCCTGCAATCTCTTTGTTGAAACGAAGTACCAATGCATCTATCACGTATTGCAAATAAGCTCGCCGCAGTTCGGAAAAAGCCGGATCCGTGCCTTCAGGAACGATCGCATAATAGTCTTCCCCTATCACGCGAAAGTTGATCGTACCCCGAGGTGCAAGTAAGTCAGGCAAGATCAAAAAGCGTCGATCCTTTTGCCGAGTGCTGTAAGTCCTGTTTTGCCTTTTCTTGTTTGCGGAAGGCGCCTTAACTTCTACACGCTCGTAGGTCGTGGTTATGGGCCGCGTGTGGAGGTATGTAAGCAAACTACGCAACATCTCCGATGTAGGTTGTCGGAGTCGATCGCCCTCGGCCTGGTAAGCACGGACATACGTTACGAGGTGTTCTTCGATCCCTGAGCGACGGTAGAACTCTTTCAGAAGCGGCGCAAAGTCGAGTACATCCAATAAACCAGCAGGTAGATCATCAGAACGTTCCGGCGCAGTCAGATCCGGTGCAGGTGAAAGCGCCAACGCGAGTGAAACATACCGAGCTGCCTGGTCTGCTGGTGTTGCAGGCGCCGGCAATCGATTACGTTCATAGAAGTTCTTCATTCGATCGCGAAGGTCAGGATCCAGATTCGCAAGATCTCTTCTCACCTTGAGGCGAAACTCTGATGGCGGGCTACCTGGTTGCGCGTCAAAACCAGCCGCTTCCAACGCAGCCATCAAAATGATCAGGCGGGTATCAGCCTGAAAACTCACGCCATAATCGGCTATCTCGAAAGGCAAACCTTCCCGTTGTTGAACGGGTTCTTTGTTGATGGGTCGTTGAGGCGGAGGCGTTGGCGTTGGCGTTTGACCAAAAACTAACTGGATAGCACCGAAGACAAAAATTAAGCTAAGGCCAATTCTTTTCATAAATCAAAAATTAACTAACGGTTGATTACTCGGACTGATGGGGAGCAGAATCTTTGCGACCACTAACCCGGCGCAGCGCTCGCAATGTTAGCGGATAAGCAATTAGCGAACAAACGACCGACAGAATCATCCCACCCAATGCAAAAGGCTTAAGAATATCGAGGCTCTGAACAAACAGTCTGCGATAGTAGTCACCGGTAAGGAGATGTGGACTCTTTAGTAACTCCACCCCCTCATCCGGAATTCTCATCGGCCTCCCCATCAACAATGCTCCCACCGCATACGACGCAATGATAATCGGCACCAGCGTCAACGGTGGGTTGTTTAGAAAAGTACCCGTGTAAATAGCGATCTTGTTGAAACGAAAGATAAAGGCAATGAGCGTTGCCAGGATTGTATGCAGGCCTAGAAAAGGCGAGAAGGCGATGAAGACGCCGATCGAAAAAGCAAGCGCCGTCCGCTCGGGTGGATCGTCGATCGCAAGCAGACGGCGAAAAGCAGCACGAAACATTGTTTTCAGATTTCGAGTTTGATTGTCGTACCCGAAACCAGAAACTCGCGCATCCGAAACGGGCTATTCGAAACTCTTTAAAGCTTCGCCTTCGTCTTCATAAGCGTCGAAGACAGTCAGGAGTTTAGTAATTACGAGGAGGTTCTGAATTCGATCGGTTAAATTGAGCAACTTCAGTTGACCACCTTGACGACTGACGGTGGTGTAGTTCGCAATCAGCTCACCGATACCACTCGAGTCAACGTAATTAACTCCAGCGAGGTTCAGCAGTATCTTCTTCTTGCCACTATCGGCCAAGCCTCGGATGGCATCGCGAAGCGCGATGCTACCTTCCCCTATTCGAACGGCACCAGTCATATCAAGAATGGTAACGTCTCCGGCTTGTCGTTCATTCACTTCAAGCTCAGCCATTATGTTTCTCCGATCGGGCTAACGTGTCGTTTGCCAACCTACTTAAAACTATTGAGAGCCTCTGCTTCACTCTCGTAAACATCGAACACTGTCAGGAGTTTGGTGATCGTGAGCAGGTCCTGGAGCTTCTGAGTCAGGTTGAGCAACTTAAGCTGGCCCGCTTCCTTGTTGATAGCGGTATAACTGGAAACGAGTTCGCCAATCCCACTCGAATCGATATAACCAACACCCGCTAGATTCAAGAGGATCTTTTTCTTGCCTTCTTCCAGTAACCGGCGAATCGCAGTGCGTAATGCGACGCTACCTTCCCCGATTGTTATCTTTCCATTCATGTCAAGAACGGTTACGTCACCCGCTTGACGTTCCGAAATGTTCAGCTCAGCCATTTTTGGAAATCTCCTTTGTGCAATTACCACTAACGTCGCTTCAGCATGCGCACTGTTGTACCACCTTCAGGAGGCAGGAACCAGTGAACTTCATCCATAAAACTGCGCATAAAAAAAATGCCACGACCGGAGGTTTTCAAGATGTTCTCTTCTGCGGTCGGATCTGGGACTTCGTTTGGATTAAAACCGGGGCCTTGATCGTGAACGCTGATTTCAACAGCTTCAGGCGAGCTCTTTAGGACAATGTCTACTATCTTCCGTTCGTCCTGACTATTGCCATGTACGACAGCGTTTGTAACTGCCTCGCGAACAGCCATATCAATTCCAAACGCAGCGTCCTCACTAACCCCAGACCGAGTTACAAAGTCCGCAACAGCGGCGGCGGCGGTGGCCACCGTCTCGATGCGGCTGGGTAAACTTAGTTCGGTCGTCTCTACCGTCACGAAGGTTCAGGTGGCCCGGGTCAGTAGCCCGAGGCAGTAGCCCGACTGTCAAGCAGGGCTAACGCTTGGAGGCCCTACAGCTACGATGAGCCCTCCTTGACAGTCGGGCTACTGCCTCGGGCTACTGACCCGCTCTCTCCGAAGCCACTGCGCGAGAGGAGCTTGGCTGTTCTTTTTAAAACGCGTCCCGGGAGTTCGAGGGTGTAACATGCCCTGTAGCTGCGTGTCAAGAATGAGGACATTTATCTAAAACGGCAGGACAAACGAGGTCTGAGGCGACCAGGTCATCACACTATGAATCCCAGACCTTTGAGTTTCTTGTCCAGGTCCTCGAGGTCGAAAGGTTTGATCAAGTACTCATTGCAACCAGCTTCGAGCGCCGCCTCCTTCATCCCATAAACATGGAATGCAGTCATTGCAACGATCGGAACCTGATCCTTTCCACCCTTCATCATGCGGACGTACTTTATGGTTTCCAAACCGTCGAGTTTGGGCATGTTCAAGTCAACCAAAATCAAGTTTGGTTTGTAAGTTTGGGTGAGTTCGAGCGCCTCTTTACCATCCTCCGCCTCAAGCACACGATAGCCCTTGAGTTCGAGCGCTCGTCTCAGCATTTGACGCGTATCGCGGGAGTCTTCCGCCACGACTACCATCGGAGACAATATTGCGGACACAGAGGTGCTCATCGTGCGCTCTGCGCTTAATGTATGATTTCCAAAAAGGGGGCTAAACAGGGAACTATGACCGACCTCGGTTGAAGGGTCTTATAGCACATAACCTTATGTACGGTACCAACCATTAGCTAGACGCACACAAACGTGGAGATATTGACAGATTTGAAACTAAACCGAGCCCAAAGCGTTAGAGGCGAGCTTCGACTGCCAGGAGATAAATCGATATCGCATCGAGCAGCGCTAATTGGCGCGCTCGCTTCGGGCGTGTCTAAATTCTCTAATTTCTCTACTGCGGTGGATTGCAGCTCCACTCTCTCGTGCCTAACGCAATTGGGTGTTCAGGTCGAGCGAGACGGGAGTCACGTATGGATTCAAGGTTCTCCGGGGCTTAGGAAATCGGCAACAGTGTTGGACTGCGGGAACAGTGGTTCGACAATACGAATGCTCGCAGGTGTGCTCGCAGCACAAGATTTCGCCAGTGAACTAAGTGGGGATAGTTCACTCAACTCACGTCCTATGCGCAGGATCATTGAACCGCTCGAATTGATGGGCGCGACAATTCAAGCAACCGGTGGTAAGCCTCCTTTGGTTATTCGAGGAACCAAAGCGATCCGGCCAATCAATTACAAATTGCCCGTCGCTAGCGCGCAGGTCAAGTCTGCGATTCTCTTTGCGGCACTAAGCGCCGAAGGTCGAACGCAGGTATACGAGTCCTCACTATCGCGAGACCATACCGAACGCATGTTCAACGGATTTGGAGTGGAGGTGATGACTGACGAAGAGTTGACGGTCACACTAGAAGGGCCCGCACAATTGATTGGCAACGACATGACAATTCCTGGAGACGTCTCGTCAGCCGCTTATTTCATCGCTGCAGCGGCGTTGCTCCCGCAGTCAGATCTAGTCATTCACGATGTCGGATTAAATCCAACTCGATCAGAATTCATTTCAGTGCTCCGTTCATGCGGCGCAGACATCTCGACAGTTAACGTTCGTGACGAACGTAACGAACCGATTGGTCGCATCCACGTAAAAGGCGGAATTCAAAGATCCGCTAACGAGCCGGCGCGATATTTGGAGAAGTCGAAGATCCCCGCTCTCATCGACGAACTGCCTTTGCTAGCTGTCGTCGGAACACAATTGGATGGCGGCATCGAGATTCATGATGCCGGTGAACTGCGACATAAAGAAACGGATCGGCTAAGCGCGACGGCCGAGAATCTGCGAAGGATGGGCGCAGAAGTAATCGAGAACCGCGATGGCCTCGTCGTCTCAGGTCCAAGTCAACTTCGCGGTGCAACCGTCAACTCCTACGGCGATCATCGCATTGCAATGGCATTTTCCGTTGCTGCCCTGGTTGCCGATGGCACGACCGAGATTGCCGGCGCTGACTGCGTCAGGATCTCGTTTCCTGAGTTCTTCGAACTATTGAAATCGGTAAGCAACTAATGAACGTTCGCGCACCGATCGTCATCATAGGCTTTATGGCGTGCGGCAAGACAGAGGTCGCGCGTGTGGTCGCGAAACAGCTGAATCTGAAAATGATTGATCTCGATGAAGAGATTACATCAAGTGAACGTCGTTCACCTGCGGAATTGATCCGTGAAGAAGGAGAGGCGTACTTTAGAGACATCGAAACCGCAAGTCTGCGCCGAGTGCTCGAGCGAAACGAGGCCAATGTCATAGCGCTCGGAGGCGGCGCCTGGATCCAACCGGCAAATCGCCAACTACTTGCAGCAAAGAACTCAACTATTGTTTGGCTGGATACGCCATTTGAGGTCTGCTGGAGACGCATCGAAAGTTCGAGCGAAGACAGACCACTGGGCACAACAAAAGAACAAACAAGTGAATTATTCAAACAGCGGTATCCGATCTACGAGTTGGCATCTATAAGGATTGATGTGATCGGGGCCGATACTCCTCCCGAAATCGCCGCCCGGGTGTTAGATCTTTTGGGCGAGGTTCCTTGATTATTGTTTGGCAAGGTTTTTTCACGGGGTGCTAGAATTTTTCGGTCTTTTAACCTGATGACCCTTTCCGCAGGTCTTCAAAGAATCAACGGAGTCATGCCCCGTGAACTCACTACTATTTGTCCTGGCCGCATCATCGACTGAGGCTAGTGAATGGAACCATAGCATTTGGCAACAAATGCTCTCAGCAACAATTCCGCAAAAGTACAGCAAGCGATTCTTCAACCAGGCAGCATTCGACAATGAAATCTGGCCTGATGGTCGGGCGAAATATGTGCCCAAGGCCTGCGGATGGTCGAAACGCTCCTGCTGCGCGAATACTCTGGAGACAACGTGGTTGTGTGTTACGTCGATCAACTCGATCGATTTGTTGGACCAGAGACAAAGGTTCTCGCTATTCACGCACATAATCCACTGGGGATTTCGTACGCCACCGACGTCTACTCAAAACTAGGCGGCGACAACTTGATGCCCGTCAACGCGCACGAGTTCATCAAGATCGTTACTCATCCAGTAATCAAAAAATACAAACCGAAGATCGTCATGGGCGGTCCGGGTGCATGGCAATTAGAGAAAGCGGACCGACTCGACGAGTTCAGAATCGATTACCTGATTGACGGCGAGATTGAGCGCGTGTTTGGAGATCTATTCGCGAGGATTCTGCGAAGCGATCCGAGTCTGCCCAGGATAATTAAAATACCAAAGGACATGCAGCCGACAGTGGACGAGATCCCGGTCGTCAAACATCGCTCGACGTTCGGTGTTTGTGAAATCACACGAGGATGTGGCCGCGGCTGTCAGTTCGGCTCGCCAGCAACAAAAGTGGGACGCTCGTTTCCACTTGAACACATCATAGCGAGCACCGAAGTCAACGCTCGCGAGGGCGCGACTGAAGTGATGTTAGCCTCTGAGGACATGTTCCTTTATGAGCAGCTTCCGAACTTCGAAACAAACATTCCGGCCCTCGAACAACTCTTTCGCAGTGTCATCAACGTTCCGGGGATTCAGACGATTCAGACTTCACACATCACAATGGCGCCCGTAGTCAAGGATCCATCCATCATTGAACGTCTCACTCCCTTGATCGTTCCTTACTCGCATGTGCGACACAAAGACTCTACAGACAAGGACAATCGAATCGCTGATCCAATCATCGGTTTGGAGACTGGCAGTCCGAAACTCTTCAATACTTTTATGAAGGGGAAGGCCTACCCTTACAAAGCTCACCAGTGGCGAGATGTAGTCGTGAAAGGAATGGAAATCCTGAATAGAAATAACTGGTTTCCATTTTGCACTTTCATTATTGGCTTGCCGGGTGAGACGGATGAAGACACGCGGCAATCGCTCGACATGCTCTACGATCTGCGGCATGCCAAAGGGACGTTTGTGCCAACGTTCTTCGTTCCTCTGGAAAACACGCGCATGGAAAAAACTAAAGGCGCAAAGCTAATTGAGATGTCTGATCTGCAATGGGAGTTTTTCTTCACCTGCTGGAAATACAATCTGGAATTCTGGAGGGCTGGTCGAAGCAAAGGTTTGAAGTTCACATTGGGCCCGCCGATTTACTACAGTCTCCTTGCCAGGAAGTTGTTCGGACACGCCATCAAGTACCCGTTACTTCGTTTTGCCGGAGTGCCGGATCGATTGATTTCGAAGCGGCTGTATTTGAACTTCAGGGGTTATAAGCGGAATCCCAAGGGGATGGATCCGTTTGAAGGAGAGATCGTGCCGGCATTTCAGAGCGTGCGCGAGAAGGGCCTGAACATGATTGATGCCAGCCAACTTCATACGATGAGTGTCGCAGCTGGGGAGTCGATCCACGCGTCGGGAGACTGAAGAATTTCAGATTTAAGATTTCAGATTTCAGATTGATCTGAGATCCGAACCGTAATCTTAAATCTGAAATCTTAAATCTTAAATTTCAAAGCGGCCGCCCGCAGACACGAGGGCGGCCGCTTTGTTGTGGGGAGAGAACCCCGAGGCTCAGTACTTAAACTTCAAGGCAAACTGCATCTGTCTTGATGATCCTGAGTCGCCTGTCGGAAAGCG
>DASYPT010000058.1:0-68761 GCA_036006355.1 Pyrinomonadaceae bacterium | reverse complement strand
AACCATTGCGGCCACGCGTGCGGTTGAGATTCAACTGGTAGATCTCGGCAGACTCGGCCAAAGCGACAAAGAGCGCGAAGCCAACCGCTTAGCATCAGAAGCAGCGCGGTGTCCGTTTAATCTTGCGCAGGACCATCTTTTACGAGTCACTCTTTTCAGGCTGGACGATCACGATCATGTGCTATTGATAGTGCTGCATCACATCGTTAGCGATGGATGGTCCATGGGAGTGTTTTTCCGAGAACTGGAAACTCTTTACGAAGCCTTTGCCAACGCGCGTCCTTCACCCCTCGCTAATCTGCCAATTCAATACGGAGATTTCGTTCGCTGGCAACGTAATTGGCTGCAGGGACAGGTACTCGAAGAGCAGATCAATTTCTGGAAACAACAGCTCACTGGAGCTCCTGGAGTTCTCGAACTCTCAACGGACAAACCCCGCCCTGTGATCCAAACCTTTTCTGGTGCTTACCATACAAGCAAGGTGGGAAAGGAATTGACTGCGGCCCTCCATGAGCTGAGCCGGCGTGAGGGTGTAACACTCTTCATGACTTTGTTAGCGGCGTTTCAGACTTTGCTGCATCGCTATACAAGTCAGCAAGACATTGTGATCGGCACGCCGGTAGCGAATCGGACGAGAACAGAAACGGAAGATCTTATTGGTCTGTTTGTGAGTATGCTTGCCATCAGAACCGACTTTGCCGGCGATCCAAGTTTTCTGGAATTGTTGGGAAAGGTTCGTGAAGTCGCTCTCGACGCTTTCGCTCATCAGGATTTGCCCTTTGAGAAGTTGGTCGAAGAACTGCAGCCCGAACGTAGCCTTGCGCATATGCCGCTATTCCAAACGTTGTTCGCTCTGCAGAATTTTCCCCGATCCACGCTGAGGCTGGGGTCGCTGGAACTTTCGGAATTTTCATTTGAGAAGAACACCTCAAAGCTGGATTTGTCTCTCTATGTAGGAGAACGAGCGGACGGATTAGGGCTTTCGTTTGAATACAATACCGACCTTTTCGAGGCCGCGACGATTGAGCGGTTGGACGCGAACTTCCAAGCACTGCTCCAAGGAATTGTTGCCAATCCAGAGCGGCGGGTTTCCGAGCTTCCAGTGTTAACGGAAACCGAGCGAACGCGGTTACTGGTCGATTGGAATCAAACAGAAGCCGATTTTCGTAACGACAAATGCATCCATGAACTGTTTGAAGAGCAGGCTGAAAGGAATCCGGATAAGGTCGCTCTAATCTATCAAGGTTCCGAAATAACATTTCGTGAGCTGAATACAAGAGCGAATCAGTTGTGCCATTACTTAAAGAGTCGCGGCATTGGACCTGATGTTTTCGTCGGTATTTGCGTTGAACGCTCCGCTGAGATGGTTGTCGGCCTGCTTGGAATACTTAAGACGGGTGGAGCGTATGTTCCATTAGATCCGACCCATCCACCAGAGCGTATTTTCCGTATGCTTGGTAATTCGAGAACTGGCTTGCTACTTACCCAACAACACTTGAACAGTGTGTTGGGAGCCTGGGGTGGCGAAACCATTTATCTTGATGCCGAATCGCCCGAAATTGCGCGGAATTCTATGCACAATCCAATTAACGCAATCTCCGCAGAAAACTCGGCCTACTTGCTGTACACCTCAGGATCTACCGGTGAACCAAAGGGTGTGCTGAATTCCCATCGTGCTTCCATCAATCGTTTTGCCTGGATGTGGCGCGAATATCCGTTTGCAGAGAGCGAAATTTGTTGCCAAAAAACTTCTCTCAGTTTTGGCGATTCGATCTGGGAGATATTTGGACCACTTTTACAAGGTGTTCCGTTAGTGATAATTCCCGACGAATTAGTGAAAGATCCTCACGGATTGATCGCATCGCTCTCAGCCAACAGAGTCACGCGTCTCGTGCTGGTACCATCACTACTCCGAGTCATGCTCGATCTCGGCGAGGATTTGGATCAACAGCTGCGCGACCTGCGTTATTGCGTTTGTAGTGGCGAGACTTTGCCGGTCGACTTGGCAAAGGTCTTTAGAGAACGGCTTCCGCATACGAGATTGATCAATTTGTACGGTTCTTCGGAAGTAGCCGCCGACGTAACATGCTACGAAATTAATAATGCGGACGAGCTTTGGCACGTTCCCATTGGCAGACCAATCGCCAATACAAAAATGTATGTTGTTGATTCGCATTTTCAACCAGTACCAGTTGGCGTACTCGGCGAAATCTGCGTGGGTGGGGAAGGACTAGCAACCGGTTACCTGAACAGCCCGAGATTGACAGCGGAAAAGTTCGTGCCTGACGCACTTAGCCAGCGTAGGGGCGCGAGATTATTTAGAACGGGTGACATCGGCCGCTATTTACCTGACGGCAACATCGAATATCACGGGCGGCGGGATCATCAAGTGAAGCTGCGCGGATTCCGCATTGAACTCGGCGAGATCGAAAACGCCCTCAAGAGCTCTTCGTCTGTAAAAGACGCAGTGGTCATGCTGCGACAGTCAACGAACGGAAATAGGCACTTGGTTGGATATCTGGTTCCAAATTCAAACAATGGTGATCCAAATAGCCTTTTGGGGAGCGAACTCAAGCGGCATTTGAAAAACTCGCTCCCAGATTACATGGTGCCCGCGCATTTTGTGTGTCTGGAGAAACTTCCACTCACCGGAACTGGGAAGATTGATCGACGCGCACTACCTAATCCTGACGGCAGCAGGCCTGATCTGGAAGTGGCTCATATCACTCCGCGCGATGATCTCGAAAGACGACTCGCACATATTTGGGAAAAACTGCTAGGAGTGCAATCGGTTGGAATTCATGACGACTTTTTCCATCTGGGCGGCCACTCCCTGCTTGCCGTCCGGCTGGTCTCCGAAATCGAGAGAGAAGTCGGTCAACGTCTACCTCTAGTTAGCTTTTTCCAGGGAGCTAACATCGAGTATCTCGCGAGTCTTTTGCGCCAGGATGTTAAGTCGCTTTCCTGGCCCACTCTGGTACAAATTCAGGGAGGCGGTTCAAAGCCCCCGCTTTTCTGCATTTCCATGCCAAACGTAAATGCGCTGGGTTATCGTTCTCTCGCTCGTTATCTGGGCGATGATCAACCTGTATTCGGGTTGCAAGCCCAGTATCCCGAGGATGTCGAGGGCGAACACAGTCAGGCCGTTGTCAACGAAGTGGCGACTGAATATCTACAAGCACTGCGTAGTGTGCGACCTAAAGGCCCATATCAGTTCATTGGAATGTGCCGAGGCGCGCACATTGCCTATGAAATGGCGCGACGATTGGAGCAGGAAGGTCAGGAGATTCGATTACTGGGTGTCATCGACACGTGGGTGATGGAGAACACTTACAATTACTTTTGGTATTTGAACTATCGGGCGAAGCGCCTGCTTTTTCAGGCACTGCGCGTCATTAGAAACCAGCTCAGCATCAAAAACAAACAGGTTCAAAGCGCGGCGACGAACAAGGACATCAACATGTCGACCTTAGTTCTCGCGAACCATGCTGAGCGCAAACACAAGGCTTTCAAAGTATATTTCCCAGGCCCAGATTACGTTGCACCTTCGTTTGAGGGGCGCATTGCAGTCTTTCGCACTAACCGACAGCCGCATAATCGTATCCGCGATGCGCGCTTGGGATGGGGCAAACTGGCTAAGGGGGGCGTCGACATTCATTTTATCACTGGCGATCATGAGAGTGTGTTGAAAGAGCCTTTCGTGCAGGGTTTGGCTGAGGCGTTGAGAAAGTGTCTTCGCCTCCCAGACTAGCTTAAACTCACAAGCAGAGACAGCCTTGAGTGCCTCTTCAATCAATCAGGAAGGTTCGAAAAGGGAGAGAGGAGCTCGCCCGGTCTCTGAGATCCGTCCACCATCTCTTTTAGGAATCAATCTCTTCACGAATTTAACTAAGCTAGCACAATACAGGGACCTGATTTGGACACTTAGCATTCACCGCATCAAGGTCAGGTACAAACAATCAGTGCTTGGCGTGTTGTGGGCGGTTCTGCAGCCGATTTCAATGATGCTAATCTTCACTTTCATTTTCTCATTTATTGCGAGAATGCCGAGTGAAGGTTTGCCCTATGCAATTTTTGCTTATACCGCATTACTCCCCTGGAACTACTTCTCAAATGGTGTCTCTAACGCCACTAACAGCCTTGTGAGCCACGCGCAGTTTGTAACAAAGGTTTATTTTCCGCGCGAGATTCTGCCTATCTCCTACATCGTTGCTGCGCTGTTCGACTTCAGTGTAGCGTGCATCCTACTTGCCGGCTTCATGGTTTACTATCACGTACCGCTGACCATTAACGTTCTTTACGCGATTCCGATCATCGTGGTCGTGAGTTGTTTTGCGCTCGCAATATCTTTCTTCCTCTCCGCGACCCAGGTTCGTTTCCGAGACGTCGGCGTTGCGGTGCCACTGCTATTGCAGGTTTGGTTGTTCGCAACACCGGTCGTCTATCCGCTTAGCGCGGTCCCTGAGCGCTGGCGAACGTTTTACCTGCTCAACCCGATGGTGGGAATCATTGAGAATTTTCGTCAAGTGATGCTAACGGGCAGTGCGCCCGAAAGTCGTTCCCTGCTATTCTCCGCTGCGATCTCGATCGCCCTCCTCGTCGGTTCGTATCTCTACTTTAAATTGTCTGAGGCGACGATGGCCGACTACGTCTAGCTCAATATGATCGATCTGAAATTCGACAAAGTTTCAAAGAAATACCGCGTGTACCACGAGTTAGATGCAGAATCATCTGAAAACATATTGCTTCGTTTACGCCACAAGCTGCGCGGAAACTGGAACGATTTCTGGGCTCTGCGCGATGTGAGTTTCGAGGTCCCTCGGGGAGAAGCGTTGGGTATCATCGGCCAAAATGGAGCCGGCAAGAGCACGATTCTAAAACTGCTCTACAACATCACGGCGCCATCGGAGGGTCGGATTTCAATCACTGGGCGGCTCGCCGCCCTGATTGAAGTGGCTTCGGGATTTCACCCCGACCTGACCGGACGCGAAAATGTTTATTTGAACGGCTCCCTCCTGGGAATGAACCGTCGTGAAATCAGTAGAAAGCTGGATAGTATCGTGGACTTTGCTGGAGTGTCCGCATTCATCGACACACCGGTCAAGCGCTATTCATCGGGGATGTATTTGCGACTAGGCTTTGCCATCGCAGCGCATCTCGATCCCGACATCCTGCTGCTTGATGAGGTATTGGCGGTTGGCGATGCTGAATTTCAATCGAAGTGTATTCAGAGAATCAATCAATTGAGAAAGGCTGGAACGACAATCATTTTTGTCTCTCACAATTTGGGTGCGATCGAGAATATCTGCGATCGTGTCTTCTTATTGCGCGGCGGTGAGATCTTCCGTAGCGGCAAGCCTCGTTACGTCATCTCCGAATATGAACACCTGCTAACAAACATGCCCGCATGGAGTTCGCCTGGATTTAAGGACGGTGACGTCCAACCAGCCGCTCAAATAACTTCCGTTGCTTTCTTCAATTCGAAAAGACGCAGAGCAACCATATTTGCGACCGGTGAAGGTGCGAGAGCCGAAGTCGAACTGGTTGTCCATGAGCCAATCGAAGACGTCCTCATCGAAGTCTATTTTTACTCAGCATTCGGTAATCTTCACAGCCATCTTTCTACTGAAGTTGATGGAAACAAGCTAAATCTGGCACCAGGCCGCAGTGTGGTTGAGTTTATATGTCCGGAAATCCCGCTTGAGGCAGCTTCTTTCAAAATTGAAGCAAGCATCAGGCGGCGCGAATCATCATTCAACGAACACATCGATTACAAACACGCTGCTGGGGTTAACATCATTAAGGGCAAGTCTGTCCACGGCGTATTTCACACACCTCACACTTGGAGATTAAAACCACTGCCTTCAGAAAAAACCGAAGATCCCGATGCCTTTATAAAGACGGCAGATTAACTTGCATGGGAGAAGGGTTGGCCCAACGTCGAGCACTACCTTGACACGCCAGGGGTCTGGAGTTCAAATCCCCACGCGCCACTCACGCATTTCCCGCTACGCCAAAATTCCGGCCATTTGAATATCACTTCGCCCCCTGTCGCCTGGTTGCGTGGAGCGACGGCAGTCGTGGTGGTGTAGACTCTAGCGGCATAATCGGACCGGTTTCGACAAAGACTTAGAATGCTACGTAATCTTAAGCGTCTCATCCTTGGTATCGGCCTGATTGTTTTCGCTTCAGCTGTCCTATTGCTTTCGGATTTAAAACAGCGAAACGAAACGAGCAGGACCATACCGCGCGTAGGTCTTCTCCAGACTGCTTCAGTCCAGTTGCTGGACGATACTGTTCGAGGCATTGTGGACAGCCTGGCGGAAAACGGATTCACTGATGGCCAGACCATCAAAATCCAGAGATATAACGCCCAGGGCGACATCGCCCTTACCAACTCGATTGCAAAGGAGATGGTCAACGCTAACTTTGACTTGTTGATGACCGTTAGCACCGTTTCGCTCCAAGCTGTGGCTAATGCCAATCGCGGCGGAAAAACTGTTCAGGTGTTTGGTGCAGTTGCAGACCCTTCGGTGGCGGGAGTTGGGATAAGCCACGACAAACCCCTCGATCATCCACGCAACCTCGTTGGTATCGGTAGCTTTCTGCCCGTCGCGGATTCTTTTCAAATCGCGCGTGAAATGTTTCCCGGTTTGAAGAGGGTGGGTGTCGCATGGAATCCGGCCGAAGCTAACTCGCGCGCCTTCACTGAAAAAGCGAGGGAAGCTTGTAAGACCATGGGCATCGAGTTGTTGGAGGCCAATGTGGAAAACTCCAATGGCGTACTTGAAGCGGAGGAGTCACTCGTCGGTCGTGGGGCTGAAGCGCTATGGATTGGAGGCGACGTCACACTCAGCGTTGCCGTCGATTCAGTTGTCTCTGTTGGACGAAAGGCAAGGATCCCAGTGTTTACAATCACTCCAGGCAAGCTGGAACGCGGGACATTGTTTGACTATGGAGCCGACTTCTATCAGGTTGGTAAACAAACCGGCAAACTGGGAGTGCGAATTCTCCGTGGCGAAGACCCGACAAAAATACCCATCACAAATATGGTCCCTACATACTTCGTGGTAAATAAACTCGCACTAAAAGGGTTGAAGGGATCCTGGCAAGTATCGGACGAACTGCTTCGGCGGGCGAACGTAGTAGTAGACGAACAAGGCGTCCATCAGAACAAGTCCGCTTCCAAATAGATAGGGGGAAACGTGGAAATTAGTAGACGCTACTCGCGAGACACGGTTGAACTCTCTGTAGCGGGACGCTTGGATGGTTACTGGTCGGATCATCTCGCGAGCGCACTCGATGAAGAGATTCGCCTTGGACGTCATCACTTGCTGCTCGACTTATCGGACGTAGTGTTCTTGAGTTCAGCCGGTATTGGAGTGCTGATGAAGTCTTATAACGAGTTGGAAAGCATCCGTGGATCTCTCTCGATTTGGAAGGCATCAGAGCGGGTTCGAAAAGTCATTGAGATTTGCGGACTTGATCAAATGTTGCTGGCAAAAGAGGACGTTCTCCAGGCCGACAAACGCGTCCTGTACGCAACTTCCTCGCTCATTCGACATGTCGAAAGACCGGAGGCGAGTTTTGACGTCTATCAGTTGGCGCCGGAGGCCGGGCTGACATGTCGCGTTGTCGGAGACGCGAAGCTGATCGAAGGTTGTGGGTTCAGCAAAGAAAACTGCTACTCGATGGATTTCCCTGATTCAAGCTTTGCGATTGGGCTTGGCGCGTTGGGAGAAAACTTTGATGAGTGCCGCAGTCGGTTCGGGGAGTTCATAGCTGTAGCGGGCGCAGTAGCGTACCAGCCCACCGATGGAACAAACGTGCCGGACCATCTGGTCGCTGCGGGAAAATCGTTATCACACGTTCAGGTCTGTTACGGTATCGCTTGCGAAGAATTGGCCGCCGGGCCATTTAGCATGCTCCTCCGGTTCCAGGCAGGACAGGGTGGACCAATATCGTTGACTGAATTGGTGGACTCATGTTTGGAGATCGCGGAGAGTCCACGTCTCGGCATTGTGATGGTGGCAGAGGCAGCTGGTCTGGTGGGTGCTTCCCTTCGCCGCTCACCGGCTCAAACGAAAGCGGAACCTGGCCCATTCGAATTCCCACAGGTACGCGAGTGGCTTAGTTTCACAGCGGAACGCACGCATACCCGAAGCATGACCTTGGTCGCAGGAGTGGCGTTGCGAGACGAAGCCGCAGTGATGGCGCCCGTCGTGAGACCTTTGAACTCTTCCGTGGCAAACTCCGTCGGTTCCATCAATGGTCACTTTCATGCTGCTGCCTTTTCCTATCACCCCTTACAAAATGGAAAGATTGATCTGAAGACGACAGTGAGAAAGCTTTTCGAAAGGGAAACAGTCGATGACGTTCTGCATTTATTAAGTGACGACCGGGTCATTGCAGGAGCGGGCGAGAGTGAATTCATTCGTGGCGCTTGTTGGATTGGACCAATCCGCGACATCACTGCCAAGGAGAGTAACGCATGACTCTTCTCATTGGAGCGCTAACTTTGGGCTTCATACTCTCGCTGCTGGCACTCGGTGTTTTTATCAGCTTCCGAATTTTTGACTTTCCTGACATCACAGCCGACGGCTCGATCACGCTGGGTGCGGCAATCGCAGCCTTACTTTTGGTCAAAGGTATCAATCCCGTTTTCGCCAGTGCTGCTGCTTTCGCAGGTGGTTTTGTCGCTGGCACAGTGACCGCCACGTTAGCCACCAAATTCAAGATCAACCGGCTGCTCGCCGGCATCCTGGTGATGACCGCGCTTTACTCAATCAATCTACACATCATGGGCAAAAGTAATGTTGCCCTGTTCGGCCAGCGGACGCTCTCCAGCTACGCTGAGCGATTTGGCACGTGGGTTCTGCGGAACCAACAAGATTTGAATCTGTTGGGTTGGCCCGTGAGAGTGACGGACCTTTCCATACTGATCACGGCAATTGTGATTGTTGTGTTCGTGGGATTGCTGCTTTACATGTTCTTCCAGACAAATCTTGGAGCGGCAATGCGCGCCACGGGTAACAATAGTCAGATGGCCCGAGCTCTTGGAGTGAACGACGAGGGCATGATCATTCTCGGATTATCCATCTCAAATGGTCTAATCGGATTAGCTGGCGCATTTCTGGCCCAATACCAGGGTTTCGCTGATATTCAAATGGGAATCGGTATGATCGTTTGGGGACTGGCGAGCGTGATCATCGGTGAGGCGTTGGTGGGCACGCCGCAAACAGGAATGGCCATTATTGCAGCAGTCATGGGGTCGGTGCTCTTTCGTCTGCTCGTGGCGATTGCACTTCGTCTGGGACTCGACCCAAATGACCTGAAGCTAATAACTGCCGCGTTTGTTTTTGTAGCCCTAATCCTCCCACGCACTCTTAAAACGATTCAAAGATGGAAGGCGCGCGGATCCTATGCTTGAAGTGCGTGAAATCAGAAAGTCTTTCAATCCGGGCACACCCAATGAAGTGCGTGCGCTCCAGGGCGTTAACTTTACTCTTGAGAATGGATCCTTCGTCATCATTATCGGCACTAATGGCTCGGGAAAATCCACAATGCTCAATGCGGTGGGTGGCACGTTCTACGTGGACTCCGGAGTGATTTCGCTCGGCGGCGCCGATATAACCAACTGGCCGGAATACAGAAGAGCAAAGTTGGTTGGCAGGGTTTTTCAAAACCCGTTCAGCGGTACCGCCCCGGAAATGTCTGTAGCAGAGAATCTCGCGCTTGCCGCCAGACGCGGTAGGCCTCGACGGCTCGGTTGGTTACTAGGGCGACATAGACGAGCCGAGTTACGTGAGCGCGTGAGCCAACTGAAGATGGGACTGGAAAACAGATTGGATGATCCCATAGGCGGCCTCTCGGGCGGCCAACGACAGGCGTTAACACTATTGATGGCAACCTGGCTGAAACCAGAATTACTCTTGCTCGATGAACACACTGCCGCTTTGGATCCGAAGAGTGCCGATCAGGTAATCGCTTTGACGGATGAAATCGTCAAGCGAGAGAACTTGACGACGCTGATGGTAACTCATTCCATGCACCAGGCAGCTAATCTAGGGAACCGCCTTATCATGATGCATCGGGGATCGATCGTTCAGGACTTTCGCGGCGCCGAAAAAAAACGTATACGAGTCGATGATCTGCTTGCCCGTTTCGAGGAGGTCCGGCGGGCAGACCAACTCGATGAGACGGCTGCGGAAATGCTCCGCCGTGTTTATGTTTAGGGCTGGCTTGTGTGTCTGGTTATGTGGCAGGCGACCTTGCCCTTATTTGATGTTTACCTTAACTCACGAGAACAAGAATCGGGGCAGAGCCAACAAGAATCGCGGTTAATAGTCCTGGACAATTAAGACACGCTCTGGTCGCAAGGTTTAGAACCCATGCGTCGAAGCCACCGGAAATGAGACGAAACTCCGGAACGAAAAGATCTGTGTTCCCCGTATCTGACTCCAAAATCGCGACAGGTCTGTTCCACTATTTTTGAGAGGGCTGGATAGTTGACGTGACAAATACGAGGGAAAAGGTGATGTTCAATCTGGAAGTTCAAGCCCCCAAGTAGCCAACTCTGCACTCGACTGCTTCGAGCAAAATTTACTGTCGCTTCCACTTGATGAACGGCCCACGAATTCTCCATGGAGTTGTATTGTGCTCTTGGCAACGGGAACTCGGCCTGTTCAACGCAATGAGCCAGCTGAAACACAACACTAATGACGAGCCCGGCAAGGCTCACAGTGACAACATAGAACAGGAGCACGAGCCACACAGAATGAAACAAAAACGGTAGCCCCAGCGCCAATGTGAAGAACAACAACTTGCCGCCAACAAAACCTACCAATTGCCACCTCTTTGGTCGTGGCATTCGTGTTGAGGCAACTCGGCCCAGGATCACATCACGAAAATCATCATAAAAATGCCATTTGATAACGTTCAAACCGTAGAGTGGCCACAAGTAGAACTGCTGCCAACGATGAAAGCTGAATCTCTTCTGATGCGGTGTCAACCTACCGAACGGTGCAACATCAATATCAGCGTCGTGGTGCGTAATGTTCACGTATGTGTGATGGACTACAGAGTGTTTCCAGTTCCAGACATAAGAACTGGCGCCCACAAGATCCAATGTCATTGCCATCAATCTGTTGATCCATTCGTGATTTGAGTAAGCTTGATGGCTACCGTCATGTTCGATATTGAAACCAATCGCTGACACGGACATGCTCAGAAGAATGGCGAGTGGGAATGCTTGCCACCACCTATCAGCGAAGAAAACCAGTAATGTATAGAAACTAGCAAAGAGTGCCAGAATTACCCCAGTTTTCAGGTACATTGAGGGACAATCACGTTGACGGCAACCGGATGTGCGAAAATATTCATCCACTCTCCGCCTTGCTTCCCGATGAAAGGCATTGTCGCGCGCGAAAGTTAATCGACTTTCGTATTGATCATGAATAGAGGCAGCCAACATCCGTAGTTAACTCCTGATTTAGATCTCCAGCCTTAGTGATCTACATATCAACTATCACGATTTCTTCGCATTGATAGCCAGCCATGCATCACCTGACAAAACTATTACAGAGGCCGAAGTCCGATCTTTTCAACGCGAGTTAACTACAGGGCGATTAACCCACCTATCGCGTTCGGATTTGCTAAATATTTAGGTATGGATTAGCGGCGTTCGCGAGTCGAAGACTTTTTCTTGCTCCTGGTCTTTTCTGACTAGTAACGGAGAGTAGATCGCCGGACTGGCATTTTCTTAACCCTGTCTTCCATTACACGAGTGAATCAGGCGGCGGATTCGATCCGGGAACAAAACGTCAATCTTGCGCGGTTCGATGATCGCCGTTACTTCTCCTTCGCCGAAGATCGCATGGGTCATTGTATCTCCCCGTCTATACGTCTGCTTTTGATCATAGGGTGCGCCAACTTTTACAGACTTGCGGCGTGTGACGCCTGCTTTATAAGGAACGCGTGACCCGCAGATCGGGCAACTGACTCGCGTGATTTTTCCCTGCTTCGAAATTGAAGCGACAACGTGCCCACGTTCTTCGCCACAGGTAGTACACATCTGTTCGATTCGCTCGCCTGGCGTGAATATACGTTTCTCCTCCATCTTTACTCCTTTGTTGTAGCTGTTCGGTCGACTGCTACTCATCTTGCGCGTCGTGGTTTGAACGACCGGACTGAGTTGTGCCCGCGGCCAAATGGGACGAAGGATCTAGCCGGGGTCATTGCTGCCGGCTGTGATCCGCCAATGCTTTGGGAAACCATGCGCTTTACTGTTTGACCTGTCAGTCGCTCAATCGAGCGCATTGACAGTTCATCAACGGGCGCAACCATCGTAATCGCTTTTCCTTGATTGCCCGCTCGTCCAGTGCGACCAACTCGGTGCACATAGTCTTCGGGAGCAGATGGCACGTCGTAATTGATGACGTGCGAGACCGCATCGATATCCAAGCCACGTGCAGCTATATCGGTTGCAACCAGCACACGCGCTCGCCCGTCGCTGAAGGCGCGCAATGCCGCTTCGCGCTGTGGCTGTGTGCGATCGGCGTGAATACAGCTAACGCTATGGTCACGCGCTTTAAGAACATGTGAAAGCCGATCTGCTCCACGTTTTGTCCGCGTAAAGACCAGCACTCGTTCGAAAGGTTCTCGCTCCTTTTCAAGCAATTCCAGCAAGAGTGCAGTCTTAGATTCCTGCGCAACCTGGTAAGCAAGCTGCTCGACTGTTGTCGCAGCGCGTCCGCGTGGACTGACGTCGATACGTATGGGTTGTTTGGTCGTCGAGCGCGCCAGTTGTTCTATGCTGGGAGACATGGTTGCTGAAAACAAAAGCGTTTGCCGCGTTGTTGGCAACTTCGAAAGTACTCGCCGAATTGCCGGCAGAAATCCCATGTCTAACATCCGATCAGCTTCGTCCAGCACCAGGAATTCGACCGTCGACAAGTTGACCGCCCCGCGTTCCATTAGATCCAGCAACCTGCCGGGTGTAGCAATCAAAACTGCTGCGCCTCGTCGTAACTGAGCGATTTGGTTTTGTATGTTTGCGCCACCAATCGCAATCACACTGCGGTTGGTTGCCATGCGATTGAAGTCGCCATAATTCTTTTGAATCTGAAGAGCGAGCTCGCGTGTGGGCGCAAGTACCAGCGCCCTAATTCCCGGTCGCGGGCGTTCGCTGAACTTCTGAATGATGGGAAGCAAAAATGCGGCGGTTTTACCTGTGCCAGTTTCGGCACACCCGATCAGATCTTGCCCGCTGAGAATGACAGGGATTGCCTCTCGCTGAATCGGTGTTGGTGTGTTGTATCCGAGAGACTCACAAGCGTGCAGTTGTGCAGGCGCGAGTCCCAATTGAGAAAATTTCATGAGTTCCTTAATTCGCCGAGTTCTTCAACGGCGATTGTCTGTTGATGGAGCACAGTCTTTTCTATCCCCGTGTCTTTCATCGTAGGGGATAGAAAAGAACTGTTTGAGGTCAAACTATTACCAGCGTGGCTCGCGATGACCCCCACCGTTGTTACTACTACCGCGATAGCCGCCGCCGCCGCGATTGTTATTAAAACTACGGCCGCCAGTCCGGTTTTCGCGCGGCTTAGCTTCGTTGACTTTCAATGGTCGTCCGCCGATCTCCTTGCCATTGAATTGTTCAATAGCTGCTGTGGCTTCTTCCTTTGAAGACATCTCCACGAATGCAAATCCGCGTGACCGTCCAGTTTCGCGGTCCTCCACGACACTTGCTGATTCGACCGTGCCGGCTTGACCGAACATCTCCTGCAGCTCCTGACTGGTAGTTTGGAAAGCAAGGTTTCCAACATAAAGTTTCGTTGACATATAGATATACCTTTCCCTTTCTGGGATGAAAAAGAAGCTGCGAATCGGATTGGCTTCGGCGAAACGGTTGCGATCGAAGGACCAGGTTCGGATGCCCTCGGAGAGAGCGACTTCTGTGGGTTTGTACGAGCCTGCTCTCGAACGATCCAAACGTCCGGCGCCTATGACTGCTGCGCGGGGCGCATCACCGTTGATGCGCGAGAGAAGGGTTAACTAGCTGCTACGATGCCTGATTTCACATGCAAGTTGCAGCCGAACAAAGGACGTGTTCTATGCCTGGGACGCTGAGTTAGTCTCTCGCCCAGTGAAATATTGGCTTGTTAATTCAGGTGATCTGGGAAATTCCAGAGGAGCTGAGAAGGGAGTTAAGCGGACTCAATTCGAAAACGACCATACGCGTACCTGGGCTCGAAGTCAACCCATGGGGGCCAAAACCTGAGATTGAGGAGTTTGAGCGAGGCACGACAATCATGGTTCAATAACGAAAGCGTGCACAAAGACTCTCCCCAGCCCAGTACACATCTCACACCCGATCCCTCTGCACAGATCGAGAATCAACCCAAAGACGGACAACGCTCATGGAGCTTGTTCACTCTTGATTTAACTCCCCTACGTGACTCGCGCGAGTTCCGGCTGCTTTACCTCGGTCAGTCAGTTACGTTTCTTGGCTCGATGATGACTTTCGTCGCTTTACCGTGGCAGGTATTTCAGTTGACGAAGTCCTCTTTTGCGGTCGGCATGTTAGGAGTGGTGGAGTTCATCGCCGTTCTCTTTATGGGTTTTGTCGGTGGTGCGCTAGCCGACTACCTCGATCGGCGTCTGATGGTTCGCCTTACCGAAGCGGCATTGGCTGCGGGATCGATTGTCTTAATAATCAATTCACTATTGCCACACTCACGGGTGTCAGTATTGTTCGCATGTGCATCACTTTTCGCTGCTTTAACTTCGTTGCAACGGCCGTCTTTGGAAGCACTCATCCCCCGCATCGTGAAGTCCGAACAGATGCCATCGGTGGCGGCACTTCAAGCCTTTCGAGGCAGTGTCGCGATGATTGGTGGGCCCGCAATCGGCGGGTTCCTGGTCGTTACCTTTGGTGCAGCGCTCGCTTATTCGGTCGATTTGTTTACGTTCATCGTATCGCTGATTGCGCTGGCCCTCATGCAGGCAGTGCCACCACCCGCCGAAGCAGATCGGCCGGGTCTCAAATCAATCATTGAAGGATTGCGTTATGCGCGCAGTCGTCAGGAGTTGCTCGGCACGTATTTGGTGGACATGAATGCGATGTTCTTTGGCATTCCGATGGCCCTCTTCCCGGCAATTGCTGAGAATTATGGTGGTGCCTCAGTAGGTTTCCTCTACGCGGCTCCAGCGGCGGGTTCACTTGTTGTGTCCCTGATGCTCGGTTGGACCGAACGAGTTCGGCGGCATGGTTTGGCTGTAGGAATTGCTGCTGCGTGTTGGGGACTGGCAATCGTCGCGTTTGGTTTCGCCGGTCGATTGTGGGTTGCGTTGCTGTGCCTGGCTGTCGCAGGTGCTTCTGACATGATTAGCGGAGTGTTTCGAATGATCATCTGGAACCAGACAATCCCCGATCACTTGCGCGGCCGGCTCGCGGGAATCGAATTGATTAGCTATCACACTGGTCCAATGTTAGGCAATGCCGAGTCAGGCATCGTCGCGAGCATCTTCGGCATTCGTACAACCGTAGTATCCGGTGGCATTCTATGCGTGTTGGGAACAGGACTACTGCTGTTGGCGCTGCCCGGGTTTCGAACGTACGACGCACGGGCCGGATCAGTGCGAAAGCAGATCGAAGACGACGCACGAACTGACGCATTGGACCGCGCAACTTCAGGTTAATTCGCAAGCCGACACCTGACTTTTAGCACCCGGTTTGGCTCAAGACTCCATAATTCCTCAATCGTGTAAATTCTGTTCATCATATCGTTGTTTACTTGATGCTCGACAGGATTCCAGAATTCACACGATGCACATAAACCTGAATCACCTGACTACTGTAATTGTGCCGCTTAGTTGGACTGAATAAGTGCCGTGCCCGCCATTGTCCGGAAATTTAATAGGTTGGACCACGATGGTGATTGCCTGAGCCTTGTCAAAGGTTATGGGCTTAGAAATGCTTTGGCCGCCTTGCAACTCGAGGATTGAAAAACTACGGTTCCATCAAAAAGAACCGCCAAGGGAAGGGCACATTATGCCCTTGCTAAGGAAAGTTTTAAGCGCGAATGTTCGAGCCTGTTGCTCACTGTTTATTCTTTTACTCCGGTCACACCGTTATTATGTTGGAGTACAGGAAAAATACTGACAATGATTGAAGACCTTTCAAAGTTTGACCACGCTATCGGAAATCTTTTTCCAGCGCCGCTTAGATTGGAAGATTGGGAACAATACCGTTTGACTGATGAACAAGTAGAGTTCTATCGAGAGAACGGCTATTTGGCTGGTGTTCGGATGTTGAACGACGCACAGATCGAAGTTCTGCAAAAAGAAGTAATGGATTTGGTGGATCCCAGGCATCCCGGCAACTCGCTCCTTTACGAATTCTATTCAAACGAATCGGCGGATCCGCAGAAGATTCTTTTTCATGCACTCGGTGCCTGGCGTGTTGCAACAGGTCTTCACGACATTCTCTGGCATCCCGCCTTCACTATGGCTGCCTATCAATTGCTGGAGGGTGCGGTGCGCTTCTGGCATGACCAGATCTTTTACAAGCCGGCCCATCATGGAGGCGTGGTTATCTGGCATCAGGACTATTCTTATTGGACTAGAACTCAGCCGATGGCCCATCTGTCATGCTGGATTGGTCTAGACGACTCCACGCGCGAAAATGGCTGCGTTCATTACGTTCCTGGTAGCCATCGCTGGAACCTGCTGCCACGCGAGGACTTTGCGAACGACATGGACATGATCTGGGACGCACTGACACCTGAGCAGAAAAGAGAATTCAAACCTGTGGCGATCGAGTTGGTGAAAGGTGAATCCTCTTTTCATCATCCTCTAATGGTCCATGGCTCATACGAGAATCGCACCGACAACCCGAGGCGGGCAGTAGTAATCAACGTCTTTCGTGACGGTGTGTTCTCTGTATCAGACGATCCTCCAAACCGAGGCGTGCCCGTGATTCCGAAAGGTCAGAAGATGAGCGGGCAGTTTTTCCCTTTACTCTTTGATCCAGGAAGTCTGAACCTTAAGCACACGCGTTGAGTAGGATCGATCCTGGTCCGGGAGGGTCGTCGCTTACGGAGATTGCTTCACTACCTTATTCAATTCTTCGGTGTTCTTTTTGATATGTTCGCTCAGCGCGATTATCTGAGCCAGACCGCGGCGGGCTTTGACGAATAATTCAGCGTCGCGCGTGCCGGGGTTTGTGAACAATGGATTGTGCACGAATTCAGTGATCAGCGTGTCGAGGTTTGCGAGCGAGCGCTTCAACTGGTCGACATCTATCACCGGTTCCAGCTTTGGCGGCTCGCTACCTTTTTCGGGTTCAGGGTGCCCCAGATTTTCTTGCAGCCGCTTGGAATGTTGCACGAGGTCGGCGCTGGATTTGACAACGAACTCGAGATTCAGGGGACCGGAGTTTGACGCCGCCTGTGCCAGGTCGCTGTTGACGATCTGGATGTGTTCAAAGTCTTCCTGCAGTTCAGCAGCGACGACCTTCGGATCTCGCCGTTTAGTGGTCGTGGTTTTAGGAGTTTCCTTGGCGCCAATCAACTTGTCCACGAGTCGCAGATCTCGCTGACGCTGTTCGAAGTCGGGATCGATCCCTCGCTGAGTCTGCGCCGGATTCTGCGGCGGAGTCTGCGCCGGACTGTTGATCATTGGCGTCGACGCCAACAGACTGGCGCAAAGGATTCGCAGTACCACTCTGATCGTCATGGTCCGACCCTTCTATCAGGAATCCTTTCCTATTTCAATTGCTAATTGTAACGCTTTCCGCAGGCAGGAGCCGGTCGGCCGTCAACCTCTCGAACACTTTGTCTTCCTGGATCGGCACGGTTATCATGTTTCGCGATGTAGAATCTTCATGAAGATTCTGATTAGCATTACTTTCGTTCATCGAAGAAATAGATATGAAGCTGGAAGTCAGGCACCTGCGTTTGATTCGAGCGATCGCCGAAGAGGGTAGCGTCACCAGGGCGGGTAATCGACTCTTTCTGACGCAATCCGCGTTGAGCCACCAACTGCGCGACATTGAGACCAAGTTGGGGGTTACTCTCTTCGATCGCGTCAATAAGAGAATGCTTCTGACGTCCGCCGGCAAACGGATACTAATCGCGGCCAATGAGATTCTCGATCATCTCGATCGCCTGGAAGAAGATGTTAAGCGCATCGCATCGAACCAGGAAGGGGTGTTACGGATCAGCACCGAATGCTATACGTGTTACCATTGGCTCCCGCAGGTTTTGAAGAGGTTCAATGTTGAGTACCCCGGAATCGACGTAAAGATTATCGTTGAAGCGACTGGGGATCCGATTAGTGCGGTCCTGGATGGTGTCATCGATATAGGTCTTACAAACTCCGCCAGACAAAATCATAAAATCCGGTACCAGCCGCTCTTTCGTGATGAATATGTTGTTATCGTCTCCAGAGAACATCCGTTTTGCTCAAAGGCCTGGATTTCCGCGAATGACTTCCAGGATCAACATTTAGTCATTTACTCAGCGCCGGAAGAGAATCGCGTGTTTCAAAAAATTCTGGTTCCAGCGCGTGTCTCACCCAGGCGAGTTTCAAGTGTGCAGTTGACCGAAGCTATCGTGGAAATGGTGAAAGCAGGCCTGGGAATCGGCATATTGTCGAAGTGGTCTATCGCTCAACAACTCGAGTCCGGAGTGGTTCAAGCGATTCCCTTAACAAAGCGCGGCTTTTGCCGTACCTGGTATGCCGCTACTTTAAAAACGAAGAAGCCACCAGCACACCTTGAATCGTTCATTCAGCTTCTTGCGAACAACTCAGTCCTGGTTTCAAAAACAAAGCCGCGGGAAAAACCTTCCAAATTACGCCTCATTCATGCAATCAATCCTGACGCGACGCTCACGTGACCCCCGAATACGGTCTTTGGGTCCTCGATTTGTTTGATGAGCACTGCTCATCGAAAGCATGAAAACAATGAGATTGTGTGATGGATAGATCATCGCTACCATCCGCGCATGATCAATGGAATATGGCAGGATTGTCGCTTCGCGGCGCGTATGCTCTTCAAGCGCCCACTCTTCTTAGGTGTGTGTCTTATCACTCTGGCGTCTGGTGTTGGCATTAACGCCGCGATGTTCAGCATCGTCAATGCGGTGATGCTTACGTCGCTTCCGTTTGGTGATCCATCAAGGTTGGTTGTCATCTGGAAAACGCCCGTTGAAACTAAGAGCGATCAAAACCCTGAGTCGGTTCCTAATCTTCAGGATTTGGTCGCTCAGAACACGGTGTTTGAAAATATCGCGGCGATCAGGGCCCAGCCGATGATCTTTGATGATGGTGACGAACCGGAACGTCAAAACGGGGTGCGAGTATCAACAAATTTTCTAACCGTTTTGGGAGTTCGACCTGTAGCCGGAAGGGATTTCGCTCCAGATGAAGATCAATCGACGGCACAGCCAGTGGTGATATTAAGCTACTCCCTTTGGCAAGGGCGGTATGGCGCTCGAAATGAAGCGATTGGCAAGAGCGTAGTTATAGATGGAAAAGCACACACGATTATCGGTGTCCTGCCGCCCGGGATTTATTACCCCGCCTCAGACATGAACCTTTACATACCATTGGTTCTACGGCCCGCTGAGATAAATCGTGGCCAGGCCTTCTTACGACTGCTGGGAAAATTGAAGCCGACAATCTCTCTAACGCAGGCTCGCGCTGAATTAGACACGATCGCTTCTCGCCTGGCCCAGGAATACCCAGATGTAAACAAAGGTTCGACCTACAATTTAGTTTCACTTCACGACCAGGTCGTCGGAAGTCTGAGCACCTCATTATTCGTGCTATGGGGAGCCGTTGGCCTAGTCCTTCTTATTGCTTGCGCCAACGTCGCAAACCTCTTACTGGCGAGGGCAACAGCACGCCGGGGCGAACTTGCGATTAAAACGGCGCTCGGAGCAACGCGGATGCACCTCGTGCGGCAATCATTGATAGAGAGTCTTTTCTTGAGTTTGATGGGTGGTTTTCTGGGTTTGATTTTGGGAGCGATCGCCGTGAGGATTTTCGTGAATACTCTCGGAGACAAGCTTCCGCGAGTTGAGACCATTGGCATTAACCTTCGCGTCCTCGGATTCACCATGGGGATTGCTCTTATAACCGGAGTGATGTTTGGCGTTATTCCGGCACTGCGCTCTTCTCGAGTAAACGCGGTCGAGGTGGTGAATGAGAGTCGCAGGGGGACAACAGGCGGTGTTCTGCATCAGAGGTTGTTAAGTTCGTTGGTCGTCTCGGAAATTGCGATTGCCTTTGTTCTCTTGATTGGCGCCGGACTGCTGATTCGTAGTTTCACGTCATTGAAGAGAACGGATGCGGGCATCAATCCTCAGGGCGTCATCAGCATGGGCATCGGAATTCCACTAACCGGCTATCCTGATCTGGTCAAGCAGGCTCGCTTCTATGATCGTGTGGCAACGGAAATTAGATCATCGCAGCCGGAAATTGACTCAGTCGCAGTCGTCAATCGCTTGCCAATAGTAGGAGGGATCTCTTCCACGACATTTATCTCACAGGCGCAACCGGTTAGTCCGGCAGATGCGCCGAGTGTCGATTATCGAACTACAACTCAGGATTTTTTCAAAGTTATGGGTATTCAGATCAGGAACGGGCGCGATTTCGATAGTCGCGAGATGGGCGACGCTCCGGACGTGGCAATAGTCAATGAGAAACTTGCCAGAAGATTTTTCTCGAACCAGAGTCCGATTGGTCAAAGGATTCAGATTTTTCCGTTTACTAATAAATGGCGTGAAATCGTCGGGGTAGTTGG
The DNA here is from genome assembly GCA_036006355.1 of Pyrinomonadaceae bacterium. Classification (GTDB taxonomy): domain Bacteria; phylum Acidobacteriota; class Blastocatellia; order Pyrinomonadales; family Pyrinomonadaceae; genus PSRF01. The sequence goes on along the minus strand of DASYPT010000058.1, from coordinate 47,949 downwards.
CGACGTTAAACTTTCGGGAATGGACATTGAAGCGAATCCGACAATCTATGTTCCACTTTCGCAAAATCCTTACCCGAACGCACTGAGAAACGTTTTTCTTATTATTCGAACGAGAAGTGGAGAGTCGGCCAATCTTGCAGCGGGAATACGCGGTCTTGTCCGCTCCCTGGATCGCGGGGTGCCCATCTCTCAAGGTCAGAGCATGGAGAAGGTCATTTCCGATTCTTTGTCCCAGCGCAAGCTTAGCGTAATGCTCTTTGTCGTATTTGCCGGGCTTGCGACATTACTGGCCTTTGTCGGAATCTACGGAGTCATGGCGTATGTTGTTGCTCAGCGAACGCAGGAAATAGGCATCAGAATGTCGATTGGAGCCGGGTCGCCGGCCATTTTAAGAATGATTGTCGGTGATGGCGCAAAGTTAACCGCGGTGGGTATTGGCATTGGATTAGGAGCGGCTTTTGGCCTTACGCGTTTTATGCGCAGTTTATTGTTTGGTGTTGCCGCAACGGATCCAGTGACATTCACGGTGATTGTTTTGGTGGTACTCACGGTTGCGTTGGTGGCCTGCATTGTGCCAGCCCGCAAAGCCGCCGCCGTTGACCCTCTCATCGCTCTCAAGGGATAAGAATGAGTTAAAGCGCACTTGAAATAATTACTGTTGCCATCCTCCACCCAATGCTTTGTAAAGCTGTACCAGCGACAACAGTTCGTTGCGTTTCGTCTGAGTCAAGGTCAACTGAGCATCGAACAACTCACGATCGGAATCGAGGGCATTCAGAAGCGTGTCGACGCCGCCTTCGTATCTGAGATGTGCCAGTCGTGATCTGTCTTGTAGTGTAGCAACCAGCAATTCCTGCTGAGTCCTTATTTCTCGAACTTTCTGATATTGAATGAGAGCATCTGATACTTCTTTGAACGCATTTTGAATTGTCTGTTGATATTGAACGAGTGCGAACTCCTGTTGTGCTTTCGCGAATTTCACATCCGACTTGAGCCGGCCACCGGTAAAGATCGGCTGCGTTATTTGTGGGACGAAGGACCAGGATTTACTCGGCCCGGTAAACAGGTTCGATAGCTGGTTGCTTTCAAAGCCAAATAGTCCTGTCAAACTGATGGTTGGGAAGAAAGCTCTCTTCGCAGCTGAGACGAGCGCGCGTTGAGCGACCAGATTCTCTTCGGCGGCGCGAATATCCGGCCTTCGTTCAAGCAAAGACGAGGGAAGGCCCGCAGGAACAGTCGGAAGCGTTTGTTGCTCATCTAATGGCCGACCACGTGTAATTGAGCCAGGATTATTACCGAGAATAAAACTTAGTTGATTTTCTGTTTGTGCGATCTGGCGTTCGGCGTCAGGAATTGTCTGCGATGCCTGGTACACCAACTCTTCCGCTTGCCGAACATCCAATGCGGTTGCCACGCCACCTTGCTGTTTTAGCGAGATAAGTCGCAAAGACTCCTGTCGTGTTACTAATGTTTGCCTGGCTATATTCAATTCACTATCAAGCTCGAGCAAACTAAAGTAGCCGGCTGCGACATCTCCAACCACGATCGTCTGAACCGTCTTACGATCTTCCTCGGAAGCGCGAAGCTCAGCACGCGCAGCTTTAGTCTGTTGACGCAGTCTTCCCCAAACGTCCAACTCAAATGTGAGGAGACTCAAGAAGACGCTACCAAAACTACGAGTCTTTCCGCCTTGTCCGAAAGCACCTGAGGGTCCATTCGATGAATTGCGGCTGGTAGTTAGATCTGCGCCGGCCGCAAATTGAGGCAACTGATCCGATCGTGCAAGTCCCAGATTCGCGCGCGCAGCATTGATTCGAGCAACAGCGAGGCGAAGATCATAGTTCTGCGCCATCGCGGTGCGCACCATCTTCTGCAGTTCGTCGTCCTTGAAAATCTCAAACCATTTCAAATCACCAATCGACGTTTGATTGGCTGCAACTGTAGTTCCTGCGCCACGAAACTCGTTTGGTATTTGTGGGCGCTCATTCTTCTTCTGACCAGCCACACTACCGGCCAACAAGCTAACAACGACAATCGCGGTCGATACTTTTTTAGCTACTTCAATCAAGGTTTTAGTCTCCCGTCGCCGGTCGCGGCTCAGGTGTAGTGAGGTTGGCAGCGTGTTTTTTACTGAACCTCATAGTGAGTTTCTCAACAAGATAGAACGTCACCGGAATTATGAAGATTGCGATCAACGTCGCCGCTAACATCCCGACGATTACAACTGTCCCAAGGATGCGACGAGCGGAGGCGCCCGCCCCCGAAGCAATCCACAACGGCGCGGAGCCAAATATGAATGCAAACGATGTCATCAGAATTGGGCGCAGGCGCAAACGTGCGCCTTCCAGGGCCGCGTCTATCAAATCGCGACCGTTTTCCAATTCGGCCTTTGCAAACTCGACGATCAGAATCGCGTTCTTCGCCGCTAACCCAATGAGTACGATCAACCCGATTCGAGCGTAGACATCCACGTCATAGCCGCGCAGCCAAAGTCCAAGGAAGGCACCGAAGATCGCAATCGGCACCGTGAGCAAAACTGAAAAAGGAAGCGACCAACTCTCGTAAAGCGCTGCGAGAATAAGGAACACAAACACGAGCGACAGCCCGAACACGCCGGTAGTACTTCCGGAAGCTTTTTGCTCCTGATATGAGAGGTCTGACCAGTCGTAGCCAATCTCTGGCGGGAGGGTCTGTTTTGCAACTTCTTCAAGAGCCGCCATTGCTTGTCCGGAACTGTAACCAGGAGCTGTCGTTCCTATGATCTGAGCTGCGCGATAGAGGTTGAAACGGTTCGTATATTCCGGTCCCAGAATGTTTCGAGTCTTTAGCAAGGATGAAAGCGGAACCATGTTGCCGTCATTGTTACGAACGTAGTATTGAGCGATATCGTGATCACTGAGCCGTTCCTCTCCTTCCGCCTGAAGAAAGACTCGCCACTGTCGTCCGAATCGATTGAACTGATTTAAGAATAGTCCACCCAGGTAGGCTTGCATCGTTTGATAAACATCGCGCACATCCACTCCCTGTTTAAGTACCTTGTCCCGGTCCACGTCAGCGAAGATCTGTGGAGTGGTTGCTGAGAATTGTGAGACAACACCAGAGAGCTCGGGCCGCTGTCGGGCCGCCGCCAGGAATTTTTGCAAGTTCTGATCAAGGAATTCGACAGATCCGCCACTTCGATCCTGTAACCAAAACGAGAGCCCGCCGGAATTTCCAAGGCCCGGAATTGCCGGCGGACTGAACAGAAACGCAATTGCCTCCGGCACTTCGTTGGCAAGTCTCGCATTGACGATCTTCACGATCTCCGGTGCGGTATGTTTACGTTCGTTCCACGGCGCCAAAGAAACAAAGAAGAATCCGTTGTAACTAGCTGAAACCCGATTCAAGAGACTGAAGCCATTGATGGTCGTCGTGTATTGCACTCCCTCCGTTTCCTTGAGAATCTTTTCCACTTTTTGGGCAACCTGATCGGTTCGTTCAAGTGAAGCCGCAGGCGGAAGCTGGATATTCAAAAAGAGGTAGCCGTAGTCCTCTTCAGGCAGAAAGCTGGTCGGCAAGCGTCGTCCAAAAACGCCATCGACTAAAGCAAAGCCTGCGAGAATCAAAACACCGATCACAGCTTTGCGGATTAGACTACGGCTCAGAGCGACATAGCCATGTGTAGCTTTGGCGAACCAACGATTAAACGCACCGAAAAATTTGGCGAGCACTCCATGCGCTTCCTTCCGCGGACGCAGGAGCAACGCAGAAAGTGCAGGTGAAAGGGTAAGCGCATTGAATGCCGAAATCAGGACCGATACCGCAATCGTTACCGCAAACTGTTTGTTCAGACGGCCCTGAATACCACTGACTAAAGCGACCGGTATAAATACAGATGCGAGAATCAGCGCAATGCTAATGACAGGCCCGGCGACTTCTTCCATCGCCTTGAGTGTTGCTTCACGCGGACTCATGCCTTCTTCAATGTGATGCTCGACCGCCTCAACAACAACGATTGCGTCATCGACGACCAGGCCAATTGCGAGAACCAAAGCAAACAGGGAAAGCGTATTGATTGAAAAACCAAGAAACGGGAAGACTGCAAATGTACCGATAAGTGACACGGGCACCGCGATCATCGGAATCAAAGTAGCGCGCCAGTTTTGAAGGAATATGAAGACAACTAAAAGAACAAGAATGATAGCTATTACCAGTGTCTCAACGATCTCGCGTATACCTTCCGTAACTGATCGAGTTGTATCAAGGCCAATCGCGTAATCGAGGTCAGCTGGAAATCGCTGTTTGAGTTCGTCCATGGTCTTCTTGACGCCATCTGCGACTGCAAGTGCATTCGATCCAGGGGCCTGGAACACAGCGACAATTGCAGCCGGCTTTCCACCGAAGCGCGCGAGCTGTTGATAATTCTGGGCACCAAGTTCAAGGCGTGCGACATCACTCAACCTCACAACAGACCCATCGGGATTCGAACGCACAACGACCTGACCAAACTCCTCAGGCGTCTGAAGTCGACCCTGCGCGCGCACGGTGTAAGTTGTTTCTTTTCCCTTGGGCGCAGGCTCAGCACCAACCTGGCCCGCGGGGTTGACCGAGTTTTGTTGCTGAACCGCGCGCACGAGATCGGGAACAGTCAGACCAAGCTTCGCAAGCAAATCTGGTTTTACCCAGATACGCATTGCGTAGTCGCTGACGCCAAAGAGTCGCACTTCACCAACGCCCGGAACGCGATACAACGCATCATTGATATTGATGTTTGCGTAGTTCGCCAGAAAAAGTGAGTCGTGGGTTTCCTGTGGAGAATACAGCGCAAAGGCCAACGTCGGTATGCCTGTTGACTTGCGCTGATTCAAACCAAACTGATTGACATCAGCAGGTAGGTTTGGTTGGGCCTGGGCCACGCGATTCTGAACGTTGACCTGATCGAAGTTCGGATCAGTGTCAACGTCGAAAGTGACCGTCAGGGTCATGGTTCCATCGTTCGCATTCGTCGATTGCATGTAGAGCAGATTGTCCACGCCGCTCATTTGTTGCTCGAGCGGCGTAGCAACTGATTGCTCAATTGTTTGCGCATCGGCGCCGGTGTAGGTTGTGTTGACGATGATCTGCGGTGGCACGATGTCGGGAAACTGGGCCACAGGCAATCCAGCCATTGCTACCAACCCAATGATCACTGTCACAATGGCGATGACCATCGCGACAACGGGCCGATTGATGAAGAGTTTTGAGATCATGATTCAGTCTTTTTTGGTATAAGGCTTCGGATTGACAACAACGCCAGGCCTCACTCGTTGAATCCCCTCGACGACTACAGTCTCGCCCGGCTTCAGTCCGTCCTCGACAATCCACATTGGTCCACTATGCTCGCCTAGTTTGATCGCGCGGATTTCAATCTTGTTATCGTTGCCAACAACAGCGACTTGATATCCACCCTGGAGCTGACTAACGGCACGTTGCGGAACGAGCAGGGCACTGTCCTTCGTTGCTGTGACGGCGCGCACTCGACCGAATTGTCCCGGACGTAGGATATTGCCGGGGTTCGGAAACAATCCCGCAATCCGAATCGCTCCCGTTTTTTGATCAACCTGACGGTCCGCGTAATAGAAATTGCCTTTCTGCGGATATGTCGTGCCATCTGCGAGGACCAACTCCAACTCAATTTGGGCGACACTCGCTCCCTTTCTCGCTTCAATTAGGTTGAGTTTTGTAAATGCCAGGTACTGCTGTTCACTAATCGTGAAATAGACTTTGATTGGATCTACAGTGGAGACAGTAGTAAGCAGCGGACTGTTAGGGTTGTTGGGCTGTACCAGATCTCCTACCTGCGTTTGCGCTAGACCTGCGATTCCATCAATCGGCGAAACAATCCGTGTGAAGCTCAAATTGAGTTGAGCGGTTCGGATTGTGGCTTTCGCATTTTCGATCTGGCCGTTTGCGGTCTTAGTCGCAGCTTTGGCGGTTAGGATCTGCGCGTTGGCAACACGCAATTGGGCGCGCGCTGCTTCAACGCGTGCTTCCGATGCCTGGACTTCTGCTTTCGCGACCAGGTTTGCCTGGGCTGCGTTATCGTAATCCTGTTGTGTAACTGCCTTTTGTTCTGCCAGCGGCGCATACTTATTCACGTCAAGCTGCGTCTTTACCTGGTTGGCGTTAGACTGCGCCAGCTGCGCTTGCGTCTGAAGTAGCTGACTATTCGCTTGAGCGACTTGAGCCTCCGCCTGGACCACTTGAGAATTGGCTTGCTCGAGTTGACCCTCAAACTGGGCGAGCTGGCCGCTCGCTTGATCTAACACCGCCTGGAACGGCCGAGGATCAATCTCAAACAAAAGCTCGCCCTTCTTTACAAAGGAGCCTTCCTTATAGTCCTGTCGTAATAGATAGCCCGTGACTTGAGCTTTGATATCGGCGTTAACGAGTCCCTCAGTCGTTCCGATCCACTCGCTATATACAGGAACGTCTTCCTGTTGGACTTTCACGACTTCAACATCGAGCGGTCGTGGCGCCGCCTTGACGCCGTCGTTTGACTTACTTGCAATCGTTATTAAGGCAATGATGGCTAGCACTGCTACGACTGCAATCGGGATCACTAGCTTCGGTCTGTGTAGGAATTGTTTTAGTCGCGTTGACATATTCACCTTTTGGTAGTCCCTCGACCCTCCGAATCTTCAGGCTTTGTTCAGAAGAGGCAGCGTGACTCGGGATTCCTGCTTGCTTCGCAGCTTGAATTCATCGATCCAACTCTTGACGACTGATACCATCTCGCGATTGCGCACCAACTCCGTCGGTTTGCTATTAGTAGTTATCTGATTTGGTTCGCTAATTTCGTTCCGCTTCACGATCTTGATTCGGGAATTCATGGCGCTCTCCTTGGATTCGTTGATGACTGTAAGCAAGGAATCTGCCACTGGATCGAACGCGAGGAATCGAGTCGCCAACCATTGCTGTTTTGCTTCAAGGAAAGCGAAAAATGACGGGATTGTCGGTTCTGGGCCGGCGTAACGACAGAAATTGCTGTATTTATGCAACCAGAGTGGGATGCGAGGACGAGCCGGAAATCTGACCGGATAAAACCACGTGACCATTGTAGGTCACGATTGGTGAGGGCCTTTGAGTTTTGGGCGGGGTCTGTTCGTGTGTTTCGTGGATCGTTCCTGTCTGAGAGCTAACACAGATCCACGAAACACACGAAACACACGAACGAAAGGCTGAGGCAGTCTGGTTGCGGCTATTCAGGTCGAGGCCGTGTGATACCCAACTTTCGCATGCGATTATTCAAGGTGGTTCGATTTAGCCCGAGCCGAGCGGCGGCGCCGGCGTTGCCACCAATTACCCACCCCGCCTCACGCAAAGTTTTGATGATGTGTTCGCGTTCTACGGCTTCTAGTGTCACTGGGCCAGATCCGTTAATGAGTATCTCGTTTGCCGAAGGCTTTTTTATTTCACCGAGAGGAACTTCCAACACCGAGCCGCGCGAGAGAATTACGGCGCGCTCGATCAAATTTTGAAGTTCGCGAATGTTACCCGGCCAGCTGTAAGCAGTGAGTTGTGCGATAGCGTCGGCCGGAATTGATTTGATGGGCTTCTTCATCTGTTGTGCAAAACGCTGGGCGAAGAAGTGAACGAGTAAAGATATGTCTTGAGCACGTTCGCGTAACGCCGGCAGCACAATCGGAAAAACATTCAATCTATAGTAGAGGTCACTGCGAAACTTTTTCTCGGCAACCATTTGTGCCAAATCGGCGTTTGTCGCAGCAATCACACGCACGTCGACCGAAATTGTTTTTCCGCTGCCCAGCCGTTCGAATTCCTGCTCCTGCAGGACGCGCAGCAGTTTCGGTTGCAACTCGAGTGGTATCTCTTCAACTTCATCGAGAAAAATCGTACCGCGATGCGCGAGTTCAAAACGTCCCTTGCGCTGTTCCACTGCACCCGTAAAAGCCCCACGCTCATGACCAAACATTTCACTTTCCAGCAAGCCGGTCGGAATGGCAGCACAGTTCACTTTTACGAGCGGGTGATTGCTTCGACCGCTCAGATTGTGAAGTGCCCGTGCGATCAACTCCTTCCCGGTTCCGGTTTCGCCAAAAATAAGGACTGTCGAATCGGTCGGTGCGACAGTCTGCACGTCCTCTAACGCGCGTTTCAAAGCCGGACTTGTGCCGATAATCTCTTCGAAGTTGTATTCACTGCGAATTTCTTCCTGGAGGTAAAGCTTCTCCTCCTGTAGCCTGTTTTTGAGCTCATCGATTTGCCTAAACGCCAACGCGTTCTCCACCGCAACCGCCACCTGTTCACTGACTGCGGTGAGCAGGTCAATGTCCTCTTCGGTGAAGTCATCTTCGCTGAGTCGTCCAACGCCGAGAACGCCAAGCACGCGATCGTGAGAAATCAATGGAATCTTGCAGCCAGTTTTGAGGCCAGTTCGCATCGCAAACCGATCAGTTGAGAGGTCAGAACTACCAATCATCACAGGAAGCCTGGTTGTGAAGGCGCGTCCAGACAACGTTCCGTCGAGTTCGATAATGTCGTCCTCGATGAATACATCCTCGTGGTCGGGAAAGTCCATTGCCGTAGCGCGCAGCTTGTTAATAGTTGGATCATACAGAGCCAGTCCTGCAACATCGTGTGGCAACACTCGGCGGAGACAGCCGGAAACTGCTGAAACGAGTTCGCGAAGATTGAGATTTGCCACCAGCGTGTGATTAATCTCCAACAGAAGCTGCCAGCGATCGCGCTCTCGGGCCAGCTTCTCTTGATGACATTGAGCCTCGATGGCAACCGCTATTTGTCCTGCTAGCAATCCCGTAAATTCAATATCAATTTCATCGTAAGCACCTGCATCTTCACTCCAGAAGTTAAGCGAACCCAGGCGCTGATTGGCGGTGGTTAGCGGAAAGCTGCAAATCGCTTTGAGGGGGTGATTCGGTATCGTTTTCGCAAAAGGAAAGCGATCCTCTTCTTCGGCAATATCGTGAACCACTACCGGTTCCTGATGCTGCCAAACCCAGCCAGCCACAGAGCCTTCGATTGGAACTTCCGTTGGAGGTTGCCACTTTGTCGGAATGCATGTCTCCATGAAGTGACATGTCATCACATCTCGCTTCGGATCGTGAAAGACGACTGCCATGCTACGAAACTTAAAAAGCACCTGCAGACGGCACGCAAGATCGTGGAATAGCTTTGTTAGATCACGATGAGACGCGATTGCTTTCGATAGCTCAAGCAACGTGACGTACTGCTCTGGCTTTAAACCCTTGGCTTCGATTTGAACGGTTGTTGACAATTTTCTATTTCCTTAACTAATAGCCGCTTGCCCAAAAGTCAGCTTCCTTACCGTGCCGTCTGTGGAGTGGCTTGTAACTGAACGATCCGAACACCTGAAAGGTTACGACAATTCTAGCGTGGCTCAATGTCTAAAACGAGTCACATGGCCGTATGTGGTCACGCTATCTCAATCAATGGCTTTGATAATTGTCGCTGGTATCGAGCAAAAACGCCAACCAGCGCGTTAACTCAGTTGTTCCGAGAAGCTGGACGCTCTCTGGCACGATACGTGATTGGTCAGGTGGCGTTCCGATGGAACATAAACGCAAATTCCAGCAGAAAGTCGAATGGTTGAGTAATCCTGAAGGAGGAAGTAGATGGACAGATTGGAAGGAAAAGTAGCGGTAGTAACGGGCGGAAACAGTGGCATCGGTTTGGCAACGGCGAAGCGTTTCCAGCAAGAGGGAGCGAAGGTAGCAATCTCGGGTCGCAGCAAGAAAACTTTGGACGATGCTGTGAAAGCGATTGGCAACGGCGTGTTAGCGGTTCAGGCAGATGTTTCGAAACTGGCCGAGTTGGATAAGCTCTACCAGGAAGTATCGGAAAAGTTGGGCAAGATAGATGTTTTGTTTGTGAATGCGGGCGTTGCGAAGTTTGCGTCGCTCTCCGACACATCTGAGAGTACATACGACGAGCAATTTGACATTAATATCAAGGGAGCCTACTTCACCATTCAGAAGGCGCTACCACTGCTGAACGATGGTGCGTCGATCATTCTCAACACCAGCGTAGCCGGCACTAAGGGTAACGAGAACATGAGCGCTTATTCAGCAACTAAGGCGGCTCTGCGTTCTCTTGCGCGGACGGCGGCTGCAGAACTAGTCGGACGTGGGATTCGCGTTAACGCAGTTGCGCCTGGTCCAATTATCACTCCGATCTTTGAGAAGACCGAGTTACCACGGGAAGTGGTGGATGAATTCGCGAAGCAGATCGTCGAAACGGTTCCGATGAAGCGCTTTGGCCAACCAGAGGAGGTTGCGGCAACCGTGGCGTTTCTCGCGTCTGATGATGCTTCGTACATAACTGGCGTCGAGATCAATGTCGATGGAGGAGTAGGGCAGATCTAAGGCTTTGTGCGCGTCCTCTGCGTCTCTGCGGTTTGGTTTCGACTGGCGGGCCCGCAGAGACGCAGAGAGCGATGAGGAATGCGCAGAGAGACATCGAAAGCAGGCCACCAATGACAGCACAGGGCACTTTCAAATTGCCGGGCACATCTATGACGGTTAATCGAATGGGTTACGGCGCGATGCAGCTTGCTGGCCCCGGTGTGTTCGGGCCACCGCGTGACATTAACGCGGCAATCGCAGTTCTGCGGGAAGCAGTGGACTCCGGTGTCAACCATATCGACACAAGCGATTACTACGGTCCGCATATAACCAATCAGATCATAAAGCAGGCTCTACACCCTTACGCGGATGGTCTCGTAATTGTTACCAAGGTTGGTGCGCGGCGAGGCTCAGACAAGTCATGGATTCCCGCGCTTTCACGGCAGGAATTGATTGATGCAGTCCACAATAACCTGAGAAATCTCGGTCTCGACGTCCTCGATGTCGTGAATCTGCGCCTTGGTGGAGCTCTGGCTCCTTCCGAAGGCTCGCTCGAGGAACCATTGGCCGCGCTGAGCGAACTCAAGCGTCAGGGTCTCATCAGGTCGATCGGTCTCAGCAATGTTACTCCGAGCCAGTTAGCGCAAGCACAAACGATTATTGAGATCGTTTGCATTCAGAACCAGTACAACCTCGCACATAGACACGACGACGAGTTTATCGATGATCTTGCTGCACACGGAATCGCTTACGTCCCGTTTTTCCCGCTTGGAGGCTTTAGTCCATTACAGTCGTCGGCACTAAACGCCGCGGCTGCTTCATTGCAAGCCACACCAATGCAGGTTGCTTTGGCCTGGTTGCTTCAGCGTGCACCCAACATGCTGCTCATCCCTGGAACATCTTCCGTCGAGCACCTGCGTGAAAACCTTCAGGCTTCGACGATCCAGATTCCATCTGAGGTGCTTGTGGATCTTGATGCAATAGGCAGAGAGGCAAAGGAATGATATGCGTTTTTGTGATCGGCTCGACCAGGCTTCATTGGTGCGCTGGTAATAAAACATGGCAATAAGAATTACGGAAATCTTGGACTCTAATTTGAACGCTACCCCGCCGAAGGATCCGGGAGAGCAATCGAAGACGGTCATGAATGAGGCCTACGGTCCAATAGTGTTGAAAGTGGAAGGCACAATTCATTTGAAAGATGCTGAGTTGCTGGAACAGATTTGCACCGACCTTTCCCATCAAACCAATCGTCCTGTGATAATCGAACTCAGCGAAACCAGTTTCCTCGACACATCGAGTGCATTAGTTCTTTGTCGGATGAAACGTCAGAAAGGTATTGAGATCAAAGGACTGAATTTATTCAATAAGAAAGTAATCGAGCTATCGGACGCGTCTGACAACGAGAACATACCGAACCCAGCGAGGTCAAAATGTTTTCCCTGATTTTGGTCAGAAAGTTTTGACGGTTAGTTTCCCTGGGACTTAGTTGATCACGGCTTTTCGTGCAATGCCGTGGATCACGATGTCACGGTTTTCGATGGCGGTTTAAGTCAAGGGTAGTACGATCGGTCACTGAGCCAGGAGGGGGCAGGCGGTTCACTTCTTTTCCAGCACTTGCGTTTAAGTATTGAATATCTCGGTGTACAGCGAGCGCATGCTCGGATTCTTCGCCCGAGAGCAGTCGCGATGCTTGCGTGACGCGTATCTTGCCCACAATCACCAACGGCAAACCGATCAGAGCTCCGAGCACTGCATTTAACATCGCAATCGCAAGAAGAAACGGATGACCCTGCGTTATGCTGATTAGCGTTATCATGACTGCAACCAACATGAAGCTCGTCAAAACCGCGATACCACCATTCATAAGGTGGCAGCCTGATTTCAGTTTCGCTACGGATTCAGTTGCTGATCCGTTTAAAGCTAACGCAACGTCGGCTAGTCCCAGCCCACACTGCCGGCAGTAGGCTTGTCCCAACTCATTTTCAGCGGCACATCTTGGACAGAACATACTTCTCACTCGAAGTCGAAATACCGGCAGTGAAGACCGTGCTGTGTTGCAGATACAACATGAAATGTACTACTGCACGTCCTCACGAACAATCTACGCTTTGAGGTGCGCGAAAGTTGTGACGTTCGCGTTTAATTTTTATCAATAAGGATGATCTTCGTCGCTGCTGCCAAAATGCTGCATAATGCAGGAATGAACACTGAAAGTATTCAAACGGTCTACGAGGCCGCCGGTGGTACGGACGGAATCTTGAGATTGGCCCACGCGTGGCACAAACGGGTGCTTGAGGACGAGGTGGTTAGCCATGCGTTCAGTCACGGATTTCACCCAAAGCATACCGAGCGTCTCGCCGCGTATTGGGCGGAGGCGCTCGGTGGACCGACGATGTACTCTGACCAGTACGGTGATGAGACTTCAGTCGTCAGGATTCACAGCGGTAACGGTGTACATGAGGAGATGGATCAGCGTGCGATCGCCTGTTTCGATCAGGCGTTGGAAGATGTTGGCCTTAACCGCGATGAGCGGCTCCGGCGCGTGTTGCACGATTACTTTGCCTGGGCGACCACGGGCACAATGGCGCGCTACCATCGCTCGGCGGACGATGTGCCGGACGGCATGCACATTCCGAAATGGTCCTGGAATGGACTCGTTACTGACGCCGAAGACTGACGAAGACACGCGTATTTAATCTCAACCCTGACGATGTGGATGCAGCGTCCGCGGCTCACTCAAGGTCGAGGCGCATCTCAATCATCGTGGCGCGCAAACCGAGTCGCTCATAGAACTGCCTGACTTGAGTGTTGGCCGGGGACACACCAAGCATAAAAGTTGATGAACCCAACTGCTTAGCCGAGTCGATCGCCGCCAGTACCAGCTGTCGCCCCGCTCCGCGTCCACGAAACCTCGGATCAACATAAACGTCGTGCAGCCAGGCTGAGGTCTCGCAAAGCGCCTCTATACTGGCTGGTTCCATTCGAACGAATGCGTATCCGACAGGTGTCCTTTGCTCTTCCGAGATAAGGAGAATAGTCTCCGGTCGCGTGAGTTCGCCTTTGAAGAATTCAACGAAAGCGTGAATTCCACCCTCTGGTAAAACAAAGCGACGATCATCAATTTCTACGTGCACGGTCGCGAGCGCGAGTCCAAACTCAGCTAGCGCGGCGATGTCAGAATCTTTAGCGGTTCGAATTCGAATAGTCACTGGCAGATCTATTTAACGACCTAACCTATAAGTTCACTCAACGACCGAATCCTTGTTAACCCGATCTCGGATTCATACGCATTCATTCGATCCACCAAAATCGGGCATAGACCAGCGCTTCGCGCGCCAATTACGTCATAGCCATACGAATCGCCAACATAAGTCACTGCTTGCGGTTCCAGTCCTAATTGGTCGAGTGCAAACTGGAAGATTGTCGCATCGGGTTTGCTGCAACCTACAAGATGAGAATCAATTACAAACTCAAAGTGCGAAGCGAGATCGGTTAAGGCTAGTGATTCTTTGACACGTCCGTCTTCGGTGTTAGAGATAACGCCCACTCGTAGACCCGCGCGCTTCAAGTGAAGGAGAACAGTAGCTGCTTCCGAATCGGGTTCACACCATAAATGGCGCTCTTGATGTGCTGCAGCGAGATGCGCACGAATGCTTGAGCACTTGGCTTCATCGATTCCAAGAGCTCGAAAGGTTTCAACAAACACCCAGTGCGCTTCACGCTCGCGCCTTGAATTGATTCCGGCTTTTAATTCCGCGTTGATGGACTGCAGCATCGCATAAAACGCCTTATACATTTCGGCAGCGGTGAAGAGAATGCCGGTTTCAATTTGTACCAATTGTCCAAGTCGTGGCCAGTCAGGATGAACAAGCGTTCCGCCGACGTCGAATATGACGGCCCCTTGGTTTTTTATTGCTGGGTGAAGGCGATCTTTCAATTCATCTCAGGGATTATCATTAAGGTCAACGTCGATTGATATCACGTTTTCGCTCCACTAGGTTTCGCAGGTGGCGCTGATTTTTCCAACTCCTTCTTCGCCTTTTACCCCCCGCAATCATTTCCTTAAACGTCGGCAGAGCCTTCAACACCTCGAAAATCCTCTTCTTCGCCAATGAGCATTAAACATTCTGAGTCTAATTCAACTGAACGGCGGAAGATAGAGACTCGTGTGATTGAGATGTAATACACAGCCGCAAAACTTTTTGCGGATTCCAGTCGCTTAGTCAACACAAACTCCAATACAAAATGAAAAACGTCGGACAAATGCAAGCAAATAGAGACTGGTAAGACACTTCATTCAATTAAATTTAACTTCTGTTTCGCGAAAAAGCGGCGTAGTCATTGGAGGTTACATGAGTCAAATAGCAGGACAATCGACCAGGAATTCTGATCAGACCGTGGCAGCTACAGTAGACAGTAAAACCTTCGTCAGGGGCCTTTGGGGTGTCCGATATCAGGTTAAGGACGTCAGTCGGTCAATCAACTTCTATACTCAGATGCTCGGTCTTAAGTTAGACCACCAGCATTTGCCGGCATTCGGTCAAGTTTCACTAGGCAATCTCAAATTGATTCTGAGTGGACCAGGAGCATCAGGTTCCCGCCAAATGCCTGACGGTAAACAGCAACAGCCTGGTGGCTGGAATCGAATAATTCTGCAAGTAGACGACTTGCCTGCGCGGATTGAAACTCTGAAAAAGGCCGGGTTCCACTTTCGGAATGAAATGGAAGTGGGCCCAGGCGGAAAGCAAATTCAATTGGAGGATCCGGACGGCAATCCGATCGAGTTATTTGAGCCAGCGCCCTAAAGTGCTTCCGACCAAAAGAGCCGTTGTTGAGTCAGCATAGCAGGGACGTGCTTTACGCGCGTCCCTTTTCTATTGCTTGCACGACAGCCCCTGTGCTCCTTCATAACCGATCCAAAGTAGATTTAATCCAACACCGCCCTGAGCTGAAATATACTTATTGGACGGCAGTTACGAACTAACGATACATGTACATTACTTGAGCATGGAGCTTGTCGAATAACCCTATGAATTCTTTAACAAGAAGCTACCTATTTGCTACCGTCCTTCTTCTAGTTGTTCCTCAGTCACAATCCTTGCGAGTTTCTCCTCCGACTGTTGTTCCCGGCGCAGAGTTAACCGTCGTCTATTCGAGCGATCAGTACTTCGAAGGTCCGAGTTGGGATCCGGCGGGACAAAAGCTCTACTTCACGGCTTTCAAAAAGGAAAATGAGCAAATTCTTAGACTAGACGCTCCGGGTAAAGCTTCTGTCTGGATGGATCACACCAAAGGGATGAATGGAACTTACCTTTCGCGCAACGGTCGTTTACTTGTTGCTCAAGCGTTTGGACATACGTTGTCGAGCTTGAAGATTGGACCTGATGGGCCGGAAGAGATCAAGGTACTTGCTTCTGATTTTGAGGGTATCCCATTTATCCAACCGAATGATGTCGCTGAATCGCCGGTTACTGGAGGAATCTATTGTTCAGATCCGAACTTTAAGGGAAAAACTCGGAGCGCCGTTTACTATTTGAGTCCCAGCGGAGGAGTTCGGCGGGTGATCGATAACTTGAAGTTGCCAAATGGACTTGAAGTGTCGAACGATGGTGCAACTCTTTATGTCAGCGATAGCTTTGAAAAGCGAGTCTATTCTTATCCGATACTAGCCGATGGCAGCGTCGATCAAGCGCAAGTAAAGATCTTTTTCGATCCCGTTACAGACAATGTGGCAGATCCAGATGGCATGTGCTGCGATGCGCTGGGGAATTTGTATTTTGCGATGCGCGGTGGTGTCTGGGTTGTATCAAAAGAAGGGAAGCAATTGGGCTTTATTCCGGTACCCGAATTTGCAAGCAACGTGACGTTTGGTGGTGTTGATGGCCAGACGCTCTACATCACATGCGATAAGAAAGTTTACAGTCTGGCAATGCGAGTGAAAGGCGCACAGTTTCGGTGAGATTTCATCTCTGCGCTGTTTCTGCGTCCTCTGCGTCTCTGTGGTTGTTATTTTGGTCGCGGATCGAAACCGCAGAGACGCAGAGGACGCAGAGACAGGGCAGAGATCGTCATTTAAGAAGTGAGGAGGACTCGCGATCCAGATAAAGCGTAACGCTCTCGTGTTTCTGCAAGATCGAAGCTGGTCTTAACGGACTGACTTCCGATTCGACTGAGGCCTTCACCGCGTCAGCCTTTCGTTGGTCTGGCACAATGCACAGGATGTTGCGCGACTTGAGAATCTGTTTGATCGACATTGAAATTGCCTGGGTCGGCACTTCGTCGATACTTCTAAACCATCCCTCACCTACTTGTTGTTGACGACAGGCCTCATCCAGATCAACCACAAGATACGACTCGTTCGTTTCGAAATCTGCAGGCGGGTCATTGAATGCGAGGTGGCCGTTTTCGCCGATGCCGACAAACGCCACATCGATCGTTTGTCGAGAGAGCAGTTCGCCCACTCTTCGGCATTCTTCCTGAATATTGTGGGCTTCGCCGTTGATCAAATGAAAGAGCCGTGGCTGAACTTGATTAATGATTCGTTGCTTCAGGTAACGTCGAAAGCTGGCAGGATGTTCTTCCGGCAAATCAACGTACTCATCGAGATGGAAGAAGACGACCTTTCCCCAGTCGATATTTTTTTGTACGAGCGCGTCAAGAAACTCAAACTGCGATGCTCCGGTTGCGGCGATCACGTACGCCGCTTCACGGTTGGCAATAGCCTGCTGAATAATGCCGGCGGCATCATCAGCAGCGGCTTGGCCTAATTCCAGTTTGTTGTTGAATATTCGTACGTTCACCGCAAGGTCTCTACCTGAGTTCGATCGTCTTCTCAATCGTAGCGCCGCTAACGACATCAGTTGCCTTGATCACATACTTGCCTGGAGCATCGTTCAAAGCGAACGGCAAAACAAAGCCGCCACTTCCACTTTGAAGTAGCACGTTGCCGGAGTATGTTGGCAACAAAGAGCCATCAGGTCCAAACACGTGGCACCGCACAAGGCGCGTCGCATTTGTCGGAGATACAAGCTCAAATCTAATGTGATTTCCGCGCTGCGCGGAGTTCGCGCCGTTAAGTTTGATCTGGCTCTCCGCCTTACTGAGACCGAGTACGAGAGCATCACCAATCAAAATCGATGTACGCACCACATCTGTGTAACCAAACTGTTTACCCGAGCGGACATCGGCAACAAACATTTTGCCAGGAAGTTTAATGGTCAATTCCTGTTTTCCGACTTCACCTAACTTCGCATCGTTATAGGTGGTCACACCGTCGCGGCCAACAACTCCTTTAAGTCCTACATTGTCCTTCACGATCGCGACTACTTCAGAATTCCCAAACGTATATCGCGCGATCTGTGCCTGGGAGATTGGATGACCATCTGGCGTTAAGACTTGTATCGAAGGATGCACGCCTGCTTTTTCCAGAATGGCTCTTGCAAGTTCACGATAAGCAACACCTCCAAAGTTATTTGCACGTTGCTTAGGATATTGATCCCAGGTCGTGTTGAGATAGATCGTCCAACCTTTACCGACGCTGTTCACAATTGCCGCCTCGCCTTTTCCGAACTGAACCAGCGTCGTGCCGCCTGATGCTTTTAACTCGGGTTCTGCGATGCGGATGCCCGTTAATACCATTGAAGGTATTCCCCAGGTTTGTGCTTGATTCTTCAGCTGGACATCACCCTCGATCAATTTCAGCTCTCGTTTATCTGAAACACCTGGGGAGATACCGAAGAGCTTGTTAACTGTTTCGCTCTCTTGCCATGCACAGTGTTGATCCATTAAGCCCGTCGAGGAATCAGCGATAACCACCCCACCATTAGAAACAAACTGCTCAATGTGCTGTATCTCTTCATTTGATAATGCAAAGGTGAGCGGCAGAATCAGTACCTTGTACTTCTCGTTTGAGATGGGATTTTTCGCAACGTCTTCTGATGAAACGAAGTCAAACTGTAGTCCGAGATCCTTGATTGTCCTTACCCAGCCATCTCTATTTGCCGGAAAACTCAACTTCGCTTTATCAGGAACTTCGTCATCGTCGTCGCTGCTTCGTTGGTGATACCCAAGAATGCTCGCCGCGTGAATCGAAGGCATCGAATAGTAGAGCGCAATGCCATCTTGTTGTCGCTTCGACTCCATCAATAGTTTTCCGACACCCTCAAACCTCAGGGAACTAAAAGCCCTACCCATATCTCTGGCGGAAGCTGAATAGGTCATGTCTGGATTTAGAAACGAATACATCCAGAAGATATTTGGATGAAGCACATTATGGATTGCTGCGGTCCATATCGCATTTTGAACAGCTAAACCGTGTGATCCGTATCCGGTCCAGAAACCAATCATTGAATTCGGCTTGGCGAACGACCGGTGCATGTCCCACTGATTACCGCCGTCATACGAAAGAAAGTCGTCAATCACGCGATCCAGACGCGACCAGTCGGCGCCATCGTATGCGTTAGTAGCCTGGGTTCCGGACACTGCGATGTGCGCGTCCGGATCGCCTTCGATGGCGGCGGTGCGAGCAGTCTGGTAGGCACGTGCGAAAGTAATCTCCATGAAGGTGCGATGGTCGGCCCACGGCGCAAAGTTTCTCGTCTTTTTTGCTTCGTCCGTAGTAAAAGGAAGGACCTCAGACCAGTCTTTAAAACTTGTTCGCCATTCCTTATTAAGCGCGACAAGCGTTCCGTATTCCTGCCTGAGCCACGTTCGAAAATCAACGAGCGCAGCGGGACTCCAGTCAAAATCAACCGCGTCACCGTAGGACGTCAAAGACCCTTCATCGCCGACGAAGTAATAATCCATGTTGTAGCGAGCTTTGTTTCTGGCAGACGCGCGTACGATGTCCGCAAGACTATCCATGAAAACGTGATCGTTAAAGGAAGGAGTGCGCTGCAGGAACTTCTTGTCACGGGTTCGTTTGTAAAGTTCTTTCTTCGTGAGATAGCCGAGGGCTTCGAAATCACCGGTCTTCTGGTAATCGGCGATTGCGCGTTCCATTGTTTCTGGTGTCGTCGGTCCACGGTCGTACCAGTAAACGCCGAAAGTGCCGCGTGGAATATTTAGGGAATTATCAACATCGCCTCCCCACGTAAAACCTGTATCAGCTGCCGCGCCTCGCACCATTTTCATCTGTGCGTCCACCAGGTAGTGCTTAGTTCCACCGAACGAAACAAGCGCGCTGTATTCCTTCGGTCGCCGAACATCTTGAACAACCATCACTGGTTTAGCTCGAACCTGATCGACGATTGCGCTGCGCTCATCAACCAGTTCGCCGCTGACGAGTGCGAACTTGCCGAGGAAATCGTTCAACGGGAAGGTGAAAGTTCGTTCTCCGCGAGCCGGTGCTGAAATCGTGCCGAGTAGACGACCCAGATCATCTGACACCTGCATTCTCATTTGAAGGCCTGAAAGATCTCCACTCGCGCGTAACACAGCACTGAGCGTTTCGCCGCGTTTGTAGACGTCCACGGCGGGTTTGGTGCTCGACATCATCGCGCGCTTCGGCGATACAAAAGTCGCGGCGCCCCAGTTGAGTGTTGAGTTGTCTTTTGAATCGCGAATGATGACGTTGAAGATCTGTCGGCCTCCGGGCCAGCCAGTGGATGGACGTAACGTTGAGGATGGGATATCGATCGAGTCGCTTCCTGAGTTCAACGTCTTTTCGATGCGAGTAGATCCCAAAGCCTGGCCGAATTCGTTCTTGCCGGTGACTTCTATTTGAACGGCGCGAGCGTTACTTGATGAGAGCGCGAGCTTCAGCCCTTGATCGTCCATCCTCAGCGACTGAATGTGTACAGCCAATTCTCTTCCGGAAGCCCATAGCAGCGAGCGCGCGAGAAGTGAATATTGGTATTCCCAGTAGTCCCAGTAGATTTTGCTTTCCTGCGGATTGATGCTCTGCGGCGTGAAGCCTTCTTCGACATACGCCATCGCGACCACACGACCTTTACCGTAGTTCTTGACGGCCAGTATGGGATTCGTCCCTGATTTGATTAGAACATCCCCTTGTGGCTTGTATTCATAGAACGAGCCACCAGCCGTTCCTTCCGGTAATAGTTCGAGTGGAAACCCTTCGGTAATGAAGTGAGCCTGGCCCAGTTCCCATTTGCCTTTACTAACAGCGTCGCGATTAATTTCAGGATAGCCACGCTCATTCAGTGTATCGTCAGGAACGCCAACTAACGGTGAAAGCTTCCAGATGCGTTCATCGCCGGCAGGTTCGTCACCCTTAAACGGATGACCCTTGACGTCACCGACAAACGGATGCAGCAACACGAGTCCCGCGCCGTCTTTCACACGACGCAGAATTGCATCACGCGTTGCTCGTGTCATGCGTGACCAACCGTTGATGCCGGGAATCAGCATTACTTCATACGAAGCATTACCTGCTAGATCTTTCTCGACGTATCCAAAGACAGTTTGAAAGTCATCTCTATCGCCGCGATATTCATGCCCGTAGAAATCACCGATGCCCCAACATGTGATGTCCCATTCTCTGTCAATCGAATCAGTCGTTGGCGCCAGGTCAATTCGTTGCATCAACTCGACCATGTCGCGACCGTACTGAATTGAAGGTATGAAGAAACTCTTAATAGGTCCCTGAGAGAGCTTTGTGGCCCACGGAACATGAGGAGTTACGACTTCGGTCGAGTAGGTGATGTCATTTTTGGCGAACGTACTACCACCGACATTCTTTTGCTCCTGTGCGGAAGCATGAAACAGCAGTAAGGTGATCACGACGATCACGAGGTAAATACATTTACGCATGGCGTTGATTAGCCTATTCCGGCTGTTTGTGTGTTCTTTACCGAGTCTGCAATCGCAAAACAGATGCGTGCTGAAGGGAGAATTTCCTGGATTTGGGGGTATGGACGTCTACCTTTGCTGAGAGCACCAATAAACTCTTCCACTTCTTGATACGAACCATTTCGAAGATCTTCTGGCTCGGAGTCATCAGATGTTGCCGTACGGACAAGTTCGTTATCGCGCCACAGCTCGAGCGTTCGTTGCGGGCCAGCTCCCGCTGTCACACGCGCGCGAAAACTTTCCCCAAAGAATTCGTATGACTCTTCTACCATTCCGGAAGTTGGGAGGATCTCGATCCGTCCCATAGTCCCGCCTTCGAATTCGATCGATATGAGATACCAGAGCCCCGCACCTTCATTCCTGATTGTCTGGGTGTGAAAATTCTTGATTTCACCAAGCATATACCGCAGTGCGTCGAGTACGTGTATGGCGGTCGACCAAACGAAATCTTCTTCATCACGCCCGTGCCGCACCTGTGTCGCTCGTACGTAGCGAACTGGGCCGACTTCTTCTATCCACGAGCGTGCTACGTTCAGGAACGGCATGAAGCGACGATTCACTGACACCATGTGTGGAGTTTGGGTCTCACTAGCGACACGAGCAAGCGTTTCAATTTCCTCTATCGAAGTGCCGAGTGGCTTTTCAATCACACAAGGAATTCCACGCTTGAGCAGGTCAATTCCTTTCTCGACTATATGGTTTATCGGCATGATGCAAACACATGCATCGGGCTTCTCGGCGTCAAGCATGTGGTTCAAATCAGTGTAAGGTCTCAAAAAGCCAAACGACCGGCAAAACTCATCTGCTTTTACAGCGTCCAAATCACATGCTGCTACGAGTTGGATCTGGTCTGGATGTAGTGAGGCGTATCTGGCAAGGGGCGTAGCGTGACTACTCCGCGAGTGCTCGCCGCAACCTGCTAACGCTATTCGGATCATTGAGCTTTGACCGTCGTGCGCTTGTAGCGTTCCGAGTAATGTCGAGACAGCTGGACTTCTTGAGCAAGCTCGAACACTTTATTTGTATCGATTCGTCCGGGAGCTTCAGCTAAACAGTTCGCAGTACCACACGCTATCGCAAGTCGTAGAGTTTTTTCATCACTCCAGCCGCGCTCATGGCCGACTGCGAATCCAGCTAACGCTGCATCGCCGGATCCAACGGTTGAACAGACGGAGATCGGGGGGAGCCTCGAGAGCAAAGGATCAGCATCGATTGACGTTTGCCACAATATTCCGTTCTCACCAAGTGAAATAGCTACGCTCTGGGCGCGAGCATCGAAGAATTTCTGGGCTACCTCAGCTGCTGAATCCGCGTCGTAAATCTGAGAGCCTGCGAAGTCCGACGCTTCCTGAAGATTCGGTTTTACAAAATCGGGTGCAGCTTCAAGTCCGCGCCGCAAAGCTTCTCCACTGGTATCAAGCAAGACACGACATCCATAGATGTGCGCGATCCGAGTAATCTCCGCATACAGATCTGCTGGTGCTCCCGGTGGCAGGCTGCCGGATATGGCAACCTGCGTCCCTTCATCTCCGTCAGCAAAGATGTCACGACAAGTCGCGAGCAATCGTTCGACTTCACCATCAGTAACCGCGCCGCCGGGTTCAAGAATTTCTGTGACGCTACCGTCCGACGAGATAATTTCAAGATTGGCTCGCGTGTCCGCCTGTGTTCGAACAACTGTTAGCGGAACACCAAAAGCTGATAATCCCGATTCGCACTCCTCTCCCGCCGCGCCACCAAGAAAGCCAACCCAAACAACGTCAATACCGAGAGACTTAGCCACCATTGCAACGTGAGCAGCTTTACCGCCAGGGAAAGGCTGCGCCGAGAGTGCACGATTGACTTCACCAACTGCGATGTTCTTCAGTCGCAGCCGGCGGTCAATGGCCGGATTCGCGCTAATGCAGACGAGCACAGTCTCTTCCTCTTTACCGTAGCGAGTTTTAGTTACTTTCTCTGTTCTGCTGCTGCAAACTTCTGAACCACTTCTTGAGGTCGCCGGCACCCTTGATCGTCACAACCACTGTTATGAAAGCAAATGAACTTCCTGCAACTATTAGGCTAATCGTCCAGAACCATAGCCAGGGATTCATCGAACACCTCCTGGAATTTCAGAAGTTGTCATGCCGGGACCGCAGGCGTCCCCGCCTGCCCGCTCGAATTCACGGCCCGTGTAGGTAACGCTGCAGGCGAGGACGCCTGCGGTCCCAGCATCGAGGTCTTTGATTATTTTCACAGCGTCATCAGTCCGTCGACATTACCGGCTCGGTCGCAACAGCTTTCGGACGACCCAGGAGCGAGCCAATTACTAAACCTCCGGCCGCCAAACCGAATGCGGCAAAGCCCGTGATGTTCTCGCTCCAATGGAGAAAGAAAAAGGGAATTATTGCTCCCGCAGCTCCGGCTAACATCGCAGCGTAACCTCCAATTACATTGGAGCGTCGCCAATAAAGTCCACCGATAACACAGACAAATGCTCCCGCCAGAAAGATTGTTCCCGTAATATTCAAATAGAGGTATACGGCACCGGGCGGCGTGTAGTAGAGACCCCAGAACATCAGAAACAGGCTGACAAAAAGATTCGCAACTCGATTCACAAATATCTGTGCTCGCGAACTGAGTGCTCCTTTTCCAAGCACTTTCCGAATAGGCATGATGACGTCCTGTGAAATCACCGCGCTCCAGCCCAGCAAGTACGAGCTGTTAACCGACATCGTAGCCGCAAGCATTCCGGCTACGACGATGCCGCGAATACCGGGACCTAGAATATTCGCGAGCATTGCCGGCATCGCGTCAATTGGTGCGAGTGTGTGACCGTTTACAACGGGCGCCGGCACTCCGCCAGTGAGGGCGCCTGTTCCATATAAAGTTAGAGCTGCGATTCCCCACAGCATGGGCAGAACTCCTCGACCGAGAAAGATAAACCCTGTCCAGGTCATAACGCGCTTCGACGTTTCGGGATCCTTTGTCGAGAACATCCGCATTGCTGTTGTCTGCCAACAGGTATGAACTGAGAACCACAAAAGAACTTGCCATACGAGAAAGATAAGACCGAATTTTGGATTGGCGATTGGGTCAAAACCGGCGTTGCCCATTACGTTCGACACCTTTGCGACGATGTTTCCCCAGCCGGCGAAATACACCGCATAGATAGAGACCAGGATCGTCGCCACAGACAACAGAACGTACTGAATAAAATCGGTAATTACGACCGAGACCATGCCGCCAAGAACTGTGTACACCAACTCGAGTAACAGTATTACTGTCATCACCACAACGATGTGGCGCGTGTCGATCCCGCTCACGATCGTCAGAAACTCACCTTCAATCTTCAAAAAGACACCCATGTTAAGGATGCCTCCCAAAGCCACGAGAATGCCCGTAACGATGCGCAACCCTCGGCTGTACTTAATTTCGAAATACTCTGGCACTGTCATCAACTTCAGCTCGCGAAAGCGGCGAATGACGAAACCTGTTCGTCCTACGAAGATCATGACAAGGCCTGAAATCATAGCTGCTGCAAAAGAAGCGAAGCCGTACTTGTAACCAAGTTCGGCGTTGTACATGAAAGTGATTGTTCCGATTTCGGTAGCGGCGAGAGTGGCGATGCCGACGTACAATCCGAGTTCCCGTCCGGCCACGAGGTAGTGTGACAATTTGCCGACGTAACGTTTTCCCAACAGACCTACACTGACGGAGGCCGCCAAATAGGCTCCGACAATTGTCCAGTCAAGAGCGGTAAAGTTCATTTGGGTTTACCAATCGTTTCGTTGGTTTCGTTCGTATGATTCGGGAATCGCTCTTCTCTTAACAACAGGTGATCCACAACTAAGCGGAATCCGATATCTTGCGCAAAAGCACTTCACCCCGTTGCATTGCAAATACGAATCTTCTCCATCGATACCTGTTGAACTGCATCAATGGCGGGAGAAAATGTCTTCCGCAGATCTATCTCGGATGAATCACAAAGCGACTTTTTCACTGCAAGCGTAAACGCGTTCTTCAACTCTGTTCCGAAGTTGCATTTGCTAATTCCACATTTAATCGCATTTCTCAATAATTCCTCGGGCACCCCAGTTCCGCCATGCAAGACTAAATAAGTATCTGGTACCGCGTCGTTGATCGCTTTCAATCGTTCAAGATCCAACCTCACTTCGCCTTTGTAAAAACCGTGGGCAGTGCCAACCGCTACGGCAAGAGCGTCCACCTTCGTCTCAGCTACAAAGCATCGTGCGTCATCGGGGCGAGTAAAGAATTGAGTGCGATCATCTGCCGAGATTTCCGTTGTTTGAGTTACGTGTCCCAACTCGCCCTCAACGGAGACTCGATTTGAGTGTGCAAGCTCGGTGACCCGGCGCGTGAGAGCAACGTTTTCCTGAAATGGGAGTTTTGAACCGTCAATCATGACGGACGTGTAGCCGTTTTCTATGCAGCGAGCTGCGAGTTCGTAGGTAGCCGCATGGTCCAGGTGCAAAGCAATTGGTTGTTCCATTTCGTTAGCAACAGCTCTCGCCATGTTTACTATCAATCGAGGACCCAGATAAGAGATCGTCGCCTCTGTGGTTTGAAGAATGATAGAAACATTGAGTGCTTTGGCTGCCCGCGTATGGGCAATCAGAGTCTCCGCGTTATAAAAATTAAGTGCGGCAACGGCCCTACCAGCACGTCTTGCACTTTCAAGCAACGGTCGACTGGCCGAGATCTCTGGCATTTCGATCAACTGAGACTTTAGCGTTCAATCCTGCCGGACAAACTTTTCTCTTTGAGAAACTGGCTGAGACGTCTACTGGTTGGCTGTCCTGCCGTTCCGCCGGCTTCCTGCGTGGATAACGCGCCGCAAGCATTTCCTTGCCGCAAACAATCCTCGATTGCCGCGCCGCGTAAATAAGCTGCGACAAACCCGGCATCAAAAGAGTCCCCTGCGCCGGTTGTGTCTACGGCATTCACTTTGAAACCAGAATGCTTGATTACTTGATCCTGATGAGTTGCCGCAGCTCCTTTGCTTCCGAGCTTGATGACTGCGCAGGGCACTAATTGGCCCAGTGCTTTCAGCGCATCGCGCTTCTTCGTGAAGCCAGTAAGTTCAGTTGCTTCGCGCTCGTTAACGAACAACAGATCTGTGTTTCGGAGAACTTCGTTGATGCCATCATGCCAGGACGAATTAGGATCGGAATTGGGATCAAAAGAGGTCGTTAAGCCTTCAGCTTTCGCCTTCTTGAAGAGACCAGGAAACGCAGGTTGCAATCCCCGCTGCAAATAGTAGGAAGTTAGATGAATATGTTGGTGGCGCGCTATCAACGACGTGTCAAACTCCTGAACTCTAAAGCTCGCAATAGCGCCGGGATAAGTAATGAAAGCGCGATCGCGCACGGTGCTGAGTGAAATAGTTACTCCAGTTTTCTCGGCCCTCTTGCGTTGAACGTACGTCGTTGATATGCCTTCGTGTTTCAGAGCATTAAGGCAGAAGTCACCGAACGTATCTTTTCCAACCTGGCTGACAAAAGTAACTCGAGAGCCAAGCCTGGCCATCCCTACAGCAAAGATTGCAGAAGCGCTCCCCAGCGTTAACTCGCAATCCTTTGTTATTACCTCGGCCCCCATCACTGGGAGCCGCTCGACGCCAACGGCGACGATATCGACGTTCAACTCGCCGACAACGAGAACCCGAGGTGCACTCCGCTTACCCATCTTGCGTCGGTTCTCGCGTTTCAAATATTATCGATTCAACTTTTGATTGCTTTCGAATGGTTTTGGATTCTAATATAAGCATTGCAGGAAAGCAAAAATATTTTTTAGCTCAGCGACGGTTAGCGCGAGGAGAATCAATAACAGATGGACTCGCTGTCCAAACTCCTAAACCTATCTCCAGCAGCCAAGGAATCACTCGGCCTGTCGCACACTCTAGCGGAGATCGCGCAGCAGCCTCAAACATGGCTTCGTACCTACAACAGGGTTTTGAGCCTCTCAGCGCCAGTCGCTAGTTTCCTGATGAACGCTGGAGTCAGAAGCAACGACGGTCCAACACCTACAGTGCTTCTAGTTGGAGCCGGTACCTCGGACTATATCGGTAAATCAGTTTGCACCTTATTGCAGCAGGAATGGTGTTGTGACGTGCACTCGGTGCCGAGCACGGATCTGCTGACGAATATGGCCGAGCATATCATCCCGGGTCGTAACTACCTCTGGATTTCCTTTTCCAGATCCGGCGATAGCTCTGAAGGTGTGGCTGTACTAGACGCAGCATTACGCCATCATCCCAAGATCAAACATTTGATTGTGACTTGCAATGAACTGGGAAAGATGGCGCGTTCATTCGACGATCGGGATAACGTCTTTAGCATTGTTCTTGAGGACGATGTGAACGACCGCGGTTTGGCAATGACGAGTTCTTTTTCCAACATGGTGATCGTTGCTCAGACCGTCGCACACCTCAACAATCCGGCCGGCTACCACCAAATCGTCGAGAGTCTTGCGTCTTGCGCTGCCGCAACA
Organism: Pyrinomonadaceae bacterium; assembly: GCA_036006355.1. Lineage (GTDB taxonomy): Bacteria > Acidobacteriota > Blastocatellia > Pyrinomonadales > Pyrinomonadaceae > PSRF01. The sequence goes on along the minus strand of DASYPT010000058.1, from coordinate 20,281 downwards.
CTTCCCAGGATTGCGGATATCTGTGAACGTTGGGTCAAGACGGGTTTTTCAAAGGTATGTTTCCTCGGAACAGGATCTTTGAAAGGTGCTGCAATCGAATCGGGGTTGAAAGTGCTGGAGCTGACGAGTGGTCGAATTACTAGTCTTGCAGAGTCATTTCTCGGGTTGAGACATGGTCCGATGTCAACAATCGATGCCGACACTTTGGTGGTAGCGTTTTTCTCTGCTGATGCGAGACGAAGACAATATGAGATGGATCTGATTCAAGAGATCTGTGACAAAGGATTGACGTCGAAGCTCGTAGCAATTGAACCAAATGCTCGAAAAAATGAATTGATTGCAGCCGAAAATACTGTGTTTCTCGACTTGCAAAACCGCGTGTCCGATTTGTATCTCGCGCCTTTAGCCGTCATTTTCGGTCAGTTGCTTGGACTCTTTGCCTCGGTGAAGCAAGGCTTGCGTCCTGATGATCCAAGTCCACAAGGCGCGATCGGTCGCGTCGTCTCCCACGTTAAAATCCATTGACTGCCTAAACAAGAACTAATTTGAGTTCTCGGGAGCGCAGCTCATTTTGAGTCTCGGTGGGCAGGTTCTTATCTGTGATGATAATGTCGATATCTGACAATGGCGCTATTCGAGATAAACTCCGCTTACCAAACTTACTTGAATCGGCGACCAGAATTGTTTCCTTCGCAATACGGGCCATCGCCTGATTGACTTGTGACTCCTCGACATTAGGTGTACTTAATCCGAACTCCACGTCGCAGGCATCCACAGCAAGAAAGAGTTTGTCCGCAGACAACTGGGCCAATATGTCTTCGGCAAAGTGGCCGACGGCCGATAGCGAATTCTGTCTGATAACTCCACCCAGGAAGATCAGTTGAATATCTTTAGCGCCGAAGAGTTCCATTGCGATGTTCAGGCCGTTCGTTATGACTTTCAGATCTTTCTTGTTTTTGATCTGGCGCGCAATCTGTTGAGTGGTCGTGCCTGAGTCGAGGATTATTGAATCGCCGTCGGTTATTAATGCGGCGGCGGCAGCTCCAATGCGACGTTTCTCATCCGCGTGAAGTTCGGCTTTGATCTTAAGTGAAGGATCCATGCTCACGGTCGCTACCTTCACGGCGCCACCATGTGCGCGACGGACCAGACCGCGATCGTGGAGGTCTTTGAGATCGTTCCTAATTGTTACTTCTGATGTTTTGAATCTCTTACTTAACTCGACGACGGCTACCTGGCCGTGTTTCTCGAGCAACTCCAGAATTTTTGTGCGACGTTCGAGATTCAACATTCGTGGTTTGCAGGAAAGAGGCTCAACAGATGAGCCCATCGGTCGAACGCGGACATCGTAGCATCTGGGCATGAAAAATCGAAAGCAAACGAAAGACTTGCTTTCTCTGCGTTACCTCAGCGTACTATGCGTCTCTGCGGTGATTTTGTGAGAGTTTGGTCCGGATCGTAACTGTTAGGCAGATCGAAATCACCGCAGAGACGCATAGTACGCTGAGGTAACGCAGAGAAAAACTAGCGTTTTTGAGCTTGGAGGATGGCGTGATAGGCAGCGCCGATCGCACCCGCCTTGTCACCTAAAGAAGCTGAAATGATGGGTACTTGATGACCCATTGGTTGCCATTCAAACTTCCCAAGATAATTGGCAAGAGGTTTGAAGAGAGCGGGCCCGGCTTGAGCGATGCCGCCACCGATGATGACTATTTCCGGATCGAAGGCATTGATGAATGAGGCAATGGCGGCGGCAAGGTGAAAAACAGATCTGAGCCAGACTGAAGTCGCCTCTGCGTCGCCACCCAGATGGGCTTCCACAAGTTTGCGTGTTGAATCAAACCGGCCGCGTGACCGCTCAAAAACATTATAGTTACCGATCATCTCTTCGAGGCTTCCGGGTGTGCCTACGATGTCCGCGTTCCCGTCGGAGTTCACGGTAACGTGACCGAGGTGTCCAGCTCTTCCGATGTGACCCTTAAGCAGATGACCATCAGCCAATACTGCTCCACCAACCCCAGTTCCGAGAGTCAACAAGATAACGTTGCTATAACCTTTTGCGGCGCCTTGCCAGAGCTCGCCGAGGAGCGCGGCGTGCGCGTCGTTCAGTACAAATACAGGCGAACGCGAGTCAAGAAAATCGGACCAGACGAAACCCTCGAGGCCGTTCAGCCGGCCCTGCATATGGGCGATGTATCGCCCATCCTTTGAAGCGAGGCCTGGAGACGCGATTCCAATATGACATGGTGCCTGACCGCGCTGAACCTGGATGCTGTTGAGATTCTCTTTGATAGTTTGGCCCCACGAACCTTCGGTGTCCGCCGTATCGAACGTTTGATAATCGAGTAGCTCGCCATCATTGGAGACAACGACAATCTTGATGTTTGTTCCACCGAGATCGACCCCTATCGAGTAGCTCATGTTTTTACGCGCCTCACACACCCTTTCTCCATTTTGGGTCATCTCGTCTAAGCAGTTGGAAACTGATCGAGCCATCAGAGTTTGGTGGTTGGGCGGTGGCCCAATTCACACGGCGTCGTTTGCCACCCTTGGTTTCAATTTCCGCGCGAATTCTTAGTTTCATACCATCGCTGTTCCTGGGCAATACAAAAGAGGCTTGTCTGGTTTTGCCGCCGTACGGATGCCCAGCGTCCAGTGATCCAGACATTTGAATCTTCCCGTCGAAGCTGTCGAGGATGAGGCGCAACGCACCGGGAACACCGGCAACACCGTCGTTGGATACCGCGACAATCACTTCGTCCGTTTCATACCGTTTTCGTTGCCAGATCCAAGCGGGCCGCACTCGGTAGCCGATTCGTCTTTGAAGAGTGTCAAAGCCGGTCGGGTATCGTTCGTAGTAGGTTCGTAAATTGTCCGACTCTGTCCATAGCGACCAGTAATTAGCGCCCAGGTCGATTGAGTGCAACATCCATTTTTCGAGTACGTTTATTCCAGCTTCATCGACAGGAAGATAATCTGGATCGACTTTGTATTGCCGGTAGTAACCATCCTCCATAATTGTTGCGAGCCAGGGTGGGCGGTTTGCGAGTTCCTCGATCTGAATTGGCTCTTCAATCACAATGCTGTCTGAACGTAACCAGCAACCTGCACGCACACAGAGATCCTGAACCTCTCTGTTTCCAACGTTGCTGATGTCAGGTTGCGTATTCACTGCCAGCGGCACGTTCTTCCAAAGATCCAACTGGAGCTTTGTCATTTCCAAAAACGTTTTCGCCGCAGTTAAGTAATCAGGTAACGGACCAGGAAGATTGCTGGTGTGACCTTCTCCCCAGAATCCGTACATCATCAGATCGACGAATTCCATCTGGGGATTATTATCAAACTCTCGAACCAGCAACTCATTGAGCTCTTTGAAAGCGGCTTGAAACCTCGGGTGATCGTATCTGGGTTCGACAAAATCGTCTTTCGCGCCGTACGTCTTTCCGATCTTCACAAGCGGAACTTCCTTTTGAAGAAACTCCGGCAATGCAAGTCGTCCGGGTTGACCCTCAGTGTTCGACATTTGAATACGAAAAGCTACGCGCAAGTTATGACGTCTCGCAGCATCCATAGTAAGTTTGAAGACCGGATTTAACGTGAGCTTTCCCGGAGTGGTCTGAACATCTCGCCAATCACAGCGAATGTAGAGAACATCCACAAAGGGAAGGGAAGCCATCTTCTCAACATGCTGTTCAAGAGTCTCCTTGCCGGCACGCGCAGCGAGCGACGGTCCTCCTTCCTCCCAGGAGTAGCCAACCAAGCCCAAACCATAATTCTTTACCGGTTTCGATGATTGCGAGGTAACGAGGACGGTGTACCAACCCTGATCTTGTTCGATACCAAACGGCCCTTGATTTAGACGATCGAGTACTTGAGGTCCCGAACCGAAATCGTACTTGTCCCAATTGTGAGTAGGAACCTCCTGGCTGTTCGCTTTGTTAAGAGCTGTCGCTACTGAAAGTGCCGCTCCTGTTTTTATGAAAGTTCTTCTACGCATTGTCGTTGATAAGTCGACGTACCCCCTCAAAGATGGAGTCCTTAATCGATCGAACTTCCTCGTCGGTTGCAGCTTCCGCTGTCAAACGGATAATGGGTTCTGTGTTTGAACCGCGCACGTGCAACCAACCGTTAGGAAGATGAACCTTGACGCCGTCTCTTAGATCAAGTTTTGAGTCTGAGTACCTTTCGCGAACCATCTTCAGTACCTCGGGAATCTTATTGGAAGGACAAGGGAGCTTCTCTTTGATCATCACCAAACGCGGTAGTTCTGCGAGTATTTCAGACAGCGAAACATCGCGTTCAGCGAGCATATGAAGCGTCAGAGCCATGCCGACCAAACTGTCGCGAGCAAAGTTGATACGCGGGTAGATAACACCACCATTGCCTTCTCCTCCAATAACAGCTGCCTCTCGTTGCATGCATTCGGTGACATTCGCTTCACCGATGCGTGTTCGATGGAGAATGCTTCCGTGTTGTTGAGTCACGAAGTCGAGGGCGCTCGTAGTTGATAAGTTGGCAACCACCGGTCCTGATTCCTTACTCAACACGTGGGCGACTGCGAGTACCAATGTGTAGTCTTCGCCGATTGGCTCTCCCCGCTCTGAAACTATTGCGAGCCGATCAGCATCCATGTCTTGTGCAAAGCCGATGTCAGCCTTATGTGTTTTTACTGCCGCACACAGATCGCGAAGATTCTCCGGTGTTGGTTCAGCTGCACGAGGAAACTGCCCGTTTGGCTGATCGTTGATTGCAATTACTTCCGCACCTAGTGCTCTCAACAGTTTTGGCCCAACGATTGAGCCAGCTCCATTGCATGCATCAAGAACTACTCGCAGCGATCTTCCAGGTTGCGGAAGCTTACCAAGTGTCTCGAGGATCGTCTGTACGTGAAGATCGATCGCGCCATCCAGGATCTCGACGCCGCGCATCTGATCGCCCCGCACCTTCGCATATTCACCTTGATGGTAGATGTCGAGCATTTCGCGAGCGACACTTGGACCAAGGAAAGTTCCATCAGATCCAATAAACTTCAGCGCATTCCATTCAGGCGGATTGTGACTTGCGGTAATCGCCAGGCCACCATTAGCACTTCTCGAGCGCACCATGAGCTGAATGGTCGGCACGGGACACATGCCTACATCAATAACTCGACAACCACTTGATAAGAGTCCCGCAACGACGGCTTGCTTGACCATTTCTCCTGATGTTCTTGGATCACGACCGATCGCAATCGTGCCAGAGCCGACATATGTGCCGAACGCTTGTGCAAATCGTGTTAGTAGAGTTGGTGTCAGCGAATCACCGACGACACCACGGACACCTGAGATGCTGATCTTTAGAGTTGGTATAGCGCGCATAACCTTCAGTGACTTTGTGCTCTGTTCCTTGTCTTTGTTCTTATGTTTGGCTAGCTGGTTCTCACTCCGATAGGAGTGGCATGTTTATAGATCGCACACGAATCGAGATGTTGCACTCCATCAGGAGTGCCATGTTCCATGACTGCAATTCGCACGACTCCGCAAAGAAGTCTTCGGACCATTTCATTGTTTTCGATTAATCAAACAGCAACATGGCACTCCTCACGGAGTGCGACACCTTGATTGCTGCACGATCTATAAACATGCCACTCCTATCGGAGTGAACCCGCCATCAACTAACCACTAATCACCAGGACCAGCTCAAAGCACAAAACTCAAAGACCAAAGAATGCTCCTATCTTCGAACCCTATCCCTTGCCCAATCGAACAGTTCCTGTGCGCGAGCTGGCTCTTCAGCCTCCGCAATTACACGGATAATTGATTCCGTGTTTGACGCTCGAACGTGGATCCAGCCATCGTCAAAAGAAACTTTGATCCCGTCGCTCAAATCGTGTTCGAATCCTTCGCTCTCGACGAGCATCCGGAAGTTTTGAAGGACCGAGTAAAGTCTGTTTGGTTCTACGTCGAGGTTGTATTTCAACATCGTGACTTTGGGTAGTTGCCGCGCTAAGTTTGAGATCGTACCAGTATTGCGGGATAAATTTTCGAGAATTAACCCAATCGCCGCTGCGCTGTCGTGAGTTGCATGAACTTCCGGTATTGCAACACCGCCGCTGCCTTCGCCACCCAAAACCGCGGAGTGCTCGATCATTGCTTCAGAAATAAATACCTGGCCCACTGGTGTCCGAATAACGTTAGCGCCAAATTTTGAAGCGACGCGATCTATTCGACTACCGGTAGAAATATTTGTGACCACTGGCCCAACGCGTTCGGCCAGACGCACCGAAGCAGCGATTGGCAACGTAAGTTCTTCAGAGAGCGGCTCGCCTAATTCCGTCACTATCCCTAAACGTTCCCCGTCTGCGTCATGTGCAAATCCAATGTCTGCGTGGCCGGCTTTTACGATTGCTCTGAGTTGGGCCATCGTATTTGGCGTTGGCTCGGGTGAGTGGGGAAACGGAGCGTGAATATCATCGTTAACTGCCAGGACCTTGCAGCCCAACACTTCAAGCCATCGCGGGATGAGCAATGAACAACTTCCATTGCAGCAATCAACAGCTACCGTCAGTCTGCGATTTCGGATGGCATCCAAATCAAACGATGAGCTTAGTTTTTCTATGTGCGGCTCGATTGCGTCGGCAGTTCCAATGGCAGTCTTGATCTGGTCCCATGTCGTTTTTAGAAACTCACCCTGGTGATAAATATCGAGTAGCTCTTCTGCCTGGGTTGCGTTGAGATAAAGACCGTCAGCACGAACAAATTTCAGCGCGTTCCACTTTGACGGATTGTGACCCGCCGTTATCGCAATCCCACCTTCGGCTTTGAACCGCTTCGCAGCCAGTTGCATGCTCGGCGTGGGACAAATTCCTAAGTCGATAACTTCACAACCGGCCGCCAGTAAGCCGGAACAAACTGCTGCGTGGACCATCGGACCTGACGGACGCGTATCTCTGCAGACGACGATTCGTCCGCCGTCGAGATAAGTGCCGAAGGCTTGAGCAAACCCCACAGCTAACTCAGGTGTGAAAGTTTCACCAACAACACCGCGTACACCTGTTATGCCTATCTTTAGAGGCTTCATAATGAGTCCGACGGGTGGTAGCCTGTCGCGGTTTCAGTTTGTTTGCACGACAGGCTGACGGCCTGTCGTACGAATCAACGTCAACACCAGAATCATCCCGACAAAAGGAATGAAACTCGCGGTGATCAAGATCGGTTCAAACGAATAATGATCAGAAACATAGCCGATTAAGAATGTCGACAAGATAGTGCCTAAACCTGCGCCGGTACCACTCATGCCACTAACAGTCGCGACCGACTCACTGCGATAGAGGTCAGAGGGAAGCACAAGTGCCATTGTCGAAAAGGATGCGTATGCAAATGTTGAGACGGCGAACAAGCCCGCGAGTGATAGCAAATTCGACGTGAAAATAGTTGGAATCAGGAGCGTCATACCAAGTCCGCCAAATACAACCACAGCCTTGCGTGCTTTGACGACAGGCCAGCCGCGTTTGATTAGCCAGCTTGAAACACCGCCTCCAAAAAAATTACCAAGATCGGCAGCGACGAATGGGATCCAGAATGCCAGGAGTCCCTGTTCGGGGTTGATTCCTTTGCTGACCAGGTAGATTGCGAACCAGTCCGTGATGAAAAACCAGACTGGATCTGTCATGGTTCGAGCTGCAATTATCGCCCATGTCTGTGGTAGCTTGATCAGATCCTGCCATCGTGAGTTTGTTCCGCCGCGGTTAGTTTCTTTTGACTCAACGCGATCCTGCAGGATCATCTCACGCTCTTCATCACTGATTCGAGGGTGGGATTCGGGCGGGTGATACAACATTCGCCATGCGCCGAGCCAGAGAAATCCGAGCGTTCCCGTTATGATGAATGCAGGTCTCCAACCGCCGAAGTATTTGTAGAGACCTATCACCAGCAAAGGCGCGATTGCCCCACCAATGGAAGAACCGCTGTCGAAGAGTGCGACCGCCCAACCACGTTCCCTTTTCGGAAACCATTCAGCAACAGCTTTAGTAGCTGCCGGCCAGTTGGCTGATTCACCGGCACCAAGAAGAAAGCGAAAGAACGCAAAACTGCGGAGTCCGCCGGCAAGAGACGTCAACATCGCCACGATCGAATACCAGATTACAGTTATCGTCAGACCTTTGCGTGTTCCGATTCGGTCAATCAAGCGACCTGAGACCGTTTGTCCGATTGAATACGCTACGCGAAACGCAATCACTATCGCAGCGAACTCCTGATTGTTCCATTGATACTGAATCTTGAGATACGGAGCGAGGACAGAAAGTGTTTGGCGATCGATATAGTTGATTACGGTTGATGCGAAAAGAAGTCCACCAATCCACCAGCGCAAGTTCGAGATTGGTTTGCGCGCGATGCCTGATCTGTTAGCGACAGTTTCCACTAGTTCTGCGTAGCTAATTCTGAAATGAACGTTTCACAAATAGAGACGTCATTCAGTGTCTTGATGCCTTGTTCTTCACGCCAGTCGGCGATTGGAAAAGCCAGCACTCCGTTTTTGCGAGACGACAGAAAGTTGATCAGTTCGTTTGGAAAACCTAACTCGCGCCCACTCCGCTCATAATATTGCTTTGATTCATTCCAGTATCGATGCCTGAGCTCGAGCAGGGTATCGAACATCGTTTGGTTTTTAAGCGCAAACATTCCGATGTTCGTTTCACCAAACTCTTCGGGCTCTGCGTTTTCAAGATGAGTTTCACGAGCAGCTTGAACTTCGCCGGATTCGTTTCGATGAATCGGTGCATATGGTCGCTGACGGAATGTAGTGGGAACTACCATTTCACACTCGTCAAACAAACGGACAAGCTTGGTCGTGCGTTGGTACGTCAGCGGGCGTATGACAGGTTGCGTGCTCCAAACGACCAGTGCCATGCCCGTAAAGTCTTGCATCAGGTGGTGTGCATTTAACACAGCGTCGCCGGTTCCGAGCGCTTGTTGCTGAGTTGAGAAGATTACGTCCCGGTCCTTCAGTTGTTCGCGAATGGAATTCTCAGTTTCTGGTGAGACGATGATCACGGGAGGCTTTGTTTGGCCCAGACCATTCCGAATGTTGTCGAGGACATGAACGATCGCCGGCTTTTGTCCGACTAAAGCAAGCGGCTTTGAAGTCTTCATACCAGTCCCAGACGCGCGCGTGCCTCTTCCGGCAGCGACAACAACAGGCCAAATATCTTTTGAGCTAATGTCGACAGCCAACTCATCAAGAAGCGAAACGAGGTTACTTCGAGATGACGCAGCGTAAGTACCGAGTCTGTTGGCATGCTTTACCGCACTCCGGTAAATGTCATTCAAATCAATATGGTCAAGACCTGCGCCTGGAGTGGAGATCAATATCGAACCTTCACGAACACCACGACGATTTTGGGGAGCGTAATACTCGGACTCCACTCGCTTAATCAGCGATTCGGAGTGTTCGCTGGTTGTGAGTACCAGAACGTTTCCACCAAAACCACCGCCCATCAGACGCGTACCCAGAACTGCCGGATCAGATCGGATAATTTTGATGAGTTGTTCAATGTCGTCATTACTTACGTCGTAAAGGTCTCTTAGGCTATCGTGCGAATCATCGATCAGGTTTCCGACTGTCTGCATCACATCAAAACAATCCTTGTCCTGTATTGTGTCTAGTGCGCGGGCGGCCATTGCCACACGCCGCACTTCTCCCAGGTGATGCATGGCCCGAGTTCTGATGCGAAGCGGCCATCTTGAATGTTCGCGTGAGAGAGCAGGGAATGAGGTTTGAAGCTCTGAATACGCATCGGGGTAATCGCTCTGGAGCTCGTAAATCGAGATAGTCTCCGGCAAATCTCGTAATAGCTTCTCGATCGTATCGAGCGACTCCAGAGAACCACCTCTGAATGACGCGACGGCGTCATTCCGCAAGTTACGACGTGTTACCTCCCAGTCTTTTAATATCGCTGGAATCAATATTCGAGAAACAGCAGCTCGCTCGTTGTATTCAATCATTATCTCGTGGCCCTTGTTCGCAGGTTTTGTGAAAAAGGTGATCCACTCGAACGGTTTGTCAGGCAATGCAACTCGCCTCGTCTGCCTCGACGAATAGCTGATTAGTACAGCGCTACTTTCCTGCGCCATACATATTGTCGTGTGATCCATCGAGCCGCCACGTGTGCCGATGTACCACTCCGCCATCGACGAGTCGTGCGCAAGTTCTTCAGGAGTGAAAGAAATACCGTTAACCTGGCGAATAGCAGCACCGCCTAACACCACCAGGGCCGATGAGGACGAGGCGCCGCCGCCGGCAGGTATAGTCGAGTCAACGATGAAGTCGAAACCGTTTACGACACGTTGTCCAAATCGCGCGCGTGCAAACTCTGTCGCGCCCTTAATGTAGTTTTGCCAACCAGGCTGGGGAGCGGTGTTTTCATTGAGAAACGAGAGCCATTCCGACTCAGCGTTTCCAGCGATCTCAGGTACACGAGTTTCCGTTAGAGGAAACGAGGTAGCTCCATAAGCCGTAGACGTTGATCTGCCGCGAACTTCTGGTTCGGCAGATTTCCTGTAGAGCATGAGAGCATCGTGTTCCCGACTACCGAACGTCAACGATGCAGTAGGAAGATAGGAAACGTAGTCGATATGTTCGCCAAGAATATTGATCCGTGCCGGCGCGCGCAGGAGTGAAACGTCGCCCTCGCCGTACGTATCCAAGAACATCTGCGCCAGGTTGAAAAGACGCGTACGCCACTCATCAAAGACCGAATCTTCATCGGTTGCGAGCTGCGCTAGCGCCCTCTTCAATTCAGATAGATTCATTCTGTGCACGACGGCTATTAGCGAGCCGATCGGAAAAAACGCATTGCCAGTTTTTATTCGCGAATGCTATAACCCCGCGTGACTCACTAATCGTCCACGACAAAAAAGGGAGAACACGTGTCGTAGAGGTAATGAGTTATCACAGGTTAGTTCGAGTTACTAACAAACGGTAGTGCATACTTATCGAACTCGCCAGGATTGTCAAACGCTAATTTCGTCAACTTCATCTATCGGAGGCTTTATGACGTTGCGAGGCAGAAGGGAATGGCTAAAGACAATTGCAGCTGCATCTGCAGGCGCAGTCGGTGCGCAACTTCTCGATAATGCGAATGCACAGTCGAGGAAGAATGGCGATACGTTAGCTAAGACTGCCCAGCCATTGGCGCTCAAAGACTATCAACCGAAGAGCATGCTTCATGTGCCCGAGACGCACGTACCAAGGTCACGTTTTCCAAATATTGACTTTCATACTCACCTGTCGTGGCTAGATCGAAAGGGCAAAGCAGATGTTGTTCATCATGCGGCCACGACGAACGAGATTCTTCAGGTGATGGATGCGAAGAACGTGAAAATCATGGTCAATCTCACCGGAGGTTATGGGCCACTGTTGGACGAGACCTTGCAGCGCTGGCAGCAGCCGCATCCGGATCGCTTCATAGTTTTCACGGAGCCCTGGTACTCAAAGACAAAAATGTCCAACTATTCCAGGTTCCAGGCTGAACAACTCGAAGCTGCAAAAAAAGCCGGAGCGCGTGGATTGAAAGTACTTAAGACTCTTGGACTCTATCTTCGCGAAAACGTGACCACAGGTCCTCTGGTGAAAGTCGACGACAAACGGTTCGATGAGATGTGGGAAACAGCCGGGGCTTTGAATATGCCTGTCGCAATTCACGTTTCGGATCCCGATGCGTTCTTTTTGCCGACAGATCGTTTTAATGAACGCTATGAAGAGTTGAGCGCGCATCCCGACTGGTCGTTTCACGGCAAGGATTTTCCCAGCAACATGGAGCTTCAGGAGGCGAGAAATCGTGTCATCCAGCGACACCCAAAGACGAACTTCGTAGCGTTGCACACGGCGAATTCGGAAAACTTACCTGCGGTGTCTGAGTGGCTCGATCGGTATCCGAATATGTATGTCGATATAGCGGCGCGAATTGGTGAGCTTGGGCGGCAACCGAGAATGTCGCAAAAGTTCTTTGACAAATATCAGGACAGAATACTGTTCGCTACCGACGCAACACCACATGGAAATGAAACTCCGCAACAGATTTTCTGTAACGAACTCTACGAGATCTATTACCGCTTTCTCGAGACTGAAGACGAGTATTTCGATTACGCGCCGGCTCCAATCCCTCCCCAGGGACGTTGGCGCATATATGGAGTTGGATTGCCTGAACAAATTCTTCGAAAGGTTTACTACGAAAATGCCGCTCGTCTGTTAGGTCTGTAAAGCCATGTCTGTTGTTGAAAACTCTCGGCGACGATTCATCAAACAAGCGCTGCTTTCTTTCTTTGCAATTCCGATCGCGCGGCACGGAATCTTAACCCCGGAAAGTGTTGTCGTCAGGCTTGAAGGACGTGCCGGTGATTTAGGCAATGAACTTGTAAACTTCGGTCTGCCATTACCGTTGGATTTTTTGAATGATTCAAAGAAGGTCCGCGTTCTTGCGGATGATGGTTCGGAATTAATTGCTGCAATTCGTTCGCTCGAGCCCTGGCGAGTGGGAGGTCGTGATGGATCGATTCGTTCGTTGTTGTTTCAGTTCAAACTCGATTTTTCCAAACAGAGAACTCAACGAGTAACGATTCGATTTGATCGACGGCCCAAAACCACCGCGGAGTTCGCATCGATTACAACTACTCTGCGAGATGAACAAGGGCTACAAGGTCCTCGAGTGTTGGCGGTTCTTCCCTCAGAGTGGTTATGTGCATCAGGCATTGTTGGACCTCAGGTTCCTGGCGCTTCAAGCGGTGAATATTCAAGCTATGACAAACTGGTTGAGAAGAATTTTCCGGGTTCGCTTGCATATCTCGATAGTAAGGTCTACCACGAGTGGCTCTTTGATCGGACTACTTGTTACTACAAGATGTACGCCCGAACTGGTGAGAGTAAATATTTGCAGGCCGCATATCACGCAGCGAATTTCCTACGAGCGCATACCAAGCTGGATGGTCCAGACGCCGGAATATTTACCCTAAAGGGTCCTGATCTGAAATATGTTTACCCGCGAGCGATGCACATTCATTACCTGCTCTCCGGCGATGAACGTGCGGCAACGTGTGGAAAGCTAATGGCTGAGTACTGTTTTAGTCACCAGGATCCCGTCTATCGGCCGGCGGAGATTAAGGGAGTTCCACTCGGCGTCGATCCGGAAAAAGGTCGGAGCTTTTGGACGTTGCGCCACCAAGGCTATGGGCTGTTGGGTATTTTGCACGGTTGGGAAATGACGGGCGATAGAAAGTATTGGGACAAAGGTCGCGAATGTGTGGATGCTTATTACAAACATCAGCAGCAGCCGCCTGATGGCCAGCCGCCCGACGGTTCGTTACGTCAAAACTGGGAACTCTATGACCCAAATGAAGCGACTTTTCCGGGTGCAACCTCAGCCTGGATGATGGCTTTACTTCTGGATCCTCTCTTCCATTACTGGACGTCGACGAAAGACGCGCGCGTCGCGGAGATGGTTGTGAAGTGGTGTGATTTTCTCGATCGTCAAGGGATCGTACCGGACGGTTCTAAGGCTTACTACGTGATCAATTGCTTCGCTTTGAATGATCCTAAAGCCTCGCCGGGCGAACTTGGGCCGGACATGGAAATGCACAACACCGAGATGGCGTATACGTTTGCACTCGGCAACTTCTTTACTAAAGATCCGAAACGTAGGACCGTCTACACACTACGGTTCAAACGCTTCCTCGACTTAGCCGCCGGAATCGATCTGAATCATCCAGCTCGCGCATTCAACTGGGCATTTCAATTTACAAGTCAACTCGTTTACTTCATGCAGAATCAGGGGAAGGGTGCGAGATAGAGAGCTTCGCGGAAAATGCAAATTGCCACTCACACCAGATGCTTTTAACTGAGCATCGTGGTCCTGGGACCGCAGGCGTCCCCGCCTGCCCGCGTCCAGAGCAGCCCTGATCGATAATGCGGCTCACCGTTTACGATTTGATGTAACTGAATTGGTTCGTTTGACGCCTTGAGTGGGATCGCTTTTGTGCAAAGCAGAGACGGGGGAAATGAATCATGCGAGTCCTATTAGTTTGTTGTTTGTCACTCTTCACGTTCAGCGTCCCGAGCGCGCGTGCTCAAACACTATACCGAGTGACTATTGAACAGGGTGTTCGCGTGAAGATGCGCGACAACGTGTCACTCGCAGCGGATGTTTACCTACCAGTCAGTGACGAGAAGTTTCCTGTACTACTTGAACGCACACCGTACAACCGCGCAGACGAAGCAGCGATGGCAAACGAGTTGGCCTCCCACGGGTACATCGTTGTGCTGCAGGATACGCGAGGTCGCTACGAATCTGGTGGCGACTTTTATCCGTTTCGGGATGAAAGCGCGGATGGATACGACACCGTCGAATGGGCTGCTGCACTAAGTGGGTCAAATGGAAAGGTGGGAATGTTTGGCGGATCATATGTCGGAGCGACTCAAATGTTAGCCGCGATGGCAGTGCCTCCTCATTTGGTCGCGATCTTTCCTTATGTCACTGCGTCGGAGTATTACGATGGATGGACCTATCAAAGCGGCGCTCTCATGCAGTGGTTCAGTAGTTCATGGAGTTCGATTCTTGCGATCGATACGGTACGCAGGCAAGTAGAGAGGACTCAATCGCCAAAAGAATGGATAAAGGAATTGCCCTTAGCAAACTATCCGATTCTGCAAACGCCGCAGCCTTCATCATTAGCTCCATACTTTCGCGATTGGCTCACTCATGAACGTAATGATGTGTACTGGCAGAAGTGGAGAGTCTCCGATCATTATCATGAAATGACGGTCATGGGTTTGCATGGAGGTGGCTGGCACGATCTCTTCCTGAACGGTTCAATCAAGAACTACATGGGACTGCGAGATAAAGCGGCCACATTGCCGGCGCGAAACGGCCAAAAACTGATTATTGGTCCATGGGCGCATGCTCCAACTTCTCCGGAAGGGAAGGTTGGTGATGTTGTCTTCGGTAAGACAGCGGTGCTCGACATGACAGCAACCGCGTTGAAGTGGTTCGACTATTCACTCAAGGGCGTTAAGAACGAGTATTCGTCTTCCGCTCCGGTTCGACTCTTCATAATGGGCGACAATGTTTGGCGTGACGAACAAGAGTTTCCACTGAAGCGGACGCAATATACGAAGTACTACTTGCATTCGACAAAGGGAGCTAACGGTATTGCCGGCGATGGTTCGTTAAGCCTTACAACGCCCGCGGCCGAGAAGAAAGACGAGTTTGATTACGACCCTAACAATCCGGTTCCCACAATTGGGGGTCGCCTCTGTTGCGGCGCCTCGCTGCCACCGGGTCCTGCAGATCAACGCCCGAATGAATCGAGACCCGATGTTTTGGTTTTTTCTACGCCTCCACTTAGTGAAGATACAGAAGTCACTGGTTTCGTTTCGGTTGAACTTTATGCAGCGACCTCTGCAGTAGACACCGATTTCACCGCGTTACTCGTCGATGTCGATACAAACGGTTATGCACGTTTTCTTACCGACGGGATCGTTCGTACGCGCTATCGCGATGGCATGGGTGCTCCTTCAGCAGTTGCCCCTGGCAAAGTTTACAAGTACCACATTGATCTCTGGGCAACAGGGAACGTTTTCAAAGCCGGCCACCGCATAAGGTTGTACGTTTCCAGCAGTAATTTCCCCAGATTTAACCGAAATTTGAATACCGGTGAGGAAATAGCGGGCGCATCTCGATCGCTTAAAGCGCACCAGACCATTTACCATGATCGTCAGTATAGTTCCGCGTTGATTCTGCCTGTGATTCAGAAAAGCCAAAGAGCGGAACAGTAATGACCAAATAGATGGATACTGTCTTCAAAATTGCAACGTGACTAACTTTCTCCTTGCAAACAATCGCGACCAAATGTTATAAGCGCGGCCAGATTATTTAGGCCACGGACTACATCGAGTCCAATATAGCGAAACAACTCAAGACGAGTAGGCAATAAAAAGTAGTGAAAGGTCGGCAGGGTTAGTTTTAGTTACAGACTAACCAAGCCAATCTGGTCCCCAAGCTAAAAGGTGATCGGTTCGTTTGAAACGTGAACTAACCCCAATGGTTTTAAAAGGATTCAACTTCTGCATAGCAGTGCTCGGGCTTCCGGACAATTGCACATGCTTAGTTTAGTGAAGGAGTGAGATATGAAAATCGTACGCACAATTACGAGGAGTGTTTTGGTTGCTGGATTCCTGCTGTGCCTCATAAGCACTGTTTACTCCCAGGGCACCAATCTTGGAACGCTTCGCGGCACAGTGACAGATCCGAACGGTGCTGTAATTCCAAATGCGACTGTGAAGATTACAGATCAAACCACCGGCCTTTCACGGGACCTGACCACGGATGGTGAGGGTAATTACGAGGCAGCCGCCCTTAAGCCCGGTGCTTACAAGATCAGTGTCAGCGCCTCCGGATTCAAGACAACGGAGGTTGATGCGGTGATAAAAGGATCCGATGTTGTCCGTGCGGATGTCAGAGCTGAGGTTGGTCCTCAAAGTGAAAACGTGCTCGTCACGGGCGCTGAAGCGGGAGTTATCGAAAAAGAACAGCCAGTGATTGCTGGGTCCCTTAACAATCGCCAGTTAATTGAGATACCTCGTGACAGCCGAGACATCTACGAGTTTTTGTATCTGAACCCGGACATCACTCAGGGGCCGAATGGTGATGGTAGTTTCAAATTTGTTGGTGGCCAAAGCTACGGGGCAAGTTTCTCGCTAGATAGCCAGCGCACGAACGGCGGCATCTTCGGAGAACCAACGGCAAGTCAACCATCATTGGAAACAATTGGGGACCTAACCGTACTCTCAAAGAATTTTACGGCTGAGTATTCGGGTATTGCGACGATTCGCGTCGAAACGAAACGCGGCGGTAAGGACTATCATGGCTCACTTTTTTATAACAATAAGAATTCAGCACTTGCCGCAGTGCCAGTCCAGGACAAGAATGCCGAGGCGGATTTTCTGCCAACGCCAGACACGCCGACATTTCCAAAATCCAAGTTCAACCTGAATGAGGTGGGCGGATACTTAAGTGGCCCTTTGCCACTCACTCATGGAAAGACGTTCTTCCTGCTTTCTTATGAGCGGCGTTGGGACTTTGGCACGGCGACTCTTAATAATAGAACTATTCCGACATCGAGGATCCTGGGTGGCAATTTCATTGATATCAATCCCGGCAATCGACCGACAGTTAATGCGACGCAGAAAGCTCTTCTAACACCAGCTGAGATTGCCGCCAACACTTGTCCATCTTTAGGGACAGCAATATGTGGAGCGAGCGGAACACTTCGTTTCGTGAGCATTCCAGCGCGGCTTTTGAATCCAGTTGCCCTGGGTCTTCTGAATTACTACCCACGCGCTAATCCAGATCAACCCTTTAATAAAAGCAACGGACGTTTGCTGAGTTTCGTGCGGAATATCCCCGGCCTGCTAAATCGCGACCTCTCTACGCTTCGCATAGATCACGATCTATCATCACGAGATAAAATCTTCGGCGTTTATAACTTTCAAGTCGTTGCGGGCGAACAACGACAGCTGGCAGTGAGCCCTCTCCCAGCCTTCGGCTTGCGCTCTCAACATCAGTCGAATCACACGGTATCGCTGTCGTATACGCATCTCTTCTCGAACTCGTTCGTCAATGAAGCGCGAGGTGGTTTGAACTTCCAATATCTCTTTAGACGAGGCAATTCCACTGTACACGATTTCCTTTCCAGCGTCGGTTTCAACCAAAGCGAGATTGATGCATACAGTGCGGTCGTTGGACCAGGTGTAGCCGACCTTGCCGGTGAAGTGGCATTCACGTTTGCGCCGTTCAGCCAAATACCAAACGGTGGCCGCAGCATCGATCGCAAACTGGATCAGAAGCTCTACACTTTCGGAGACACCATAACGTGGACCAAAGGAGACCACTCTATTAGGGCAGGCGCGGATTTTGTGACTAATCAGGCCCTCGATGGTTTTTCACTCAACAGAGGTCAACCACGCGGCCTTGTAACTTACGGTACTAATTTCAATTCGTATGGCGTTTTTCTGATGGGTTTGCCGCCATCGTCTGTGACCTATACCGGCACGACACGGCGTGGAAACCTGGATGTCTCGAATAGAGAAGACGGGTTCTTTATCCAGGATGACTACAAGATTCGTCCCAGCATTACCCTCAACCTGGGCCTTCGCTATGAGCTGATTACACCGTTTGTTGAGAAGAATGATCTGATGGTCAACTTCGATCCCGATAACTCAGTTCACTCAGGGTTTAAGGGCCGATTCGTTATTCCAAGCGAAAAAACCCTAGCCCTTCTCGATCCTCGGTTCGTTGCTTACGGCGTAGTTACTGCCAAGGAGGCCGGTGTCGGTCGAGGTTTAGTTAAGACAGATAAGAATAACTTTGCGCCACGAGTGGGAGTCGCGTGGCGGTTAAGCGATAGGAATGTAATCCGGGGCGGCTATGGCATCTACTATCCAACTTCAGCCGCTCAAGGAATGCGTGATGCACTCGCGACGAATGCCTTCAACCAGTCAGTCCGAAAAAATGGCACTGCAGGTCTACCAGGAGGCATAAATCCACGTGGGATTACTCCCTTCTCTGGCGGGACTGTAATTGCTGGCGACCCCACAGACTTTACCGCTTTGGCCGCTAACGCTATTCCGTTTGATCTCCAGAGTCCCCGCATCGAGCAGTTCAATGCCACATTCGAGCGGGAAATCATTAAGAACACCAGTCTTCGTGTTTCATATGTTGGTTCGCGACAGCATAGTTTGATTGCGGGTCGCGACCTAAATGAGTTGCCACCTAACGACATACCCTTTGGCATTCACAACGACGCTGGAGACTTGTGTAGCCCGGTCGATGAGGAGGACTGCGTCGTATCTCCAGCCGACGCAGCGCGGCGACCGTTCCCATTTTTGGGTGATTTCCTTGCAACATACGGAAACACCGGACACGGACGCTCTCATGCGCTCCAAATTGAGGTCAATCGAAGATTTGCGCGTGGGCTTTTATTCAACGTGTCCTATACGCTGCTGGATCAAAAGTCGAGCGGTACTGATGTCGGGAATTCAACACTCGGCGGCACACTCTATAATCAATTTGCGCCGGATGTTGATTTCGGACGTGACTCTTTTGTCTCGCGTCATCGCTTCATCAGTTACGGAAGCTACGAGCTCCCATTTGGTCATGAAAGAACCTGGGGCAAATCCATATCGAAGTGGGCCGATGGCGTTGTAGGTGGTTGGGATCTCACGTGGAATATGTTTGCCAAATCCGGAACCGGCTTCACACCGTTCTGGGTCTGCAATAACTGCAGCGACATGGGATTCTTTGGACCAGGAAACGTAGGCAGCGGGTTCATCGATGCTATTGGTGATTTCTCTTCCAATACTTACCGACCGCTCGTGACAGGCGATCCTTATGCAGGTTTAAGCGGCGACCAGTTCTTCAATCCGGGTGCTTTTGGGTTACCGCCACTAGGTTCCGATTTATTTGATAATCCCGCCGTTGCCAAACGAAACCTTCTCACTGGGCCGGGTACCTGGGGCGTGAATCTCGGTGTGCATAAGTATTTCCGATTCAACGAAACAACCCGGTTAGAAGTGGGAGCTGACTTTAACAACGTCTTCAACCATCCGTTGTTCTCACCACTCGATACGTTTTTCGCGAATGTCGGGGATTTCAATGTGAACATTGATGACACGGGCAAGCTCTTCATTCAGGACGTAAACATCAATCCCGACTTTGGGCGAAACAACATCAGTTACACACAGGAGGGTATAGACAATCGTCGCTCGATCCGCTTTCGATTACGTTTAACCTTCTAACAGAGACTGAATCACCACAGGGCAAAGGGAGAAGACCGCTTACGACTTTCTCCCTTTGCCTTCGCCCCTCATTCGATTACCTCTTTTGATATTTCAAAGGGGAAGAGTTGACGCAACAATTGCGTAAAAACCAAGCTACCGCCTCGCGGCACAGGTTCACGCGTAAACCAAATCTTGCAGACGTCAAGGCCGCTGGTCATGACATGCTCAGACTGGTTAATCGGCGGATTCTGCTAAACATCCTTTCCGATCGCCAACCAATCTCTCGCGCTGAAATCGCAAAGATTAGTGGCCTAAACAAAGCCACCATCTCAACCATCACAGGCGAGCTCCTCAAAGACTCCTGCATCATCGAAGAAGGTTCAGGCCGCACGACGCCAATCGGTGGTAAACCACCGACACCACTGCGACTCAACGGCAAAAGGTTTGGACTCTTCGGAGTTGACATTCGTGC
>DASYPT010000057.1:0-36776 GCA_036006355.1 Pyrinomonadaceae bacterium | reverse complement strand
GGTGCGCAACGTTCGAGAGTAATCAAACTGGTACTGAAAGAAGGTTCGTTGTTGGCGTTGATTGGAGCACTGATCGGTTTGGCGGGCGCATATCTAACCGGTCGTGCTTTGCAAAGCACACTCTACGGGGTTGAGGCTCTTGATGTTTACGCGTTTTTGGTCGTGGCCGTTGTTCTTTTGTGTGCCGCAATGATTGCCAGCTTGCTGCCGGCGTTGCGTGCTAGCCGAGTGGATCCTATTGAGGCACTTAGATCCGAGTAGTCAATCGTCATGCAAGCGCAAAAGCAAAGTGAGAACCGAAGCGTTTGGCAACTCGATGCGGATCATTCGAGCATCGAGTTTAAGGTGAAGAAGCTGTTTTTCATCACGGTAAGCGGCCGGCTGACGAAGCTTAAAGGCGCGATCACGTTGCATGAAGACTCACTGAAAGATTGTTCGGTCGAAGCGACGATCGGCGCCGCAAGTATTGACACCGGGAATCAGAAGAGAGATGCGCACGTGCGGTCTGCTTTTCTTGGAGTCACTGATTATCCGGAGATTCATTTTCGCAGTTCGGAAGTGGGGCGAGGGAAAGATCGCGACATGCTGAAAGTGAAAGGCGTGCTCACGATTCGAGACACGAATAAAGATGTCATGCTTGACGTAACGAAAGTAGACCGCAGCCGTTCACCAAATGGTGAAGAGGTTATCTATTACGTCGCCGAAACTGAACTGAATCGTTTCGACTTCGGAGTCAGTGCATGGCGAGGCGTGGTTGGGCAAAAGTTGAAGGTTGTGATCAACGTACAGGCGAACAGAGTTTGAGCTTCGTGCTTTGTATAGGTCCGACGTGACTTGTAGGTCCTATAAAAACAGGAGTTGACGATGGGTACACTTTGGCAAGATTTGCGATACGCCACGCGAATGTTGCGTAACAAGCCAGGGTTCACGCTGGTCGCGGTGATCACCTTAAGTCTTGGTATTGGCGCCAACACGGCGATCTTCAGCGTTGTGAATGCTGTGCTTCTCCGACCTCTCCCATTCAAAAACCCGGAGCGATTGGTTTCGATTTACGAACGTCGCGCGAATTCGGGAGAAGCCAATCTGCCGATATCCGCTCATGAGTTCGCCGCCTGGCAACAACGTACCCATTCGTTTGACGCGCTCACTCTGATTCAAGGTGATGGTTTGACCCTTACCGGTAGAGGCGACCCGGTCATACTTGAGGTCGCCCGTGTTTCAACCGACTTTTTTGCCGTCGTTGGTGTCCCGCCTTTGCTCGGACGAGGCTTTGTGTCGGGCGAAGATCAGGGAGGTGGCGCGAAAGTCGTCATTCTTGGCGAGAAACTCTGGCGACAACGTTTCAGCGCAGATCCAAACGTCGTCGGTCAAAGCATTAGCTTGAATGATGAAAGTTACTCGGTCGTTGGTGTAATGCCGACACTCGAGTTAATGCCGGACGTGATCTTGCCCATCGACTTGCGTGGTGAAGTTCAGAAAGTTGGCAAGCATAGTCATCAAGTGCGTGGACGACTGAAATCCGGAACGACTCTTGATCAGGCACAGGCAGACCTCACGCTTGTTTCGAGTCAACTCGAACAGGAAATGGTTCAAGCGAATAAGGGGCACTTCGTTTATGCCTTGCCAACTCATGCAGATGTTACTGGGGACTCGAGCCTTGCTTTGTTAACTCTGTTTGGGGCAGTTGGCTTCGTGTTGCTTATCGCTTGCGCAAACGTCGCCAACCTCTTGCTCACTCGAGCAGCCATTCGTCAAAAAGAGATGGCCATCAGAACTGCGCTGGGCGCAGGACGTTGGCGTCTGGTTCGGCAAACGTTGACCGAGAGTCTTCTGCTGGCTGCATTGGGTGGCGGGTTCGGGTTGTTGTCATCTTTTTGGATTGCTGACCTGATCAAAAAGACGACCGCTATCAATCTACCGCGTTTGGACCAGGTTGGCGTAGACACTCGGGTGCTGTTAGCGACGATAGGATTTTCACTGATAACGGGACTCCTTACTGGAATTGCTCCCGCATGGCGTAGCGGCGAGCACCGTTTGTACCAGGGCTTGCTCGATGGAGCTAGAGGTTCGGTTTCATCCGCCCGTCGTCGCATTGGCAACGCGTTGGTGGTGCTGGAAGTCGCACTGGCGGTGATTCTTCTCGTCGGTGGTGGACTGATGCTCAAGAGTTTTGTCCAGTTGATTCAGGTGAATCCAGGCTTCGATCCGCATCGAGTTTTACGTCTCGATCTGGCTCTGCCCGATCCGAAATACCGGGAACCTCAAAAGCAAAAGGCATTTTATGAAGAGCTGTTAGTTCGTCTTAGAAACCTACCCGGTGTGGAGAGTGTTGGAGCAACATCTCAAACACCCTTGAGTCCTGGAGACAATTGGTCAGGATTTGCTATTGATGGTCGTCCCGATCCGCCGGCAGGTGATCAGCAACAAGCCGCCACTCGAGTCGTTACGAACGACTATTTCCAGACACTTCGAATTCCACTAAAGGAAGGCCGCTTCTTCACTGATGCTGATGCTCGTGTGGCGCTGCCCGTCATGCGCTGGTACGAGCAGCAGCCATATCCGGCACACTTCAATGATCCACAGCCGATACCCCTGGCGATTATTAACGAAGCAATGGCAAGGCAGTACTGGCCCAATGAAGATCCGTTGGGGAAACGACTACGCATCATTGAGAGTCCCTGGTTGACGATCGTCGGTGTTGTCGGAGATGTGCATCACACCGGTCTCAACTCAAAACCGAACCCGGAAATCTATCTGTCTTATTTACAGGAACCAAGCACTGTGCTTGCCGTGATGATGCGTACTTCCGTCGATCCACTTCAATTGGGTGCAGCAGCTCGGCAGGAAATTAGCCAGATCGATAAGGAACTGCCGGTTACGATCACTACGATGGATCAGATCTTTTCGAACTCGGTTTCAGGCCAGCGCTTCAATGCGTTGTTACTCGGAATCTTTGCTTCTTTGGCTTTGATACTCGCCGGCATCGGGGTGTTTGGGGTGATCAATTACTCCGTTGCGCAACGGACCCATGAAATTGGCATTCGTCTGGCGTTGGGAGCACAACGAGGTGACGTCTTTAAACTGATTGTAGGTCACGGTCTCATCCTGGCGTTGGCAGGTGTGACGATTGGTGCGATCGGAGCGATTGCTCTGACGCGCTTGATGGCTGGATTACTTTTTGGCGTTAGCCCGACGGACATAACAACGTTTGTTTCGGTGTCATTTATCGTCATCGTCGTTGCCACGTTCGCGTGTTACCTGCCGGCACGACGCGCGACGAAAGTCGATCCGTTGGTGGCGCTTAGATATGAATAGCGGTTTTTGGTCTTAGGTCCTGGGCCTTGGCACTGACCAAGACCGAAGGCCGAAGGACCAAAGATCAGAAACAAGAAAGCAATATGCTAAACAATCTGCGTTACGCCATCCGCATACTGGTAAAGCAGCCGAGCTATTCGCTCATAGCGATTCTCACGCTTGGTCTGGGCATTGGTGCGAGCACCGCGATCTTTGCTGTGGTAAACGGTGTACTTCTACGACCCTTGCCGTTCAAAGAATCAAAGCAACTTGTCATGGTTTGGCTCCGAGGAGCCGAAGCTGCGGGCGGTGATCGAACTCCTCTACCAGTGTCGGATCTTAATGATTGGCGTGCCCAATCGCGATCCTTCGATTCCATTTCGGCATATCAATATGGTTTCTTCAACTACCTCAGTGGAAGTGATCCTGAACAAGTACGCGGTGCCAGTGTCACATCAAATCTTTTGTCAACGCTTGGGGTAGGAGTCCAGTTGGGCCGCGATCTAATGCCGGCAGACGAGGTGGTTGGTGCTGCAAGAGTTGCCCTCCTCAGTGATTCTTTTTGGCGAACTCACTTCAACTCCGACCCTACCGTTATTGGCAGAACTATTAATCTGAATGGCAACGTAACAACGATCGTTGGCGTTTTGCCTCCTCATCTCAACTTTCCTGACAAAAACACATCGTTTTGGCGCGCTATTCAACTCGAGCAGCCAACGAGAAGAGGTCCGTACTTCTTAACGGGAGTTGCTCGGCTTCGTCAGGGAGTTGACATTCAACAAGCCACGATTGAAACACGATCGGCCCATTCGACGTTCGGTGGCGGAAATTTCCACTTTAACATTCTTTCTATAAACGATTTCATAGTCGGCAACGTTCGTGCGGCGTTGCTCGCATTGTTAGTAGCCGTAACTTTAGTCCTGCTGATCGCGGCAGTGAACGTTGCCAACCTCACACTGGTCCGCGGCGCGTCGCGCATTAACGAGATGACAATCCGCAAAGCTCTGGGCGCGAGTCAGCTCGACATTCTCAGACAGCTTCTCACTGAAGGACTTGTCCTGGCCTTACTCGGAAGCGTTGTTGGAATTGTTCTGGCGTTTTGGGGAGTATCGCTAATTGAAAGATTTGGACCAGAAAATCTTCCTCGGATGGATGCGATAAGACTGGATCCACTCGTCCTTTTGTGGACCGCCGCGATGTCCATCTTTGCGGGAGTAGTGTTTGGTTTGATGCCGGCGGTTCAATTCTCGAGACTCAGAATAAACCTGGTTCTCGGCGCTTCGGGTACTCGCACCACCGACACCAGAGGTAAAAAACTATGGAGTAACACCTTCGTTGTTACCGAAATGGCATTGGCAGTGATCCTGGTAGTTGGAGGAGGCTTACTAGTTCGAAGTTTCTGGAGATTGCAGCATGTCAATGTGGGTATAGACGCGGATAAATTGTTGACAATGCAAATCCAGCTGCGGGGTCAACGTTATGAAGACGAACATAATGCGCACGAACTTTATTCTCGGTTACTCGAACGGGTACAAGCGTTGCCCGGCGTTCGTGCCGCAGGTATCAGCACTAGTCTTCCGCCTGACTTAACCGACTATTCCAGCAACTTCACGATCGAAGGGAACCCTCCCCCAGCGAAGGACGAGCCGAGGATCGCCTACTTCATAGGAGTTAGTTCTGATTACTTCAAGGCCCTCAATATCCAACTACATGGCGGTCGCTTTATTGACACGAATGATATTGCAGGCCGACCAAATGTGGTCCTGATTAACGAAACTCTCCGTCGTACGTTTTTTGGTCCAATAAATCCAATTAGTAAACGTTTGAACCTTAGTACCGAGAAAGAACCACAATGGTACGAGATTGTAGGTGTGGTGGCCGATGTTAAATACAACGGGCTTGCGGAGGACGTGCAACCTGCCATCTATTTGTCTACTGCGCAGGTGCCTACCTGGAGAGCGGCACTGATCGTTAAGACCGATCTATCTGATCCACTCAGTCTAACTTCTGCCATCCGTCGAGAAGTGCAACAGCTGGATCCACAGTTGCCGATAGCTGAGATAGCGACAATGGATCAAAAGTTGTCTGCCGCGATGTCACAACCACGGTTCCGGACTTCGCTGGTTGCTCTCTTTGCTCTTAACGCGCTGTTGTTGGCCTGCGTTGGGATCTACGGCGTCATTTCATACTCAGTCGCGCAACGAACACACGAGATAGGTATTCGGATGGCTCTGGGAGCGCAGAAGCAAAACGTGCTGTACATGATCATCAAACAAGGCCTGACGCTGACGATTATTGGCGTTGGCCTCGGAGTTACCGCTTCCTACTTTCTGACACGTTTAATGTCTTCGTTGTTATTCGGTGTGGCGCCGACTGATCTGGTGACTTTTGTTTTTGGTGCCGGCTTGTTGGTTGCGACGGCATTGCTGGGTACTTATTTACCCGCGCGGCGCGCAACCAGAGTCGATCCGTTGGTAGCCCTTAGATATGAATAGATCTCAGATCACAGATTTCAGATCTCAGATGAGATGTCCGACGAACTTTAGTTTGTCGTGCGTTCGACTTAGTAACCGATTGAATCCTGCGATGCGTGGAGTCGTCGCACGACAAACTAAAGTTCGTCGGACAGTAGATCAAGCTGAAATCTGAAATCTTAAATAGGACGGATCATGGACACTCTACTTCGAGACATTCGCTACGGAATTCGAGGTCTTTGGAAGCGACCTGGATTCACGTTCGTCGCATTGATTGCTCTGGCCTTAGGAATTGGCGCCAACACCGCAATCTTCAGCCTCGTGAATGCGGTACTGGTTCAACCGCTGCCTTTCAAAGATCCGGATCGACTTGTCTGGATGTGGGGAAACATTCGTCAGGGCGGAAATCGCGCGAGTGTTGCTCCACTTGATTTCCTCGATTACCGGCAGCAGAACAAAACGTTCGATCAGTTTGCCGCGATGGGCACAATTCCTTTCGCGATCAACTTAACTGGCGGTGGCGAGCCAGAACGTCTCCAGTCGGCCATCGTTACGGGAAACTACTTTCAGGCATTCGAAGTTAATCCACTACTTGGTCGTACGTTCGTTCTCGACAATGAAAAGACCGGCAACGATCAAGTCGCAGTATTGAGTTATGGCTTGTGGCAGCGACGCTTTGGTGGTGATCCAAACATCATCAACAAAACAATCACGCTGGATGGCCGAACGCATTTGGTGCTGGGTGTGATGCCCAGGGAGTTCAACTTTCCACGAGCAGCTGAGCTCTGGGTTCCAATGAACTTTGATCGGCCGGGTATGAAACAACGTCGGGCTCACTTCCTCAGACCAGTCGGTCGTTTGAAAGCTGGCGTGACACTTGCCCAGGCACAAACCGACACAGACTCGATTGCGCAGCATCTTGAAGAACAATACCCCGACACCAACACCGGTTGGAATCTTCGTCTCGTTAGTCTGCGCGATCAACTGGTAGGGAATACGAAACCAACCCTTTTTATCCTCCTCGGTGCCGTTAGCTTCGTCCTGCTCATTGCCTGCGCAAACGTAGCAAACCTCTTGCTGGTTAGAGCCGCAGCACGACAAAAGGAGATTGCGCTGCGTACTGCGCTGGGCGCGAGTCGTTTCCGTATTGCGCGGCAAATGATCACTGAGAGCATTCTACTTGCTCTCATGGGCGGAGCACTCGGAGCAGTCATGGCGATCTGGGGCATAGATCTTCTGGTTGCGCTTAGTGCGGACAATCTTCCTTCGACAGCGAACGTCAGGATCGACGCGACCGTTCTCGGTTTTACTTTACTTGTGTCTCTGGTTACCGGACTTCTGTTTGGTTTGGCGCCCGCACTGCGGACGATGAAGCTCGAACTCTCTAGTACGTTGAAAGAAGGTGGTCGTTCGGTAGGGGAGGGAGCGCAGCGAAACATATTGCGCAGCAGTTTGGTGGTCATAGAGAGCGCGGTGGCGGTTGTTCTTCTCGTCGGTGCGGGGCTGCTGGTTCGCAGCTTGATCCGGCTGCAGAACACCAGCCCGGGATTCGATCCGCATAACGTCCTCACAATGCGAATCGATCTGCCTGATGACAAATATCCGAGTCCCGAGAAGAAGACGAACTTCTTTCATGAACTCGAGACTCGGCTGTCGGGGCTTGCCGGCGTGGAAAGCGTTGGCATGATCAGTGAGCTGCCGTTAACAGGTCAACCTAATGACATTCCTTACTACGTTGAAGGTCGCCCGCCGGACACGCCTGATCAAGGTTTTGACGACGATTTCAGACGCGTAAACACTCAGTACTTTCAATCACTACAGATCCCTCTGCTACGCGGACGAATTTTCACCGAACAGGAAGTTTTGAAAAGCGCGAAGGTACTTGTGATCAGCGACCTGTTGGCAAAACAGGCGTTTCCCAACGAAGACCCGATCGGACATCGATTGGTGATGGGAATGGGTGACGGAACACCCTGGGAAATCATCGGCATTGTTGGTGACGTTCGCCACCGCGGATTGGAGTCACAACCGGCACCTGCGATGTACATGCCGACACTCGCAGAACCCTGGAAGAATGTCGTGTTAAGGGCGCAAGGCGATCCATCAAATCTTGCTGCCGCGGTGCGAAGAGAAGTCAAAGCAATCGATCCCGATCAGCCCGTGGCCGCGATGAAGACGATGGACGCATGGTTGACGACGTCAGTGTCAGCGCCGATGTATCGCACTTCGCTCCTCGCCTTGTTCGCGTTGGTCGCCCTCGTGCTGGCGTCAACAGGCATTTATGGTGTGATGTCGTATTCGGTTACACAACGCACTCATGAAATTGGAGTCCGCATGGCGGTGGGGGCCGCACGAAGTGATGTATTGAAGCTCGTAGTGCGACAGGGAATGACGCTCGTTGCTGTTGGGCTGGCAATCGGTTTGCTCGGTGCGTTTGCCTTAACGCGGGTGTTGTCGAGTTTGTTATTCGAGATCACTCCGAAGGATCCGACAACATTTATCGCCGTAGCTATCGCGCTTCCCCTGGTTGCGTTGGTCGCGTGTTATCTCCCTGCGCGTCGCGCCACCATGGTCGATCCGCTTATCGCGCTCAGATATGAATGAAGGAATTTCAGATTGAAGATTTCAGATTTCAGATTGGTCTTTGGTTTTTGGCCTTTGGCCTTGCGTTCGGACCTGGTGTTCATACGAACAAAGGCAAAAACCAAAGACCAATCTTCAATCTGAAATCTGAAATCGAGGAACGAGTAATGCTCAACACCATTTGGAACGACATACGCTACGCACTTCGAATGTTACGCAATCGACCTGGTTTTACAGTGGTTGCAGTCATAACTCTCAGCCTCGGAATCGGCGCGAATACTGCGATCTTCAGTGTGGTCAATGCTGTTGTTCTGAATCCACTGCCGTTTCCGCATCCTGAAGAAATCGTGCTGGTACGCGATGATCTAACAGGTCGCCAACTGGAAAATGTCGGCTTGTCCGTTGATGAGTTAAAAGATTTTCAGGAGCGATCGGGAGTATTCGATCAGATCTCGGCCGTGTGGGCGGTCGATGCGAACCTCACTGGTTCGGATCGACCTGAGCGAATCGAGCTTCTTGCCGTTAGTCCAAACTACTTCTCATTGCTGGGAGCGAATGCCCAACTTGGTCGAGTCTTCGGACCGCAGGATCAGGCTCAGGGTTTTGCAGAAGGCGTCGTCATCAGCGACGGACTATGGCATCGATTGTTCGGTGCTGATCCAAACGTGCTTGGTCGCAAAGTTTATGCAGACACAGATCTGTACACCGTGATCGGTGTGATGCCGAAAGGGTTTCGACATCCGGGGAAGACCTTGCGCAACGAAGTTGATATGTGGGGCACGGCTGGGTTTGCTGCAAATCCTTTCCCTAATCCACCAGTTCGAGGTCAGCGTATGTTGCCCGGCGCTATCGGCCGGCTCAAAAGTGGTCTAACGGTTCAACAGGCACAAGCTAAGATCGACAGTTTTGTTTCTGAGCTGAAGACACAATTCCCCAAAGAATATCCGGCCGAGTTGAATTGGACCGTTCGCCTTTTACCTGCACGGGAAGCATTAGTTGGAAACGTTCAGAAGACTTTGATGGTGTTACTTGGCGCGGTGGGTTTGGTTCTCCTCATTGGTTGCGTAAACATCGCTAACCTTTTATTGGCTCGAGCCTCCAGTCGAAGGCGTGAAATGGCGATACGTTTGGCGCTGGGTGCAGGACGGCGGCGGTTGGTGGCGCAACTGCTGACTGAAAGTCTGTTGCTGTCGTTTATTGGCGGAGTCGTTGCGCTAATCGTCGTCGCCTCAACAATGAAACTGCTGCTCGGACTATTGCCACCTGAGATTCCGCGACTCAACGAAGTCAGTATTAACCCCACGGTCCTTGGCTTCGTGTTTTTGGTCTCAACTATAACGGGATTGCTTTTCGGCTTAGTGCCCGCGCTTCAAACCTCGCGCCCGGAAATTGTCGGAAACTTAAAAGAAGGCACACTTGGATCAGGCACCGGCGTTAGCCACCAGCATTTTCGCAGTGGATTGATAATAGTCGAATTTGCTTTGTCACTGGTCCTGATGATTGCAGCCGGATTGTTGTTAAGGTCGTTTGGACGTTTGTTGGAAGTAAAGCCGGGCTTCGACGCTACGAA
This sequence comes from Pyrinomonadaceae bacterium, assembly GCA_036006355.1. Lineage (GTDB taxonomy): Bacteria > Acidobacteriota > Blastocatellia > Pyrinomonadales > Pyrinomonadaceae > PSRF01. The sequence continues at coordinate 26,855 of DASYPT010000057.1, read as the reverse complement.
TGTATTGCTGGCGCGCATCTGGCTACCCGTTCCGAATAATCCCGAGAAGGATCCGTACCGAGATCCGGTGAAGCGGTCAGGTTTCATCAAGGAAGTTTTACAACGGAGCAGTGCCTTGCCCGGCGTCCGACACGCAGCGATGAGTGGCGGCAATGGCGTACCGCTTCTTGGCCCACACAACACTAACGCCTTCACGATCGAAGGTCAGGCCGCGGCCGATAATTCAGTGCCGAGCGCACAAGGCAATGCCGTCAGTCCGGAGTTCTTCAACGCCCTAAGCATTCCCTTAATTCGCGGTCGTGTGTTTTCAAGCGGAGACGATCTGAACACGACCCCCGTCGTGGTGGTTGATGAAGCATTAGTGAGCCGCTATTTCGGCACGCAGGATCCAGTTGGTCATCGCATCAGGCCCGGCGGCCGTAATTCAAATGCCCCCTTCGCATCCATAGTAGGTGTTGTGGGCAACATCAAGTCTGATGGTTTCGACCAACCAGACCAACCGCACATTTACTTTCCGATCTTCCAACGACCTGGCTATGCAATGGCCGTCTATCTCCAAACAGATCCCGACCCAATTACGTTGACCAGGTCATTGAGAGAACAGGTTCAAGCGGTTGATCCGAACCTTCCGGTATTTGGCGAACGATCAATGCAAACTGTCGTTTCCGATTCATTGGGCCAAAGACGTTTTGCCATGCAGGTTGTTGCTCTGTTTGGTGTCTTAGCGCTGCTGTTGGCGAGCATAGGGATCTACGGAGTGATGGCGTACGCGGTGAATCAACGCACTCGTGAAATAGGAATACGAGTCGCGCTCGGCGCTTCCAGAGCGATGATCATGCGTTGGGTCTTGAGACAGGGATTAGTCCTAATCGCGATAGGCGTTGGGACGGGACTACTCGCTGCCTTCGCATTGATGAGGTTATTGCAGAGTTTGCTGTTTGGCGTCGCAACAACTGATCTGGTCACTTATACGACGCTGGCTTTGCTTTTGGCGGTAGTGGCGTTGGCTGCTTGTTACATCCCGGCGCTTCGGGCAACGAAGATCGATCCGTTGGTGGCGTTGAGACATGAATGAGGAATTTCTGATTGAAGATTTCAGATTGAAGATTTTGCGCTGACAACAACAGGACTCCTGAACAATCAGAAATCTTAAATCTGAAATCTTCAATCTGAAATGAGGACATGATGAATACATTCTGGCGAGACATCCGATATGGCATTCACATGTTGGTGAAGTCTCCAAGCTTCACTGTTGTGGCGGTGTTGACGCTGGCTCTCGGCATTGGTGCTAATAGTGCGATCTTCAGCATCGTCAATTCATTGCTGTTGAATCCGTTGCCCTATAACAACTCCGATCGTTTGGGCATCATTTGGAGTCACTCGCCAGGAGCAAATGTAGATCAGGACTGGCCCTCGCCCGGACAGTTTCAAGCCATAAAAGCTAATTCCACGGTGTTTGAAGACATTGCGATCGTTCATGGCCGCAGTCTCAATGCAGGTGGACTCAGCAATCCGACCCGTGTTGGTGCAATAGCTTCATCAAACCTGCTACAGCTGTTGGGTGCGAAACCTCTCATGGGTCGTCTCTTTCTGCCTGAAGAAGACACACCTGGCAAAACGAAAACAGTAATTCTCAGTAACGCATTTTGGCGACGTGAGTTTGGAGGGAACCATCCGGACATCACGAAGCTAAGGGAGAACTCACTTCTGCTCAATGGTGAGAAGTACGAGGTCGTTGGTGTCATGCCCGCTGAATTCTCGCTAGGGTTTGAAGTCGTGCCGACTGTCTCTTCCATCCCGGAGCCGGATTTGTTCTTGCCGTTGCCCATGGACAGCAAGCAAAGGGAGGCCCAGGGAGATGAGAACTACAACCTGGTTGCGCGGCTGAAACCCGGAGCTTCGTTTGTTCAGGCACAAACCGAATTAGACCTGGCTACCAAACGGCTGGCAGAACAGTTCCCCGATCGCTATCCGGCTACTCGTCGCTTCAGCTTCAGCATCAAGCCACTCCTTGAACAGGTAGTCGGTGACGTTCGTCGACCACTCATTGTCTTGTTGGCAGCAGTCGGCTGCGTTTTGCTGATTGCCTGCGCGAACGTAGCCAATCTTCTCCTTACCCGAGCAACCGCGCGGGAGCGCGAGATAGCAATTCGTACTGCCCTCGGTGCTGCGCGTGCGCGACTGGTCCGTCAACTACTGACTGAGAGCGTATTGCTCTCCATTCTTGGTGGCTTAGTAGGATTGGTGTTCGCGTATTGGATGTTGGATCTGTTGCGTTGGTTTAGTCCGAACAATATCCCACGCCTCCCGGCCATTCGTATGGACGGCCGCGTGCTCGCCTTTACTTCTACGATCGCTGTGGTGACCGGGATTTTGTTTGGTATGGCTCCAGCCCTGCGAAGCTCAAAACTCAATCTGAGTGAAGCTCTAAAGGAAGGTGCTCGAAACGTCGCCGGCTCACGTCACGAGAAATTACGAAAGCTGTTGGTCGTGTCGGAGCTCGCGCTTTCGTTGGTTCTGCTAATCGGCGCCGGTCTCTTGATTCGCAGCTTCATCAGTGTCGAGCGGGTGAATCCTGGATTCGATGCTCAGAACGTTTTGGGAATGCGCTTGTCAGTTGCCGGCACCAGTTACAAGGGCGAAAGGGCCCAGATCTTTTATCGTGACTTGTTGGATGGTGTGCGCCGTATGCCCGGTGTTAAGTCCGCAGCCATTGCCGACAACTTACCACTCAGTGGAGGGATTGGATGGGGAGGCATTTCTATTGAAGGCTATCAACCTTCCGAAGGACAGGATCTGATTCAGTCTGATGCGCGCGTCGCGGGTGTCGGCTATTTCGAGACTATGGGGATTCCTCTCATCAGCGGCCGCTTCTTTGACCAGCACGATACTGAAGACTCTCTTCCAGTAATCGTCATCGACGAGCACATGGCGCGCAATTATTGGCCCAATGCCAACCCGCTCGGCGGACGAATCAGGTTTGGAACTGACAATCCCTGGATGACAGTCGTGGGGGTAGTTGGCAACGTCAAACAATACGATCTCGAAAACGAATCTCGCGTGACGATGTATTTGCCCGCTACGCAAGGCGGCGGTGGAACGATGTACCTCGTCGCCCGCACGAGTGTTGCACCATTAAGCCTGGCGACCACTATCAGCTCATCCGTGCATTCAATGGATTCCAATATTCCCATCTTTGATGTCAAGACGATGGAGCAGAGGCTATCCGAGTCGTTGGCGCGGCGGCGCTTTGCGATGTTGGCCCTTGGCGTCTTTGCAGGCTTTGCATTGTTACTGGCGGTGATCGGTATTTACGGAGTGATCTCGTATTCCGTCGCACAACGCACGAATGAATTGGGTATTCGCCTGGCACTTGGGGCGAGCCGTGCTGATGTACTTCGTCTGGTTCTTTCAGCCAGTTTTAAATTGGTGCTCATTGGAATCGGGGTTGGGTTGGTGCTTTCGTTTGCGGTCACGCGATTTTTGTCGAGCTTACTTTTTGGCGTGCGTGCGACAGATCTTTTGACCTTCGGCGCGCTGTCGGTCCTGATGATTGTCGTTAGTTTGCTGGCTTGTTACCTGCCGGCGCGCCGCGCAACCAAAGTCGATCCGTTGGTAGCGCTGCGATATGAATGAAGGAGGCATATAGGACCTATTGGACCAATAGGACCTATTTCGACGATATGGACACCTTAATCAAAGACATCCGTTACGGCGTCCGGATGCTGCTGAAGAATCCAGCATTCACTCTTCTTGCGATCATCACGCTCGCACTCGGTATCGGGGCGAACACGGCGATCTTCAGCGTCGTCAATGCGGTACTGTTCCGTTCACTGCCGTACGTGAAGGCGGATGATCTCGTTTCCGTCTTTATGAGCTCGCGGGGTGACGAACCCGAATCACGAATTCCTTTTGCGCCGGCTGGTTTTCTCAATCTTAGAGCAAATAGTAAGTCGTTCAGCGATGTTGCAGCGCTAAGCAATAAAGGTTGGCCAGTTAACCTTACAAATGCAGGCGAACCCGAACGACTTCAGGGCTTTCAGGTCTCCAGCAATTTGTTTTCATTGCTTGGGATCAATCCTGAATCCGGAAGAACTTTCTCTCCTGATGAAGATCGGCCTGGTAGCAATCATGTTGTCGTACTGAGCAATGACTTTTGGCAGCGTCGCTTTGGTAGCGACGCCAATGTAGTTGGCAGGACACTTACATTGAATGGTGAAAGTTACACGGTCATCGGCGTTATGCCACCCGACTTTCGCTTTTATGCAAAGACTGACGTCTGGACCCCATTGGCGTTCGATCCGAAAGAGGCAAGTGAGAGCCACTCCAACTATCTCGAAGTCATCGGTCGGCTAAAACCGGGGGTGACAATTCAACAGGCTGCAAGCGAAACAGATCAAGTCACTAAGGCTTTCATTAACGATCCACGATCCGTATTACGCGCGCTACTAAGACCGCCGCAGGACCTGATCACGCGAGAAGTGAAACCAATGCTATTTGTTTTACTCTCCGCCGTCGGGTTTGTATTGCTAATCGCGTGCGTCAACATGGCCAACCTAACTCTGGCCCGTGGCATTGTTCGACGACGTGAATTAGCAGTTCGCACTGCACTTGGCGCCACGCGTTTCAGAGTTGTCCGGCAATTGTTGATTGAAAGTGCATTACTCGCTCTCAGCGGCGGAGCGGTTGGCTTGCTGTTGGCTAATTGGGTGATTCGTTTTCTGACCTCTGGTTTGCCCGAATACCTCTCCGAAGCTAACTCTCACATCGGATCGTTGAAAGTCGATGCGACAGCGCTGGCGTTTACCATAGGTTTGTCTGTCTTAACGACCATCCTTTTTGCACTCGCGCCTGCCATTCAGCTTTCCAGGTTTGATCTAAACCGCGAATTAAAAGAAGGCGGCCGTACATCGATGAGTCGAAGCCGCTTTCGATCTGCCCTCGTCGTTACAGAGATCACGCTTGCAATGATCACTCTGGTCGGCGCCGGATTGATGGTTAAGAGTTTGTGGCGACTCGTGCACGTGAACCCTGGCTATGAGCCACACGGAGTTCTAACGGCGCAAATCGATCCCTCACGCGAGAGCTATAAAGAAGACGTTGCGCTAAACGCTTTCTACAAACAACTACTTGAGAGAGTTCAGAACCTTCCGGGTATTACACAAGTCGGAATAATCAACACCTTGAATGCGTCTACAAATTACTCGATCGAGGAACATCCACCAGTTCCAGCCGACCGCCAGGAATCGGTGCAGATGAATCAGGTCAGCGCTGATTACTTCAAAGCGATGGGAATCCCGCTGCGACGTGGACGTGTGGTTGATGATCGGGATGTTAATGGTGCAACACGTGTGATTGTGATCGACGAAAGCCTGGCGCACAAAGAGTTTCCCAGCGAAGACCCAATTGGCAAGCACTTGAAATTTTGGAAGCAGTCCTGGGAGATCGTTGGCGTTGTGGGCGGTGCGCGCTATTGGGAATTAAGTGGTGAACCGGTTCCACAAATGTACTTCTCTTATCAACAGGTCAACTGGGGATCGATGCAGTTGGTAATGCGCACAGAATTCAATGATCCGATGAGATTGATCAATCCAGTGCGCGGCGAGCTTGCCGCGATCGATAAGAACCAACCGATTCATTCTTTTAAGACTCTCGAGTCAACCGTATCCCGACTGGTCGCTCCGCAACGGTTCACAACGCTTCTGCTTGCAAGTTTTGCTGGTCTGTCCGCATTGCTCTCGGCAATCGGAATCTACGGTGTCATTTCCTATTCAGTCAGTCAGAGCATGCGCGACATTGGTGTACGCATGGCTCTCGGAGCGGAGCGCCGGCACGTTCTAAGTCTGGTTCTGAAACACGGGATGGCGCTGGCCGTGACTGGAATCGTTTTGGGGCTAGTTGGTTCATACGGATTAACGCGATTGATGACTACGTTGCTGTTCGAAGTGAAACCAACAGACAAGCTTACTTACGTAAGTGTTTCCGTCGGACTAATCCTAATCGCATTGATTGCTTGTTACATACCAGCACGACGAGCGACGAAGATCGATCCGTTGGTGGCGTTGAAATACGAATAACGATCTTTGGTTTTTGGTCTTTGGTCTTGCGTTTCACAAGGCCGAAGACCTAAGGCCAAAGACCAATTACTTAAGACCAAGGGGAAGAAAAGATGCTTAATGATTTCCGTTTCGGCATTCGAATGTTAACGAAGAATCCCGCTTTCACCGCGGTGGCGGTGTTGTCGCTGGCGCTCGGGATTGGCGCTAACACAGCAATATTTCAGCTGCTGAATGCCGTGCGATTGAAAAATCTGCCGGTGCGGAATTCACAAGAACTCGCTCAAGTACGTATGCGGGCCAGCGACGTCGAATTGACGCGCGGCAACAAGGGAGCGATGCGCTACGCGCCTGTTACCAATCCGCTGTGGGAACAGATACGCGATCGGCAGGAAGCGTTCTCCGGGATTGCTGCATGGGGATTTGCAGCCTTCAACCTTTCACAAGGAGGTGAGGTTCGACCTGCTCGGGGTCTTTGGGTAAGTGGCGACTTCTTCAACGTTCTCGGAATTAATCCCGAAGTCGGACGAGTGTTCGATAAGACAGACGATGTTCGCGAGTGCAATGCACCAGGCGTCGTCATCAGTCATGGTTTTTGGCAAAGCGAGTTTGGCGGTGCGCCTGATGTGATTGGCAAGAAGGTGACGCTTTCAGATCGTCCACTGAGTGTAATTGGTGTTACACCTCCCGGTTTCTTCGGACTCGAAGTTGGGAAATCATTTGATGTCGCGCTTCCCATTTGCGCCGACGCAATGTTTTCTGGAGAAAATCAACGCCTCGATTCCGGCACGAATTGGTGGTTGATGATCACCGGCCGTCTGAAACCAGGCTGGTCAATTCGACAAGCCAGTGATCAGCTCACCGGAATCTCTTCTTCATTATTTCAGCAGACCTTGCCGTCTAACTATCCCCCCGCGAGTGTTAACGACTATTTGAATTCGAAGCTCGAGGTCGCTGATGGTTCCACAGGTTATTCGACTGTTCGACAAAACTATGAACGTCCACTTTGGTTGTTGCTGGCCATCGCCGGGTTGGTGCTTTTAATTACCTGCGCCAACCTGGCGAATTTGTTGTTGGCGCGTGCCAGCACTCGCGAGCGAGAGATCGCGGTACGTCAGGCGGTCGGTGCGTCGCGTTTACGAATCATTCGACAGTTGTTAGTTGAAGCATTGTTGCTTGCGTTGCTGGGAACAGCGATAGGTGCTGGTGTTGCACAAGTGTTAAGTCGTTTCCTCGTTGCGTCTATCGGCACCACGAACAATGTAGTTTTTCTTGATTTGACGCCTGATTTCCGTGTACTCGGTTTTGCTGCTGCAGTTGCTGCTTTAACCTGTGTCCTCTTTGGTCTCACTCCCGCACTCAAGGCAACGCGAATCAATCCGGGAGCGGCGATGAAAGCCGCGGGCAGAGGACTGACTGCCGGAAGAGAGCGTTTTAGTTTGCGACGAGCTTTAGTCGTGGCTCAGGTCGCGCTGTCTGTAGTGCTGGTTGCAGCCGCACTACTCTTCAGCCGCAGTCTGAACCGGTTGTTAACTCTAAATGCAGGTTTCAATCAGGAGAATCTGCTGATATCGCAGGTTGGCTTTAATCGTCTGAATATTCAACCAGCTCAGCGGCTCACGTTCAGAAGCGAGCTTCTTGAACGAATCAAGAGTGTGCCGGGCGTTGAGGATGTTAGCGAGATGGACACGCTGCCGCTTACAGGTGGCGGCCGAGGAAATAACGTTTGGTTGGAAGGCCGGACCGCTGCCGACGAAATTGGATGTTCGTTCAACCGCGTCGGTGTTGATTATTTTAAGACTCTGCAAGTCCCATTAGTTGCGGGAAGATCGTTTTCTGACACGGACACGTTGAATGCGCCACAAGTGGCGATCATCAGCCAGACGCTCGCGCGCATGTTGCACGAGGAAAATCCAGTTGGTAAGCGGTTTGTTGTTGAAGCTACGCCAGGTGATCCTGAAACTCATTTTGAAATCATCGGAATTGCACGCGACGTGAAGTTTGAAGATCTTCGTGAAGATCCGCTGCCTGTTGTTTACCTGGTTAGTACACAAGACCCTTATCCCAATATGGGCCGCCGGTATCTTATTCGTTCTCAGCTGCCTCCTGAAACGCTGACTGCTGACATTAGTCGCGGTTTGATGGGTCTCAATCCCGGTTTGGATGTGAGGTTCCAGGTGTTTCGGTCGATGGTCCACGAATCGTTATTGAGAGAGCAACTACTGGCAAAGCTATCCGGACTGTTTGGTTTGCTGGCCCTATTGCTAGCGAGCATCGGACTTTACGGATTGCTCTCGTATGGTGTGGCAAGTCGCACAAACGAGATCGGAATACGAATGGCGCTAGGCGCAAAAACGCGGAACGTTTTGACGTTGATTTTGAAAGAAGCGGTGCTGCTGGTGATTGTTGGATTGGCGGTGGGAATTCCACTGGCGCTTTACGCTGCGCGCTTCGCGTCAAGTCTCCTGTTCGACTTGTCGCCATCTGATCCCGTATCGCTATCGATTGCAGGTGCAGTGTTGTTGGTAGTGGCCCTGGTGGCAGGTTACGTGCCGGCAAGACGAGCAACGAAGGTGGATCCGTTGGTTGCGTTGAGAGATGAATAGACTTCGGCCTTCGGCCTTTGGCCTTTGGTCTTTGACCTTTGGCTTTGAGACCAAGACCAAAAACCAAAGACCGAAGGCCTAAGACCGAAGGCCAAAGACCAAGAGAATAAGAAATGTACAAGTTATTTCACGATGTTCGTTACGCATTCCGATCGCAACGCAAAAAACCCGGGTTCACAGCCATTGCTGTATTGACACTCGCACTCGGCATCGGCGCAAGCACAGCGATTTTCACGGTTGTTGATTCCGCCCTGCTCCGCGGGTTGCCATACAAGTCTCCCGACAAGTTGTATCACCTGTGGGAAAAAACTCCACGGAAAGAGTACGGCAAGCGCGAGTTCTCATATCCGGATTACCAGGACTATCAGAAGAACACGGTGTTCGAAGGCTTAGCCGCATACAGCGGAGGCGCCAACATTCTAAGTGGCTTCGGCGAGCCGGAACGCGTGAACTCTCCTGTAGTGAGCGCAAATTTCTTTTCAGTCCTGGGAGTCGATCCCATCATCGGTCGAACATTTCAGGACGGAGAAGACAACCAAAATGGTCCAAAGGTCACGGTTCTGACCTATGGCCTGTGGCAAAGACGATTTGGCGCCGATCCCAACATTGTCGGCAAGAATTTGACGATCAGTGGCGATAGTTACACTGTCATTGGGGTGTTGCCCGCGAGTTTTCAATTTGCGCTTCGGACTGCTGATCTCTTCCTCCCGTATCAACCGACTCAGAATCAACTCACCCGCCGGTTTATGCACGGCACAAATCTGATCGGCAGACTGAAGACTGGTGTCACCGAACAACAAGCCCAGGCTGAGCTGAACACGATCGCTGGTCGCATCGAACAGGAATATAAGGACTCACACACCGGCACGAGAGCCCAACTTGTTCCGTTGCAGGAAGAGATCGTCGGACAAGTAAGACCGATACTGTTTGTTTTGTTGGCTGCTGTCGGCTTCGTACTGCTGATCGCATGTGCCAATGTTGCAAGCCTTTTGCTGACTCGTGCGCTCGCTCGTCAGAAGGAAGTTGCAATTCGGTCGGCTCTTGGTGCGAGCCGTTGGCGCGTGATTCGTCAGCTGCTGACAGAATCAATTCTGCTGTCCCTGGCAGGAGGTGTAGCCGGACTTGTCGTGGCTTATTTCGGTGTGCCGGCGTTGGTCTCGGTTCTGCCGCAGAGTCAGTTGAATGCAATGCCGTTCCTTAAATCGCTGCGCATCGATGTCGGCATTCTCAGTTTCTCTTTCGTGCTTTCGTTTCTAACGGGATTGTTATTCGGACTTGCGCCCGCGCTGCAGTCTTCTCGTCTAGATCTCAATGAAGCCCTAAAGGAAGGTGGACGAAACGCGAGCGCGGGTTCCGGTCAACGGTTACGAAGTGCTCTAGTCGTATCGGAGATTGCATTGGCGGTCGTGTTGCTGGTTGGAGCCGGCCTGATGTTGAAGAGTCTTTCCAACCTCTTACAGGTAAACGTTGGATTTAAGACTGAGAATCTTCTGACGATGACCGTAGTCGCGCCAGCGGCGAAATACACTGACACCAACAAGCAAGTAAATTTTAACGATCAATTTACTGAACGGGTCCGTGCAATCCCGGGCGTGGTAAGCGTCGGTACGGTGGATGTCCTCCCGCTGAATGGAGGCAATACGGCTCGATTTGTTGTTGATGGTGATCCGATTCCACCCCCGGGACAGGAGACGGAAGCCAATGTCCGGACCGTCAATGACACCTACTTTCAAACACTTGGTGTTCCTTTGCTCGCCGGACGCATGTTCGACCAACAAGATACTGCTGCCAAACCGAGTATTGTCATTATTGGAAAAACCATCGCGGACAAACTCTTTGCCGGGCGAGATCCCATCGGGCGAAAGATCAACTACCCATCGTTTGGCGGGCCCGGCAGCTTGATTGTCGGAGTTGTTGGCGACGTGAGGATCACAGGACTCGATGAAGCGATTAGGCCAGTCCTCTATTTCCCGTTCCGCCAGGGCCCATCGACATTTGGAACGTTGGTGGTTCGCACTAACGCGGATCCGAATGCGGTAATCGGTTCAGTGCGAACTGAAATCCGTAGTCTCGAATCTGATGTGGCGATATTTAACGTTCGTTCGATGGAGCGAATGATTTCGGAAACCCCGGCCTCGTTCATGCGACGATTTCCCGCGCTTTTGATCAGTATCTTTGCCGGAGTCGCGCTCCTGCTTGCGTCGATTGGAATTTACGGAGTCGTTTCGTATTCCGTTAGTCAACAAACACACTACATCGGAGTGCGGATCGCATTAGGCGCAACACCAGGCAACATCGTAAAGATGGTCCTAAAACAAGGACTTGTATTAGCGCTGCTGGGCGTTGGCCTGGGTGTGATTGCGTCGCTTGCATTGATGCGATTGTTAAGCGCGTTGCTTTTCAATGTCACGACTTACGACGTAGGAACTTTTTCGATAGTGGTCGGCTCACTGTTTGCCGTCGCGTTGCTGGCTTGTTACCTACCGGCGCGACGGGCGACGAAAGTCGATCCACTGGTTGCACTGAGATATGAATGAGTAAGTTGGCCTTTGGCCTTGGGTCTTTGGCCTTGGGTCTTAGACCAACCAAGCCAAAGACCAAAGACCAAAGACCATGGAAACACTACTCAAAGATCTTCGTTACGGATTTCGCAGCTTAATTAAACACCCGGGCTTTACTGCGATCGTCATCATCACTTTGGCACTCGGTATTGGAGCCAGCACAGCCATCTTCAGCGTCGTGAACAGTGTTGTACTGCGGCGCTTGCCATACAAAGACGCAGATCGAATTGTCGCAATTCCAGAACTGAATGCCGACGGTAGACGTGCTCAGGTCACCGCCGCAAACTTCTATGACTGGCGACAACAAAATACGGTCTTCGAACATCTCGCTGCTATCAGAACGACGTCATCAAACCTGACCGTAGGGGATCAGGCAGAACGCATCGACATCTCGCAAACGACTGCAAATTTCTTTTCAGTCTTCGATCTCCAACCTGTCTACGGAAGACTGTTCATCCCCGAAGACGAACAAGCGGGTCATGCCCCCATTGCCGTTTTGAGTTACGCGTTGTGGCAACGCCGCTTCGGGGGCGATAAAGATGTGGTTGGTAAGTCAATCACACTTGATGGAAAACCATATACCATTGTCGGTATCACACCAGCTACGTTTCAAGATCCATTTAAAGCTGAACTCTGGCTACCGCCTTTGCGCCTCGTGCCTGAACTCAACGAACGGATGGATGTTACGCAAAATCGCGGCATGGGCTACTTGTTCTCAGTCGCGAAACTGAGACAGGGCGTCACATTGCGGCAAGCAGCGAGCGAGATGGAAACCATCACGGCTCGCCTTCGCCAACAATATCCCGATACAAACAATCGTCGATTCAATCGAGTCGTTAGTTTGCAAGAGGATGTAATCGGAGACACCAGCAGAATGTTGTGGTTGTTGTTCGGCGCCGTGAGTTTTGTTTTGTTGATTGCCTGCGCGAATGTCGCGAACCTGCTGCTTGCGAATTCGAGTTCAAGAGTTAAGGAGATGTCGATTCGTGCGGCGCTTGGAGCCTCACGCTGGCGCGTCATGCGTCAGCTTTTTACCGAAAGTACCATGCTGGCCCTCACCGGCGGCGCAGCCGGCCTCCTGCTTTCTTTCTGGCTGCTCTCGTTCATCAAGAAACTACTGCCGACCGATTTCCCGCGAATCAACGAAATCCATATGGATTGGCGAGTGCTTGGCTTCACGCTTGTGGCCTCGGTTATTACAGGCATTCTCTTCGGATTCGCCCCAGCGTTGCAGTTTGCCCGCGCCGATCTTCAGGATGCGATTCGCGAAACCGGGCGTGGAACGAGTGGTAGCTTGCGGCGGAATCGCTTTCGTCAGGTGTTGATCGTTTCCGAGGTTGCGCTTTCAGTTGTCCTGCTTGCGGGAGCAGGATTGCTCTTCCGCAGTTTCATGCGATTGCAGTCAGTTAATGCAGGTTTTATGGCCGAGCAGGTTCTGACAGCACGGTTGACACCGTCAGGCACAAATTTCAAGAAAGACAGCGAGCGTCTTCGTTTCTATCGCGAAGTAATCGATAAGATGAGTTCTGTCCCCGGCGTACGAGATGTCGGCGCCATCAATACACTTCCGTTAAGCAAAGGACCGACGGCTGGATTTAGAATTGAAGACCGCCCAATCACCACCCCTGACAAATGGCCCATGGCCAATTATCGAAGTGTGACACCCAATTACTTTCGGGCGATGGGCATACCAATTGTCCAGGGTAGGGCATTTACCGATCGCGACGTATACAACGCTCCTCTGGCAATGATCGTCAACCAGGCGCTTGCTGACCAGGACTTTCCTGGTGAAAGCGCAATCGGAAAACGCATTAACTTCGGGAACACAGACAGCAACAATCAACCTGTCTGGTTTGAGATTGTTGGTGTGACAGCGAATGTTCGGAGTCTGGAACTTCGCGAAGAACCTACCGCGGAACTCTACTTTTCATCCGAGCAGGATCCATGGGACGAAATGTCTCTGGTCGTAAGGTCGACTGGTGATCCTGACAGTGTCGCTGGTGCGTTGCGCCAGGTTGTCACTGATGTAGATCGAACCGTGCCTATTTCTGATGTTCAGACAATGAAGCAGATCGTCAGCACATCTGTGACTCAACCAAGATTCAATCTGTTTCTGGTCGCACTGTTCAGTGTAATCGCATTGTTGTTGTCGGCTGCGGGTATTTACGGCGTTACGTCGTACGGCGTTAGTCAAAGGACTCACGAGCTTGGCATCCGAATGGCGCTTGGTGCGCAGGTGCGCGATGTTTTGGGGATGATTCTGAAGCAGGGAATGGGTGTGATTGCGATCGGATTAGTGCTCGGCCTTGGAGCTGCGTTTGTGTTGTTGAGATTGATGAAGAGTTTGCTGTTCGGAGTAACTGAAACGGATCCATTGACGTTTGTCGTTACGACGGTAGTGCTCACGTTCGTAGCATTGGTCGCTTGTTACGTACCGGCGCGTCGAGCGACGAAGGTCGATCCGTTGGAAGCGCTGCGGTACGAATGAAGAAACTTAAGATAGGTCCTATAAGTCACATAGGTCCTATTGCTGACGATCATGGACACAATTCTCAAAGACATCCGCTACGCCGTTCGTGGTCTCATAAAGCGTCCTGGTTTTGCGGCGATCGCTTTGATCACGTTGGCACTCGGCATCGGTGCAAACAGCGCAATCTTCAGTGTGGTCAATTCGATTGTGCTGCGACCGTTGCCTTACCAGGATTCGACTCGATTGCTGGTGTTGTGGGGAAATCTTGGCTCCAGTGAACTATCTGAGACCGAACTCTCTGCGCCGGAATTCGTTGATGTCCAACAGCAGGTCCAGTCCTTCGAAAGTGTGGCCGCCTACACAACTCAAGGCTTCAACCTCTCTGGTACTGGAGAACCAGAAAGAATCCGCGGCGCGTTAGTCTCAGCGAGTCTCTTTCCAACGCTGAAGGTTCAGTCGGCTCTCGGCCGTACTTTCCTACGAGAAGAAGATCAGTTTGAGCACGATCGAGTCGTTCTATTGAGTCATGCATTATGGCAACGTCGATTCGGTGGTGACGCTTCGATCCTCAATCGCACCATCACACTCGACGGCCAGACAGTGACAATCGTCGGCGTAATGCCGGCGGGTTTTCAATTTCCCGAAAAGGACACTGAGCTTTGGCGTCCACTTGCATTCTCGCCTGATCTTCTCACTGAGAATAATCGCGGCTCGCACTTCCTCGACGTAGTTGCACGACTTCGTCCGAATATTCAAGCGGCACAAGCACAAGCCGAGCTCAACACAGTCACAGCGCGGATGTCGGTCGATCACAAGACGACTTATCCGCGAGGTTTTAGTCTGGCCGTGAAGTCGCTTCAGGAAGATAAGGTCGGCGCGAACTTACGAAAAGCACTCTTCATTCTATTGGGTGCTGTTGGATTAGTGCTTGCTGTCGCCTGTGCAAATGTTGCTCACCTTCTGCTTGCCAATGCCGCAGCTCGTCATCGCGAGATTGCGGTGCGTGCTGCACTGGGCGCGACTCGCCGTCGAATGGTTCGACAATTCCTGACAGAAAGCTTGCTGTTATCGGCGATCGGCGGAGTCGCGGGTCTACTGATCGCTATTTGGGGAGTCCGCCTGCTTGTCGCGTTGATACCAAAGGATACTCCTCGAGTTGAGGAGATCGCGCTTGACTATCGAGTGGTGATCTTCACTATCGGGATATCCATGCTCACGGGAGTTCTATTTGGATTATTTCCGGCGCTTCAGGCTTCGAAAGCGGATTTGAATGAAACCTTGAAAGAAGGTGGTCGCGGTGGTGTGGAAGGACCACGACGGCTTCGTCTACGCAATGCGCTCGTGATCTCTGAATTCGCGTTGGCTCTAGTGTTGCTAATCGGCGCAGGTCTTTTGGTGAAGAGCTTTCAGCGATTGCAGGTTATCAATCCAGGATTTGAACCGGCAAAGCTGATGACGATGCGACTCGCTTTGCCTGAATCCAAATACGACACGCTGGCAAAGAGTCAGGCGTTCTTCGAGCAACTGTTTCAGCGGGTCGAGGTACATCCGGAAGTCGAGTCCATTGGCGCGATTAATCTTCTGCCATTCGGCGGAGGCGGCGGCGATCGAAGTTTCTCGATCGAAGGTCAGCAGGTTCCGGAAGGACAACCACGACCTGACGAACAGGTGAGATTTGTCAGTGCGGGCTATTTCAAAGCGATGGAGATCCCATTGTTGAGAGGCCGTGACTTAACAAATCACGATGTCGCCAGTTCGACGCCCGTAATCATCATCAATCAGGCGACGGCAAAGAAGTTCTGGCCCGGCGGGGAGGCATTGGGAAAACGCATTTTCTTCTCACGCAGGGAGCCAAAGATGTACGAGATCGTTGGCATCGTTGGAAACGTCAAGCACCGCGGACTCGATCTTGAAGACCGACCGGAGATTTACATTCCGGCTCTCCAACCATTGTTCGCGGGTGCCAACATTCCACCGATGTATCTCGTTATTCGCACAAAAGGCGAACCTGAGTCAGTGACCGCTTTGTTGAGAAATCAAGTTGCTGCCATCGATCCGGACCAACCACTTTCAAGTGTTTTAACGATGCAGCAGCGGATTTCTGAGTCAGTTGCTCCTCGTCGCTTCAACATGTTTCTGCTGAGTCTGTTTGCCGGATTGGCTGTGCTTCTGGCGTCTGTCGGGATCTACGGGATCATGGCGTTTTCAGTAACACAACGAACTCATGAGATTGGTGTACGCGTCGCGCTTGGCGCCCGCAACACTGATGTGTTCTGCATGGTCCTTCGCAACGGATTCAGTTTAGCCGTCATTGGCGTAGCGTTAGGACTCGCCATCGCCTTCGCGACAACTCGACTACTTTCGAGTTTGTTGTTTGGAGTGAGCGCAACCGATCCATGGATCTTCGTGATTGATGCAGTGCTGTTGATAGGAGTGGCGTTAGTTGCGTGTTACGTACCGGCAAGAAGAGCAACGAGGATCGATCCGTTGGAAGCGCTTAGGTATGAATGAAATTATTTCAAATTTCAGATTTAAGATTTCAGATTGGTCAATTATCAATGGACCTATTCGCCCCATAAGACCTATCTGGACCCGCTTAAATCTGAAATCTTAAATCTGAAATTCTAAATAACACTATGCTTCAAGACATCCGCTACGCATTCCGCATGCTTCTGAAGCACCCAGGCTTCAGTACTGTTGTTGTATTGACCCTTGCATTGGGCATCGGCGCTAACGCCGCGCTCTTTTCGGTCGTTAACGGTGTGTTGTTGAAGCCGTTGCCTTATCCCGATCCGGATCAGCTCGTCACCATCCACCAGAGCAAACCAAATTTCGATATGGGCGCGATGCCATATCCAAACTTTGTGGACATTCGGAACCAAAATCAAACCTTCTCTTCGATGGCGATCTCACGTTCCACCGGATTCAGTCTCCTTGGATCAGGTGAGCCGGAGAGACTTCGTGGTCGATACGTTTCCGGCGAGTTCTTTTCGGTGCTTGGTCTGCAACCGCAACTCGGACGAACGTTTACCAAAGAAGACGATAAAGAGGGTGGTGCGCCTGTTGTGATAATCACTGCCGAACTTTGGGCCAGAAAGTTCGCATCCTCCCCTGATGTCCTTCAAAAGACCATTACGCTTGATGACAAGAATTACGCGATCGTCGGCGTTGTTCCGACCAGCTTCAATCTGGTCTCCGGTGATGTCTTTGTCCCTATAGAACAATGGGCCGCTCCTGTCCTGAAGAATCGAGGTCCTGCGCTGGGCCTGCATGGCATTGGACGATTGAAGCCGGGCGTAACCATCGAACAGGCTCAAGCTGATCTGAGCCGGATCATGGCGAATCTTGCGATCACTTATCCGGGAACGAATAAAGACAATGGCGCAAAGCTCGTCCCTCTGAAACCGCTGATGATTGGTCAGGTCCAATCAACCCTCTGGATCCTCCTTGTGGCCGTTGCTTTTGTTCTGTTGATTGCCTGTGTGAACGTCAGCAACTTGATGCTTGCTCGTTCAACCGGTAGAGCACGCGAATTCGCAATTCGCACTGCCCTGGGGGCGGCGCGAGCTCGGCTACTTCGTCAAACGCTGGTTGAGAGTAGTTTGCTTGCACTCGTCGGTGGCGCGTTTGGACTTGCAGTTGCCGCGTGGGGAACAAGAGCGGCGATTGCGGCGTTGCCTACTGCATTGCCTCGCGCCTCTGAGATTGCCCTCGATTCTCGAGTTGTAATCTTTACGGTGGGCATAACCTTGTTGACAGGCATCCTCACGGGATTAGCTCCCGCCTTAAAGACTTCGCAATTACAGTTCAACGACACACTTAAAGAATCAGGTCGCGGGACAAGCTCTGCGCGAGTGAGAGCTCAGGGAGTTTTCGTTGCCGTTGAAATGGCCCTCGCTCTCGTGCTTCTCGTCGGTGCGGGATTGATGGTTCGGTCACTCAGTGCGCTTTGGCAAATCGATCCCGGTTTTCGCGCGGACAACGTGACTACGTTCGGACTTAACTTTCCACCTTCTGAAAGAAACGAAAGTGGGCCACAAGTGCGCAGTACGCTGCGCGATATCAGCGAGCGGATAAGCGCGATACCTGGAATCAAGTCGTCGTCGTTTGTTTCTGGTGCGACGCCTTTACAAAGCGAAGACGATCTTCTGTTCTGGATTGAAGGTGAACCAAAACCAACGGCTGGCAGCGATATGCATATGGCGTTGTTCTACATCGTCGAGCCGGGTTATCTCGACGCGATGAGCATACCGTTGAAACGCGGTAGGTTTTTCAATCAGCAAGACGATGAGCGCTCCACGCCGGTGACGGTCATCGACGAAGCACTTGCCAGGAAGTATTTCGCCGATACAGATCCGATTGGGAAACGAGTAATCGTCAACAATGTGGCGTCACAAATCATCGGCGTCGTTGGCCACGTTAAGCAATTCGGGCTCGTAGCTGATGCTCAGGAAAGCTTACAGGCCCAACTCTATTTTCCCTTTAGGGCACAGACCGATGCCGATCTTGGAGGCGGAATCGGCGGCGCCAGCGTCATCCTGCGGTCGCAAGGCGGTGTTAGCAATGTCTTCAACTCTGTTCGAGAAGTTATCCGGCAACAGAACAGTCAAAATGTGATTTCGAGAGCACAGACACTCGATGAGGTAATTGCCGGATCGATCAGCACTCAACGCTTTTCGATGTACTTGCTTGGGGCATTCGCTACCGTCGCTCTTTTGCTGGCGAGTCTTGGGATTTACGGAGTGATTTCTTATCTGGTTGGTCAAAGAACGCACGAACTCGGAGTTCGAATCGCTCTTGGTGCACAGCGGTCAGACATCGTGCGTCTTGTGCTTGGTCATGGATTGAAAATGGCCCTGGCCGGCGTGGCAATTGGTGTATTAGCAGCGCTAGGTCTGACACGATTGATGTCGAAGATCTTGTTTGGGGTCAGTGCAACTGATCCGTTGACGTTTGCGGCAATTTCAGTGCTGCTGACGTTCATTGCTTTGTTTGCCTGTTACATACCAGCGCGCCGAGCAACGAAAGTCGATCCGTTGGAAGCGCTTAGAAATGAATAGAGAGCTTTGCATTTCGTACTTTGTGGTTTGAGCTTTGTGCTTGGATCGGGTCAGTACCACCTCGCGGTAGCGGGTGGGTGCGAAGCGATGAAATAACTAAGAAGACTCCGTACCCACCCGCTACCGCGAGGTGGTACTGACCCGATCCAAGCACAAAGCAAAGTACGAAGGACAAAGTACAGAGCACAGTCGATCAAGAGGGAGAAGAAGCATGGAGAACATGGTCAATGACCTGCGGTATGGAATTCGAAGTTTATTGAAGCGACCATCGTTTACGATTGTCGCAGTCCTCACGCTGGCGCTGGGGATAGGTATTAATACGACTGTGTTTAGTTTGGCGAATTCTGTTTTCCTTCGACAATTACCTGTTGCCTCTCCGCACAACCTTGTGTGGCTGTTTTCCGACAACGACAATCCCAGTTCCTATCCTGAATACCTCGAATATCGCAATCAAAGTGATCTGTTTGATGGAGTACTGGCTTCGGAATGGATGGCATTGAACCTTGGAAGTGAGGGCCACGCTCTGCGTGTGGAGGGTGCGGTTGTATCGGCCAATTACTTCGATGTGTTGGGTGTCGCGCCGAAACTCGGTCGTACGTTTTCTTCCGAAGAAGACAAGACACAATCACCCGTCGCGGTGATTAGCGAGAGTTTGTGGCAGCGACAATTCGGCGCGGACCAAAACGTCATAGGTAAGTTGCTGGTATTGAATGGTCACCCATTTACAGTGATTGGTGTCGCACCCCGCGAGTTCGTTGGCACAGAAGAAGCGTTTCCGCGCGAGATCTGGATTCCTTTACTGATGAAGGGCGTTCTTAGACCAGGTCCTCAGCCAGCAAACAATGATCCTCTAAACGACAGAGGCTCCCGAAGCTTTGATGTAATGGCGCGTTTAAAAGAGGGCGTTACTCTGAATCAGGCGCAGACCGCCATGAACGTTGTTGCGAGTCGCCTCGCACAGAACTATCCAGAAACAAATGCCAACTTTCGAATCGCGCTTTCTGCAGCCGGCAATGGACGACCGATCTTTCGTAGTCTGCTCAAACCCGTCACCCAAATTCTGCTGGCAGTTGTTGGCCTCGTTCTTTTGATTGCCTGCGCGAACGTCGGAAATCTTTTGCTCTCTCGTGCTGTCGGACGGCGTAAAGAGCTGGCGATCCGGTTGACACTCGGCGCAACACGTATGCGATTGATCAGGCAACTCCTCATGGAGAGCATTTTGTTGGGTTGTGCCGGCGGAATGGCGGGCCTGATTCTGAACTTCTGGCTGATTAATTCTCTGGCTGCGCTGAAACCTCCGGTACCGTTGCCGCTCAATATTGAATTTCACACTGATTGGCGTGTTCTGATTTTCACACTGTTAATTTCAGTGCTGGCAGGCATTGTCTTCGGATTAATTCCGGCAATCCAATCTTCCAAACATGACCTCGTGCCCGCGTTGAAAGATCAGGCGGGTCAATTAGGCGAACATCGTGGCTTCTTCAGCCTGCGTAATGCGCTTGTGATCGGTCAGGTTTCGCTCTCGATCGTAGTTCTGATCGGAGCAGGATTATTCCTGCGAAGCCTGAATCATGCGCGCGCGATTGATCCTGGATTCGATGCCAATCGAGTCCTCACACTATCTTTTCACACGAACGCTCAGGGCTATGATGAAAGGAAGGCGCAGCAGTTTTATCAGCAACTGACTGAACGAATACAGACGTTGCCCGGTGTTGATAATGTCAGCATCGCGCAGTCGGCGCCGTTAAGTTTTTTCTATGCGCCCGCATTTGGCGCTCCAATGTTTGTAGAGGGCCACGAACCTCCTCCGGGAACCAATCCGTCTATTGCTGGAATGAACACTGTTGGTCCCAACTTCTTTAAGACGATCAATGTCTCACTGCTAACAGGTCGCGACTTCAACAATCAAGATCAGGAAGGAACTCCGCGCGTTGCGATTGTTAACGAGACATTGGTCCACAACTTTTTCCCTGACGGTAATGCACTAGGACAAAGGCTACGCGTGCTTGGAAGAAGACCAGCCTCGTACGAAATCGTCGGGATCGTAAAAGACAGCAAGTATCGATCGCTTGGCGAAGCGCCAACGCCGTACATCTTTGTGCCCTACTCACAAAGCCCGCAACCTTCGATGGCTGTGCATGTGCATACCAATGGCAATCCGAAACAACTAATCGCGGCGATTCGACGCGAGGTACAAACACTAGATCCGAATTTGCCGGCGTTCAATGTAACGACACTCGCTGACAACATTGAAATCTCTCTATTTCCTGCGCGGCTTGGAGCGGTGCTCCTCGGTGTATTTGGCGCCCTTGCATTGCTGATTGCGAGTATCGGCATTTATGGCGTTATGAGTTTTGGTGTCAGCGAGCGTACGCGTGAAATGGGAATTCGAATGGCGTTGGGAGCACAGAGAGGCGATGTTCTTCGAATGGTGATTTTGCAAGGAATGAAGGTCGCGGCCATCGGAGTCGCAATCGGCACAGGTCTGGCTTTGGTGTCCACACGCGTTGTGTCGAGCTATCTCTACGACGTGAGCAGAACAGATCCGCTGACTTTCGTAGGGATTACTTTGACTCTGATCGGTGTTGCCTTTCTGGCTTGTTATCTGCCTGCGCGCAGAGCCACAAAAGTCGATCCGTTGGAGGCGCTTAGGTATGAATGAATGAATTGCCGATTTCCGATTGCCAATTGACGATTTTGCAATATAGGAATGGTTCGAATTAGCAACTCGCAAGATGGAAATCGGAATTAGATTAAATCGGCAATTGGCAATAGGAAATCGGCAATGATTAAAGACATCCGCTACAGCATTCGCAGCTTGATCAAACATCCAGGGTTCACGCTTGTCGCCGTAATCACGCTGGGTCTAGGTATTGGTGTGAACACCGCGATTCTTAGCACTGTGAATGGATTCATCCTTCGTCCAATAAGGGTGCCCAGAGCCAACGAAGTTGTCATGCCGTTCTGGGGTAGTAAGAAAGACGGTGAAGTCTGGGGGAGTTTCTCATACGCAAACTACGTCGATTTGCGCGACCAGAACAAGAGTTTTTCCGGACTACTCGCGTGGAACATGGCGCAGGCCGGGATCAGCGAGAGTGCGAGTCGCGGGTCGGCTGATGACAGACCGGCAGAGATCGCGTGGGGCGAAATCGTTAGCAGTAACTACTTCTCAGTTCTCGAACTGACGCCATCACTCGGCCGGGGTTTCTTGCCGGAAGATAACCTTTCGCAGAGTTCCGCACCCGTGGTTATCCTCGGATACAAGTTTTGGCAGCGCCGCTTCAACTCCGATCCATCAATAGTTGGCAAAAACATTTACATGAATGGAACGGCATTCACTGTCGTTGGTGTCGGACCGAAGAATTATGAGGGAGTCAAGTTTGCAATCCGTCAGGATTTTTGGGTGCCGTTGATGCAGCACACGAAATTCTTCGGGCCTGATACGACGTGGGAGAAGGAACGCGGATGGGCCGACCTGAATTTGTTAGGACGGCTCAAGCCTGGCGTCACAATGAAACAGGCTGAGGGAGACCTGAATTTGATTGTGGAGAATCTTGCTCGTCTTTATCCGACCAACGCGAAAGATATCAAGATTCAAGTAGTCTCAGAACTAGAGGGAAGGTTTGATTCGCTAGCAAAGTATTTGAGGCTCGCCGCATTAATTTCCCTGTGTGTGTCTGGTCTTGTGTTGCTGGTTGCCTGTGCGAACGTGGCGAACCTGATGCTGGCACGAGCGACTGCCCGCACCAAAGAGATCGGGATTCGATTAGCAATCGGAGCACGCCGGAACCACATCATTCGCCAGTTGCTGACTGAAAGCGTAATTCTTAGTTTGTTCGCCGGTGTTGTCGGTTGGGGTCTCGCCTACTGGGGCGCCCACCTCATTAATTCTTCTATTCCACCTTTACCTTATCCGATCAATCTGGATGTCAATCCCGATCTCACCGTACTGAAATGGATGTTTGGGGTTTCTGTCCTGACAGGCCTTGTATTTGGTCTGGCTCCGGCATTGATAGCGTCACGACTCGATCTGGTTTCCGTCTTGAAGAGTGAAGTGCAGTTGTTTGTAAAACGCGGAACAGCGCGACGCCTGAACCTTCGCGCGGCGTTGGTCGTGGCCCAACTCGCAATCTCAATAGTAGTTCTGGTTTGCGCCGGACTATTTCTTCGGAGTCTCAGAAAAGCCGTCAACACTGATCCAGGATTCAACGTCGATAATCTTGTGTCGATGCGAGTCGATCCAGGTGCGCTTGGTTACAACGAGGAGAGTGGCAAACGCTTTTACACTGAACTCCTCCACCGGATAGGAGAACAGCCAGGCGTGCGTTCTGTCTCTCTTACCACGTACCTCTTGCTCGGCGACAGCAACTCAGGAGTCCAGATCATTAGGGAGGGCGATCCTGAGCCGCTACCAAATCAGGGGATCATCGTTGATCGTAGTTTGGTTGCGCCCGGTTATCTGGACACGATGGGCATTAAGCTGCTGCGAGGTCGCGACTTCACCGAACGTGATGACTCGAAGGCGCCGCACGTTGCGATCGTGAATCAGGAATTTGCTCGCCGATACTATGGCAGTGAAGAGAACGCTTTAGGCAAACGATTGCACTTCTGGTGGTCAGGTTCTCCGCTGGCGGAGATTGTGGGCATAACGAAGGACGGCTTTTACCGCAGCCTGTATGAAGATCGCCGTCCGTATATTTTCATTCCTGAGTTTCAAATGTACGAATCAGGAATGACGTTGTTGGTGAAGGCAAATTCTGCTGCAGACGTGACGCGGGTTGCTGAAGCAGCACGTCGTGAGATTTCACTTTTGGATCCTCGTTTACCGGTCGTCGGCATGCTCCTCGGCGAACAGAACCTGACTTACGCCTATTGGGGCCCGCGACTGTCCGCTGGAATCGGCACGGCTTTTGGCCTGCTCGCGTTACTACTCACAACGATGGGTCTATACAGCGTCATGACCTATGCAGTTTCACAGCGCACCCGAGAGATTGGGATTCGCATGGCGCTGGGAGCACAGCTTCGCGACGTAATGAAGCTTGTATTGCGACAGGGAATAGCGTTGGTGATCGTTGGAATTGTGATTGGTCTGTTCGGGGCGTTCCTGGTCACCAGAGTCTTATCGAGTTTCTTGTTGAATGTAGGGACTAGTGACCCACTTACGTTTGCAGCCGTCTCTGTATTGCTCGTGTTTGTGGCGTTGTTGGCTTGTTACATACCGGCGCGACGCGCAACGAAAGTAGATCCGTTAATTGCATTGAAATATGAATAGTGGCCTTTGGTCTTCGGCCTTTGGCCTTCGAATCCAGGGGCCAAAGATAAAGACCAGGGATCAAAGATCAAAGGCCAAAAACCAAAGACCAAAGACCTAAGACCAAAGACCAAATCTTATGTTCAAAGATCTCCGTTACAGCATCCGCACTCTTTTGCGGCAACCCGCTTTTACCGTCGTTGCTGTTTTGA
Source organism: Pyrinomonadaceae bacterium (assembly GCA_036006355.1). Lineage (GTDB taxonomy): Bacteria > Acidobacteriota > Blastocatellia > Pyrinomonadales > Pyrinomonadaceae > PSRF01. The sequence continues at coordinate 2,639 of DASYPT010000057.1, read as the reverse complement.
CCCTTGCTCTCGGCATTGGGGCGAACACGGCGATCTTTAGCGTCGTGAATACTGTGCTTCTTCGCGCGTTGCCGTTTCGAAACCCTGAGCAACTCGTCTCAATTGGTCATTCTGCTTCCGCGGAAGGACTTCCAGGTCTCGCCGCCTACGAATACCTGGCGTGGACCGAAAAGAGCACCGACTTCGATGGACTCGCCGCTTACAGTAGCGACAACTTCAACCTCACTGGCCAGGGTCAACCCGAACGCGTATCGGGCGGTCAGGTTACATCAAGCTTTTTCACAACGTTGGGTGTGTCCGCACTGCGTGGTCGGACGTTTCTGCCCGACGAAGACAAGCCGGGCAACGGCCAGGCTGTCATCATCGGAGAATCATATTGGCAGCGACGATTTGGGCGAAGTGAATCGATCATCGGGAGTAGCCTTGTCCTGGACGACAAGAGCTACGTTGTTGTCGGTGTGATGCCACACTCGCAACGTTTTCCAAATGAATATGACCTTTGGGTTCCGCTCGTACTCGACCCGGCAAGAGAAACGAAGGGGGATTGGTTTACCCTCGTCGAAGTCATTGGCCGTCTGAAGCCGAATGCCTCAATCGAACACGCTCGCACTGAACTAAGTCTTCTCGCTCAGCAGAATACTCCGCCGGGTAACGAAAAGTTGGAGACCTCAGCACTGGAGATACTCCCACTGCATCAATTTCTGGTTACTGGTGTTCGGCGCACAGTGCTGCTCTTATGGGCGGCGGTTGGATTAGTAATGCTCCTCGCCTGTGTGAATGTGGCGAGCTTGATGTTGTCACGCACTGCCGCGAGACAACGTGAAATGGCTGTACGTGCGGCTGTTGGAGCACGCCGCTGGCAGCTGGTTCGTCAACTGCTTGTTGAGAGTGTTGTACTGGGGATTAGTGCGGGCGCATTCGGAATTCTGATTGCTTTTTGGTGCAAAGGGATCATCTCATCGCTTGTGCCTGAGGGCTTCACGAGCGCAGTCCATGATCTAAATGCGGGCGGAATGGATTGGCGTGTGTTTGCTTTCACGCTTCTGCTGTCCATCGTCACGGGAATTGTTTTTGGCCTGGTACCCGCAGTTACCGCTTCGAAACCAAACCTGGTTCGCACGTTTCGGGACAGTGTTTCAGGATCGATTCTTGGTTTTGGATTGCGCAGCGTCAAAGGCTGGTTGGTGATTGTAGAACTGGCGCTGGCAATGGTGTTGCTATTGTCTGCGGGTTTATTAGTGAGGAGCTTTAATCAACGGAACGCAATCGATCTCGGTTTCGCTCGCGACAATATCCTGACGCTACGGCTGGATCTGCCACGAAGCAAGTACTCCACACCTGCCCAGGTAAACAACTTCCACCGCGACTTGCTCGATCGTGTGAAGGCACTGCCGGGCGTTGAGTCAGCCGGAACTATCAATCACAAGCCTCTCTCAGAATTTGGAATTATTGCCTTCATGGGAATTGAAGGTCACCAACTCGACCGCAAACAGGACAAACCAGTCGGTGTCGGTGCGGTCTCGAGTGATTACTTTCGCACAATGAAAATTCCTTTGTTGAGCGGGCGCTTCTATGACGATCGCGATGGAGCAGACTCTCCCAAGGTCGCCATTGCGAATCAGGCTTTCGCAAGACGTTACTTTGGAGGAAACGACGCTGTTGGTAAGCATGTTGGCTTTGGATGCAAAGAAGATTTGTGTCGGACGATAGTTGGTGTTGTAGGCAATGTCCGCCAGGAGAGTTTGACTGACGAAGTAGTACCTGAACTCTACCTGCCTGCTGCTCAGATGACTATGAATAGCGTGACTCTCTTCGTTCACACCTCGAGTGATCCGCTCAGCCTTGGAAACTCAGTTCGCGATCAGGTGCTGGCGATCGATCGTAATCAACCGATTTACGACGTTCGAACGATGGAGCAAAGAGTTATGGAGGCGTTGTCGGTGTCGCGTGCCTTGATGTTTCTGTTCTCGGCTTTTGCAGTGTTGTCATTAACTCTGGCTGCCGTCGGAATCTACGGACTTGTTTCTTACTCGGTGAGTCAAAGAACACACGAGATTGGAATTCGCTTAGCGTTGGGTGCACAACGAGGACACATATTGGGCTTGATTCTGCGCACTGGCGTTATTTTGACCCTGAGTGGAATTGTGATTGGCGTTGCTGGCGCGCTGGCGCTAACGAGATTGTTGACGTCCCTGCTTTATGGCGTGACCGCGACTGACATGATGACGTTTGTAGTTGTGTCTGTTGCTCTGTTCGCGATTGCTCTGGTGGCGTGTTTGATTCCGGCACGACGCGCAACCAGAGTCGAACCGCTCGTCGCGTTGAGACACGATTAGGATCTCAATGTCCGACGAACTTTAGTTTGTCGAGGCGACGATAGGTGAATCTCGATTCTTGATGGGGCCTTAACACCTCGATCGTGACTGTTGGCCTGACACGACAAACTAAAGTTCGTCGGACAAATCGGCAATAAGGTGACTCCTATGTCTTCATTTTTTCAAGACGTTCGTTACGGTCTTCAAATGATGTTGAAGCACCCGGCATTCACCGCGGTCGCAGTATTGACAATCGCACTCGGTGTTGGCGCAAACACTGCGCTGTTCAGCGTTGTCGATGCAGTGTTGTTGAAGAAGCTGCCT
>DASYPT010000056.1:0-41714 GCA_036006355.1 Pyrinomonadaceae bacterium | reverse complement strand
CGGCGCGTTCGGCTTCATCTATTTCATGCTGCTCGACACGCGGTCGCCGATATTGATCCTGGTGGCCATTTTGCTGTCGGTTCCTGTGACTATGAATTTGTATGGACCGCAGGCTGCGCTGATCGCAGAGTCATTTACTCCGCGCCTGCGCTATAGCGGGGCCGGACTGGGTTACCAGCTGGCCTCGATCGTCGCTGGTGGCCCAGCCCCCTTCATCGCCGCAGCGTTATTCGCTGCGTTCCACTCGGGCTATGCGATCGCTTTCTATATTCTGGGTTGCGGTATCGTTAGTATCGTTGCTACAGCGCTGCTTACCGATCACACGAACAAGGATATTTAGAATAGAGTCGCAACCGCGATCAAATCGGTAGTCGATGACATCGAACGAGCTGTACGAACAAGCAAAATCGGCACTCAATCCGCGCCGGCTTTCTGAAGACGCAGAAGCAGGAGGAGTAAGCGCAGCACTGCTGACTGCAAGCGGAACAGTTTACACTGGGGTTTGCATTGATACGCGTTGCTCGATGGGATTTTGTGCTGAACATGCCGCCGCGGCGGCTATGATTACAGCCGGGGAAAACCAGGTTGTTAAAATGGTCGCGGTGAATTGGGATGGCAGCGTCCTACCGCCTTGTGGACGCTGTCGAGAGTTTATTAGTCAACTCCATCCAGACAATTTCCTGGCTGAAGTCCTGATTGACCGCGAAAAAGTGGTCAAGCTCCGGGAGCTATTACCGTTTGACTGGCGAGGTGGCGCATCGTGACGGAAACAAATGTCCATGCAATTAGAGTACTCCTGCACCTTGATTAACGACTGACGAGAAAGGATTGGTTCAAGTCGGTAGTCAAGTGGCTCAAATGCAAAGTTAGGACGCATCGCATTCTATGAAACGAAATAAGATTGCCTGGGGCTTGTGGGGCGTTGGTACGTTTCTTGTCGTGTTGTCCTGGGTCGGAGTTGTTAGCTACACGATTGGCTGGTGTGGTTTTGTTCTGGCACTCTTAGGTAGTGTTATCTCATGGCTACTCCGGCCTCCATCGCCTTAAATATCCAATAGAGCCGCAGTTGTGCGCCACCAATGATCCCTGCAGGAGAGATTTTGAATAGGCTCGCTTCGATTTGCGGTAAACGTCGGAGTCGCCTCAGTTCCGTGCTTTTATTGCATCGATGCGAATATTTTCGGAACCGTACGGGGACGAAAATGTCCGATTGGTATTTTGGTTGGACGGCTGACGAATACATCGTCAAGGAGCTCCCCAGCGAATTCCTTCTCAACTGCAAAGGAGTTGTTGATGAAAATATTTTTGCTAGTGTTAATCGGCATTCTGTGTGCCAGCTCGCGTGAGTCACGTCCGAACACAAATCAATCGTCGTTGACGAAGACGTCAGATGCATCCACGAGCCGCAAAGTCTCGATCACTTTCATCGCGACAGTTAAGTCTATCGAACTGTTGGGTGAAAGAGAGCTCAAGGTCATACCTGTCGATTTTGATTCAAGGTTCGCTGTTACCATTCACATTGAATCAGTCACGCCCAAAGAGGTCCCGCTCAAGGCGGATACGGATGAGAACTTCGCCATCCATAGTCCGGCCCAACTCTTCCAAGTTTCGAAGGAAGATTCCGTCGGGAAAAAGTACCGCTTCAAGGTCGTTTGGAATGGCATGCCAGACAACTCGAAATTTTATAACTTAAGTGCTGTTCGAATAGTTGATGAAGGTCCTGCAGCCGATCATCGTAATCGTTAGAAGCAATCCAACATGCGCTTGAGTGGCATTACGATGTCTGTAAAACGGATCTTCATCACCACGTGTCTTCTATTTGGCGTGGTTTGGACAACGCCTGCCTGCGCGTTTCAATCCTCGGGCGACAACGGCAATGCGTCCACTGACGACAGTGCAATTGCCCGCGCGTTCAAAGAGAAAAAGAGAAACGTCCAGGTTGAAGGCGAAGGAGTCGTAGAGCGCATATTGGAGGACGACCTCGCTGGCGGCAAACATCAGCGTTTCATCGTACGTCTCGGATCGGGCCAGACGCTCCTTATTGCACACAACATCGACCTTGCACCGCGAGTCGCCGGACTACAGGAAGGCGACCGTATTGCGTTTTACGGTGAGTATATTTGGAATTCGCAGGGCGGAATCGTTCACTGGACGCACCATGATCCTCAGGGAAGACACGTGGCTGGGTGGCTGAAATACAAAGGGAAGACGTATCAGTAATACCTGATTTACCCCGATAGGGGTGTCATGTTTATAGCAACACCACAGCATAGAATTCTGCACTCGTGTCGGAGTGCAGGCATAATGCTGATCAGCAAACTTCGCAATTACAGCTCGTAGTTATCGCTTCATCTCGGAGATCACCAATGTTCTTGCCCATAGCTTCTAAACCACCGCGCATATCGATGGGATTTCTGTCTGCCGCCCACGCAATGACGCTCTCAGCGTCCTCGTGTCTTTCTCGCGTCACCAAACATGCGGTCATTGGTCCACTCGCGTGTCTTCTGTTTTGTACCACCTCGACTTTAGCCCAGGAGAAAGTCCAGCTCTCAGTTGATGCTTCAAAGCCTGGGGCCAGAATCGATCGCAATATCTTTGGTCAATTCGCCGAGCATCTGGGCCAGGGTGTCTACGAAGGCATATGGGTCGGACCGGATTCCAAAATTCCCAACACTCGCGGAATCCGCAACGATGTTGTTTCTGCTCTCAAAGCGATTAAGGTACCGAACATTCGCTGGCCGGGAGGCTGCTTTGCAGATGAATACCACTGGCGCAAAGCTATCGGCCCTCAACGTCAGGTCACTCTAAATCCAAACTGGGGCGGCGTCATCGAGCCAAACACGTTCGGAACGCATGAGTTCTTAGACTTCATCGAACAGATTGGCGCTGACGCTTACATGTCAGTGAACGTTGGCTCCGGTACTCCGCAGGAAGCAGCCGAATGGCTTGAATATTTGACCACGCCTCAACAAACAACGCTTGCAAAAGAGCGCGCTGCGAACGGTCATACTGCACCCTACAAAATTGCTTACCTTGGAATTGGCAACGAGAGTTGGGACTGCGGCGGCAACATGACTCCCGAGTATTATCTAAGTCAACTCAAGATTTACAGCCGCTTCGTTCGAAACTTCAATCCAGCACAACAGGATAAGCAGCAGATGCTCAAGATTGCCGTTGGGCCTGGCGGAGGTGAGGCACGTTGGACTGAATGGACCGAACACATCATGAAGGCCTGGCAGAATCATCAGTGGAGCTGGGACATGAACGGTCTTTCAATGCACAACTACACTGTCGTGCGTTGGCCTCCTGCGTTCGCTTCCGTTGGCTTTGGTGAAACAGAGTACAGCCAGATCCTGAAGTCGACGCTAGATATGGAAGGTCTCATTGACAAACATTCCGCGATCATGGACCGGTACGATCCACAGAAGAAGATCGCGCTGATTGTTGACGAGTGGGGCGCATGGTATGCGTCATTACCCGATAGTCATCCCGGCTTCCTGGCTCAACAGAACAGCATGCGAGACGCAATCCTCGCTGCGTTGAATCTAAACATCTTTGCGCGTCATGCCGACCGTGTGCGCGGGGCCAACATCGCCCAAATGATCAATGTGCTTCAAGCAATGATCTTGACTGACAAAGACAAGATGGTATTAACCCCGACTTACCACGTCTTCAAGATGTATGTTCCTTTCCAGGATGCTTCATTTCTGCCAGTGACGTTCAATGCCGGAAGTTACACACACGGTGACATTACATTGCCACGCATCGATGCGATCGCGGCAAAAGACGCAACAGGCAAGCTCTGGTTAGAAATTACAAATGTCGATCCAAATAATTCGGTCGAGATTGAGGCGAGCTTGAACGGTATCAACGCAAAATCGGCGCGTGGTGAAACGTTGACTGCGCCAAAAGTTGACAGCGTCAACACCTTCGACGCGCCGAGTATGGTCACGACCAAACCGATTTCAGTGAAGGTTGACGCCGGCAAGATCAGTCTCAAGCTTGAGCCAAAATCAGTGACCGTAGTCTCTGTTGAGTAGCGAATGGCAATCATATTCTTGTTTTATCGCATTACCGATAAGTTCCCCAAAGTCTAGAGCTGGAATTCATTTCGTGAGCTTACTTGGTCTCATGTCGAGCCCTCGGTTACACTCTCTCACAATTAGTTAGGAGATCCTCATGACCAATAACGAATACTTCGAAAGAAAAATGAATTTCATTCTGGAGAAGCAAGCCCAGTTTGCGGCTGACATGCAACGGCTCGAAGAGTCCCAGGCGCGAACAGATCAGGTTGTCGCCGAAATGGGTGAAGCTGTCACGCAGGCCGTCAGCCAGGTCGGCGATGTCGTCACAAGACTTGCGAATGTGACTCATGCCGGATTTACAGACGTCAATGCGAAAATCGATGCGCTGGTTGATGCGCAGATCCGTAGCGAAGAGCGTCTCGCTCGCAATGAAGAAAAGAGCGTTCGAACAGATGAGAAAATCGCCCGGGCTGAAGAGAGCATCCAAAGACTCAGCGACACTGTAGATCGTTATATTCGGGAACGAAGAAACGGCCACTAACCTTTAATCGCAAAACAAGTAACATCTACTCAGCCGCATCGTATAAACATTTGACTCCTGACGGAGTGATGAATGTTGCATCATCGAGTCGGATCGAGGCCGGATACATTTTTAAAGTCAAAGCATGCACTCAGACACCAAGCGTGAAGCGTTACGTCACATGGTGGCAACAGTGGGTTATCGTGGGTCCCTGGCCATCGCAAATGTGCCCGAGAGCTTTGGCGAATTTCGCGTTCACTCGGAAACACGGACGCCTGGAGAACTTCTCGCACACATCGGAGACTTGCTTGAAGGCTCGCTTTATTTGTCCAGGGGCGAACTCGTTTACCTTATGTCGTCGCCCCTCCCGTGGAATAAGGAAGCGACTCGGTTCTTTGCGGCCGTCAAACAATTCGACTCATATCTTGCGTCGGAATCGGAAATCGTCTGCCCAGTTGAAAAACTAATTCAAGGGCCGGTTGGCGATGCACTGACCCATATTGGTCAGCTGGTTATGTTGCGTAGGATTGCAGGAATACCGATGCAGTCTGATGGTTACTTTGAGGCTGAGATAGTTCCCGGCGAGTTCAAGTCACCTCGTTAGTCAACTCAGCATGACGACAGAATTCTCGCTATGTTAGACAAAGACGTAGTTCCAACACTGCTAAGCCTAGCCACTCCCAGTTCAGAATTCGGCACTGACGAGGAGTGGGAGCTTACGTTGCGCTTTGCAACCGAACACCGCGAACAGAATCTGGCCGAAATCATCTTTCAACATACAACCGCCGCAACTGATCCACGCAAAGTCGGAGCACTGATTGATCATCTTATCTGGAATATCTCAGATGAATCTCTCGGCCGTATGATGCAAACATTCGAGGCGTGGCTTTGCGCTGACGACCCGAGGAAAATCAATTACGTATTGGCAATGGATTACGTGTTCCCGTTTAAGGACACGAAACAGATGTGCGATGTGTTGAGTGCGGTGAAGAGCAAGTGGCCTGAATTCAGGGAGCGATGTGATGAGTTGATCGAGCGTCGGGCGAGATTAGTGAAAAAGAAATTGTGACGCGAGGAGTTGACACTCAGTTGTGTGATGTATTGAAGAAGGCGTTGAAGACTGATTGACTATGCGGTTCAGTAGGTGGCTTGCAATCGTAGGCGGCATTATAGCTCCAGTGCTGGAAACAATTCGTCGCTGGTCCACCTGGAAACAATCTCCTGCCAACTTATTCGATGACTACATTCTGGGAGCTTTCCTGCTTTATGGAGCGTGGCGAGTTGGGAAAGATATTCGAAGCGGACAGCGTTTTCTCGTAGCCGCTTGGGGATTCGCATGCGGATTAGGTTATTACAGTTTCTTTGGACAGCTGAAAGACCTGCAACAGGGACAACCTGACCCCGCAGCAATTGGGTCAGGATGGGTGCTGGTAATCAAAGGCATTGCCTGGGGTTTGGCAATTGTTGCCTTGGCACTGAGTTTAAGGCGTCTTCCAGAGCCTTAATCTTCTCAAACAATTCTACGTATTGTCGGTTGCGTTTCTCCCCCGAGATGAGTCGAGGCATCATGAAATCTATTTCTATCGCCATTATGGCAGTCATGTTCATTTTGGCGTGCTCGTTCAACCCAGCCTTGGGTATTCAAGATGATGACACCGCTACGATCGACGCTTTCATCACTCGACAGGCAAAACGGGAACGAGGCGAGGAATACCCCGACGCTCGAAAGGTTGTTACCGGTGACCTCACTCATGATGGTCAACCGGAAACAGTCGTGCTGTACACCATTGAAGGCCAGGGCGGAAGTAATCTTCACATCCAATACCTTGCAGTCTTTGTGCGACGAAACGGTAAGCTATCGCCTTTGACACACATGGATGTCGGAGGAAAATCTACGCGCGGAGTCGAACTGATTTCGGTCAAGAACAACTCGATACTGCTTGATACCTTGAACTACGGACCAAAAGACGCGTCGTGTTGCCCTAGCGTAACAGGAAAGACGAGTTACGTATTATCAGGTGGAAGACTGCGTGAACAGACACGGAGAAAGACAACCCGCTAGAGTGCTGATGTTTATAGTCAGTGAACCTCTGAACCTGATATCCATCCAGAGGAGTATGTGAATTAGATGCCTGAACCAATTATCGTCAACCATCTCGGGAATTCGAGCCAACAAATAGGACTAGCCGCAACCGGGCAGTCGTTTGAAATCCATGAATGGAGAGGCAGTGGCCCTGACTATCTGCACGTGCACTATTCGGATGATGAAGCCTGGCATGTTCTGGAAGGAACACTTACCTTCCGGTTTGTCGATAAACAGATTGAAGCGTCAGCGGGAACAACGGTCTTTGTGCCCGCGGGGGTGCCTCATACTTATTTTGTGGCGGGCGAACCGACTCGGTATCTCATCATTTTGACGCCGCGATTGCGAGCACTTATCGAGGCATTACATTCGACGCCCCGTGAACAGCACGGCGAGGTTATGCAGAAATTTGCGTCCGCGATCTTACCTGAGTAATGGTCAGTTCGGACACCTTGAGGAAACCATTGCACTATCAAAGCGTGGAATACAATCAAGAATGGAAATAACAGCGATCATATTGAGATTCATAATCGGCGTCGTCCTCGCGGCCAGCATGGTTGTGTCGCTAGGCCTGCCTCCGATCGCGAGCATCACCTGCATTTTGACCGTTGGAGTTATGGCAGGCATCTGGGGCGATAAGTTTCTGCTTGGTTTTATGTCATTGATGCGTTATTTCAGATAAGACCCGCTTTGCATAAATAGACAAAGGTGAACCACCTCTTCCACGTCAGCGAAGAACCTGCAATAAAGCTGTTCGAGCCACGGCCATCGAAATATGTTCCAGATCCTGTTGTGTGGGCCATTGATGAAGCTCGCCTTCACAACTATTTGATGCCCAGAGATTGCCCTCGCGTGACATACTATGCCGGAAGTGAAACGAGCCCGGCAGATGTGGAACGATTTCTTGGAGTGAGCTCAGCTGTCGTCGCACTCGAAAGTGCGTGGTTCAGTCGGTTGCGCGCGTGTCGCTTGTACTGTTATGAACTGCCGACTGAAACATTTGAGTGTTTTGACGAATGTGCGGGCTATTTTGTGAGTCGATCTCCAGTAGTACCGAGAGGCGTAACCATTATTGACGATTGTATTGGGGAACTGCTCAGACTCGGAGTTGAGTTACGTTTCGTCCCTGGTCTCTGGCCACTTCGCGACGCGGTAGCCAGTTCCACTTTACAGTTTTCCTTTATTCGAATGCAGAACGCACAACGAAAAAGACTGTGCGAAGACAAGCAGCGAATTAGAACTGCGAGCGAAGCGATCGATTGATCTCGCAAACAATCTCTAAGCGAAAGTATTGGCCGAGGGTCAATCGGTCCCTTCGCTCGCAGTTCTAATTCGGTCACCGACATGTGCTCAGAATGGTCATGACTAATTTACAAAATCGCCCACTGTGGATTGACCATGCAATCCTCATCGGCATTGTATACGCCGTGATTGGAGTTTTTTTTGCCGTTCCGAGCACTCACGTTCAGGCCTGGCGATACGCGGCGTGGATAGCGAGTGCAATTGTTTACGCAACTCATATTTGCTACGAATATTTTCGACAGCGCAATTCTGTTAAATCAACTGCGCTTCATGTTGCGATAGCGGTTGCTATCGGAGGGTTGTGGCTGGCGATTGGAGCCCTCTTTCACTCTTTATTCGCTTCGCCACATTATTCGCGATGGCGGTTCGGGCTGGCACTGCTCCTTTGGCCTATCCTAACGGGTCTCCCGGCATTCGTTGTTGCACTTGTCATTACACTCTTGTTGAATCTATTCCGTCCGAGCAGACATTGAACAAGATGCTTTGTCGGATATGCTTTAGCTTGTCGTCACGCAACCAACCAAGGCTACAGATTCAGAGACTCGTTTGAAACTCGGGCTTTGGTTGGTTGCGTCACGACAAGCTAAAGCATATCGGACAGTAGTAACCAGGAAGGACGTATTCATTACCCCATGAACACTCGTCGTCAATTTCTCATTCGCGCTCCACTCAGCGTTCTCGTTGCCACTGCTGCTCTCAAAAGCGGCCACCCACAAACTCCGTCGCAAACACCGACAACACCGGGTGCGCCACCCACATTTGGAACTGGCGCCGGCTCTGGTCCAGCTGTAACACCGGAAACATTTGCGGAGGCTGAAAAACTGATGCAGGTCACGATGTCGTCTGCGGAACGACAACAAGCTGCTGAGTCTTGGCGTACATCACTTGCTCAATACTTCGAGCGACGGACGGGACCACGGAAAGTTTCCATCAAGGACACAGACGCTCCTGCAACACTTTGGAATCCACTACTACCCGGAATCGCGACCCCGCAACTACGCGATCGTTTTGTGCGATCAAAGGCCGAGAGCACTTCCCTGCCCGGTTCTGATGATGCGATCGCTTTTGCGCCGGTCACGCAATTAGCACGATGGATCGAATCGCGAAAGCTCACCTCAGAACGGCTGACGAATATTTATCTCAGCCGGATCGAACGACTCGATCCAAAGATTAGGGCAATCATCACCCTGACCAGGGATCACGCATTGGCGCGTGCTAAGACGGCGGACGCTGAGATCGCCGCCGGCAAATATCGTGGTCCACTTCATGGCATCCCATACGGCGTGAAGGATCTACTGGACACGAAAGACATCCTGACGACCTATGGTGCCGAGCCATTCCGAAATCGCATTCCAGCGGCGGACTCGGCCGTCGTGCGCAGACTTAATGACGCAGGTGCAGTTTTGTTGGCGAAGTTGTCGCTTGGAGCACTTGCTTTGAATGACATCTGGTTCGGCGGGCAAACAATGAACCCATGGTTGTTAGAAGAAGGAGCCTCAGGTTCAAGCGCGGGGCCAGGCGCGGCCACCGCCGCGGCACTCGTCGCGTTCTCAATAGGAAGTGAAACTGGCGGCAGCATCGTAAGTCCCGCGATGCGATGCGGAGTAACTGGTCTGCGTCCTACTTTTGGACGCGTTGCTCGCAGCGGCGCGATGACACTTTGCTGGTCACTGGACAAACTTGGTCCCATGACGCGTTCGGTTGAGGATGCGATGTTGGTATTACATGCGATCAGTGGACCTGACGGTGGAGATCCTTCAAGCCTGCCAAGCAAACTCGATTTCGATGCGACATCACCAGTCGCCGGTTTGAAGGTTGGTTACATCGCTCAATGGATGAAAGAAAGTCCTGCGACCGACGTAGATCGCTCAGCAATGGAGACGATGAAGAAGCTGAAGATGGAGGTGAAAGAAGTATCACTGCCTGATTGGCCATATAGCTCACTGATGCCAATCTTGTTTGCGGAGGGTGCTGCGTCATTTGAGGACCTTGCACTTAATAACCAGCTCGGCTCGCTCAAAGTGCAGGTCAAGGATGCTTGGCCAAACCTGTTTCGCGAAGCGCGCTTTCTCTCGGCCGTGGATTTCGTTCAAGCCGATCGCTTGCGTCGAAAGGTAGCAATGGAAATGGCACGAATTTTCAGAGAAGTTGATTTGATGATCGTGCCGTCGCTACGCGACGAGCAACTTACGATTACAAACTTTACCGGTCATCCATCGTTAACTTTTCGAGCCGGGTTTGTTGAAGTCTCCGAAGCGCGAAGCGATTGGGCTCCTGATCCGGCGAATCCGCTGCCAAAGTTCAATCCTCCTCGACGCGTGCCGCATGGTATTACGATTCTCGGACGGTTATTTGACGACGGCTTGCTTGGGCAGGTTGGGATTGCCCTTGAACGCGAGTTTGGAGTTGTGGGTGAAAGGCCGGCGGGGTTCGCGTGAGGCTCAGGGGGAACGGGTCAGTACCACCTCGCGGTAGCGGGTGGGTGCGCAGCTTTATCTACGGCTGAATTTGAGGCTCCGCACCCACCCGCTACCGCGAGGTGGTACTGACCCGTTTCCCCCTGACGTCCTAATAAAATGTACAGACACCAACTCAGCCTCCTAATTCTTCTAATCGCACTTGTGTTGAGTTCGCAAACCAACGCGCAAACAATCACGTGGCGGAACTTTCAGAACAAGGCACTCGTGAAGTTTGATTGGAGTTGCTCAACACCAGCAGCATACCCGTCCGCAAAACTGACTCGCGTCGTGAATCGTGCGATGAAGCAACACGGGTTCGGCGACTTCGGTTCATGGGGCGACAGAGCGTTTGCCTTTGACTTGAACGGTGATCACAGGCTTGAGTTCTTCGTGCCTCTTGATTGTGGCGGGACTGGCAATTGCACCTGGGGTCTGTTTGCGTTAAATCCAGAGAGGCAACTGGGAATCATCGTGGGGCAATATCTCTACGTTCATAGAGTCGCAGGTCAATGGCCTGACCTCATCAGTTACTCTCATCTAACTGCCGTTGAGGGATCGTTGATGACTTATCACTTTAGTAGGCGGAGTTATAGATCTTTTGGTCCACGTTACCCGATCAATCAAGGCAATTCTGATTCGGACATTCAGCGCGGCGTTAACCACAAGTTGCCTGCATTTTTAGAAAGTGCGAAGGCTGCGTGCAATCCGTCTGGATCTTGACAAAGTGGATACAGTCACTGCCGCACTGGGCTTGGATCCTTTTGGCAAACGCCCAAATCCAAGTAATTACTATCAATCAGTCCTCAATCGGTTTGAGCACATGACCGTACACCTTCATCCGCGAAACTAAAGTGAATGTCCGCGAAAAGCAGGACCTTGACTACATCTTGCTGAGCTTCGAAAAAAGATTTTTCACTAGATATGCTGTATTCGTGATCCGAAGGACCAATCCGCACTCTTCACCCAAGTACAAAATAATTATCTTGGCCACTTCTCGCTTTTGACTAACCAATAAATCGGATTTAAGCCTCGCAAAAAATAAAGCGCTGTCGTTAGAGGTTCCTCGTTGTGTCCTCGCGTTACGGATAGAAAGAAATTGAAACTCCCATCCCTTATTCGGTCTGGGAGACTTAACCGAACTCTCGAGCAGGCGTGATGTTCACAAGCGCTTGCAGATGGTGTCTCACGCTTGGCGCACTGTCTCTGATTAGTCCTAAGAGTAGCGCTGAGTTTCTATCGCTTATCCCGGATGCAGCGATAACACCGAGATCTGTTTCGCATCCCGATCAAAACTTGGAGGCCATATGAAACGAAGAATCTTGATTGTCATGTGTTGTATCGGTGTTCTGACGTTAGCCTTAGCTGGAACGGTTTCATCGCAAAGTAACGACAGCGGGAATGTCAAGACCACAATTAGTCCTGTCCACTCTATTGCCACTGGTACTCCTGTTCCGGCCGCAGGCGCTTCAATCTCCAGAAATAATGCTGGTGTCTTCGCAACCATTTCATCGTCGGGCCTAACTCCCGGCCATGTCATAACGTTCTGGTGGGTGATTTATAACAACCCTGAGTTTTGCGCTAACACTGCCTGCGCGCCGCCGGACCTAAACAACCCGGCTGTGAATGGGTCGTTGCAATACGGAGGCGGCACCATAGCGGATCCAGGGGGTAGAGTTAACTTCAGCGGCTATCTGGCCGTAGGTGATAACACGGGGTTCTACCTCAACCCGATGTTCCCCAATATGCCGAATCCGTCACCGGGCATCGTCTCGGCTAAGCAAGTACAGATTCACCTCGCCCTTCGGAGTCACGGTTTTCCGAATGCTGATCCCGCAATCCTCCAACAGCAGTTGACCTCCTTCCCAGGTGGTTGTTCCGTTGCTGTGCCGGCTTGTGCCACGCTTCAATTTTCTCCGTTCTTCCCATGAGGCGAGGATTGGAATGGACGCCTTGAAAAGGATGCGAACATTTTAATCTGAACGCGACCATTCACATCTCCCTGCGGCGTCTGTGACCGCAGCGCCGCAGGGTTTTTCGCCAGTCAACTTGCAAACTGATACTAGACCAAGATTGGCTGCCTCAGAATCAAGCTTGGAGATGAATCATGAACCGCACTAACAGTTCCTTATATCGCACAGCAATCGTCGCTTTCTTGCTCCTTACAATAGTCGCCACATCGTTAAGTTCGGCCCATCAGAGGCGGCGCGTCGAAGACTATTGGGGACGGCGATATCAAAACAATCGCAAGCCGGTGGTTATTCAACAACACCCCTTCCGACCTGGACTGAATGCGACCGAGCGATTGAGACACTGGAATGAGATCGCCATCGACGCCAGCGGGTTAGATCACACACCGAATCAACCGGGTGACACTTATCTATTTGGGCATCAATTGGGTCCGGGTCGTGCCTCTCGGGCAATGGCCATCGTCCACATTGCAATCTTCGAGGCGGTTAACGCGATCGAGGGTAAATATGAGAGTTATGTTGGATTGGAATCCGTTAATAAACACGCGTCAATGGAGTGTGCCATTGCGCAAGCGGCCCACGATACGCTGTGTCAGATGTTTCCCTCCCAGGCCCCTTCATTCAATCAACTGCTAGCTGAAGACTTGAACGACATTGGCGATAGTGAAGCAAAGGCAAAGGGCATCGAGGCCGGGCAAACAGCTGCCGCAGCGACCCTTGCCCTCAGAAGTAATGACGGCTCTCAGATTCCCGAACCTAAGCTAGGAATTGACTGGTTTACGAGTAACGAGGTAGGCCGATGGCGCCAGGATCCGATCGGCCTTTCACCCGTAGCCCTCGGTGCACATTGGGGTGAAGTCACACCTTTCGTCTTAAGGTCACCAAGTCAGTTTCGAACACCCCCGCCACCGGCCCTGAACAGCGCCGCCTATGCTACGGCGTATAACGAGGTGCAGGCTCTTGGGGGCGACGGGATCGTTACTCCAACTGCGAGAACGGATGAGCAAACAACGATTGGAATATTTTGGGCCTACGATGGCACTCCGAGCCTGTGCGCACCTCCTCGTCTGTACAACCAGATTACCATGCGTATTGCAGACATTCGTCACACGCACGATGTCGTGGATCTTGCAAGGTTGCTTGCGCTAGTAAACGTTGCGATGGCCGATGCTGGCATTGCCATTTGGGAATCGAAGTTCTACTACGACTTCTGGCGGCCCGTGACTGGCATTCGTGAATCCGATCCCGGTACAGGACCGACCGGAGCAGGTGATGGTAACGATTTGACTCTTGGCGACGTGACGTTTTCACCATTGGGAGCGCCCGCTAGCAATCTCAATGGGCCAAACTTCACGCCACCCTTCCCTTCTTATCCGTCGGGCCACGCGGGTTTTGGCGGTGCTCTTTTCCAAATCCTTCGCCGCTTCTATGGAAAGGACAAGATTCCTTTCACTTTCATCTCTGATGAATTCAACGGAGTTACGGAAGACAATAACGGCAATTCGCGCCCATTGATCGAAAGACGCTTCTCGTCGCTTTCTGAAGCAGAAGAAGAGAATGGTCAAAGTCGAATTTATCTTGGTATCCACTGGAGTTTTGATAAGACTGAAGGGATCCGATTGGGAAACAAAGTTGGAGACTTCGTTTTCGATCACGCGTTCAGGAAACGCAGATGAACACAAATCCGATGCTCGGCCTCTTCCGACTCAAGGTGAGTCATACTTGGCCGTAAGGTCTGCGATTTTTGTTCTTCCACCAGGAAAGTGGAGCTTGTTTTCTTCTGGCCCCGCTTGAATGGTTTTCCATACAACGAGAGCTGGCGAACGATCTCGCAGATCGTTCGCCGCTTTTCATTTTGTTTCCTGAAATTTTTGAAGCGGTTAAAATAAGGTGGTCGGTGGGCCGTAGAACTAAGAGGTTCGAATCTGAAATCTACTCGCTAATGAATCCATGACCCCAGCCTCGAACGAAGTAACCCAATTGCTAGTCGCCTGGGGCAACGGTGATCAAGCCGCACGCGATCAGTTGATGCCGCTTGTCTATGCTGAACTTCATCGGCTGGCACACCGACACATAAAGAGAGAGCGACCTGGTCACACTTTGCAAACTTCAGCTTTGGTGAATGAAGCATTTGTTCGGCTGGTGGACCAGCGGGACGTCCACTGGCAAAGCAGAGCTCATTTTTTTGGGATTGCCGCGCAAATGATGAGACGAATCCTGGTTGACTATGCTCGTAAACGCCGGTTTGCCAAACGAGGAGGCAATCAGTTGCAGGTGTCTCTGAATGAGGAGTTGGTGGCCGCTAATCAACGAAGCGCAGAAGTCGTCTTGCTCGATGATGCTCTAACGCAGCTGGCGGAAATCGACGAGCGCAAAAGTAAAGTTGTAGAGCTGAAGTTCTTCGGTGGCTTAAGCATTGAGGAAACTGCCGAGGCGCTTGGCGTGTCTCCGGGTACAGTCATGCGAGATTGGACGCTAGCTAAGGCGTGGTTACGAAGAGCAATGATCAGGAAAGAGTGAGATCACCACATCTTTACACATCCTTACTGCTTCTTTCGTGTTATTTCGTGTAATTCGTGGATCGCCTGTTACTGCCGAGAAGACCGATCCACGAATCACACGAAATAGCACGAACGAAGCATCTTCTGTCAAAATCAGAAAATTCCGTTAGAGACTCTCTTAATTTTTCTCGCGTTAGAGTCGGAGTGAAAGTATGCCTGTAGCGAACGGACCAGCCGCGTCTAAACATTGATCTTTTTGCTATCCGAGCGTAGGATACGGGCCAATTCTCAAGCAGTCGGGTCTCAGCAATCGTACAAGGGAGCAAAGATGCGAAAACTCAACTTTGTTCTAATCGCTACCATCATCATCGGCGTTTCACCTCTGCAGTCTGCGAATGCTTGTGGTGATAAGACGATGCGCGTCAAAACTGGTTTGAGGTACTACCAGACGCAAATTGCGAAACACCCGTCTACGATCCTGATTCATTCGGCTGCACTTCCTGCGGGGAAAGCGATTCAACTCAGAGACTTCTTAAACAAGGTCGGTCACAAAGCAACGGCCTTGGACGACGTGGGCAGTATCAAGAACGATCTGAGATCTTCTCGCTACGATCTCGTCTTAACGAATCTTGCAGAAGCACCTGACCTGCAGAGGCAAGTCGAATCTTACACTCCAAACACACGCGTTGTACCAGTTCTGTTTCAGTCGCCCGAGGCTGAAGTGAAAGCGGCTTCGAAACAGTACAAAGTCATCGTGAAGAATCCTAAGGACGGCCTGGATTTTGTAATTGCCGTCGCGAAAGTAATGGATTCGCAGTCTCGGAAAAGCTGAACACTCTCAGCAAGGTCGATCCTAATGAGTCTAAGATTGGTTCGTTCAACCCTCCTCGGGTGTGCTCTCGTCATTGCCAGTGCATCGGTGCAGCTGGCAAATGCACAAGCCTGGGTACCATTGCAGGGCGAAGGCCAGGTCACAACCACTTATGAGAACTTGTACGTTCGATATCACCGTGATTACACCGGCAAAAAATTTGATGCCGGGCCAATTCGCACCCACACCGTAATAACGACTCTTGAGTACGGCCTAACCGACAAGTTGACGCTGGACAGTGAACTGACGCACGTGACGTCCAAGTATGAAGGTTTTGTTGGTCCTGTCCCTCACGGTCCACCTGACACGGGTTTCTATCATCCCACTTTCCAGGATTTACGTATTGGTCTGCGCTACAACGTTCTGGCAAGTCGTAAGCTCGTTGTTACTCCATTTGTTGCTACTGTCATACCAACACATCATT
Source organism: Pyrinomonadaceae bacterium (assembly GCA_036006355.1). GTDB lineage: Bacteria > Acidobacteriota > Blastocatellia > Pyrinomonadales > Pyrinomonadaceae > PSRF01. The sequence goes on along the minus strand of DASYPT010000056.1, from coordinate 25,562 downwards.
ACGAGACTCGCGGTCACACGGCCGTGGGCAGAGACCTTCGTGAACTTCAAATTGGGGTGAATGTAGGTCGCGATCTTGGAGAGCTAATTCCGCGAACGTATGTCGAGGGCCGGTACTACTACGCAATTGTTCAGAATGTTGAGCAGTTCGGTCTTGATCGCAGCAGTGCAGATTGGGAATTTGGTTATTTTGCTTCGCCTCGCCTTTCAGCACGCTTTACCGGTGCCTGGCAACACACGTATTCCGGTGTTAGGTTTCCTTTGGACAGTGACATCGAGGATTTTCACGAACTACACGATCGAGCAGCCAAATCCGCATATTTACGTTTTGGTGGCGGGGTTACCGTTTCTATAAACCGAACGTTTGATCTTCATGTGGACTATGGCAACACGGTTCGAGGTTCAAACACCCATGGTGCAAGAGGACTTTCGCTTGGGTTGAGTTGGAGATTCTCGCGCGGTGGTTTTCGCGTAGGGAAGTTCTGACCTGGTTCTTAATCAATGGGTTTTGACAATAGATGTTGGAGCAGTATCCAGTAGGTGTAAACGGACATCTTTCCATCAGGGGTTATTAAGATTCCACCGGGATTCGTTTCGAGACCAACAAGTCCTACTTTGTTTGGTGGATCAATATCTTCCCATTCCCGACGGGCTCCGTTATTAAGCGTCACGCGGTAGATCTTGGTTGCAAATTCTCCAGGTCCGATAACGTACACTGCGCTCCCATCATCACTCCACTGAATAGGCTCGTCACCCGATTCAAGTCCTGGAATCGGCGTAGCCTCTCCTCCAATCAAAGGTTGAATGTAGTACGTCCTATCTGGTTGAAGTGTGATTATGCTCTTGCCATCGGGGGAGACTCGACGAGCCGTTGTCCATTCTTCTGTCAGCGGATGAACCTCGCCAGTATTGACGTCTTGAACAAAGGAGCGAATCGCTGCATCTTTACGCGCTTCAACTCCCGTAAAGAGAATCTGTCGTCCATCGGGAAAGAATGAAGCGTAGTGATATTCCTTGATTCCTCGATTAGGCAAAGCCTTCGCCTGGGCACCCAAAGTTGACAATAAAACAAGTTGTGGTTGCGGTGTCGATTGCAGTGCCAGTGCCCAATTGCCGTCGGGTGATAAAGCCAGCGCCTTGCCTGGGCCGAGATGAATGCGTTCGTTGCTGTCAAGTTTTCGCAAGTATACCGAGTTTCCCTCAGAGGCACCGCTGGTGTTTTCCCATCCCCATTCATAGTAGAGAAGAGTTTTCCCGTCTGCAGATAGATCCGCAGACGTTGTCCAGGCGAATTGCGATTCCACTTCCTTTGCGGATTTATCTTCCACAACCATCATTGTGGCGTGATTGCTACCCTGGTTAATCAACATCGTTCCGTCGTCGGAAATATCATCGATGCGCGCGCCAATGACTGGTACGTCATAAAGGTTCGTTCGCAGTTGTCCTGAGAGAGACACCGCGTTAATACTTAGTTTCTTCCCTACCCTGGAACCTCCAAACCAGATTTCGTCGGTCTTGGGATTCCAGGCAAGACCCTTGAGGGAGACCCAACCGGTTGATATGTCAATCTTCTTCTGTGCACCCAGGTCAAACACAACTAGCGAGCCGCTAAAGTCGCCGAGAGGATGTTCGAAAAAAGCGATCTTGTCGCCCTTTGGAGAAAACCGAGGGTATGACATCCAACCGTCAGACTTGTATAGAAGGTGTCCGGAAGGATACTCAAGCTGTTGTTCTCCCAGTACGGACCTCACGATCGCGAGGTTATTTCCGTCAGGTGCAAAAGCTGCATCATCCACGCCTTGCATCAACACCTCTGGCTTACCACCGTCCGCGGGCAAGATCGCCAAAGTCCCATTGAAACCATCACTCCAGTTCAGTTCGAAGTCGAACAACACCGCAATCTTCCCTGTGCGTGAAACTGATTTCAGCGCCGCTGATTGAATACCAGCAGAACGGGAATCGGAACCTTCGGCATCGGTGAAAAAAAGTTCTAAAGGCTTGCCATCAAATCCCGCACTGTAGATTACGCCCTTTCCATCAGGTGCAAACCGCGATGCCGAGATAAAGCCGTCGCGATTGGTGAGTTGGCGTGTGTTTTGACGATTGTTCGCTGAAGGAGCCGGAGCCGGTTTCCCACGACGATTGAGAGAGACTACAGTTACCACTGCAATAAGTACGACTAATCCTAACGCAGCAGAAATTGCCCATCTGGTAGAGGCCTTTATTGAGAGTGGATCAGTGTTCTGTTGCGCCTGCGGATCAGTTGATCCAAGGCGCGTAGCAGTTTGTCGTTTTGTTGAAGCATCAGAGGTAAATCGGGCAAGTGCATTTAGCTGAATACCGTCCTTCAACCGTTGCAAATCTGAACCGAAATCCGCAATGGTTGGATATCGTAGCCCCAGGTCCTTGGCCAAAGCCTTGTTCACAACTTCTTCAAACTCCGAAGGTAGTTCGGGAACGCTCAAAGACATAGGCTCCGGCTCGTCTTTTATAATCGCCGCGATGATGTCACTTGTCGTTTCTCCTTCGAACGGTACCCTTCCAGTTACCATTTCATAAATAACTGTTCCCAAACTGAAGATGTCTGTGCGGAGGTCAACATCGAGTCCTCGCGCTTGTTCCGGCGACATGTATCGAGGAGTGCCCATGACGACACCAGGGTTTGTCTCGGATGTCGTCGGTGCGAATTCGTTTTCCGTTAGTTTTGCCAAACCAAAGTCGAGCACTTTGATATAGCCATCGGAACGGATCATGACGTTTTCGGGCTTTATGTCTCGATGAACTATTCCCGCAGCATGAGCGGCCTGGAGAGCGCTGGCAATCTGAGTTGCAATGCTTAGTATCCGGTGGAGTTCAAGTTGGTCCGTTGACAAGAGCTGTCGTAACGTTACTCCATCCACATATTCGGTAGCGATGTAATGAATGTCGGCTTTTTGTTCGATCTCATAGACTGTGAGTATGTTTGGATGGTTCAACGCTGAGGCGGCACGCGCCTCCTGTTGAAATCGACGAAGCCGATCTTTATCGTTTGTGAACTGAGGCGGCAGAAGTTTCAAAGCGATCTTACGACCAAGCCGCGCGTCCTGGGCCAGGTAAACAGTTCCCATTCCACCAGAGCCAAGTTCGGACAGTACTTCGTAAGGTCCAATAGTCTCTCCAACGAGACTTCCAAACATTTCGGCAGCAAGCGTTGAGGCAGACGCTTCAAAAAAACTGTCGTCTTCTCCGAATGAATTCAGGAGTGAATTCACTTCGTTCAAGAGTGTCTGGTCGCCCGCACAAGTTTGCGCGAGGAAGGCCGCGCGTTGTTCAGGCTGGCGCTGTATTGCCTGGTGAAAGATTTGTTCAACTTGGTGCCAGCGATTTGATTTCATTACAAAAGCAGTTGAGGAACCATCTGACAGACTTTAGGAGTTGAGTTAAAAGTGCCTTGCCTGCTGCGCGGTGTCAAAAGCTGAAACACGGTCAAAGGCTGACTGCCGGTTACCGTGGCACGGCAGATTTTGCCAGCTTGTCGTACTATCAGCAACAAGTTGGCGTTGACGGATATTGGGTCTTGATCACGCAATTGGATCGCGAGAAAAGGCAAGGAACCCTCTAAGTAAAAGTTGACTTGGCCTTTCTTTGCAACTAGAAAGAAGAAATGGAAAAGCACACTTTGGAACCTGTCCTTCACAGTTTTGCTTATGGCCTTGATTTTCTACGCGAACAATTGGCCGACGTGAACACGCCTGCCATGGTTGCTCAACCGAACGACATCATGAACCACCCGTCGTGGGGGGTAAACCGCCCTTCCTTACTTGTTCTTTGCTCGCTAATAGTGCTTAAGATCTCCAAAGTTGAAGACATTCTGAAGCTGCCTGACCAAAGAAATTAGGATAGTGTCGGATGACGGTGCGCTGGACACACATCACCATTACAGTCAGCAACATCGAACGATCGATTGCCTTCTACTCCTCTTTCTGTAACCTCTCAGTCCTGCGTGATCGCCGCAAGGAAGGAGGAGGAACAGTCTGGCTCGGCCCCAAAACACAGCAAGGAAAGAACCCAACCTTCCTGCTCGTGATCGGTGAAGGAGAAGTGACGTCACGCATGGATCATCTGGGATTTCAGTGCGAAGCAAGAGAGCAGGTTGACGAGATTGCCGAAAGAGGCAGACAACTAGACATACTTGAAATCGAGCCGACTGATGTCGGAGGAACTGTCGGCTACTTCACGATGCTTCGCGATCCGGATGGACACCTCGTGGAGTTTACGCATGGACAGCCGATCGAAGGGTTGTCTTAACATACCAACATTTCGAGCGATGCCATGAATCGGTTTCTTGTTTTCGCAATTAACGGAGGTGAATCATGGTAACCCTTAGCACACTATCATTCGCGCTCGTCGGAATTCTCTTTATCGGGTTGAGCATCCCGCTTATCAGAAACCGTATACCGCCCAACCGATTCTATGGTTTTCGTACTGCAAAGACTCTGAGCGATCCAAAGATTTGGTATGAGGTGAATCACATTTCAGGCAACGATCTTCTGGTAGCTGGTGCGCTAATCACATGTAGCTCTGTCACAATGTTTGCTCTGGCGCAGGAATGGAATCCGCAACACGTAGCCTTAACGTTGCTCTTAATCATGTGTTTCTCGCTTGTTGGTGTCCTCTTACATGGCCTCATCGTGATGAGACGGATGTAAACATGACATCAACTGAAAGGTGAGCCACCGTGCCGCGACCATCCAAAGACTCACAACCACTGATTGACGCGTGGCACACCAATCACCGCGTGACAGCCTATCTGATAGAAAATCTGCCGGTCGACTTGTGGTCAAAGAATGTGCCTGGTGCTCCACATCGTACTGTAAGGATGATCGCCGCTCACATTCACAATGCAAGGTGCATGTGGATCAAGAACATAGGCGGGCGACATGGTGTTACAGCGCCACCCGCTGTTAACCGTCGAACCGTTCGACCGCCGGAATTGTTGCGGGCCTTAGAAAAAAGTAGTCGTGGTATTGTTGACTTGATTCGACTCGGCGATGCGCGTGGTGGATCCGTCCCCGCAGCATCCTGGCAAAACTTTCCCACCGATCTTGTCCACTTCCTCAGCTATTTCGTTTCACACGAAGCCCACCATCGTGGACAGCTGGTTATGTTGGCGCGACAGTTGGGGCACCGGCTGCCCGGAGAAGTGACTGGTGGGTTATGGCAATGGAAACAGCGATCTCGAGAATGAAAGGAAGGTACGGCTATCCGTTTTTCAGTTTCATCATGTTATCTGCCAGTTCTTCAATAGCAGGGCGCTCTGCTGTGTTCTTCGTGATGTGGTCGTGTTGATTCACACGAAACAACACGAAGAGAAACGCGAGACCACAAAGTTTGAGCGGAAGAACTAACGAAGGCGACGAGCAATGCAAAAATCTTTTCGAATCAAACCCTCCTGGCCTTTCTTAGCACTATTGATTATTTGTTCGTTGATGGGAATAACGCAGATCCAAGGCGCACCACTGAAGGAGAAGGATATTAACTTGGCTTTCGTTCTGCTTCCTAAACCGCGACTGCCTAAAGCCGAGGAGATTGCTCGGGCGTTCGACCATTTTGCAACGACTAAAGGACAATCACTCCTACCGAAAGGACCGCAGGCGAGCGAGAGGAAGGACATAGAAGTTTTGGAGTTTGAACTCAGGCCAGGTGGCAGTGCTTTCGTTGCACTCATGCCGATGCCGGTACCAAATGGCGAGGCAGAAGATGCGGCGAGATTTAGTGTATCCGCTGTGGGAACCGGCTGGAAACTACCTAAACATTCGGCTCATGCAATTGTGACGCTGAGAGACGTCAATACAGCGTCGCTGGTGGACACACTCTCACTATTCACATCTTTGCTAGCGGCAGTAACAGAAACATCTGAGGCTGTCGGTGTTTATTGGGGAGAGGCTGGGGCTACACACGATCCCAGGTTTTTCCTCTCTACTGCGGAGGACCACGATGTCTCTTCGAGAATCATGTTATGGACGGGCGTTAGCGTCGCCCACGAAAAGGATGGCCGGCTAAGTCTATTGAGTACGGGAATGAAGCAACTCAATCTGCCGGATCTACTGTTGATTGCACCAAGGTCGGCAGGAAACGCAGCGCTGGGTGCCTTTTTTGATTTCCTTAGTTATAGCGCCGAATTCGGGAAGCCACTGCCTGAGGGCGACACCATCGGTCGCACCGCAGACGAACGACTTCCGATTCACTACGTGCAGTCTCCGATCGATCCCAAAGTGAAGGTCTGGCGTGTGGAACTGAAATGAAATCGGCGGCTACGTTTCCTCAAAAGGTCATCGAAGCGATAGGCAAGTCGAAGATTCTCGGGGTTCGCTCTGGAACCGAGCACCGCTACACGGGCGTTTGGGTCGTCGTAGTTAACAATAGAGTCTTTGTGCGGTCATGGAACGATAAGCCGACGGGCTGGTTCCGAGCCTTTCAGAAGGAAGCTACTGGGACGATTCAAATCGGTGATCTTGAAGTCTCCGTTCGAGGCAAGTTGGTTCGCAGCCCGCGCATTCGTGACGCGGTGACTTTGGCGCTCGGCGAGAAGTACAGCACCAAGGGTTCGTTGAAGTGGGTGGAGGGATTCACTGAACCGTCGCGTGTGCTCACGACGCTCGAGTTCGTTTCCGGCTAACACCGATACCCTTGGGGTGAAATGTTGTGAGGCATGGCTCTGCCCTGCCGTGTTCGAGCGATATTTGGTGCTGGGCTTCGCCCTCCAATGTGTTTTCAGTTTCCAAGATCGTGAAGGCGTAGCCCGAATGAAAAGCTCGCTTACGGCAGGGCAGAGCCATGCCTCACAACAGCGGCGAAGCGAATCCACAGAAACTGAACTTTTGAGGCAAACATCAGAAAATGAACTTCACTGCCAATTGAATATCCCTTGGCCCACCACCTCCAAGAAACGGATTGCCTATCCCTACATCAGGAGTCACTGTAATCGGAAGAAAGCCTGTTCCCCGCCCTGTCACAGGATCTACCGATGAAGTCATGTCAGCAGCAAAACCGGGCAAGAGTGGATTCGAGAAGTTCGGATGATTGAAGATATTGAAGACTTCAGCTCGTAGTTGAATGCGAAGCTTCTCTGTAATGTCAGTGTCTTTGAAGACTGAAAAGTCGACGTTGCGATAACCGGGACCTTGCAGAGCATTGCGACCAAGCGAACCGAAATGCCATGTACCAGGAATGCAAGAAGCGGCACTCCCATCGCCGGTCGGATCAAGCGTGCATGGAACCTTGAATGCCGACAGATTGATGAATCGATCCGGTGCACTCGTACCTGCATAGGGATCGCCGATGAGGTCAGGTCGCGGGAAAAACTCCCCAGTGTTGTTGTAATCATCAAACAGCGTTAAGTGAAACGGATTACCGCTCCGGAGAGTGACGATCGTATTTAGTTGCCAGCCTTTGCCAAGCCGCGGATGTGACTCCGAGAAATTTGGAATCGCATAACTGGCTGTGACGACAAAGCGATGTCGATTGTCAAAATTCGAGTTGGCTTTCTCGAGATCTGTACGGTAGCTGTTGTCCGGCTGAGTTGCATTCGCCACGTAGTCCTGGCCATCCGATGCGTTGTCGATCGAGTGCGACCACGTGTAATTGATCTGCGTCGAAAAGCCTCGCCGATCTCGAACTGAAAAACTCGTTTGCAGAGCATTGTAATTTGAGAACGCCGTGGTTTCGAGTTGATTCACATAGAAGAATGTCCCGCCCGATGGAGCAAACGGTCCATTGTCAAATGGACGAGCGGAAGAAACGCTTGGGTTGGCAGGCTGGTTTATGTCGCGGTATCGGAACAGCTTTGTGCCGTGCGACCCGACGTAACCAACTTCGAGCACACCATTCCTGAACAATTCTCGCTGAATATTCAGATTGTAATTCTGCACGTAGGGGGTGCGAAGATTTGGATCAACTGCGAACACATCTGAGTCGAGGAAGTCTGTAAAGATCGGGACACCATTTTGGATCTGATCCACCGTGGAGAATGAAAAGAGAATCGGTGCCGGGCCCACAGGATTAAACGCCGGACCGGGGTTGAATGTATTGAATGGAAGTTGACCGGCAAAGAAGTCTTGTGAGAACGCGTCGTAGAACAATCCCCAACCCGCTCGCACAACCGTCTTCGCCTTACCCTTAACATTCCAGGCAATTCCTAAACGCGGAGAAAAATTGTTGAGGTCCCGACCATACAAACGCGGAAGACCTGCTGACCCAACTTGTCTCAGACCTACAGCCCTGTCGAAGTTGCTTAGCAAATCATTCTTCTCGCCGATAACTCCGAAGTAGTCCCAACGCAAGCCAAGATTAAGTGTAAGTTGTGGACTCCAGCGGAAAGTATCCTGCAAGTAACCTGCGTGTGAATTCTGGAAAGTATTGCGGCTGGAGTTGCCCCGAGCCGCCCGGCCACCACTCAATGTGCCGGAAAGAAAATCTTCGAGTGAAGCGAAATCCAGGCGGCCGCGATAACCAGCGTCGAAGAACTGATCGACGGTTGTGCGACGGAATTCATAGCCAAATTTCAAATCGTGTCGAGCGAGCTTCCACGAAAAATTATCAATCACTTGATAGTTGATATCAGTGCGAGCGCGTGGAACTGAGAGCGTCGCGCCGATGTTGGCAATGCCACGGTCATCATGGATTCTAATTTGCGGCAAGCCAAAGTCCTGCGCGCTCGTAATCCCCGTGTTCAGACCTATGGAGCGCGGATCGAAATCATTATCCTGGGGGAAGAAGCCTTCCTTGAAGCGATTGAAACCAAAGCGCAACTCATTGACTTTCGTTGCCGAAAGAATCTTCAAATAAGAGATTGATACCAAATGAACCTTAGTTGGGGTTGTGGTGTTGTAACCCGGAAGGATGTTTCCGGCGAGGATCGCCAACGGGAAAGACTGATCGCTCGTTCCGTAAAAGTAGCGACCCGTAATCTGGCTGGTTTTACTAAACGAATGATCGATCTTGGCGATAAGACTGTCCACATCATTGGAAGCGGGCGTCGTCACGAACAAATTTGGACGACCAGGATCGGTAGGATCGAGAGGTCTATTCGGAGCCGGCCACGGATTTCGCGCCAGGAGACGAGCAATAACTGGATTGCTTGGTCCTCCAAGATCCGCTATCTCCGACGGATCCGGAACACGCGCAGTGGAATTCAATCCAACTCTTTCACGTTGGCCTTCATACGCGAAGTAAAAGAAGGTCCGGTTGCGTTTGAGCGGACCGCCGATCGCCCCTCCAAACTGATTGTTTCTTAATGCAGTTTGCGGATCTGGTTTCGGGTTGAAGACGTTGCGAGCATCAAGCTTATCGTTTCGAAAGAATTCAAACAGTGATCCATGAAAATCGTTGGTGCCAGACTTTGTAACGATGTTTACGATTGCGCCGGAGTTCCGACCGTACTCAGCTTCGAAGTTCGAGAGTATTGCCGCCTCGGAGATGGCTTCAATCGGTAGAATCGTCGCGGGAGTTCCGAACACACCAGCCTCATTGATTGCCGGGAGATTTCTGTAACCGTCGTTCATATCAGTGCCATCGAGCAAATAGTTATTTGCCCGACCGCGATTGCCGTTAGCACTAAACAATCCGAATGAGCCGGGAGAATCTGTCGCACCTGAAGGATCGCCTGTGGCGCCCGGCACCATAACCAAAAACTTGGTGAAGTCGCGTCCATTGATTGGCAGGTCTTCTGCGGCCTTGGTCGTGATTGTGCCACCGAGTGTGTTCGTTGTGGTCTCAACCTGAACGTCGGTAGCAATAGTCACAACGGTATCTGCACCGGCGACGGCCAACTTCACATCGACACGTCGTTCACTTGCTACTTCGACCGTGACCTTTGAAACAACGGACGGCACAAAACCTGACTGTTCAACGCGTACTTCGTACGGCCCAATTGGTAACTCCGCAACGGTATAGTTCCCGGCGTCATCCGTGGTAGTCGAACGCTCTAGTCCTGTGGCCAGGTTCTTAGCAGAGACTTTGGCGCCTGAGACTACCGCACCATTTGGATCGGTTACTGTGCCGAGGATCGTGCCGCGAAATGTTTGTGCGGAGACTACGACCGTTAACGACGAAACGAGTAATAATGTGAGAGCGAGTCGGAAAGAAATTCTTGCAATGACTCTGAGAAGAACGCTGCTTCGAAGCTTTGTTCTGGGGTGCATTTGGTGACTCCTCTTTGGTGATTGGTTGAATAGGGAAAGAGTACAAAGTGGACCGAGTGAGCACGCGTCAGGATTATAGTCTTGAAGTAGGAGTAGTCAATTAAAGTTTTTGTGGTTGAGCTCAGCGTATCTGCGCGGCTTGTTGGTCATTCCTTAAGAAACACTGCAGTACAACTTCGTGTCGTTTCACGAAGAGCACGTAGACACGGAGAGTTCGCAGACGATGAGCCGAGAAGCCTGGCCCTATTCACCCAACGCATAATCTACCGCAGCCTCTGCATGAATTCGGGTGGTATCAAACGTCGGCACTGATGAATCTTCACCGTTAACAAGCATGCCTATCTCAGTACAGCCAAATATAATTCCCTCCGCTCCAGCTGCAATCATATTCGCAATAATCCTTCGATACTGCTGACGCGAATCATCGCGAACATTACCGAGACACAATTCGTCGTAGATTACGCGATTCACGATTTGTCGATCCTCTTCCGGAGGAACGAGAACAGACAGTCCCATCTTCTCGAGACGACCACGGTAAAAGGTTTCATCCATTGTGAAGCGTGTGCCAAGCAGCCCGACGCTTTTGAGGCCGGCCCGATTAATGACATTAGAAGTCGCATCAGCGATGTGAAGCAGTGAAATATCGAGTCCATCAGTGATCGCGTCGGCGACCTTGTGCATAGTGTTAGTGCATAGAACCAGAAAGTCCGCGCCTGCTCGTTCGAGTGATTGCGCGGCCTGGTGAAGATGAACTGCCGCCTGATCCCATTCACCTCTCTGCTGAAACAATTCAATTTCGTGGAAGTCAACACTGAAGAGAATGACGCGAGCGGAATGAAATCCTCCCAGCCGATGCGCGATGCCCAGATTGAGCGAGCGATAGTAAAGAGCAGTTGACTCCCAGCTCATGCCGCCAATGAGTCCAATTGTTTTCATTGTTCCTCGAAAAACATTGTCCTCCGACCGCGCACGAGTCTAACATGCGCCTGCAGTTGATGGCCTCGCTACTTAAACCCAAAGTTTCAGGAGTACCTATGAACAAATTAATGTCCCTGGCTCTGCTCTTAGCTTTAGTTCTGGGATGCCGCACAATTAGCACTCTTACCGGCAGCGATACAAATCTTAAAAAAGTCGGCGACTTGTGGAGCGACGTGCCACGTATGGATGGACTTGTTTCCTCAGAAGCCGACATGCCTATGTTCATCAAAATCCTCATGCGAACGGCGCTCAACAATCTCTACCGGCTTAATTCGAATAATGAAGACAAAACTCCCGCAACCGGTGATTGGGCCGTCTTTACTACAATAAAGACTGCGGACGACGTAAAGAACTTTTACACAAATGAGCGCATGACTACTTTTGGCAATTGGGACGCGAACAAGAATTCAACGTGCCTGGATGGTAAAGAGCAAGGGTTCTCCGGCGCCATGTGCGTTTTCGGGAAAACCGTAAACAACAAATTCATCGGGCTCATGATTTTTGCCACGCCGGACGAAAAGAAGAAAGACACAAACATTTTCTTTGTGCGTGTCGAACGAGAGGAGAAAGCGGGGACTAATAAACAACCGAACGCAAACAAGTAATCACACTGAACAGCTCAACTTCTTATCGAATCGAAACGCACCAGCGACGGCAGGCGCGCAGCCTCCTTTTTTGCGACCTTATGCACCAACGCTCTCAAACTAAAGAAAGTATGACAAGAATTCGATTAACCCTGACATGCATTGCTTTTACTGTGTTGGTCGCATGCAACACGGCGTCGCCCAAAAATGCCGCTAAAGTTGATCCTGACCTGGAAGCCTGGCGCGATAGAGTCGCGAAGATTCTGCAGGCGGGATGGGAAGTTAACATCGTCGACAAATCACTGGTAATCACGAGGAAGGATCCGGTGACTTACTACAATCCTATCGCCTTGCCTTTGTTTGGCGATCTTAGAAAGGAGATGATCGAACGCTCGAAAACTAAAGAACCGTATCAGATCACACTTGATGTTTCTGAAAAGCTTTCTAATGAGAAGTATGAGGAGTTAAAAGCAATAAACCGGGAAACGAACAAAACACTCAACGCTCAGGAAGATCGAATGCGAAACTTTGCCTTCAAAGGAACTTATGAGCCGGTTACCCCTGCAGACCAACTGCTCTACAAACAGTATCAGAACGAGCTGTCGACCTTGCCTTATCACCGTCTACCTGATCTCTACGACGACAAGCACGGCCTATACGTCACAACAAGTCGGGATGCGTGGGCGGCGTTCTATTCAGCGCGCGAGGAACAAGAGTGTCGGGCCGTAATCGAGAACATCTACTCGTATGGCGAAGCTTATGAAGGCGAGAATCCGATTGGTTGGCCAGCTGGCACATCGTACGGCAGGGTCGCTGCGTCTGACTGCTTTAACAGAGCGCGCGTTTACGATCAATATCTGAAAAAGAAAGAACTGAATCTAAGATAGCGTTTACTTGCTTATGACCGTCACAAAAGCGTCGAAATCTATCTCGTTGCTATTCGTATTATTCGCGTTGATTGGCTGCCGTGCCGCAACCAGTCGTCCTACGGAAGCAACTGAGATCCCGGCTGCCTTAAGTGCAATAGGGAATGATTTGGAATCGCAAGGTTATCAAGCCAGGAAGTGCGTAACGGTGCGTCCTACCACGTGGGAGGCAAACAAGTTTCGCATGCGAAACAAGCAGGTCACGTCTTTCAAGGCAAAAGAACGTTTACCTAACGAGACGGAAAACTATTACGTTCGGTTCTCATTTGCAGAAGAGACCTATGACTCGAAGGACGATGCAATAAAACGGCTGGCACAACTTCATAAAGAGTTTTCCGACGGACCGTGGGAAGACGAATATAGTCGCGCAATGAGGGAAGGATTTCTGATCGGTCGCACGGCTTATATACTGCAAACCGATGCTGCAATCTTTTGGCCCGAGATCAAACGCCTGAGCAAACTGCTGGCGGAATCAAGAGGAGGCGAGCGCGTGCCTACTGAACAATAGATCGTTGATTTCAGATTTAAGATTTCAGATTTAAGATTTGGGGGTAACGAGGGGCAGGTATCTCAATTTTGAAATCTGAAATCTTCAATCTGAAATCTACTCCGCGGTTCTGCTAGAGCGAAGACAACATGCTCTACATGGTTGTTGAAATATTCAAGAACGGTGATGCCGCTCCGGTCTACGAACGCTTTCGTCAAAGCGGAAGACTCGCGCCGGATGGTCTTACATACATTTCGAGTTGGGTTGACGATCGAATGGAACGGTGTTTTCAATTGATGGAGACTGATGATCGGGCGTTGTTGAATGAATGGATCGCCCGCTGGCAAGACATTGTTGATTTCGAGGTTTATCCGGTCATCACCTCAACGGAAGCAGCAGCTCTTGTAGAAAAGACAAAAATAAAGGAGGTGTGCCTTCCTACGGAACTACACCTCAAAAGAGGTGAGGAATTACTCGGCGTTCTGCATTGTTACGACTTAGATATGCCCTGGTTCAAAGGTAGATTCGAAGCTGCCGCAGGTTTTTCTGAGGTCAAAAAATTGTTCGAGGACGAACTGAAATTTCTGGACGCAGATCAAATGGACGACTGGCAAATTGCTTATGAGCGAATTAATGCTCTTGGTCTCAAGTTAATTGATGTTCAAACGAATGAAGAGATTATTGAATTCGTTTTGCACGTTCGAGATACCGAAGCCTGGCTTCGTTATTAAAGCGCTAAGCTGACCTGGTTAACTCAATCGCAAGCGTTGATGCTTTGATTTTTGGAAGGAGTAACGTAATGAAAGTTCTTAGGAGCTCAGCAATAACCTGGGTCATCACAATGCTGTTTGCTGCGGGTTTCGTTGTACGGCATTCTGCTGCTCAGACGACATCTGCTAAGACCTCCAAAGACATTCTCCGTGAGCGGATTGCGACTATCTTCCGGGAGACGTTCACGCAGCTCGAGACACGAATCGAAGTCAACGGTCAATGGATAACGGCAACGACTTTTAGCCCACCCACTACTAAGCACGTAGAAGAGATTCGACGGTACGGCGACGAAGCCATTCCCATCCTTTCTGAATATCTGAATCAAGGAACGGGGTGGGAGAAATATTTGGCCATGCGTTTTCTGGGTTCAATAGGCGGTAAAAGCATTATCGATCCACTGCGGAGAGTTGCGTTACACGATCCATCGCCGAACTTTCGTACAGATGCGCTACTTTGGTTGAGTGGGGCTCGCTGGGATTTAGCGGCTCCAATAATCAGGCAGGCCGCCCGGAAAGACCGCTCTCCTGAAGTGCGCAAGCAAGCACAAGCCATTCTCGCTCAACACTAAAATAATCGGGATGAACTATCAGATCGTAATCAAGACAGTCAGCTCGCAACTGATTGCCGCCGTGCGGCGCCGCGTGCGTATTGGGGAGGTTGGGGGAGCATGGAAGCCGGCGCTTGATCTAGTCTGGAATTTTCTCCGGCGCCATGAAGGCCTGCGGACCGACGGTCATAACTGTTTCCTTTACCATCACCCTGGGCAGGGTGAGATTGCAATGGTCGTAGACTTCGGCGTGCAGGTCATTCGACCATTTCAGGACGAAGGCGAAATAGTTTGCACCGAGACGCCTGCAGGCGAAGTCGTTATGACGACGCACATCGGCAGTTATGGAAAACTCGCAGCCGCACATGAAGCGATCAATTCGTGGTGCCCGGCGACCGGTCATGAATTCGGCGCTTTTTCCTGGGAAATCTATGGCGATTGGGCCGCTGACGAAACGAAGCTGGAAACGCAAGTCATCTATTTATTGAAGTGATCCTAACGTAAACGATCTTTAGTCGTGGATTGACTTCGTTCGCCTTGACTGCAGCAATCTCCTGAGCATGGAACTTCTTTTACAGATCTTTTTAGAATTCCTGGTGCAGGTTGTTGGGGGAGTTCTCCTTGATCTAATTCTACATAGCTTCTCGCGAGTCCCCCGGCTTAGCAAAGGTTTGAACTCACTACACACGGCATTTCTTTTTTTTGTCGTCGGTTCCGCGATTGGAGGGTTCAGCATCTTGTTCTTTCCGCAGGCTTTTATCCGCAGCTCAACTCTGCATGGGATTAGCCTCGTAATCACGCCCACGATCGCGGGATTAGTGATGTCTGCAATCGGGTGGTTCCGTTTACGGCAGGGAAAATTAGTGGTCCACCTGGAGAGTTTTTCGTATGGATTCATCTTCGCGTTTGGTATGGCTCTAGTCAGGCTGTTGTTTACAAAGTAGATTGTGATGGTTTTTTTGAGTGTCAACCAATCAGGACCTGGAAGCAGTCAGTGGTAGCGGGTGGGTGCGAAGCTAGAGTTGACAGGTGATCCTAAAGCTTCGCACCCACCCGCTACCGCGAGGTGGTACTGACTGCTTCCAAGTTTGACTCACATGGGTCACCGCGGTAAGGCCTCGGTGAGAATGAGAACGACAACCACACGCTTCAGGATTTGAAAATTGTGAAACTGATCTTTCTTTTTGGTTTGCCCGGAGTTGGGAAACTTACTGTTGGGCGTGAGCTAGCAAACCTTACCGGGTTCAAACTCTTTCATAACCACCTGGCAGTTGATCTGGTTGGGTCAGTCTTCGAGTTCGGCAGCCAGCCGTTCGTCGAACTGAGGGAGAAGATTTGGCTTGCTGTATT
The DNA here is from genome assembly GCA_036006355.1 of Pyrinomonadaceae bacterium. Taxonomy (GTDB): domain Bacteria; phylum Acidobacteriota; class Blastocatellia; order Pyrinomonadales; family Pyrinomonadaceae; genus PSRF01. The sequence goes on along the minus strand of DASYPT010000056.1, from coordinate 9,739 downwards.
TTCTGAGGCGACGGCAGCTGGTTTGAGCGGGTTAATCTTTACGTTTGCGTTCGATCGTACAGTTCGTAGCGCATTTATTGAAGATACGCGGGAAGTGATCGAATCTTCGGGAGGTGAAATTCTTTTCGTCGAGTTAAGGTGTTCGACTGAAGAGCTTGAAAACCGGATTGAACATGTGTCTCGCAAAAAGTTTGGGAAGTTAAGTGATGTAGAAGGCTTTCGTCAGTTGAAAGAAGCTGGTGCATTTGTTGACCCGGGCATACCGGAGGAGCGGTTGGTAGTGGACACGACATCGCTTTCTGCGTCTGACGCTGCCAATCTAATCGTAGGCAAGTTAGGGTTTCGATACAGCAAAGAAGAGACTCACCTCGAATGCTCATTTTGCAATAGGAAGCAATTTGACGTCCCTAAGCTCATTGCTGGTCCGGCAGTTTTTATTTGCAACGAATGTGTCGATGATTGCTCAACAGCATTAGCTAAGCGAGAACCAACTGGCAGTATTACGATGATAATTAGCAAAGCAGGAGAAGTGAAATGTTCCTTTTGCGGTCGGAGCCCCATTGAGGTCAGTGGAATTGTCGGTGTCCCGACCCGGCGGATTTGCGATCAGTGTATAAAGATATGTCGAGACATTTTGTCGAATGACGTCGAATCGCGCGAATAACCCCACATGGTTTCAACTCAAATACGCTGGAAGGTTTCCTTACAGCGTGGCCACTGAGTGTTATCATAAGTTCAATTTAGAGGACGAGGGGGGAGATTTATGACTAAAAGTAGAACAGTGAAGTGGCTCTTCATTTTTGCCGGCACTGTTTGGCTGATTGCCGGGATTCGCGATCTTTTAGCGCCTGGCTTCTTCAGCATTAGCGGGCGAACAGTTACGGTCACGGGCATCGTGGCTGATTTTGCTCTCGGGATATTCTTTCTCCTGATGACTGGTACCGTGACACGTCAATTCGCCGAAAGGGAACAAAAGACCAGGCAAGGAGTGGCGCCTAACAACGGCATGCAGCCGATGGACTCACAATTCAATTCAAGAGATGACGACAACTGAGTCCGAGAACCTGGAGACCGCGAGGCTTTACCTGCGAGCAATCGAGGACCGCATTCTTGACTCACAAAACAAAACTATCAACCTCAATGACCTCGGCTCAATTCGACAACGGATATTGGTACGCAGTCGAACTTAAGAGCTTTGCCAAGTCAATTGGCATTCCGTTTACAAACAGACTTCGCAAAGACGAACTTGAAGATCGCATCAAACGATTCCTCAAAACTGGCCAAGTCAATGTTACAGAAAAACGAGTTTCTTCAAGCGTTAAGACGAAGGACGTAGCATTGGGATTGAGCCTCGACCTCGCCGTGATCACATATACAAACGACAAGGAGACCAAGACTTTCCTCGAGACGGAAGCGCAACGAATGGTCCCCGGTCTGAAAAGGAAGTCCGGTGCACGATATCGACTCAATCGCTGGCGGGAAGAACAGATCATCAAAGGAATTAAAATCACGTACGGAGACGTCGTGCGAGAATATGTCCGCCTCAATCAAATTGAAGGACGCTTTGCTCACATTCCTTTAGATCGATATATAAACTTTCTCAGTGATTTTTTAGGAGCCGAAAAGGGGTCGACAAGAAAGCAAGCCATACAGGCCTGGAAGAAACTCAAGACACTCGACCTCCCGAAAAACTACGGCGCATGGAAAGAATTTCAATCTGGAAAGAAATCTAAGCGTATTGCTAAATGAAATGTTCCGAGGAAATTATTGGCCTGTACGAACGTCACGCTGAAGAGTTCAATCGCGACCGCAGCCGCACGTTACAAGAAAAAGTGTGGCTCGACAGATTTATTTCCTTAGTCCGGCCGTCTGGTGTTGTGTTGGATATTGGATGTGGCATGGCCGAGCCAATCGCACGTTACCTTCTCGACGCTGGCTTCCAGGTCGTCGGTATCGATTCCTCTCCAACCTTAATCCAATTAGCTGAAGTCAGATTTCCTGGTTCCGAGTGGATCGTCGCTGATATGCGCCAACTCGAATTGGGTCGCAGCTTCCACGGGATTTTGGCTTGGGATAGCTTTTTCCACCTTCGCCAAAGCGATCAACGAGACATGTTTCCCCGGTTTGCGTCTCACGCTGCTCCCGGTGCTCCGCTCATGTTCACCAGCGGTCCGGCACACGGGGAAGCCACCGGGTCCTACTGTGGCGAGCCGCTTTATCACGGAAGCCTCAGTCCGGCAGAATACGAGAGTCTGCTGGCCTCCAACGGGTTTGACGTGCTCGCTCATGTTGCGAATGACCCCGATTGCGGTGAGCACACAGTATGGTTGGCGCGATTTGGTCAAGTAGAAGGAGCGGCGCAACCTCCGAATTAGAACGGAGAGCGAAGCGACCATTTCATTTTCCATATATCATTTGATATTTCTCAGTTGCCATTTGATGAACGAAATACGAGTGTCCGATGAACAGTCCTTCTCTCAAAGCAGTCGCACAGATAACTTGCCTCGTACCACAATTCCTCGTCGATGACTTGTCGCAAGCAGTCACGTATTACCGCGATCGGCTAGGGTTCGAGACAGACTTTATTTATGAATCGTTTTATGCGAGCGTGAGCCGTGATGGGTTTTCAATTCACCTGAAATGCGCTCCGAAGATTCTTGCCGATCGTGCTAATCGCAAACTGAATGAACACCTCGACGCCTTTGTCGGCGTTAGAGGCATCGAGGCGTTGTATGACGAGTTCACATCGAAAGGAGCGAATATTATTCGCTCGCTCGATGACAGGCCATGGGGTTGCAAAGACTTCTATGTTGAAGATCCAGATGGGTATCTTCTGTGCTTCAGCGAAGAAACAGCGTAGTCGCGTGAATCTAAAAAGGTGAGCGCCTGGAGGCTTGTTCAAAATGAAACTAAAAAAGCTGTTGGTTTCGATTGCATATGGTCTGATCTTTCTTGCGTTAATAGCACCTGAAGCGACTGTATCGGCCAATGACCAGCCCTCTGTCAGCACCGTCTTTGCGGTCGTTTTAAAACGGCTGGACACTAAGAATGCGAGCCTCAATCAGGAGTTAACTCTCAGGACAATCACTGACGTCATTTTAGACGGGGTAGTCGTGATTCCGACCGGCTCAAAGGTGGTTGGACATGTAGTGGAATTCGCAACGAAGGGAAAAGAAAGCCAGCAATCGGTTCTCGCGATCGTAATTGACAAAGCCATGCTGGAAAATGGAAGAGAGATTCCGCTTCAGGCGATTATCGCTGCTGTCGCAGCACCTGAGGATGGCGCTCTTCCTTCCGACCCGACCTATGGAATGATGCACTCCAACGAACCCAAAATGGTTGGCAGTGGTCCAAACGGCGCGGCGCGCTCGGGAGATCTCTCAGCGTCAAGCAAAGCTGATTCGACAGCAGCCGTGAGTACCGCGCGAATTAACGGCGAGATGCGAAAAGGTCTGCTTCTGAATACCGACTCGAATGGAGCGATTGGCTTTTCAGGTCTCTCATTGACCTGGCGCCTGGATTCAGCTCCAGCAGTAAGTGTGTTCAGCAGTAAGAATAAAGAGATTAAGTTTGAGGCTGGTACTCAGGTTCTCCTGCGAATGGCCCCGCCGCGGCAGGTTGGGAATTAATGAGATCAGACAATGAACCAATCAATCGCACATGTCGCCCTGGTCGTCAGGGACTACGACGAGGCAATCCACTTCTACACCAACAAGCTCCATTTCTTGTTGATCGAAGACACGTATCAACCTGAACAAGACAAGCGCTGGGTAGTCGTTTCCCCTCCTGATTCAAACGGCGCTTCACTGGTGTTGGCAAAAGCTTCAAAACCCGAACAGGAAGCGTTCATTGGCAACCAAACTGGAGGTCGAGTTTTCCTCTTCCTGAACACTGATGATTTTTGGCGAGACTACAACGACATGGTCTCAAAGGGGATTAGATTTGTCAGAGAGCCAAAGCAGGAGCCATACGGGACTGTGGCCGTCTTCGAAGACTTATATGGAAATCTGTGGGATTTGATCGAGAAACGCTAAACGCGAACGATGCCGGTATAAAGATCCGGATCGCAGTCGATGATGACCTGACGTTTGCGGGGCAGGACGGGTATGTCGCGTTAGAAGTCCTGCGTAGAAAGATCGCAGCGGGTGAGGTTTTTATCGCCGAATCGGAGGGAATTGCTGTGGGGTACTTGCGACTCGAACTTCTGTGGTCGTCGATACCTTACATTGCTCTTATTCGCGTCAACGAACGTTTTCGGCGGCGAGGTGTCGGTCGTGCGTTGGTACAGTTCGTCGAACAACAGTTACTCGCGCGTGGGCACAGCGTGCTCTATAGCTCATCCCAAGCCAACGAGCCCGAGCCCCAGGCATGGCATAGAACGTTGGGCTTCAAAGAGTGTGGCATCATCGCCGGTATCAACCGCGGTGACATCGGTGAGATATTTTTTCGAAAGCAATTGGCATAGACAGAATGCGAAAACGACTCGCATATTCCATACCTATGCTGCGGAAGAGATGAAAGGAAAGAGTAGATGGAGTTTTCGGTTGAGCCGATAGGTTTTGTCCAATCAGTTCGCCAACGTGCAGAGGATGACTTTTGGGGAGGTGAGCAATCGTGCATTGCTCTTGAACCATCTTATCCTCCGGAGTCGCTGCAAGGACTCGCTGAGTTTTCGCACGCTGAAGTTCTCTTTCTTTTCCATCAAGTTGATCCAGTGAAGATCGTTGTTGGAGCTCGGCATCCGAGAAACAACGAAATCTGGCCGGAAGTCGGAATATTTTCTCAGCGCGGAAAGAATCGACCCAATCGATTAGGCAGCACAATTTGTAAAGTGGTTCGCGTTGAAGGAACCAGACTATACGTAACGGAGCTCGACGCTATCAACGAAACACCAGTCATCGACATCAAACCGGTGATGATTGAATTCCTTCCTCGCGAGGACGTGCGGCAACCGACCTGGGCCACCGAGCTAATGGGCAACTATTGGCGAAAGAGAATCGATTAGAAACGGCGGACACACACACCAAGGATCAAGCAATTATGAAATACCCGCACATTAGAAGATCACGCTTCAGCACCCTTGTCGCTGTCTTTCTGTTGACGCTTTCTGTGTGTGCTCCGCGGGCAACCGTTGCACAGAATTCGGAGATCTTATCGACAAAACCACCCGTCTATAAGATCTTCAATCCTGACAAAAACGAGACGACAGTCTCAGCAATGCTTATCGATCCCGGTTTGTTCACGAGTCCAGCCAATAACGACCGGCCTGTTCCAGACGTGAGACTGAATAGTGCGGAATATACCTACCACGGAACAATTCCATCGCGTCCCTCAGCAGTTGCGTTTGTCTTTATGCCTCTCGAGAAATACAAGACCCCGCCAAATTTTTCCGTAACTCTTGATGGAACTTTGGCTCACGAAGGTGAAACAACCTTGCGGGAATTATGTTGCGTTCAGGTAAATGGTCGAACTCAAAATCCTCAACACATACTCGTGTCTATACCGCTCGAGACCTTTGAAAAGATTACTCAAGCAAAGAAAACCGAAATCAAACTGGTATCGAATCGTGGAAAGCATTCGTTCAAACTAAACGATTTTCAAAGGAAGTCTCTGACGGCCTTAGCCGGTACTATCCAGTAATGATCTGAGGTGAAGATCAAGATCAAGCGGCGAAGATCAATTTTGGGACTCGCCCTCGCATGCTGCTATGTGCTTGGCGTCACATACGCGACGGCTTGCGGTAAAGGGGAACACTTTATCTGCTGGAAGATCATAGGAGCCTTGGTGGCCGCTATTCCCAGGACGTTTCCCTTTTTCAGTAACGAGGGTGAGATCGGGACGATGATTGCCGTGTGCGTGGCTGGAATAGCTGTCAACGCCGTTATCATTTACATGTGCTGCTGGGCGGTTGAGGGCGCTTTCAGATCCAAGAGACTGCCTTAGGCCATTTCTCACAACAGCGGAGCCGAGCCGAATCCAATGTAAATTTGGACTTTTGAGGTAAAGCCGAGGCGAGCGCAGGTTGAGAACTAGTTTGTTGAGATTTTCTGCAGTAGCTACGAACTTATATTTCAAAGGTGTCGTATTACGCTCTTGACCGCCCAATACAAGAAATCAGGAGACTCATGAACAGAATCGCTCGCATTGGCTATCCATTCATCGCGATTGGAGTTGCGTTTATTGCTATCGGAGCAACTGGACGCCGCGCGTTCCTGGCTATCGGCGCTGCGTTTTTGGTTTTGGGATTTATTACGCTCAGGAAAAATTGAGCTTGTTCGGAGGTTATAGGACCAAGTGGAACTATACTCCTGATCACTCACATTGCTTTCTTCAGGGCGCCTCGACCATTAGTTCCCGCCCAAATACAAAGTTTGGCTTTTTCCGACCCTTCATGTATTTCGCCGCGGTTTGTGATAGCGAAGTAATCAGAATTGGAAGAGCAATCGTTGCGTCGCATGGCACGTAGGCCGTGTGCGCACCACGTGCAAGCTTTCCGAAAATCAATCCATCGTCAGATGAGCCGGCATTAGATCTGCCACCTGGATGCGGCGAGTCAGTGGAAATCTGAATCGCGTACTTGTGGCCGTGGTGATGTTCTTTTTGTAGGAACGACGAAACTGTTGCCTGCTGTACAAAACTCTTGGTGGTGCCGCCACCAAGATTGATGATCCCCGAGATGCGCGCATGCGCCATCACATTCATCATATCGAGCACATCCTGCTCGACGTCGAAGACGAAGCTGTTCTTCTTTTCGAACCTCGCACCCGCAATTCCAACAGCAAGCCCACTATCGGCAATTGCCGGACAGAAGATCGGGACGCGGGATTTATAAGCAGACGTAAGAACGCCATCTTCGGAAGCAATTTCCGCAAGCTCGCGACCGAGCAAGTGAAGAAACTCGCGAACTGAGTATGAACGCGTCTGGTCCAGTTGATTTGTAAAACCTCCGATCCACTCTTTTGCTTCACGGTACTCTTCGTCGCTCGCCAGCAGATCCCACATTCGGCTGATCTGGGCCGATTCGAGTTCGGCATCAGTCATGCTTGGATGAGCCTGAAAGTGATAACGACCCAACGTCTCGTGCAGATCGTGAAACAGCATTGAGCCCGACAGAACCAACACATCAACAAAGCGATTCTTGATCACGTACGCCAGCAGACGTCGCATGCCCGCAGGTATTAATGCTCCGGAACCCGAGACGATGATCGTCGTGTTATCGCCCAACATATCGAGCCAGATCCGGTGCGCTTCGGCTAATTGGCGTCCGCCAAAGCCCGTGCCTTCCATTTTTTCGAGCAGTCCGGCCACTGAACGATCGCGGTCCACTTGTACTGGACGTGTGGGAGTAGTCAGATACTTCGATGCTTTTGGTTTTCGTTGCGTGACCATGCGGGTTGTCAACCTCTTGAGCTGAAATGATCCATGAATGCTACCTGCGTATTACTTATTTAATAATCGTATTTCCGTCTGGAACGGCTCTTCACACCGTTCACGGCCAGATAGGTATAAGCTTCGTAACGAGATTCATAAAACTGTGCCAGTTCCGCGCCTTCGGCCTCACTCAACTCGCCTTCCTTCACGCGTCGGGAAATGAGCCGGCGGAAACCATCGTGCAAAAGACTCCGGTCATATCGCGCCCGCTCCGCTGCTGCGCCTACCGTCGTTCCCCTTATGACCTTCTTGATTAGATAGCCTTCCTCGTCAATATGAATGTGTGCTTCGTGCGGTGCGCCGAACAGGTTGTGATTGTTTCCCATTGCTTCCTGATAAGCACCAACCAGCAGAAACGCTAAGTAATAAGGCTCCTCCGGGTTCAGCGCGTGAAGCTCGAGCACTTGTTTTACGTCATGTAAATCGACGAACTTATCGACCATGCCGTCGGAGTCGCAGGTGATATCGCACAACGTTGCGTATTCGGTTGGAGGTTTGTTGAGACCATGAATAGGCACAATTGGAAACAGCTGGTCGAGTGCCCAATGGTCCGGTACCGATCGAAACACCGAAAAGTTTGTCAGATACTTCGCGCACAAGAGACGACGTAGTTCGCCGAACTCCTCGGAAACGTACTTCGCCTGCTGAGCATATTTGTCAGCACGTTCGCAGATGTCCCAAAACAAAACCTCGCCTTTGGCACGATCCTCCAATGAAATCAGGCCGAGATTGAAGAGTGTAAACAGCTCTTCGCGATGCTCGAGCGCATCGTGGTAGTACTCGCGATAATTCTTTACAGTGACGGAGCCACGCAAATCACCAAGTTCAATCACAACCTGGGGATCATCTTCGTCGATTTCGATCGGTGTCATGTCTTCTACAACTGTCTCAATTTCATCAAGTACGTTCGTTACGAGAATGGCGTGATAAGCAGCAAGAAAACGTCCTGACTCCTGGATGATCGTTGGATGGGGCACATTCTCGTCGTCGCAAACCTGCTTGATTGTGTAAATGACATCGTTCGCAAATTCTTCAGCTGTGTAATTCGCTGAAGAATCAAAAGCTGTTTTTGAACCGTCATAATCGACTGCCATACCGCCACCCACATCAAGCAGTTCGATTGGGACCTTCATTTGATAGACCTTCGCGTAAACCCTCGCGGCCTCTTTCATCGCATTCTTGATGCGCTTGATGTCGGTCAATTGCGAGCCGATGTGAAAATGGAGCAGCTTGAGCATGTCAATCCGGTCGGCATCTTCCAACCTGTGTATTACTTCGAGTAGTTCTGTTGTCGTTAATCCAAACTTCGCTGCCTCGCCACCGGACTTTTCCCAACGGCCCGAGCCTTTTGAATACAACTTCACCCGCATGCCAATCATTGGCAGCGGTCCTTCATGATGTTCGGCTACATTCAGCACGTGATCGAGTTCGCCTAGTTTTTCAATGACGATGACGACACGTTTACCGCATCGAGCACCCGCAAACGCGAGTTCAATGAATTCCTGATCTTTGAATCCATTGAGAACGAGCAAACTCTCATCAGGTTGTTCCAAAGCAAGAGCTGCGTAGAGTTCAGCCTTGGATCCAGCTTCGAGCCCGAAGTCGTAACGTGAACCTTCGCGGAGATACTCTTCGACAACCGAGCGTTGTTGATTGACCTTCATCGGGTAAACACACATGTGTGTGCCCTGATATTCAAACTCTCGAATTGATCGACTGAAGGCGCGTTGAAGTTTTCTTACTTGTGCGGCTACCAGTTGTGGGAAGCGAAGTAGGACTGGAGCTGTTATGCCCCGCTTGGCCAGATCATCGATTATCTCTTTTAAGTCCGCGGAGCGAGGGTCGCCTTCGACAGGGCGGACGATGAGATTTCCCTTTCGGTTTACGTCAAAGTAGCCTGCACCCCAGTTTTGGATTCCATAAGTTTCGAGCGTTTGCTCGATTGCCGTGGTCAATTAGCGGTCTCCTGCTGACAATGGAACTCGTTCCGTATAGATTCGAATACCGAAAACCCGGTTGTACATTTTCCCGATTCGAGTTGCGGAGTTTTTGTGTTGGGTGGAACGCTTTAGTGGCGCAATGTAACAGAAAACGGCCACGACGGTCTATAACTTTTTTGTTTCGGAAAGTACTAAAGGACGCGCAAAACCTGCGAAATTTGGCTGATTTTCGAGGAATAATACATCTACTGAAAAGCGCAGTCGGGAAGGGGGCAAGTGAGCCCAACTCAAACCAAAACCAACCAGACCCCAAGCGCGCCCCCGCAGATTCCAAGCCCCTAAGCCTTAAATTCAGATCCAGATTTTAG
>DASYPT010000055.1:0-5195 GCA_036006355.1 Pyrinomonadaceae bacterium | reverse complement strand
GCATTAAGGTCTTTATTCATCTGGGCCAACTGATCATCTTTGCCCTTTTGGCCTGTCAGCTCAATCGATCGCTGCGCTTTAGCGCTCAGTTGTTGCCGTACAAGTCGTTCTCGTTCAAGCAGGGCTGGATCAACTCCCTGGCGAATATCAGCCTGCGTTTCAGCGAGCATATCGAGCAAACTACGGGCGCGAGCTCGCTCACTCGTTTGCAAAGCGAGGTCCGGCTGATGCATTCCCATTAGCAGAGAGATGTAGAACTGATAGGCACTTTGCTTCGAAGCAAAATACGATGCACGCAACTGTTCAGCACCCGCCGTTGTACGCCCACTCTCAAACAATGAGAGTGCTGCCATTATGTGCTGTTGTGCATCAGCCAAATTCCCTTTGTCTCGCTCGACGCGAGCGAGACCGAAGAGGACATTCGCTTCATTCTGACGATCGCCAATGCGTTTAAAGAGGGCTAATGATTGGTTGTAATAGTCTGCCGCGCTTTTAAGGTCACCTGAAGAAAAGTAGACGTAGCCGAGATTACTAAGTGTGTGCGCCTCACCCCTAAGATCTGATACGGCCCTTCGCAGAACCAGTGCTTGTTGATGGTAGTTGAGTGCCTTGTCGCGCTCGCCAAGTGCTGAATAGGCAACGCCGAAATACTCGAGAGTCGTTGCTTCACCAAGTCGGTCACCGGCGGTCTTGCGCAATGGCAAGGCCTGTTTATAGAACTCGATTGCCTTTTGCGCGTTACCGGAGGAGGCGTAAACCTGACCAATGCTTGTTAGTGTTGACGCTTCGCCCGCTTTGTCGCCAATAGATCGTCTCAACGACAGTGCCTGTCCATAAATGTCCAGACTTTTTTCATTGTCACCAAGGCGAAAATAGACCAAGCCGATGTTGTTAAGCGTGATTGCCTCTCTGCGTTTTTCTCCGACATTCCGAAACACCTCCAGTGCGCGCCTATAATACTCAAGTGCGTTTTGGAAGTTGCCGAGGTCGTTATAGGTTTTGCCTATGTTGCTAAGGATGGCTCCCTCGGTGATGGGTTCCACTCCCCGTTCAACGAGTACCAGTGCCTGCTGATAATAATCGCGTGCTTTCGACAAATCTCCCTGAACATCATAGATGCCGCCAATGCTAGTCAGCGTACCGCTTTCTCCTGGACCATGTTTTATGGCCCGATAAACCGGGAGTGCCTGTTCGTCGTAGTTCAGGGCCCGGGAAAATTCGCCTGATGCGGCATAAATCGAAGCGATGAGTGTTAGTGTGAGTGCCTGCCGGTATTGATCTCCAGACCTTTCAAAAAATGGCAGAGCCTGCTGATACCTATCGATTGCAGCTTTGCTCGATGTCGCAGTGCGCTCCAGTCGTAGTTTATCGGCTTCCCAAAACGTTCTATCAGCGGCTAAGAGTTCGTTATCAGTCGAGGTGGCTACACGCAAAGCAAGTACAGTGATCTCGTATCTTCCCGGAACAGCATTCTTGTTTGGCGCCGTAACTTGAATCGAATACTCGCCTGCTTCTTCTAATCTCGAAATCAGAGGTTCAGGTCCATTGTTCCCGTTCGGACTGTCGACCTGCGATATCGTTTGCCTGGAAGGTCCCAATAATTTAACGACCACGTCAATTCCGATTTGATTAACCACCGCGTACAAAAACTGTCCCGACTTTATCTGTAGTTGAAATGAATGAGTCTCCCCGCCTTTTAACTCTCTGCGAAGCGTTTGGCCAACACTGATATCGGTGCTCTCCTGAATCGAACTGTTCTGAGATGAGTCAACCCGAACGGTGTTTGCAGAAATGGGGAAGCCAAATACCAGAAAGGTGGGAATCAGCGCAATGAGATTTAGCCGCCCGCAATGAGCGGAGCGGAAGCGAAACCAAAAGAAGTTAGTGCAGGGTCTCGGTAACATCGCCACATTTCACAAGTTGATTTCACTTTCATTCTCACCGTGGCTTCAGCCCGGTGATTTGATCCTCCGAGCATACGAGAAACCGTTTAAACGGTTTCTGGTCTTCTCGTCGCTCACAAGTCACCAGGCTAAGGCCACGGTGAGAATGAGAGGTTATTAGCGCAGCCGCATTATCGTCGCCGTGTGAATGCGACGAAATCGGTCACGCTTAGTCAACAGTGCTTCACGTTTTTAGAATAGCTATGAAGCTTGTCGCAGTGCATTGCAGTTGGGGGTAACTTTTAGCCTGCTGACTGAGTGCGCGAGTATCCTTCATCTTCATCTCCGCCCTCTGTAGCCTCACCCTGCCATACGACTGGATCACCAGCCTCAATGCCTGGCGGCCAGGTCACATTTCCACTTGGGTTGGAGCCCTGGGCGTTCTGGTTACCAGTGAAGTTGTACCTAAAAGGATTTCCATTCGGCCCGAGCGGAAAATCACCATTAGCTGATCCGCTAACTTGGAAACTCCAATTCGCGGCGCCGTTTGGTGACGCAGACCAGGAACTCACCTGAGCCGTCACTTCATATCCATCAGTTGGAGTAAACGTTCCCGTTGGAGGAGTAGTTGATGTGTCAACTTCCAAGTCTCCGCTCGCGAGTTCAGTACTGCCTTGTGTCACGGTTATATCCATTTTGAACCTCTTTCGTTGCGGGGTTTGTACCTTGTGCAACCCTATACATTCATGGCTACACGCTTAACTTCGTGCATGAAAGCAACTGGTCATGAGGCACTCTCACTTACCATCAATAGAACGCCAGTCCCGTCTCCACAAGAGTCAATTCGCAAAGCTTCAATTCTCCCAACTATTAACGCGAAAACGATGTAGAGAAACCACCACGAGTCTGAGCTGGGCGACCAAAGAAATCTAGTTAGAGAGTGGCAAAGGGCTTGGCTTTTGTGGTCTTGATTGGTGCTCTGGACCGTTTATGCACTCGGAATGGGCGTCATGATATGCCGCCTCCCAAAGAAGGTCAATTAATTGGATTGGAATCTGTCGTTAGCACATGATATGTCCGGTTCAGTAAGCACATGAAGTGTCCGCTTTGAGGCGGCTGGGTTTGGCGGATGCCAGTATGAGGCATGAAGCGAAACGCCGAAGCCGCCTGGGAGCGGGCGATGAAAGTACAAGAAGTAATCTTGCGAGCAATCGCGAAGCGGATCACGTGGTGGCAAGCCGCGGAGATCATCGGGATCAGTGAGCGACAGATGCGTCGTTGGCATCGGCGCTACGATGAGCATGGCTACAACGGACTGACCGATCGCCGCCGCGGTCGGGTATCGGAAAGACAGGTGCCCCTGGCGACCGCAGAAGAAGTGCTGCGGTTGTATCAAGAACAATACTTCGACTTCAACGTGCGGCACTTTCACGAGAAGCTGGAGGCTGTGCATGACATCAAGCTTAGTTACACGTGGGTGAAGTTGGCCTTGCAGGGAGCTGGGTTGGTGAAGAAAGGGCGTAAGCGCGGAGTGCATCGGAAGCGGCGCCCGCGTCGGCCGTTGCCGGGCATGTTGTTACACATAGATGGCAGTGAGCATCAATGGTTTTGTGATCATCGCTGGTACGACTTGCTGGTGATCATGGATGACGCCACCAGCGAGATCTATTACGCCCAGTTAGTAGCGGAGGAATCAACGCGTACGGTAATGACTGGCTTACGCCAGGTGCTGGAGGAGCAGGGATTGTTCTGTGCGCTGTATAGTGACCGCGCGAGCCACTTTTTCCTCACTCCCAAGGCCGGTGAGGCGGTCGACCACGACCGTTTGACGCAAGTAGGTCGGGCGTTGCGAGATTTAGGAGTGCAGTTGATTCCCGCCTATTCGCCGCAAGCTCGTGGGCGCAGTGAGCGGGGCTTTGGCACCTGGCAGGGCCGCCTGCCCCAAGAGTTGCGAGTGCGCGGCCTGACCACCATTGAGAGCGCCAATCAGTTTTTGCAGAAAGAGTACTGTCGTGAGTTCACGCAGCGCTTCGGGGTTGCTGCCAGTGATCAGGGGACGGCCTTTGTGCCGTTGAAACGCAGAGATCTGGACCTGGTCTTCTCGCTGCAGCATGAGCGGGTGGTGGCGCGTGATAACACGGTGAGTTTTGCGAACAAAGTGTGGCAACTGGAACGCAGTAAATTGCGGGCCACTTTGGCCGGCTGCCGGGTCACCATTCATCAACATTTGGATGAGACTGTTTCCATCACCTTTGGTCCACATTTGATCGGTCGTTACGCAGCCGACGGACAAACGCTGACAGCAAAGAAAAGACCGGCTTTGGAAATGACGCCGCCACGGAAAGCGACAAAAGCACTCGCTTCCCGCAGCGGCCTGGAAAAGTCACGCGGAAAAGCAGCCTGACTTTCCCACATTCCCACAGCCCCTACTACTGGATAGATATTTTACGAATGGTAAAACCAAAACCGGACATTTCATGTGCTAAGAAAACCGGACATCTTCATTTGCTACGAACATTAATTGGATTGGAATCGAGAATCTGCCGAGAATTGAGTGAGGTTTGGGTAAGTCAAATTGTCCAAAGCGTTAAACCGTCCGCACTTTGGATCAGGGAGCGGACAAGACACGTCTCCGTCTCGATGAACATTCAGACGAGTTCATCGCATATCACGCTGAATTTAACGCATGAGATGGATTCGGCCTACACTACGAAACTGCGCTGAGTGCCGTTCTTAACCATGAGGTCAGTCACGTTGCGGTAGCTGCCCAGGTTTCCTCGCCTACAATCAAGTGGCTGCGACTGTGATGGCTTTCTGGGCTTCCCGTGACGAAAAATCGTCCTTCGATTCTGTTGACCGACACCAAAACTCCGTTGTAGTGAGCAACACGACCGTCACCAAGTGAAATCTGGATCTCAATTCGATCTGGATAAGCCATGGTGTGGCCAGTAACCGGACCACCGCGAACAGAGTGGACTACCGCAACTTCATTGGCTTCGGCAGTGTCGGAAATATCGAGCAACCCATCATCAATCACCTGACCAGAAGAAAGCGTCAGTCGCGACGTCCATCGACCCGCAAACTTGTTCTGGTCGGGTACGTTTATCGGCATCGCTGAGGTGGTATGTTCAGCAGCAGGAAATGACAAATTCCCTTTGGCGTTAACGGAGCGGCTTTGCTCTGGCAATGGGCCTAGCGCCAAGAAAACAAGCACAGCAAGAGCAAAAGTGAGAATCTTTGATTTATTCATCTAACTCTCCTTGTGGAATGTGAAACGCGGATTAAGGAGAGCCACGACAGCGAGGATATGTT